>JBBSOX010000041.1:0-47516 GCA_038259325.1 Chroococcales cyanobacterium | reverse complement strand
GTTAACCGCAGACTGCCCTTGTAAAAATTTTATACTAACGACACGTACACTCCTTTGTTAACGATCGCCTACTTTTAGTCTAAACTCCAGTTAATAAAGGTTAAAAGTTGAACGAATTACTTTTAACTTTTAATTTATTTTTTACTGCACTAGCAGATAAATAAAAAGAAGTGGCAAAGCCACTTCCTAATTCCCAGGTAGAACCTAAGTCATGAGTATAACGACTACAAAGAATTGAAATAGTATAAACAAACACCGATTAACTTAATATCTATGTTTTTATTGTTTTCTGGGTTAGGAAATCCTAATTTTCATCCGCCAAATAACTGTATATTTACATAAGTCTCATGATTGCATTGCAGACTCAATTTTATCTAGTTCATCGTTAACATGTGCCAGTTTTGCCTCTTGATCAAGAAGCTGCTGTTCTAATTGAAACTTGACTGCCTTGCCAGCCTCGATTGCTACAGCTTTCTTCATCTGCTTAAACTTCTCACAGCGGATGTCAAATTCTGCCTGAAGTGTATCAAGTTTTTGTTGCTTGCGATCGCCGTCGCCCTCCAGGACTTAAGCTGACTTTTCACGTTATGTGGAAAAGGTAACGATTAACCTAACGCTCTTTTATTACTCTGAAAAAATAAAATATTTGTAGGTTGGGTTGAACTTTAGTGTTACCCAAGCAAATGAAGGATTCTTGGTGTTGGGTTTCTTTCCTTAACCCAAACGTATTGCTTGATCAGTCGCAACTTGGGTTAATGATTCAATTTTTGATGTTTTTATCAATTCTGGGAAGTTTCTCATTCCCTGGCTGAGAACCAGAGAATGAAGGAAATTAACTCGCGGCTAAATTGCCCCAACCTACATAGGGTAACTTTGCAGCCGTTGCTCGAACTTGGTCAGCATTCGCCACTAACTGACCGCAAGCGTCCCAAGTTCCAGAAATAAATGTGCTTCTTGTCCCTTCACCGATCGCAACTGGGGCTGTGTAATCACTAATTTGGACTTGCAAGGTTTCCAATTTCACTGTCACGGCGGCTTGAGGATTGGCAGCGACTAACTCTTGCAGTTGTTTAACAGTAACAGCATCGGCTGTCACACAAGGTATGCCCATTGCCACACAGTTACCGAAAAAGATTTCGGCGAAGCTTTCACCGATTAAAGCTTGGATTCCCCATTTTGCGATCGCTTGGGGTGCATGTTCTCGTGATGAACCACAGCCAAAGTTGCGGTTGACTATTAAAATATTCGCCCCTTGGTACTGGGGTTGATCAAAGGGATGTTCACCTTTAAGTGCTGTCCGATCATCAATAAATGCGCCTTCGCCTAACCCATCAAAGGTAACGGCTTTCAAATATCGCGCGGGAATGATGCGATCGGTATCTATATCATTGCCCACTAAGGGTATACCGCGCCCTGAAACTGTTTTGACTTCACTCACCATATTAAGGACTGGGGATTGGGGACTGGGGATTGGGGATTGGGGATTGGGGATTGGGGATTGGGGACTGGGGATTGGGGATTGGGGATTGGGGCAGAGGAGAGAATAATAACTCTGAATTCTTGTACAGACGCGATTCATCGCGTCTCTCCCAATACCCTATGCCTTATGCTCAAAATTACAACAACTCGCGCACATCAGAGACTTCGCCTTTAATCGCAGCTGTGGCGACCATCGCCGGACTCATTAACAATGTCCGACCGGAAGAGGAACCTTGTCTTCCTTTAAAGTTGCGGTTGGAGGAAGAAGCGCTGATTTGTCTTCCTTGCAGCTTATCGGGGTTCATGGCCAGACACATGGAACATCCTGGTTCACGCCATTCAAATCCAGCTTCCTGAAAGATTTTATCCAGTCCTTCAGCTTCCGCCTCTTCTTTCACCCGTTCCGAACCAGGAACAACGAAGGCTTTAATTCCCTCTGCAACGTGGCGACCTTTGGCGATTTTCGCCGCTTCCCGCAAATCACTAATTCTGCCGTTGGTGCAACTACCAATGAAGCAGACATCTATTTTCGTACCCTTGATCGGTTGACCGGGAAACAAATCCATGTAACGGTAAGCTTCTTCAGCAATAAATCGGTCTTCTTCGAGCAGTTCTTCCGGCTGAGGTATTGATTGGTTGATACCGATACCTTGACCGGGAGTAATCCCCCAGGTGACGGTAGGAGAAATTTCCGCAGCGTCAAATATCACCACATTATCGTATTGGGCATCAGCATCGCTTTTGATAGAATCCCACCAAGCTACTGCTTTGTCCCAATCTGCATTTTTGGGTGCAAAATCTCTGCCTTTGAGGTAATCATAGGTGACTTGATCGGGATTGACGTAGCCGCATCTAGCACCGCCTTCGATCGCCATATTGCAGACAGTCATCCTCTCTTCCATATTCATTTGCTCAAATGTCGTACCTGCAAATTCGTAGGCATATCCCACGCCACCTTTCACGCCAAGGGTGCGGATAATGTGTAAAATTACATCTTTAGCGTAAACACCAGGGTTGAGAGTGCCGTTAACTTCGATTCTGCGGACTTTCAGTTTGGAGAGAGCGAGGGTTTGGGAAGCGAGAACATCCCGGACTTGACTAGTACCAATACCAAATGCGATCGCACCAAATGCTCCATGACTTGAAGTGTGGCTATCTCCACAAGCGATCGTCATTCCTGGTTGGGTCAGCCCAAGTTCGGGAGCGATGACATGAACTATACCCTGGCTCCCAGAACCAATGTTGTAAAAAGTTATGTTATTTTCTTGACAGTTATTTTCCAGCGCCTGAATCATTTCCTCTGCCAAGCTATCGACAAAAGGACGCGCCTGGTTTTCTGTCGGCACAATATGATCGACTGTAGCGACAGTCCGCTCTGGAAACAGTACTTTTAGACCCCTCTCGCGTAACATAGCAAAGGCCTGGGGACTGGTGACTTCATGAATTAAGTGAAGCCCGATAAATAGTTGCGTCAGCCCTGAGGGAAGTGTACCAACGGTGTGTAAGTCCCAAACTTTGTCAAACAGGGTACCTTTGCTCATACGTCAATCAGTATTTAAAGAGTCCGGTCTTAAATAGTTTGAACCTCACACGACTAAAAGTCGCGTGATTCCTGCTTCAACGATCTGTGCCTGAATTGCTCCAGGTCTTACAAGTTCTCCACAGGCGTTTTTGAAGTCTCCGGCGCACCGACGGCGACTTTTAAACAAGTACCTAAAAAGTTATAAGTATGTTTAACCTCTGTACCTTAAAGATTTTACCCACTAGAGGGTCGATAAAAAATATCTATTTCCTAGTAGAACCCCATATCTTTAGTTGTCGATGGTTCAGTTTAGCTTGGTTTTCGCTATATGTTAATTTTAACAGAATAGGTCGCGCCTAACTCATGACTTCCAGTCACGAGTGTGCGGCTTGCAGAAATCAAAAAATAGTCTCGGTTTTTCTACATTACTTTATGGAAGTCGGCGGGAAACTCTATCTTGCAAGTGGCGAGGGATAGCCGCCGCCGACTTGGGGCATAGGGCATAGGGCATTGGTGACTCTTCCCCCATGCCCAAAAACTCTATCCCGCAAGTGGCGTGGAGTTTTTTATCGCCATCCTAAAAGGCGCAATCCAGGGACAACTAGGTAGTAAGTCACTGCTAACCAAAAGCTGATAAAGACGCCCACAGAGCCAAAAAAAATTAGAGGTAACTGCAACTCTGACCAGCCTGGTTGACTAGAGAATTGGAAGATTGGAGGTGCTAACCTCAAAAGAATCATAACTGCATAGGCGATCGCACTACCAAAAGCAGTGAACACGGCATAGACTATGTGATGACTGCGAAGACCTAAGCTCAAGGTGAGTAGGCAAACTCCCACTAGAATCACTGCCACTAAGCCCTCACCGCTATCTTTTGGTGTGATTAATTGCAAAACTAACCAGCCGAAGCCATAGCTAATCATGCCCATCAGTGATGCTACTAAAAAGCGCCGCTGTTGACCAAAACACCCGGATACTGTCAGTCCCCAAGCGGTTCCCCAACCTGCGGCGACGAACACCAAAATATCTGCCCCGAAGATGGGTTGAGTATTTGGCACTAATTGGTTTAGCTGACTCGAAATAAATTCCACAACCTGACGACCCAAGCTTGTGTGATATGCCAAAATAAAACCTGCGATCGCACCGAAACAAGCACCAACATAAGCCAGGATCATCGCCCAAATTGTCGCCAAACAAGCTTGAAAAATTTTGATGATTGCCTGAGCGATGAAAGTAACGGTTTTGGTTACAGCTTGGCTAAAGTTAGCTAAAACCTGTTCAATAGCTTGTGTTAGCAGTGTAAATTTCTGGGAAACTTGCGTTGAGGCAAGCTTCCCCTTGTTTCGCAGTTGGGCAAATAATCCTGGCGGCGGTAATGGTTGAGAAATCTTCGCCAAACGTTTTTGAATTATAGCTGCATTTGCTGGACGCGATCGCACATCTTCTTGCACCATCTCATCCAGCAAATCTGCTAGTTGGGGGTTGACATTTACGGCAGTTCGCCAACGCAATTTCCCAGTTTGCTGATCTTCCAACTCTAGCGGGTACTTGCCTGTTAGTAGTTCAATCACCGTTCGGCCAAGGGCATAAAAATCGGCACTTGGCCCGACAATCCCTCCAGTCACTTGTTCTGGTGGACTGTAGCCAGAAGAAAATAATCGGGTAGAACTAGACTGAGAACGCAGCTTAGAGGGGCTAAATTGTTTTGCCCCTCCAAAATCAATTAACACCAAGCGATTGCCCTCTGTTTGCCCTTGAGGCGGGGTTACAGCTGGCGAAGAGTTGCCCAGCATTAAATTAGAAGGTTTGATATCCCGGTGAAGAATCTGACGTTTGTGTAATTCTTGTAAAATCTGTACAGCTTGGGCAAACCAGTTTACAACCAAACTCTCTGGACACCCTTGGGGAAACTTTTTTAATATCTCCTCTAAAGTCCGCCCATTGATTTTTTCCATTACCAGACAAGGTAGTTGGTGTGGTTTGGGGTTGAACAGTTGTACCTGAAAATACCCTTCGGCATCGACTTTGGGGACACCTGGATGGTGCAAATTAGATAAAACCGCCGCCTCTTGGGTAAATAACTCCAGTGCTTTTGGTGAATCTTCTACTAACACTTTCAGGACTTTCTCTGTTTGAGTTTTTTCATCCCAAACCGTGTAGATTTGAGCAAATCCTCCCGATCCCAATGGCTGAAGTGGAACATAGCGGTCTAACAACTCTAGCGGTGCGCCACAGCTGTTACAAAATTTGTTTCCCCAAGGCTGGGGATAAGGACGTTGACAATCAGGATTTATGCAGTGAACCGCACTCTGAGTGATGTGGGACACAACCGCTACAATACAAAGGCTGACTTGATTTTAGCGTTTCTTTAGGTTTCCTGATTTTTTAAATAGGCAAAAGGAAAACCCTCATAGAATCTATGAGGGCATTCATTTATATTTACAGCGGATTTCCAGGAATGTGAAGTACACAAGCTAAGTCTCAAAGCAAGGTATAAAGCCTGTTTGACTTCTGACTTCTGACTTCTGAATTCTGCTGTATGTCAGCCCTTAGTTACGGAAACTTCTCTTACTTTGTCTATGCTTGGCAACTTCTTTGCGCTTGCGTTTTTCTAAGGGTGTTTCAAAATGACGATGCTTTCTCATGTCTGGAAAAATTCCAGCCTTGGAAACTTCTCGCTTAAATCTTCGTAAGGCTGACTCAATGTGTTCATTGTCACCTACAATTACTTGGGTCATTATTTCTCCTAACTAAGTTGACTTCATCAATGGGTATGCAGGCAGTCACATTACAAAAAAAAGACAGACTCTTATTTGTCTGACCTTAAGACTCTTGGTAATTTTTTTTTGTTTCCAAGGTTAGTAGCGTCCACCGCGTCCGCCGCCACCGCCGTATCCTCCTCCTCGGTTTCCACCAAAGGAACCTCTATCACCTCTATCTTCCTTGGGTTTAGCCTTATTCACTTTCAGGTCACGACCCATCCACTCAGCACCGTCGAGAGCTTCAATAGCAGCTGTTTCTTCAGCTTCAGTTCCCATTTCCACAAAAGCAAAGCCTCGTGGACGACCTGTTTCACGGTCAGTAGGTACTTGAACGCGCTTTACAGTACCATATTCTGCAAAAATACCACTTAAATCTTCTTGTGTAACGTCATAAGAGAGGTTACCTACATAAATTGACATCGATTCTCTCCAAAATCATCACTGTGTAGAGATTTTAATTTCTCTGAGTAGTCTGTAAATACTAAAAGGAAAAAGCCTTTCAATACTAAAACCAAAGACATCACTGAATTAATTCTCATAAATCTAGGATGACATATGAGCCAACTCTCTGCACCCAGTAGATTGTTAACAGATAATTAACCAGTAATGCGATCGCACCTAAGCGATCGCCTGCCCCCACCTACCATAAGTACAGCCCACTGCAAAAAAGGGTTGGAAATGGAAGAAGATAAATGCTGTAGGGTGATAAAGGAAATCAGACATGCAGGGGCGCATCTTTAATATCCGAATTGAACGTTTGACTGTATTAACCAAAAGTATTACTCCCAAATTTTAATATGAAAGGCAAAGTCAGGCAACAAATAAAAGCTATGCTGACTTCTACTCTTTTGGAGAACCCGTTATAAGGGACTTCCAAAGCTGATTCCTGGATTCTGAATTCTTCTTCAATAGATATTGGCTATGTCAAGTTGCTTCTTATCACCTTTCCAAGCTGTTTCCAATTCAGCTTTGACAACTTGAGCAGCTTCATCTTTGCCCAGTGCCTGTAAACTTGCCTGCAAGCCAAATAGAGAACGCCCATTATGGGGATATTTTTTTAAATCAGCACGAAAGACTTTCTCGGCCTGTGCATAGTCACCTTTAGCCAAAAGCACACTGCCCAAAGATTCTCGCGTGGGAAGATACCAGTCTGGTGGTTCCACATAATCAAGGGCATCTTCTGCTACTACTGCTTTTTGTAGTAATTGAATGGCAGATTCATAATCATGCTTTTCTCTGGCAATTTTGGCGTCTAGAACTTCTGAGGCAATGTCTAAAATGCGACTAGCGGGACTGAATCCAATAGTTGCTTCGGTGGAAATTCCCTGTTTGGCGGCAAGCAATGCCCGACTTTCACTTGCTGCATCTTCAAGTTTGCCTGTGGCTGCGCTTGCCATGCCGCGAACAAAATGCCAAAGTGCTGTGGTAGTAGGCAATTTAGCATCGGGGGCGGGAGTTTTTAAGATGGCATCCCAATCACTAAAGCGTGTCTGAATCAGCATTTTGCTGCCCAGGAATCCCTCAAGCATTGGTGCATACGGGTCAATTGCAGTAGCATTTGCGACTAACGTTTCTGCGGCTTGGAGAGCATCTTTATATTTTCCTGCCATGCTACTGGCCACCATAAGAAAATGTATGTTGTGGTTGTAGTACATCATGGCGTAAGTGCCCTGGACTTGATATTTTTTAATGTAAATATCATCTTGAGCGATCGCTTGCTCGTTTGCTTGCATTGCCCCTTCATAATCACCCACGCGAAAATAAATATGGGAAGGCATGTGTACCAAGTGTCCCGCCGCTGGTGCTAGGGTTCCTAGTTGTTTCGCACTCACAAGGGCCCGTTCTGGGGAAGGTGAGGCTTCCACCGCATGGATATAGTAATGATTAGCTCCCGTATGATTCGGGTTACGTTTGAGAACAGATTCCAAAACAGCTACAATCTTTTCTGTATCTGGCTGTGGTTTGCCATCTTTAGTCCAGTGCTGCCAAGGATGCAGATCCATTAAGCTTTCAGCGTAAAGCGTCGCCGCATCCAAATCATCAGGGTAGCGCTCGACTAAGTTTGCCATTGCTTTTGCGTAGTCTACCGCTAGTTGATACAAGTCTGCACCAGTATCTTGGGAGTAACGTTTTGCTAAAGCGTTAATGTAGTCTCGTTCCTGGGTAGATGCTTGGGTGGAAAGTGCCAAAGCTTGCTGTACCGCTTGATACGCGGCTAATTCTCGATTAGGGTCTATTGCTGAGTTAATATTAGGGCCTAGAGCCAGAGCAATACCCCAATACGCGATCGCCAAATGCGGATCGAGTTTGGCAGCGTATTGAAAAGAACGCACCGCCTCATCATGATTGAAAGCGTAAATCAAATTTAATCCCTGATCGAAAAACTCTTGCGCTTGGGGATTAGCAGTGGAAACTGGATGGTGGATTGTCCCAACTCCAGATATTAAAGTATAGGGCTGTTTTGCTTGAGCGTAGATGTAAAGCGCCTTGTCGTCAGCGATCGCCGCACTAGGAGCGACTAAAGAGAGTATAAGCACCCAAATTATAAATAAGTACTTCATTATTATTTTTATTCAAACTCTTTTTTTTTATTAATATTTAAATATTACAGTTTTTCTCAGGAAGCAATTTGTTTTTATACAGCTTCATATTTTTTAAATCATGAGTTATATTTTCGATATATCTCTTTTTCAAGTTCTAGCTTTTCTTCATCTATTCGGATTATCATGTCATCTTCCTCTCCATCTTCATCTGGTATGAGTTGATATAAACCAAACTCACAACACTCTGCAATTACAGATATCATACTGATAAGATTTTTATATATTCTTACTGAATCCTCAAGGCAACCAACATCCCAAAGATAAACCGGTGATGGATCGAGATCGCCAACTACATAAAGCCTTCTTTTAGTCTCATATTCAGCAATAGGAAACCATTTTGGGTTCCAATATGCATCATCATAGTTAGTAGCTTTTCCTATAGTTTTGTAAATATCAATTGAATCTTGCAAGGAACAAAAAGAACAAATGACATCGGCTCTTAATTGCTCAGGAAACAAAAAATAGAGTGGTAGATAGCCATTATTATAACCAAGATCGGCGGTTCCATTGCGCCATTGATAAAGTTCGTATACTTCTTCGGATAACCTGAATGGTAAATCCTTAGTAATTTTGTCAATCTGCTGCCGAGTTAAACCTGGATTGTAACAATCAAAGAAATCATGATTGGTAGATTTTAACCAATTTAAAATATATTGAAGTTCATCCGTAAGTTCAGACATTTAACTAACCTCATTTAGTGATTAAAGACGAAAGTATTTTAAAGCATCTCATTTACCCAGGATTGAATACACAGGCTCACTAATATTGCACTATCTACCAGCAAGCTGAAAGCCTCCGCACACTGTTGACATATTTACTATATCCAGTTGTGATAAGCCAAGTTGCGGTTTATCAGCATCACTGTCTACCTGAAGTTATAAATTATCTTGTCTTAAGACTGAATAATATAATGATATCTTTCTCTCTTTTGGATATTATTTGAATTCTCAAGATGAATTTAACCTTTAAATAGTTATGTACAACGGATACAAATATTCTTCATAAAAACATCGTCAGATAGAAGAATTAAAACTTTTCTAAAAGTAATATATAAACATTGCAGCGCTTTTCAAGCGAGCAACAAAAAACTAATCAACAATTGACATACTTAGGAAGAAAGAATATGAGTATCGAAGATAAAGCAAAAGCTGTTGCTAAAAATGTCGAAGGTAAAGTCCAAGAGGCGGTTGGTGAAGTAACTGGCGATCCTAAAGATAAGGCTGAAGGTAAAGCTAAACAAGCTGAAGCTCAAGTCCGCCACACTGCTGAGAATATCAAAGATGAAGTCAAAAAGACTTTAGACTAAACTGAAATTTATTTAGGAAGAAGGCGTAAGTAAAATAATTATTTACTGAGCCTTCTCCCTTTTTCAAATCTATGTATTACCTTGGGTTTCAGGATTGTGCTAATACCGCCCCGATATTTTTCCAGAAATTGATCAGTAAAAATATTTATTTTTGTCTGCTTCCTCCCATATAAAACTAATGTTTGATTTCTGAAAAAGCTCGGTACAGATCGAAAAGCCTAATTCCCTACTCCCTACTCCCCACTCCCCGCCCACGTAGATAATTTCAAAAATCAAATACGATTCCCATATCTTAGTTTTCTATCTTAGTGTTCACGGATTTTGCCTGTGAACACTATTTTTGATTGCAAAAAACCTATTTGTTATACTAAGGGCACATAAATGTGCATTAGGATTAACTTCAAAAAAGAAGATCAAACATACACAGATGGCGCTAAATTTAGTTTATAGCGTTTCTCGCTTACGTAAGGTACACCCGTAGGGGCACAGCATGTTCCCTACACCTTGCGATATAATTTTGTACCGCATCTGAATGGGAACCGCTATAACAAGGAAGAATTTTAGCCCAGATTGGGTTTTCCGATGAATTTCTACTTTTAGTTTTCGCTTGCTACAGGTAGACGGATAGTGAATGTAGTACCTTGCCCTGGTTCGGAAATTACATCGATTGTGCCTTGATGTGCTTCAATAATGCAGCGAGATAGATATAGTCCCAAACCACTACCAGAACGTTGGTGTTTACCTTGACGAAATCGCTCGAATAATATTGCCTGATCTGGTTTAGAAATTCCTGGCCCTGTATCTTGGATATCAATAGTCACAGCTACCGGAGTCAGATAGCAGCGAATATCTACAGAACCTTTGTCTGTAAATTTGATGGCATTACCAATAATATTTGTCAAAACTCGCCGCAGTTCAACGCGATCGCCCATGACGCTGCTTGCCATTCCACTTAGATCAATATTTACATTTAATCCTTTTTCTTCAGCTAAAGGAGTTAATTCTTGGGAAACTTCACCAACTAATTCCTGAATATTGCAGGGAGAAATTTTTAAGGTTTTACAACCCGCTTCATGACGATAAACTTCTAGCAAAGTATTTACCATTTCCAGCAGGTCTTGATTACTACCAATCATGGTATCAATTATTTCTTGCAATTGTGGGGAAACATCGCAAAACCTGCCTTCCAACAATAATTTTAATACCCGGTTGGAGGCTACTAGTGGTATGCGTAAATCGTGAGTAAAACGGGAGACAAAATCTGCCCGCAGGTTAGCCATCTGATCTCGTTCGTCGATACTATGCTTGAGACGCAGGAGCGATCGCACTCGTGCATGTAATTCATCAGGATCGAATGGTTTACGAATAAAGTCATCTGCACCAGCATCAAGTCCTTCCACAACGCTAGACGCGTAGTGAGCCGTGAGCAGTAGAATGGGGATAAATGGCAACGCCGGATTCTGCCGGATGCGTCGAGTAAATTCATAGCCATCTATCTCTGGCATCATCACATCTAAGAGAATTAAGTCTGGCGGTGATTCCTCAACCATAGCCAGAGCCATTTTGCTATCTTCCACCAAGCTAATTTCATAGTCCTCATCTTCTAGGACTGCTTCTAAGACCAGTAGATTGTCAAAAACATCATCGACAGCTAGAATTTTATCTTTTTTGACAGTTTTAGTTAAAGACATGGCTAAATAAAAAAAAGAAGTGCTTGGATATCCCTCGCAAATCTAGTAATAGCTTACTTTATCGGCACTGAGATTATTAAGAATTCACATTTTCCTTTAAAGTTTTCTGAATTTACACCTTAGATGCTTAAGTAATTACACTAATGCATTGTTTAATGTATGTATTAAATAAATAGTTTTTGTAAATATCTTAGCCGTCTGATTATCCAAATAATATCTGTGTCTGGGTCTAAGGGTAAGATAGTTTAGTCCCTTTCATATACATCATCGTAGCCACTACAAGAGCAACTACTAATCGTTCTCGACTCTTAATTGCTACCGCATTTTCAATGAAAAATTGTTTACCATGAAATACTTATCCTGAGATTAATGTATAAAAATACTTTTTGATTAACTTATTATTGTCATATCGAAACTCTTGCTTTAAAAAAACTTCCGATATAAGGTTATTTATGTCTTATGGTAGATGAAGTTCGGGTAACAATACCAACTGCATTGCTTTTTGTATAATATCCCGAATAAAAGAACGAGATTATTTTAATCTGTACTTTAGATAAATAACAGTAAAGTTAAGCAACTATGAATGAAATCAAGATCCTCGTGATTGAAGATCACAACCTTACGAGAATTGGCTTACGGGCTGCCCTACAAACCCAGCCAGAGTTTAACATTGTTGGTGAAGCAGCCAATGCAGCCGACGGCATCAACCTTCTGAAAACTCTCAAGCCTGATGTTGCTACTATTGACATCGGTTTGCCTGACATGGATGGTATTGAGCTAACACGCACATTTAGGCAATATCAAGCAGAGAATGAAGATTATACTACAAAGCTGCTAATTTTAACCATGCAGAATAGCGAGCAGGCAGTTTTAGCAGCCTTTGCAGCAGGTGCAGATTCTTATTGCATGAAGGATATCGAAACTGAGAGACTAGTTGAGGCTGTGCGAACGACTCATGCAGGTAGCTCATGGATCGATCCAGCGATCGCAGACCTTGTACTACAGCAAATACGTCAAGATTTCCCCGATGGTAGCAGAGGGGCATCTGGCAAAAGAGTCTTGATTGAAGGTATTGACCCAGATACTGAGAAAAGTATAGTCAGCTATCCTTTAACTCATAGGGAAATGGATGTTTTAGAGTTGATTGTTGCTGGGTGTGACAATGCAGAAATTGCTAAAAGGCTCTATTTAACAGTCGGTACTGTAAAAACTCATGTTCGAGGTATTCTCAATAAACTTTGTGTTGCTGACCGGACACAGGCTGCTGTTCGTGCTTTGCGGGCTGGATTAGTACCGTGAGCCGTCCCCAGCCACATTTTCAAGTCAATTGTTTTTCAGTCAAAGCGGTTCGCTGGGAAAAGATTTATTAAGAAATTGTTACACAGTTTAGTACAATGACATAATTGACAAACAAATAAGTATTTTTTCTTATATACATGATAGCGGATCAATTTCCCTGGCTTACCGCAATTGTCTTGCTGCCACTCGTTGCTTCCCTGCTTATCCCTGTGCTGCCTGATAAAGATGGCAAGCGCGTGCGGTGGTATGCACTGGGTGTAGGTATTGCAGACTTTGCCTTGATGTGCTATGCATTTTGGAAGCATTACGATGCCAGCAATGCTAGTTTTCAAATGGTGGAAAGTTATGCGTGGATGCCTCAGTTAGGTTTTAACTGGGCAGTATCAGTCGATGGACTTTCAGCGCCACTTGTACTTCTAGCAGGATTTGTCACCACACTCTCGATATTTTCAGCTTGGCAAGTTGATCACCGACCTCGCCTTTTCTATTTCTTGATGCTGGTGCTGTATTCCGCACAGGTAGGGGTGTTTGTTGCTAAAGACTTGCTGCTATTTTTCATTATGTGGGAAGTAGAGCTAATCCCCGTCTACCTACTAGTCTGTATTTGGGGTGGGCAAAGGCGTCGTTATGCGGCTACGAAATTTTTATTGTATACCGCAGCAGCTTCTATATTTATTTTGGTGGCAGCCCTGGCAATGGGGCTATACGGCGGCGGTGATATGACATTTGACATCACCGCCCTCGCCAGCAAAGAATATCCCCTTAGTCTACAACTGCTGCTTTATGCAGGGTTGCTGATTGCATTTGGTGTCAAACTCGCTGTTTTCCCGATGCATACCTGGTTGCCTGATGCCCACGGCGAAGCATCATCTCCTGTATCGATGATTTTAGCTGGTGTATTGCTGAAAATGGGCGGATATGGGCTGATTCGCATGAATCTTGAGTTACTTCCCGATGCACACATTTACTTTGCGCCTGTTTTAGCCATTCTGGGTGTTGTCAACATTATCTATGGTGCATTAAACTCCTTTGCTCAGACGAATATGAAGCGGCGTTTGGCTTATTCGTCGATTTCTCACATGGGGTTTGTACTGCTTGGGATTGCGTCCTTCACTGATTTAGGAATCAACGGCGCGATGTTGCAGATGATTTCGCATGGTTTGATTGCATCGGTGCTGTTCTTCTTAGCAGGTGTTACTTACGATCGCACCCACACAATGGTAATGAAAGATATGGGCGGTATTGGTCAAGCCATGCCTAAAGTCTTTGCCCTGTTTACAATCGGGGCAATGGCATCCCTGGCACTTCCCGGTATGAGCGGCTTTGCTGGCGAACTATCGGTATTCGTTGGGATGACAACCAGTGACGTTTACAGTTCAACTTTCTGCACCGTAACGGTTTTTCTCGCCGCAGTTGGAGTCATCCTCACACCTATCTATCTACTTTCCATGCTGCGAGAGGTATTTTATGGTGACGGTGCAGCGCTCATCTGCGACATTAATAATGCAGGCTTGGAAAACCAAGAAGATGACGGAACAGTTTGTTTTGGTACAGACTGCTTCGTGCCAGAAGATGCAGTCTACGACGATGCTAGACCCCGTGAGGTATTTATCGCTGCCTGTTTTTTGCTGATGATTATTGGTATTGGTTTCTATCCCAAGATGGCGATGCAGATGTACGACGTGAAGACTGTCGCAGTCAATGCTAATCTTCGCCAGTCTTACGCCATAGTCTCGCAAACCAATCCCCAGATTTATGCTAAGGGTTTCTTGGTTCCGCAAATTACCGAGGTTGAGGTAGCGCCCGTTTTAGGAACTTTGAAGTAAGTCTTTTGCTTATGTGGAAAAGAGCGATCGCTAACTTCAATAACTTCTAGGTATCTTTCTGAGGAAGAAGAGAGTATTGATAGCCTATCACTGTGGATAGGCTATTGATGCCATATTGGAGTTATATTAATGTTAATGACGGACTCTAGAACCGACCAGAGTGTTCAGTTGCTTTAGTAATAAACTAAAAATTAAGCTATGAATACCACAAAAGAAAAAGTTCAATCTCTGCTGAACCAATTACCAGATGATTGCTCAATCGAAGATATTCAATACCATCTGTATGTAATTGAGAAAGTTAGTCGTGGATTAGAAGTCGCCGACACCGAAGGAGCGATCGCACAAGAGGAAGTTGAAGAACGTTTGAGCAAATGGCTTATCAAGTAGTTTGGTCTTCTAAAGCACTAGAAGATGTAGAAGATATTGCCACATAAATATCTCGTGACTCAACTGCTTATGCTGCGGCAGTAGTTCAAAGGATAATCGATGTAACTCGTAACTTGAGTAACTTTCCTTTCTCAGGTCGAATAGTACCAGAGTTTGGCAATGATACTATTAGGGAAAAGTTTGTATACAGCTATCGAATCATCTATCGAATTCAGAGTGACACTTTAACTATTGCAGCAGTTATTCATGGAAAAAAACTATTCGATAAACTGGATGCAGATTGAGGGTAAGTCAAATTAAGGAGGCAGGAGGTAATCCTCTTCACTATTTTAAGCTTGCCACCCCACTACGTGTATTTAGATTTTTTCAGAAATCAAATATGATTACTATATGAAAAACGCTTAACTCAAAAACGGGTAGATACTTTTATTCGTAGGGTAGAAAATTGGATTATTAAAAGTAGCAGTCTGATTGATTAATGAGAATGAGCTTGATGTTTACTAACTTACAGACAATTACTATAACTTATGAACAAATCAACCCTTTACATGGGATGCTAGTTGATGATTAGTGAGTTTTACCAATGTCTGTTGTTTCTGCCATCACTGTTACTGTTCCTGCCACAACTGCAAATTTGGGGCCTGGTTTTGATTGCATCGGTGCAGCATTAAAGCTGTACAACGAGTTCAAGTTCACTCGCCTAGAAGAGGGCGGGTTAACTATTCATGTCACTGGTACGGAAGCTGAACGAGTCCAAACTGATGAGAGTAATCTTCTTTACCAAGCCTTTGTCAAGTTCTATCAGCATATAGAGCAGACGCCGCCGAGTGTGAAAATAGAGATTAAATTAGGTGTGCCGTTGGCGAGGGGTTTGGGTAGTTCGGCGACAGCAATTGTTGGTGGGTTGGTTGCTGCTAATCAACTGGAGGGTGCGCCGATGAGTCAGTCGCAGGTGATAGAGTTAGCGATCGCAATGGAAGGACATCCTGATAATGTAGTTCCAGCTTTGTTGGGAGGATGTCATCTTGCTGCTACCAGTGGCGCTGCTTGGGAAATTTGTGATGTTCCCTGGCATCAAGATGTTGTACCAGTTATAGCTATTCCTAATTTTGAACTTTCCACTTCAGAAGCACGGGGAGTTCTCCCCACTGAAGTGAGTCGCGCCGATGCGATTTTCAATACAGCCCATTTGGGGTTATTGTTACGCGGCTTGGAAACTGGTAATGGACAATGGTTAAAGACAGCTTTGCAAGATAGATTGCATCAGCCATATCGCAAAGCTTTGATTCCTGGTTATGATGCTCTCAACATCGCAGCTGTTAGTGCTGGTGCTTATGGTATGGTGATTAGTGGTGCGGGGCCGACACTGTTAGCTTTGGCAGATAAGTTACACTCAGAGGCTGTGGAGGCGGCGATGTTAGCTGCTTGGCAAGAAGAAGGAATTACAGCCGAGGTGCGATCGCTTTCTCTCGATACCCAAGGCGCAAAAAGCTTTTAAAAAATCAGATGACTATTTTACTCAGCACTTAAAACTCGATTTATGGAGCAAATTCAGGCTGAAATGGCGGCGCTTAAATCTCAAATTCAGATTCTCCTAGAAGAACGCGCTGAACTCACTATTAATCATGTAATCTCTGGCGAGAATGATTCACCCCAAGCAATGGTGGAGGCGTATCGCCGTCAAGCCAGAGAAAATGCCCAATTATCAGTTGAACTCCAGGGCATAGATGCAGCGATCGCCGCCTTGGAAGGCCAAATAAAACAAAAACAAGGTAAGTTAGTGCGATCGCAAGTTGCATCAAAAGAACTTATCCTACGGCAAGAAATAGAAGAAGCCAAAGAAGTGGCACAGGTTCATGCTCAACGCATTAATCAATTAGCTGGAGAATTAGCGGCTGAAGTCCGCCTCCTTAAAGGTTGTGCCAATGAATTGAGTCCAATGTATTGGCGGATTTATTACAAACCCTTCATTACTGGGTTCAAGACAATCTCCGTTCCTTATGTCCGCTCTGATTTAGAAGTGTGGACAATTGTCAACCGGATTGTTTAATGGTCAGCCCCAAGTACCTTTCACCTCTCTCCTAAGAGGAGAGAGGTTTGAATCTTACTCTCCTTCCCTTATAGGGAAGGGCTGGGGGGTTAGGTCTATGACTCAACTTAGAAGCGTAGACTAAATAGCCCTGACACTTGGGCTTAACCATAAAATGTAACGCTATTGTAGCGGTGGCTTTAGCTACCGTTTTTTGTTGGCGTTGCAAAACTTTACATTTTATGAGCGGCAAAAATAGATACACCATTTATTCTTATTTATCCTGAAAAATTGAGATTCGATGAGTATATATTCTTGTCAAAAGAAAAAATTTAATATTGTAGAGTTCAGAAATGGTTACAAAAGTCAAAATCCCTTAATATAATGTAACTAAAAGCAATATTGATTGTCAGAAGTGATGAATGCTATTGAATTTCCCTGGCTAACAGCCATAATCCTCTTACCCTTGGTGGCTGCCTTAGCCATCCCCCTGATCCCAGACAAAGAAGGTAGAACTGTGCGGTGGTATGGTCTGGGAGTTGCGATCGCTGACTTTGCACTGATGATTTATGCCTTTTGGTATAAGTATGACTTTCAAAGTTCAACACTCCAACTTGTAGAAAACTATCCTTGGATACCGCAATTAGGTTTGCATTGGGCTGTGGGGGTTGATGGTTTATCGATGCCCTTACTGCTTCTAACAGGCTTAATAAATACCCTCGCAATCTTCGCGGCTTGGAAAGTTACCACCAAGCCGCGATTATTTTATGGTTTGATGTTAGCGATGTACAGCGCCCAACTTGGCGTATTTCTCGCCCAAGATTTGCTGTTGTTCTTCCTGATGTGGGAAATCGAATTAGTGCCGGTTTACCTGCTGATTTCCATCTGGGGAGGACAAAACCGCCGTTATGCGGCTACCAAATTCATTCTTTACACCGCCGCCGCATCAATATTTATCTTGATTGCCGGTTTTGCAATGGCATTCTCTGGAGATACCGTCACCTTCGACATGGCGACTCTGGGAATGAAAGAATACCCCAAAACCTTGGAATTGTTGGTTTATGCAGGTTTCTTAATTGCCTTCGGTGTGAAGTTGCCGATTTTCCCCTTACACACTTGGCTACCTGATGCTCATGGTGAAGCATCAGCACCCGGTTCGATGATTTTGGCTGGTGTGTTGTTAAAAATGGGTGGTTATTCCCTTATCCGCTTCAATGTGGAAATGTTGCCCAATGCTCATGTGACTTTTGCCCCAGTGCTGGCAATTTTGGGTGTGGTTAACATTGTCTACGGTGCTTGCTGTGCTTTTGCCCAAACCAATCTCAAACGCCGTTTGGCTTACTCTTCAATTGCCCACATGGGATTTGTGCTGATTGGGATTGCCTCTTACACAGAACTGGGTATAAGTGGTGCAGTGCTACAAATGGTTTCCCACGGTTTGATTGCTGCTAGCTTATTCTTCCTGTCTGGGGTAACTTACGATCGCACCCACACCTTGATGATGGATAAAATGGGCGGTATGGCGAAGGTAATGCCCAAAACCTTTGCTCTGTTTACCATCGGTTCAATGGCTTCTCTCGCCTTACCCGGAATGAGTGGTTTTGTGGGTGAGTTGATGGTATTTCTCGGTATCGCCACCAGTGATGTTTACAGTTCCAGCTTCAAAATTGTAGTCGTGCTGCTGTCAGCAGTGGGCGTGATTTTGACACCGATTTATTTACTGTCGATGCTGCGTCAAGTGTTCTACGGTGAGCAAAGTAAAGAATTGCACTTGGATGCTGTAATATCTGATGTCAAACCCCGCGAAATATTTATTACCGCTTGTTTGCTGCTGCCAATCATCGGTATCGGTTTCTATCCCAAATTGGCAACACAGACTTATGATGTGAAAGCAGTAGAATTAGCCGCCCATGCTCGTGAAGTTCTACCAGTCGTTGCTCATCAACAACCATCAAGTCTGTACTCGCGGATTTTTACAGCACCAACATTAGCTACTTCTCAAGTTGAAAGTTCGATTAACATTTCTGAGTAAATTAACTTCCCATTAAGGGGGCTGCAAGTAAATTCTAAATTATTAGGGCAATAAAGGGGTGGTTAGATAACTACCCCTAAAATTTTGGCATTTTGGAGGGGGGATCAGGTGCGTAGGCGTAGCCCACCATAGGCATCGCTTGTATTTCCCGACCTAGAAATAAAACTAAATAGCAGAAGAATAGGCTTCATCCACCTTCAAAGTTGTGCCTGTAATAAACTTGGCATCATCAGAAATCAGAAAAGCAATTATTTTAGCAAACTCTGCATAGGTAGTAGGACGACCAAGCATCAAATCCGAAGGCACATTCCATCCCTCTAACTCTGCCATTGAATCTGCGACAAAAAAAGGCGCTACGGAAACCATGCGAATTCTATCTGCTTTGTAACGCTTGGCATAAAGTTTTGTAAACCCTTCCATTGCGGCGCGGAGTGTACCGCTAAAGGGTGTCCCTAATTCTGGTTCATGGGAGTCACACGCGGAAATATTCACGATGACACCGCCTCCTGAATATCGCATTGCTTCTGTAACTAGTTTGGCGATGCGGACAACACTCAAAAACAGCATTTCAAAGTTTTCTATCCACATTTCATCAGAAATAGATAGCAAATCTGGTCGGGGTGGATCTCCAAAACTATTTACGACTGCATCAATACGACCAAATTGAGTTAAAGTTGTCTCTACTAATCGCTGTAAGTCTTGAAAATTGGTAATTGATCCTTGAGTGGCAATACCGCCCAACTCATCTGCTAAATCCAGAATATCAGGCGATCGCGCCATTAGTGAAACCCTATAACCCTGCGCTGCTAACTCTCGCGCGCAACCTGCGCCAATCCCTCGACTAGCAGCCGTAATAATCGCTACTTTTTGTGATTCCATATTAAGTCATTTAAATTCCTAAACTTTTCGTAATTTAGGATATAGCCAAAAACTAAACAAACGGCTAACTCTAGGCATGACAACATAAGTTAATAGCAAAACCATAGTAATGGTAATGAGCAACGAAATAATTAAGGGAGGTAAGCCGCGAAGCAGGGGCGTTATAAATGTATTCAACAAATTAATCAACACAAATACAGCTCCCCAAGTTAGCAATGCTGTTTTATAGCGCGGTGGAGTTTTTAATGGTTGACCGGGAAGAGAAAACCAAGCTTCTAATCCACAGAGTTGTTGAACATCAGGATCGGATTCTACCAGATGTTTACCTTGATTGAGCCAATATTCGCGATCGCGCGATGTCATCCACACCTTTAAATTTTCATAACCGTCAAACCGGAAGATAATCACATATTCATTTCGCACGCCAAGTTGGGGACGAATTACATTTGTCCCCATGTGACCAATATAGGTTCTGGCAACACTAGTAACATTTTTTAACCAAATTTCGTAAGCGTTTTCGCATCCTGGTTTGACAAGTTGTGTAATGACCACGGTTACAAATTGCTCGTCCTGTTCCATCTCCATTAGTTATGTCACCATCAAGTTAACAATTCTGAGTTTTTGTAACCGTAGCATGATTGAGTCATTCTCAAGTTAAGGAATACCCAATTTTTCCAACTTCAAATCGAACGACATTGGCAGGAACGACACCAGTAGGTGGAGGTAAAAACATTCCACCATTAGTTACAACATAAATTGCAGTGCGTAGGCGTAGCCCGTCGTAGACATCGCTCTCTGTTTGACCAAAAGCCACGGCTGTGCTGCCAATTACACCTTGCTCGGCTTGAGCAATGATAGTAGTACTGCGATCGGGCGCAATTCGTATCACACTGTTGTAAATGTGCGTTGCTCCATAAAGATTGCCTTCCACATCAAAGGCAAAGTCATCAATATTGGTCTGCTCAACAAAAATTTCCGGCTCACCTGGTTTATTAGTGCTATCAATGGGAATCCGCAACAACAACATTTTTTCTGTATTTGAAACGTAGAGGAAATCACCAAAACGCTTCAAGCCATTTGCAGCCGGAAACACGCTCTCCGAATTGCTACGAGCCAGCATTGGATGTTCTAGCCAAATTGAACCACTGGGTTGAGTAACATCAATCAGCCAGATTGCACCACGATAGGAATCTGCTGCCAAATACTGAGTGTCGGAAAGTGGCGTGATGCCATTGAGAAACATTGCGTCTGGCAGTGTCAGCAACGTTTCCACCGTGCCATCACTTTTAATTAGAGAAACCACGGGTATAGAATCAGCATTCCATCCTGTTGCCACCAGATCGCCGTTGGTAGTGAAAGCAAGACCGCTTACTTTGCCTTCAACAGTGGCATGAATTTGCTGATTACCATCTGGGGTAATGCGAACAATCTTGCCAACTTCGTGATTACTTACAAAGATTGTGTCATCTGGTGCGATCGCTAGATTTTCCAAAAAAGTATTAACTGGGAACGAGGCAATAATTTTAGCAGGTGCTAATTCAATCGGCTTATCTGCGTAAATAGACGGTAAATCTGCGGAATTTCCCATATTAACCTACCATTGTAATTGAATGGGGCCACCAAACTTTCGCATCTCTGCAAAAAACAGTCCTTGCGCTCCTCCATCGGGAAGTGTTGCTAAATAGACAGCAGTTTCGGCTCCTTCTTCTGCCGTGAACGGGGCATCATCTCCCCCCATGTCTGTCTTCATCCAACCTGGAGAATAGGCATTTACGAGAATATTAGTACCTTGGAGTTCCTTGGCGAGAAGCACAGTTAGTCCATTTACTCCCACCTTCGAGAGTCGATAGGATGGCGCTAAAGGGTAATAGTCAGTGGGAACTGATGTTAGAGATGCCATTTCCGTAGAGATATTGACAATGCGACCGTAGTTTTGCACCTTCATTAACGGAATTAATGCTTGAGAAATTCTGAGTACTGCTAGAACATTGGTTTCAAAGGTCGATCGCATCGTTTCCAATTGCACAGTAAGTAAGCTGGACTCCTCCGGCTTAGTAGTGGGGTTCACGCCTGCATTATTGACCAGAATATCTACCTTGCCGTAAGTTTCACGCAGCCACTCTGTAAACTGTTGCACACTTCCGTCATTCGTGACATCCAGCGTGTGATAGTCAACATCAAGCCCTTCACTGGTAAGCTGCCCTTTAGCAGCAAGACCATCTGTTTCATTACGACTCGTCAGAATTACGCGGTTGCCAATTTTGGATAATTGACGGGAAATAGCATATCCTAGCCCTCGATTACTGCCTGTTACCACAGCAATCCTTTTTTCAGTCGTCATTTTTATGACCTTGAAACTGTTTTTGATTGTACTGTACTGAGATGCAATGAATTAAGCAAGTCGATTGCAGCAATGTATTCAATCAATGATTCTGACTTACTTTAAACTCGAAGCTTGCCGTCCACCTAAGCGTTGTCCTGATGCTGTAGGTAAGACATTGACAGAGATAGTTGCATAAACACCCTGTTTTTGACCAATCATGATCAGGCGAATAAAATCTCCTAACCCTTCTACCAATCGAGCATTACGTAAAACACCAGAATCTACTGCTAAAAATCCGATTTCTTCAGCAAGCCCCATTACCGTTTTTCTGGCTTGTTCATCATCCCCTGCAACAAAAACAGATACTCCATAATCCTTTAGTGGTTCAGGTGCTAATTCAAAGACTTCCTGCGCCATAGTATTAAAAGCTTTTACCACCCGCGCTTGAGGTATATCTTTAGCAAGCTTTTCGACTAGGGATTCTACTATTGGTGGATAAGCAAATCCTTCAGGAATATCCTGATTATTGCAATCAATAATAATTTTACTGTTGAGAACTTCAGGATGAGAAAGCAACTCTTTTGGCATAATGTTGCGTGCTGTCCACAAAATTACATCAGCAAACGCCGCCGCCTGATCATTTGTACCACCTTGCGTTCCGCGTTCTGCCAACTCTGCCGTTGCTTTTCCTTTTTCGGCATCACGAGAGCCAAAAAATACTTCATGCCCCTGCTCTGCCCAGAGTATACCTAGAGAGCGCCCCATGTTTCCACTGCCAATAATTCCAATCTTCATGAGTTAACCCTCATTCCACCGTAGATTGTGATAAAGATTATAGTTAAAGCAGGTGAAGTAGCCACAAAGCAATTATGACCACCAACTTACCTGTAGCCACAGAAATTATACCAGTGGTTTTGCAATTGCAACCTGCGATCGCACTAACCGAAGATCAGTTTTACGAATTTTGTCAGCTAAACCGCGATTTTCGCATTGAACGTAATGCTATGGGAGAATTAGTGATTATGCCCCCTACTGGTTCCGAAACTGATGAACGCAACTTTAACTTAGTTGGGCAGTTGTGGGTGTGGACTAAGCAAGATGTTACAGGTGTAGGGTTTGGTTCCAGTGGTGGGTTTACTTTGCCGAATGGTGCGGTGCGTTCTCCCGATGCAGCTTGGATAAAACGCGATCGCTGGGAAGCTATACCAGTGGAACAGCGAAAAAGATTTGCACCGATTTGTCCTGAGTTTGTGATTGAATTGCGTTCTGAGAGCGATAACTTACGAATTTTGCAAGACAAGATGCAAGAGTATATTGATAATGGGACACAACTTGGTTGGTTAATTGATAGAAAACAGCGCCGAGTTTTTATTTATCGTCCTAATATTGCGGTTGAGGTATTAGATAATCCTAAGACACTTTATGGTGAACCGTTGCTACCTGGGTTTGTTTTAGATTTAAGTCAGGTTTGGTAGGGAGTAAGCTAGTTTTATAGGAACGAAATCAAAATTCTAGGAATCTATGGTGGCGAAAGACATATTCCATGAAAAACTAAAAATGTAAGTTATGGACACTGTGCGGAGAAGGGTTATTACTCAGGTTTGTTTTAAATTTAAGTCAGGTTTGGTAGAAAAAAATTTAAAGGCATGAGAGTTTGAAGCATACATTATGGGCAAACTAACCTAGTGGTCAAATAGTCTCTATATTACTAGGAAAATACTATAATGCACGAACCCATCAATTACAAATCTATCAATCTTGATCAATTAAGAGATCAATCTGCTAACTACCACTCTAAAATACCTTTCCAGCATCAAATTGAGGCATTTGAAGCCCTAAGTAAAACATTTAAATTTGGCAGTGAAAAACCAGGTAGTGGAATTTTAGTACTTCCTACAGGTGCTGGCAAGACATTTACGGCTGTCAGATGGTTATCTGACCATGTAATCCCTAGAAATATTAAGATCCTTTGGTTAGCTCCTTCATTTTACCTGTTAGATCAAGCATTCGATACCTTTAAAAAAGGTGCTAGGGATATTCCAGAGCCGAAGAAAACGTTAAATATTCGGTGCGTTTCTAGCAGTCCTTCTCATGCCGAAGCAGCATCTATAAAACTGACCGATGATATAGTCATCATGACGATACAAACAGCTATCAATAATTTACATCCTAATCATGTAGACAACTCTGGTAAAAAGTTTGAGACAGCTTTCAGAAAATTGATTGATAGTTGTAAAAAAACAGGCCTTTTTGTAGTAGTTGATGAAGCCCATCATTCACCAGCTTATGGTTGCAGAAACTTATTAATTGGTCAAAACGATTCTGCTTTAGGACTTCGAGGGTTATTTCCAGAATTAAATCTGCTGGGTCTAACAGCTACACCAACTTATAATGATAAGGCTAAAAGCGGTTGGCTTTGGAAAATATTTGAGAATAAAATTATTTATGAAGCTAAAAAAGAAAGTTTAATTTTACAAAAAGTTTTGGCAAGACCTAACTATATTGAAGTGTCAACGGGGAAAAAATGGGAAGTTGATGACGGATTATACGACCGACTAGTTAAGCAACGTAAAGACCTCCCAGAATCGATTATTGAGAAACTTGCAACTGATAAAGATAGAAACAATTTTATAGTAGACACTTATATATCAAATAAAGATGCTTATGGTAAAACTATTATCTTTGCTGACCGTTGGTTTCAATGCGTCTATATAAAAGAAAAGCTTCTCGAAAAAGGCAAGCTTCTTAAAAAGGACATTAAAGTAGACGCAATTTATTCACATATAGATGCTGATCCAGGTTCTGCGGAGGCAAGAAAGAAACGTACTCAAACTGATAATCAAAGGATTATGGAGGAATTTAGAGATGGTAAGCTTGATGTTTTAATAAATGTACGAATGCTAACAGAGGGTGTTGATGTTCCTAATGTTCAGACGGTATTTATTACTCGCCAAACAACAAGCTCTATCTTAATGACTCAAATGATTGGTAGAGCATTAAGGGGTGAAAAAGTAGGAGGTAGCAGTGAGGCAAATATTGTTTTATTCTTCGATGAATGGAAACGTTTAATTGATTGGGCAGAACCAGAACCTGCTGGAACAGAAGATGATCCAAAACCTGTTGTAATAGGGCATTATCCACTGGAATATATATCAATTCGTCTAATTGAAGAATTATCGAAGACAATTGAGAGTGGTGGGGAGTATAAAATAGAATACAAAAAAATATGTCCTATTGGATGGTATAAAACTGAAATTGTATATGCTGAAGATGATAATAAGCATGAATCAACAGAAGCATCTACTGAATTTGTCATGGTATATGAACATACGAAAGACAAATTTAAGGCTTTTATTAAATCCATTCTTTCTGCAAATTTACTAGATGAATGGTCTAAAGAATATCTTGATGATGAATTGATGCAGCCTAAAGTTGAAAAATGGATAAATGAATATTTTGACTGCAAAACTGATGATATTGGACAAAAGCTTGAGTCAGATTTAATTAAGATTGTTCGCCATATTGCTCAAGATCCATATCAATCTGCACCAGAATACCATTCATTTGAACAAAGAGAAACCTATGACTTAGATAAAATTGCTTATAAAGTAATTGATTTTTCATCTCGCTTAAAATACGAATATTTAGACAAGGAGTTTTCTCAGCCCGAAACATTGTGGAAAGTTTTTTACAAAAGCTTGATTCGATTTGAAACAGCTGTTGATGCAGCAATTAGAAACATTATTAATCCTAAGCCTGAAGGTGAAACTACTCCAGTTGTAATTCTTCCACCAGAAAGAAGGGACAAAGAACTAAACGAAGTAGAAAAAGAAGAAGTTAAAAAACGAGACGGGTATACTTGTCTCTGTTGTGGAGTCAATACCAAAGGTAAATTACAAATCGATCATATTAAACCGTTTTCTATGGGTGGTGAAACATCTAAAGAAAACTCACAAACTCTGTGTGTCACTTGCAATAGATGTAAAGGCCAGAATGAAATTGATTTTCGGTGTAATACAACAAAATTGAGTATTCAAAAAAATCTTGATTTATCATTTACATTAGAAGGTGAAAAGCCTATAAAGGCTCTAACAAGAGTAGTTAACTTCTTTTACCATTGCAAAGCAGTTTCCAAAATTGATTGGGAGGTATATACTTACACTTACAATATATATTTGTACCCTAGTAACAATCCTGAATGGTTGCTTCAACATAAAGCAGAACTTCTTAAATTAATTAAAAATAAGCTTCGTTGTCATGCTGAATACATCAATGTTAGTACGATGAAATAAAATTGCTAATTTGAAATTAGTATTGGCTAGACTCATTAAAAATCGGGACTGAGAAATACATCTCAGTCCCGATAAAAAAGCGGGCTAACCGCTATTTATATGGTTAACCCGTGCAGCTTTGGGAACGCGCAGAGAAATTGTTATTGCAATACCAATTTCACATTGGCGTTTTGCAGACCGCGCTGTTTTACTTCAGCCAAAGTTTTGTTAACGGCATACTTTTGGTTGATTGAGTTGATCAACTCGGTTTGGTTGTGCTTCTTAGCAACGCCCCACAGGTCAGCGATTAGGTCAAAAGAACCATCGCTATTGCGAGACCAGCCGAGGTCATATTCGCCTTCCAATACGGCAACGATGTCAGAACGAACGCGCTGACCATTGTAACCACGGACATCAGCTTCAGTCTTTACGCTGATACCGAGGTCGCGCAAGGAAGCCTTGAGGATTTCGGCATCGGTGATTTTGGTACGCAGGGTGCTAAAGTGAGACATTTGGGTTTCCTCCAATGAGAAGATTGAGAAAAACGACAACGGTTTGTTTTGGGCGAAGCCGCGTTAGCAGGATGCGGCTTTTTTTTAAACTGCTAGCATTGGGAGCTAGCCTTTCCCCCTGGGATGGCAGAGGAAAGCTTTTAGAACTCCATTCGCTGATATTCAGCTATGGAGGACGCTGCGGGGCGTGCGCGCTGTCTGGCCCAATCTCTCAGAGCCGTTACTTGTTCTTGCATCGTTCGAGACAGCGGCAATGTTGCCTTCAGTGCAGCAATAATATCTAGTTGGGTGAACTCCCGATCTTGGGCAAAAGCTTCATACATTGCCGCAACGATCGCTTGCTCAACTTCTGCCCCAGAAAAGCCATCAGACATCTTGGCTAGTTGCTCAAGATCGAATCTAGAGATGTCTTCACGGCGCTTGGTCAGATGAATATTAAAAATGTGTTGCCGTTCTTCCGGTGTTGGCAGATCGACAAAGAAAATTTCATCAAAGCGTCCTTTCCTCAAGAACTCGCCAGGTAAGCGTTCTACTCTGTTGGCGGTTGCCATCACAAACACTGGTGATTTCTTATCTTGCATCCATGTGAGGAAGGAACCGAAGATTCTACTTGAAGTCCCCCCATCAGAATCGGAAGAACCTCCGCTACCAGCAAAGGATTTATCCAATTCATCGATAAACAAAATCGCTGGGGAAATAGATTCTGCTGTTTTCAGGGCGTTTCGCAAGTTTGCTTCACTTCGTCCCACCATTGAGCCGTCGTAAACTCGCCCCATATCTAACCGCAAGAGTGGTAAACCCCACAGTCGGGAAGTAGTTTTGGCAATTAATGACTTACCACAACCGGGAACTCCGAGAATTAACATCCCTTTTGGTTGAGGCAAACCATACTCTCTCGCTCTTTCTGTAAAAGCGTTAGAGCGTTGCTTGAGCCATCTTTTTAACTCTTCTAAGCCACCTACTGCATCAATGGTTTCATCTTCTTCAATGTATTCTAAGATTCCATTGCGCCGGATTAGTTGCTTTTTCTCAGATAAAACGATATCTACTTCATCTTCCGTCAAACGCCCTGTTGTTACCTGTGCCTTCCGGTAGACTTTCTCAGCTTCATCTTTAGTTAAACCTAAAGCTGCTCTAAGAAGCTTTTCTCTGGCTTCTGTTGTCAAACGCCGACCACGATTTTGGTCTACGTGCTGAGTTAATACTTTATTCAACTCTGCCATATCTGGCAGTGTAAAATCGATAACAACAACTTCTTTTTCCAACTCTATAGGTACTTGTTGCATCGGTGACATCAAAATGATGTTCTTATGCGTACCTCTAAAGCTAGCGATCGCATCACGTAACGATCTGTTTGTTGCAGGCGCATCAATAAAGGGGTGTAAATCTTTAAGAATAAATATACTAGGTTCTTTCTGCCGGATTATCCACTCAATCGCCGCTTCTGGAGATACGGTGTTGTGTTGGGTGACATTCCGGGGTTGACCATACTCCACAATCCCGTGTGTTACTGTCCAAACAAATACTCGGCGTTGGGGCTTTAGCAACTGGGCGATTGTGGAAACTGCTTGCTCAGCCCGCTCTTCCTCGGAGGTCACAAGGTAGATTAAAGGGTATTGAGCTTGAATTAGGATATTGAGCTCTTCTTTCATACATCGACCTACTTGAGACCTTATAGAGACAGTAGAGACATTGCTTCTGGTAAAGACAACCGAATTATGAATAATTCATAACTCCAATCTATTTAGCAAGGAACTAATTCTTCCTCACCCTTGGGATGGGTTTCATCTTCATCCATTTCATCAATGGAAAGATGCTCTTGACCAACTACTCCTGGTTGATTGCCTAAAGTAACTAGTTCCCCATCACGTAAGACTAATGAGCTATCACAAGTTGGGCATGAATAAACTCTATGAGTCCGCCCATAAGAAGAATCTTCTAGCTCGTCAACCAATTCTGAATTTGATAGATAAAAAACGAGGGCACGTTCTGCAAGTTCTGACATTGGTTCTGAATCGACTGCTGATCGAATCTTCAATTTTCTGTGCAACTCTGGCGATAAATACAAAGTGACCTTTTGCTTAGTTTGCGTTTGCATATAACTCTTTAACGGTCTTACCCGGGTATGTATATCAAGTTATCGGTTCTTCTATTGGTTGTCAAGACAGTAAAACGTTTTGACGGTAATTTTGTTACATTTGTTCACACTTGAGACTGAAATGCTGTTTATTGAGTGATAAATAGCTGACTACAAACCTCTCAGAATTAATCAGGACTTAGGCACTCAAAACCTGAAACCTCAATGGGAACTAGCGATCGCTAATCAAAGATAAAGCAATGATTGCCTTACTTGGCTTATTTTTTAACTTCTGCCCTCAGCATAGCTGCCTTCTTCAATCAGCAGTTTACGGATTCGAGAATAGCTAGTAAATTGGCGAAGGTATTGATCTGAGTTTCTGGTACTTCAATACAATCAGTGACTTTGGCAAAATGTGTAATGTAAATGGCTACTGCTAATAAAACCTGTAGTTTGGGGCGAAGAATTTATCGGTTTGCCGCCAGCGTTAGCGGAGTTATTACCCTGTTAATAATTTTGTCGGGTTGTAGTGTAAATGATTTTAACGCTGGAGCGATCGCCTGGAAAACTTACAATAACTCTCGTTACGGCTTTGAATTTCCCTACCCGAGTAACTGGACTTCTTTAGCAGCCCCAGAAAATGATGATGGAATAGCGTTTATTTCACCACAGGATAACTCCGTGGAAATTCGGGGATGGGCAAGTCAGCAGCTACCAAATTCGATTGTTACAGAAGAGTCCGCAAAAAAGATAAAATCCAACTTTCAGACCGCCCAAGGAGTATCTGGAGTACTGGTTGTAGAAGTTGATCAACAAGTAGGCTCGATGACACTGACACTAACTCAGAATCAAGTGAAATACTATTGGCAGGGACGAAGCAAGAGCCAGGAATTTCAAGATTACTATCGTTTCTTTTATTACATTGCCCAGCAGTATCGAATCCCGAAATCCTAAGTTAAAAGTTAGGAAAATTTATCCGTTTTTACCTGTTCCCTGCTTCCCAAATACACATCTCTCTCAGAATGATGATTGAGAGGGTACACAAACCTGATAGATTTAGCTATCAGCGAGTAAAAACTGGTGAAGATGAAAGTCCTGGTTATTGGTGGTGATGGATATTGCGGTTGGGCAACTGCTCTTTACCTTTCCAATCGAGGTTATGAAGTTGGAATTTTAGATAGTTTGGTGCGGCGGCACTGGGATAATGAACTAGGTGTCGAAACTCTCACTCCGATCGCACTAATTCAACAACGTCTCCAGCGCTGGCAAGATTTGACTGGTAAATCTATCGATTTGTTCATCGGCGATATTACGAATTACGAGTTTCTCCATAAAACATTACAGCAATTTCAGCCAAATGCTCTGGTGCATTTTGGTGAACAGCGTTCGGCCCCATTTTCCATGATTGACCGAGAACACGCAGTTGTTACCCAGGTCAATAATGTAGTTGGTACGTTGAACTTGCTGTATGCCATGCGGGAAGATTTCCCCGACTGTCATTTAGTGAAGCTGGGGACGATGGGCGAATATGGTACACCCAACATCGACATCGAAGAAGGGTATATCACCATTGAACACAATGGACGCAAGGATACCCTACCTTATCCCAAGCAGCCCGGTTCGATGTACCACTTAAGCAAAGTCCATGATAGTCATAACATCCACTTTGCTTGCCGAATTTGGGGATTGCGGGCAACGGATTTAAATCAGGGTATAGTTTATGGCGTCTTAACCGAAGAAACGGGGATGGACGAACTATTGATTAATCGGCTGGATTACGATGGTGTGTTTGGTACTGCACTGAACCGCTTTTGTATTCAAGCAGCAATTGGACATCCCTTAACTGTCTACGGCAAAGGTGGACAAACTCGTGGATTTTTGGATATTCGGGATACAGTACGATGTGTGGAATTAGCGATCGCTAACCCTGCCGAAGCTGGTGAATTCCGCGTATTTAACCAATTTACCGAACAATTCAGCGTCGGTGACTTGGCATTGATGGTAAAAAATGCTGGTAACGCTATGGGATTGAATGTAGATATCAATCACTTAGATAATCCCAGAGTCGAGAAAGAAGAACATTACTTCAACGCTAAAAACACTAAATTGCTCGATTTAGGTTTACAGCCTCACTTACTTTCTGATTCTTTACTCGATTCTCTGTTAAACTTTGCCATCAAGTATCAGACACGAGTTGATCACAAACAAATTCTGCCCAAAGTCTCTTGGCACAGAAATTAGGGTAAACCCGAGTAAATCGTGGGTTTAACACTGGTCGTCATGTCTTAACACAATATGACGACCAATTATTTATTATTTATCAGGCGTATCGTGCAGCTATTACTAAAATTTGCCGTTTACGACAGTTATTTTGACTGTGCAGAATTGATTACAGCACGCAAGACAGTTTACTCTGTGTTTAATAGCAAAATGCACCCTGAAGCTGAGATTATCTGCCTGGACTGAATAGTTTTATATGAGAATTGCCCTATTCACCGAAACCTTTTTACCCAAGGTTGACGGCATTGTAACGCGCCTGCGCCATACTGTTGACCATTTACAGCGCAGTGGTAATCAAGTGCTGGTGATTGCTCCTGATGGAGGCATTACAGAACACAAAGGCGCTAAAATTTACGGCGTTACTGGCTTTCCTCTGCCATTGTATCCAGAATTGAAAATGGCACTTCCCCGCCCAGCCATTGGGTACGCCTTAGAAGAGTTCAAGCCAGATGTTATTCATGTTGTGAATCCAGCAGTTTTAGGTTTAGCTGGCATATTTTATAGCAAAATCCTCAAAATACCCTTAGTGGCGTCTTACCATACGCATTTACCCCAATATCTCCAGCATTACGGCTTGGGGATGCTGGAAGGTTTTCTTTGGGAACTGCTCAAAGGCGCTCATAATCAAGCTGCTTTGAATCTGTGTACTTCCACAGCAATGGTAGAGGAACTGACAGCACATGGTATTGAACGTGTAGATTTATGGCAACGTGGGGTGGATACGGAATTATTTCACCCCGATTTAGCTAATGTAGAGATGCGATCGCGCCTATCAAAAAATCATCCAGAAAGTCCATTGCTACTCTACGTGGGGCGGCTTTCTGCTGAAAAAGAAATTGAGCGCATCAAACCAATTTTAGAAGCAATTCCCGAAGCGCGGTTAGCATTGGTTGGGGATGGCCCGCACCGTGAAGCATTGCAAAAACACTTTGCTGGCACAAATACTTATTTTGTTGGGTATCTCATGGGGCAAGAATTAGGTTCTGCCTTTGCGAGTGCTGATGCCTTTATCTTTCCTTCCCGTACAGAAACACTAGGCTTAGTATTACTAGAAGCAATGGCCGCCGGCTGTCCGGTGGTAGCAGCTCGTTCCGGGGGGATTCCCGATATTGTGACAGATGGGGTAAATGGATATCTTTTTGAGCCAACAGCAGATGTTCAAGGAGCCATCGCTGCTACGATTCGCCTCTTAGAACAAAAACAACAACGAGACATCATCCGTCAAAATGCTCGCCAGGAAGCAGAAAGTTGGGGTTGGTCATCTGCTACCAGGCAGCTACAAGATTACTATCAAAAGGTCATACTTTCTGAAAAATTGACAAAATAAGGGGTTGGGTACTGGGGATTAGGGACTGGGTAAGAAGCAAGGGAGCAGGAAGCAGGAAGATTAGTTTTCCCCTCTTTTCAATTCCCAATTCCAAATTCCCAATTCCAAATTCCCAATTCCAAATTCCCAATTCCCAATTCCCAATTCCCAATCCCATGACACTCCCCAACCCTGGTAGCGTCTTGGCTACATTAACTGAACTGACTCAAGTTAATCGTACTCACGCTCTACTGCGTCGTGTAAAAGACTTATCTGTTAATGAATTTGTTTGCTTACTGGACTTCATAACTGCTGAGTTCCAGCAATTTCTTAGAGCCATTGAACTGATTAATAATGAAACTCTAGAAATTATGTTGGAGAAGGTGCTAGAAGCTATCACCCTCAAAATTGGTCAAATCCTGCAAGCAGAACACACAGCTATTTTTTTAGTTGACTATGACAAAGGTCAATTGTGGTCAAAAGTTCCTCAAGATAATACCCAAAAATTTTTAGAAATTCGGACTCCCATTACAGGGGGTATCCCTGGTCATGTTGCTAGCACAGGTCAATATTTAAATATATCTGAAACTTATACTCACCCTCTATTTAGCCCAGAACTTGAAAAACAAATGGGCTATAAAATCCATAATATTTTATGTATGCCTGTTATCAGTAGCAAAAACCAGACTGTCGCTGTAGTGCAACTGGCTAATAAAACCGGGAATGTTCCGTTTAATTCTGATGATGAAGAACGTTTTCGGAACTTTGCTGCTTCTATTGGGATTATTCTGGAAAGCTGCCAATCTTTTTATGTAGCCGCTCGTAATCAAAGAGGCGCAACGGCTTTGTTGCGGGCAACTCAGACACTGGGGCAAAGTCTGGATTTAGAAGCAACTTTGCAAATAGTTATGGAGCAAGCTCGAATTTTAATGCAAGCAGACCGCAGCACACTATTTTTATATCGTAAAGAGATGAGCGAACTCTGGACGAAAGTTGCGGCGGCGGCAGATGGCACAAACTTGATAGAAATTCGTATTCCCGCTAACCGTGGTATTGCTGGCTATGTGGCCTCCACTGGTCAAGCCTTGAATATTTCCGATGCCTATAAAGATCCCCGTTTTGACCCGACTACAGATAGAAAAACTGGATATGTAACTCGTAATATCCTGTGTTTACCAGTATTTAATTCTGCAAATGAATTAATTGGTGTAACACAATTAATTAATAAACAACAAAACAGTTTTACTGCTTCTGATGAAGAGTTTATGCGGGCTTTTAATATCCAGGCAGGAGTTGCTTTAGAAAATGCCCGCCTGTTTGAAAATGTGCTGTTAGAAAAACAGTATCAAAAAGACATTTTACAAAGTCTATCAGATGCGGTCATTTCTACAGATATGACAGGACGTATTGTCACGATTAATGATGCGGCACTGGAGTTACTGGGTTGTCCAATAAAAGACGCTAATACTAAGAGCAACAAGCTTTCGTGGGAACAAAATTTGATTGGTCGTTTAGTTTGGGAAGTTGTGCCGATTGAAAATCTCCAAATGCGGCTAGAAGATAGTTTAAAAACTGGAGCTAAACATTATGTGCCAGAGCAAAGTTTGATAGTGGGAATTTCTCAAGTTAATAGTGAGGAGCGATGCCCTGAGCAGTTCGACAAGCTCACTGTAACACCTGCCGTTGGCGCAGCCTCTCGTAGAGAAGGGTTAGGAGTTAAAAGTGAGACTCCAGAATTAAAATTTAGAACTCAAGACTCAATTTTAGCAGTACGCGATCGCACTAATCCCGATGTGTTCATTCCCTGGAATCTACCGCTCACTTCCCAATCTGAGTTTCTTAGCGCTGATGAGGTGCAAAAATTAGAACGCAGCACAAATCTGACTGTTAATCCCCTAACTAATCCTGAAGGCGGTGTCCGGGGTGGTTTGGTGGTGTTGGAAGACATCAGCCAGGAAAAACGGATGAAAACTACTATGTCTCGCTACCTCACGCCTCATGTAGCCGAACAAATCATGGCTCTGGGAGAAGATGCTTTAATGGTGGGTGAGCGCAAGGAAGTAACAATTTTGTTTTCTGATATCCGAGGCTACACGACACTTACGGAAAATCTCGGTGCAGCTGAGGTGGTATTGCTGCTCAATCAATATTTTGAAACGATGGTAGAGGCAGTTTTCAACTACGAAGGCACTCTTGATAAATTTATTGGTGATGCCTTGATGGCGGTATTTGGTGCGCCGCTACCACTTACAGAAAATCATGCTTGGAGGGCTGTACAGTCAGCGTTAGATATGAGACACCGCTTAGAGGAATTTAATCAGCGGCGAATTATTGAAGCGCAGCCACAAATTAATATTGGCATTGGGATTAGTTCTGGAGAAGTGGTTTCGGGTAATATTGGTTCTCGCAAACGGATGGATTACACCGTAATTGGAGATGGCGTAAATTTGAGTTCGCGTTTGGAAGCAGTAACTAAGGATTATGGTTGTGATATACTTATAAGCGAATTTACTTACCAACTTTGCAGCGATCGCATTTGGGTGCGCCAGTTAGATAAAATTCGAGTCAAAGGGAAACACCAGGCTGTAAATATCTACGAGTTAATTGGCGATCGCACTACCCCTCTAGATGCCAACACTCAAGAGTTTTTATTTCACTATCATACTGGACGCTCGGCTTATTTATCGCGCAACTTTTCACAAGCGATCGCCTGTTTTGAAGCCGCCAAATGCATCCAACCGCAAGATCAAGCTGTTGATATCCACCTAGAACGGGCGCGAAATTACCAACGAACGCCGCCCCCAGAATCTTGGGATGGTGTCTGGACAATGCTTAGTAAGTAGTCATTAGTCATTTGTCATTCGTCATTTGCCCAATGCCCCATGCCCCATGCCCCATGCCCAATGCCCCATGCCCAATGCCCAAGCCAATGCCCAATTCAATCTTCAACCTCCCCCTGATCATCCTGAAATGGATCTTCACCAATTCTTAGCTCTTTTTTTGAGCGTTTCAACTGTTTCCATAGATCCTTTATTTGTTCGTAAGCTTCACCTGGAGGAAGTTTTCCACCTGTTTCTAGGTTGCAAATGTAGCTTACTCGTTGGGCAAATTCCTGTAGATTGGCATTAAAAACCAAGTTTTCCGGCTTTACCTGACCGTAGTAGCGCCCACGAGGATACAGAAAATCATCCTTGTTCACTATTTTTTTCTCCAATTTATTCAACTCCCCTTGTGTTTGAATCTCTAAAGCTGAATTATTTAGTTACCCTAATCTTTAACTGCCATCAGACTATGGAAAGTCGAACCACGGAACTCCTTTTCCAATTAATTATGCGGGAATTGGTTGATTTAGATTTCGATACTAAAAAAGAAAGCTTCAAATACTTTTACTGTAAAAGCTACAAAAAAAAGTTTCTGCTAAAGTGACTAAAGAGAATATTTGACTTTCCTCCTATTTGTCAATTCCTTTCATCTTAATTTATGAAGTTCTCACCGTAATTAACTTCAGTTATAACCCTGAGTTGCAAGTATATAAAAAATACCAGTATACTGTATTCTTTATTTTTCTTGCAAAAATAATTACATATTTTTGTATGGTAAGTTACTTATACCAATTCTCTATGAAGATGCACAGAATAAAACACTTGAAACTCCTGCCGGACAAGGAAATTATTTTATGCAGCCTCACATAAATTTGGTATTAGGCAAACATAGTATGCGTTAAAGCGAATTGTCGTCTATTAAAAGTTAGAGATTCAGTTGTGAATCTTTAGCAACTTTCTGCTGACCAGTGACCAAAAATACGGAAAAGAGAAGCAGAGCGGGAAGACTTCCCTCTGTGCCCGTCTGCCCTCTTGGCGCGTTAGGTGTTCTTGCCATAAGCCTCTGCCCAATTAACCGTGTCCCCGTACCCTCTTAAATAATCACCAATGGCTAATAGTTAATAACTAAAGATAAAATGGTGAAGCCTCAAAGGACAACTTTTGTTCATCGCCTAGAACTTTACCTGCCACTATGTCTGTTAATTCCAAGTTATACGAAGGCAAAGCCAAAATTCTCTATACAACAGACGATCCTGAAGTCTTGTTGGCCGATTTTAAAGACGACGCCACGGCATTTAACGCCCAAAAACGTGGCAGTATTCAAGAAAAGGGAAAAATTAATTGTAGCATTTCTAGCCAGCTTTTTAAACAGTTGGAGGCAAATGGTATAAAGACTCACTTTATCGACAGCCCTACCCCGAATCAGATGCGGGTGAAGGCAGTAAAGATTTTACCCTTAGAAGTAGTTATTAGAAATATTGCTGCTGGTAGTCTGTGTCAACAAACTGGCTTACCAGTGGGTACAATTCTAAAACAGCCAATGGTAGAGTTTTATTACAAAAACGATCAGTTAGGAGATCCTTTGCTAACACGCGATCGCCTGTACCTACTAGAGCTAGCTACTGCGGAACAAGTAGACGCAATTACACATCTTGCATTGCAAATCAACGAATTTCTCCAGAACTTTTGGCAGCGATGCGGCATTACCCTAGTAGACTTCAAACTAGAGTTTGGTTTGGACTCACAACAGCAGTTGCTCTTGGCAGACGAAATTAGCCCCGATACCTGCCGTTTATGGGATACCGCCGAAGAGGACACAAACCGCCGGGTAATGGACAAAGACCGCTTTCGCCGAGACTTAGGAAATGTAGAGGATGCCTACCAGGAGGTTTTACAACGAGTGCTAAAAGCAGTAGAGAGTAATAATTAAGTGGGTAAAAATCAATTAAACTCGTGTGGATTGTCCTTTGTCAGTTGTCCTTTGTTATTCACCAACGGCTAATGGCTAATGACCAATGACCAATGACCAATGACCAATGACCAATGACTAATGACTAATGACTATTTGTGTGTGTGTGGTCGTGAAGAGGAATTATAAGTAAAATGCGTTTATCTCCCGTATTGCTGGCAGCAGTAGCAATTACAGTCCCTTTGGGCGGTTCATTGAGTGCAAATGCAGAAACCGCCAACAGTTCAAAACAGACAACAGAAGTTTTGACACTAGAAACAAATCAGCAGCCAGAAAAGGATAAAGGTCAGGTTGACTCTAGTAAAAGTTTAGAATCTCGACCTAATCCCACAAGGGTTATGGAAGCGGATAAATCCCGCATTGTTGCAGTTTACCCTGCCAATCCAGCAGCGATGCCTGCGGTGGTCACTGAGCGACTTGCCTTGAGCGAAGTTGAAAGGAGCCGAAGTGCGGGCTACGCCGAAGCAACCCCAGAGGTAATAGTGCCAACCTCCACAACGCCAAAAACTGCACAGACCCCTCAAATAAATCCCACTAGCCCTACTCAACAGCCCTCTCCGGCTCCAGACATCCCACCGCCAGAAATTCAACAACCAACGCTTTCCCCTACTCCTGAGACAACTCCCGTCCCAGAAAATGTCAACCCCCCTGTAACAGAACCTGTATTACCCACAACTCCAGAACCATCAGTCACTCCCGACATTCCATTTCCAGATGGTCAACAACGAACACCTGCCCCAAGCCCAGGTGCTACTCCCACTCCGCAGAATGTTAACCCGCCAACAACTCCGGGAGATACTCAACCCAACACAGCCCCAGAAGCCAATGACCCGCGTGTATTGGTGTCGGAAGTAGTAATTAGATCACAGGCTGGGCAACTATCACCAGAACTGGAAAACCAAGTTTATAGAGTAATTCGTACCCAACCAGGACAAACGACAACCCGCAGCCAACTGCAAGAAGATATTAACGCCATCTTTGGGACTGGCTTCTTCTCCAACGTGCAAGCAGCGCCAGAAGATACCCCCTTGGGAGTGCGGGTGAGCTTTGTTGTACAGCCTAACCCCGTTTTAAGCAAGGTAGAAGTGCAAGCTAATCCTGGCACTGGTGTTGCTTCTGTACTCCCAGCAAATACTGTGGATGAAGTATTTAAGGAGCAGTATGGCAGAATCCTCAACTTGCGTGACTTGCAGGAAGGCATCAAGCAGTTAAACAAGCGGTATCAAGACCAAGGTTACGTACTAGCTAACGTGATTGGAGCGCCACAAGTTTCTGAAAACGGGGTTGTTAGCTTACAAGTAGCAGAAGGTGTAGTAGAAAACATTCGAGTCCGGTTCCGCAATAAAGATGGTCAGGAGACAGACGAGAAGGGACAACCAATTCGGGGACGGACACAAGACTATATCATTACGCGAGAAGTTGAGTTAAAGCCAGGACAAGTATTCAATCGCAACACAGTGCAAAGAGACTTACAGCGAGTGTATGGACTAGGACTGTTTGAAGATGTGAATGTCTCCCTTGACCCTGGTACTGACCCCAGCAAAGTAGATGTAGTAGTGAATGTAGCTGAACGCAGCACTGGTTCTATTGCGGCTGGGGCAGGGATTAGTTCTGCTAGTGGACTTTTTGGAACAGTTAGCTATCAACAGCAAAACCTGAACGGTAGAAACCAAAAACTGGGAGCAGAAGTACAGGTGGGAGAACGGGAACTGCTGTTTGATGTGCGGTTTACAGACCCCTGGATTGCTGGAGATCCTTACCGGACTTCCTACACAACCAATCTTTTTCGTCGCAGTTCCATTTCGTTGATTTTTGATGGCAAAGATCAAGATATTAGGACATTTCAAGAGGGACAAACAGATGAAGGCGATCGCCCCCGCATTCTCCGTCTAGGTGGCGGTGTCACCTTTACCCGTCCCCTTTCCACCAATCCTTACCAAAGTTCAGTATGGACAGCCTCAGCCGGTTTCCAGTATCAACGAGTTTCCGCCCGCGATCGCGATGGCGATATCAGAAGAACAGGAGCGGTATTTGACGATAGCGGGAACCGCATCAGCGGCGAAATTCCACTTACCTTCTCTGATTCAGGTGAAGACGATTTGGTGCTATTGCAACTAGGCGCACAGCGCGATCTTCGTAATAACCCGTTGCAACCCACTAGCGGTTCTTACCTCCGCTTTGGCGTAGATCAGTCGGTGCCTATAGGACAAGGCAACATTTTCCTGACCAGATTGCGGGGTAGCTACAGTCGATACTTACCCGTCCAATTGATTAGCCTTAGCAAAGGGGCACAAACTTTAGCATTTAATCTGCAAGCGGGAACCATCCTCGGTGACTTGCCTCCCTACGAAGCCTTTACCATTGGCGGTAGTAACTCCGTCCGTGGTTATGAAGAAGGAGCATTAAGTAGTGGACGCTCTTATGTGCAAGCATCAGTTGAGTATCGGTTCCCAGTTTTTTCAGTAGTCAGCGGCGCACTATTTTTTGATATTGGCAGTGACCTGGGAACTACTACCCAGGCAGCTGAAGTGCTCAATAAGAACGGAAGTGGCTATGGCTATGGTCTTGGCGTTCGCGTCCAGTCTCCACTGGGGCCAATTCGTATTGACTATGGTATCAACGATGACGGTGATAGTCGGATTAATTTTGGTATTGGTGAAAGGTTTTAATTTGCATTAGTCATTGGTCATTAGTGAATCACAAAGGACAAATGACAATTAACTTTTCTGGATTAGCTTGCTAATTTTTACATTTACCTCAATACTGTTCCGATAAAGGGATTAATGACATTTTCAGGGGAATATCAGGGATTTTACCAAAACAGACGATGAACAATACTAAAAGAAATATACTGACTTTTAGACCATGCAACAGCACACTCTAGCAGCCAAAATCACCCAAACAGGTGTAGGGCTGCATAGCGGTGTGAGTACCCAAGTGCGGATACTACCGGCTGAGGCAGGAAGTGGACGCTACTTTGTGCGGGTGGATTTACCGGATTTTCCGATCATTCCAGCCCAAGTTGTGGCAGTTAGTCACACTGTTCTTTCAACTCAGTTGGGCAAGGGCGAAGTATATGTCCGCACCGTAGAACATTTGTTGGCATCACTTTCGGGTATGGGTGTGGATAATGCCCGGATTGAAATTGATGGCCCAGAAGTTCCACTTTTAGATGGTTCAGCAAGTGTATGGACAAGCAACATTGCCCAAGTTGGACTAGTACCACAACCCGTTAACAAGCAACTTCCTTTGGCTGTTACAGAACCAATATGGGTTTATGAAGGCGATGCCTTTGTATGTGCCCTCCCAGCGCCCCAAACCCGCTTTAGTTACGGTATTGATTTTGACTTGCCTGCCATTGGTAATCAATGGCACAGTTGGTCACTGACCACTGGACTAGGAAACGCTTCTGCTAGCTTTGCTACGGAAATCGCTCCTGCCCGGACATTTGGGTTACTGCATCAAATTGAACACTTACAAAAAACAGGATTGATAAAAGGTGGCAGTTTGGACAATGCACTCGTTTGTGGGTCAGAAGGGTGGCTAAATCCACCATTAAGATTTGCAAATGAGCCAGTCCGTCATAAAATCTTGGATTTAGTAGGAGATTTAAGTTTACTAGGAACTTTTCCTAGTGCTCATTTCTTAGCGTATAAAGCCAGCCACAATTTACACATTCAACTGGCTCAGAAAATTTTAGATTTTGGACTTCGACTTCGCTCAGTCGAACGATTTTAGATTTGCTCTAAAGTTTACAATCCAAGATTATTAAGGCTTTCGATATACGCCTGCCTACTCAAATTTCAAATAAAAAATTAACCACACGGCCAATGTCAATTCTCACTGAAGTGAATACCATCGATACGACCACACCTACATCTACCGAATCACAGGCTATAAATGAGACTAAAATCATATCTGAGATTAAAACAACTTTTACATCTGAAGAAATTCAGAAATTGCTACCCCACCGCTACCCATTTTTACTTGTAGACAAAATAATTGACTACGTTCCAGGTAAAAAAGCTATTGGCGTTAAAAATGTCACTATCAACGAACCCCATTTCCCAGGACATTTCCCTGGACGTCCACTGATGCCAGGAGTGCTAATTGTCGAAGCAATGGCACAAGTTGGAGGCATTGTTTTAACTCAAATGTCTTCGGTAGAAGGAGGATTATTCGTCTTCGCTGGTATCGATAAAGTTCGCTTTCGCCGCCAGGTCGTACCGGGGGATCAACTAGTAATAACGGTGGAACTGTTATGGGTAAAACAACGTCGTTTCGGTAAGATGCAAGGTCGTGCCGAAGTTGACGGTCAACTTGCTTGTGAAGGGGAACTAATGTTTTCTTTAGTTAACTAAAAGTTTGCTCTCGTGGTGTGGCATAGCCGTGAAATGCCCTTATTGAATCCTAAAAAAGGATGACAGTTAAAAAAATCCACAACAGCATCTGATAATTTCTTGATTTTCGACGCCCTCTTTACGAGATGCTACTCGAACACACTTAACTTGCTTTGTGCCCGACACTTTCGTTCACTGAAATACTTCACGCTCTACCAGTCGTCTTGTTGGGACGGCAGTCTGTACAACTTTTTTAAACAGAGTAACATGCTGCCTCAGAAACCCTACCTGGCGATGACTTATCAAGACAGTTCTGGAGATTCACCCTTGAAAACGCTAATTCATCCAACTGCTGTAATTCATCCGAAATCGGAACTCCACCATACAGTGCAAGTCGGTGCCTATGCTGTGATTGGAGCGCATGTCAAAGTGGGCCCTGAAACAATAATCGGCGCTCATGCTGTGTTAGAGGGGCCTTGTGAAATTGGGGCGCAAAATCAGATTTTTACAGGTGCAGCCATCGGCATGGAACCCCAGGATCTCAAGTTTGTGGGAGAACCAACCTGGGTCAAAATTGGTGATAACAACTTAATTCGTGAGTACGTTACCATTAACCGCGCTACTGGTGCTGGTGAAGCGACGGTAATTGGTGATGGTAACTTGCTGATGGCTTATGTCCATGTAGCTCATAACTGCGTGATTGAAGACCAGGTAGTGATTGCTAACTCTGTGGCGTTAGCAGGTCATGTTCATATAGAGTCACGCGCTAGGCTCAGTGGGGTTTTAGGTGTCCATCAATTTGTGCATATTGGTAGACAGGCAATGGTGGGAGGCATGGCACGGATTGACCGGGATGTGGCCCCATATATGCTAGTCGAGGGAAATCCGGCACGGGTGCGAACCCTCAACCTTGTGGGACTCAAGCGCTCTGGTATGAACTCAGCAGATTTACAAATGCTGAAAAAAGCCTTCCGCATTCTCTACCGTTCTAATTTGTCCTTTAAGGATGCTTTGGAACAACTAGAACTGTTAGCGAATGGCGAAGAATTGCAACATCTGCGCCGCTTCCTGCTACTTTCTCAAATGCCAGGAAGGCGTGGCTTGATTCCCGGTAAGAGCAAAAAAGGCGCGAGTGATGAATCGTGAATTATGAGAGACGCGATGAATCGCGTCTGTACAAAACGTGGGAGTAGAGACGCGATTCATCGCGTCTTTAGAGGAGTTAGGAATTGATGAATTAAATTTTTAACTCCGCATTCCTAAGTATTCACTGCTAACTATTCATTACTAAGTTTTTAATAATCACCAATTATCAAATGCGGATTTTTATCAGCACTGGCGAAGTATCTGGCGATTTACAAGGGTCGCTGCTAATTACAGCGCTGAAGCGTCAAGCTGTGGCGATTGGGTTGGAATTAGAGATTGTGGCTCTAGGTGGCGAAAAAATGTTAGAGGCTGGGGCAATTCTGCTGGGAAATACCAGTAGTATTGGCTCAATGGGTATTCTAGAAGGGCTGCCTTATATTTTACCGACTCTTCAGGTACAACGTCAGGCGATCGCTTCCCTAAAACAAAATCCACCTGATTTAGTGGTGCTGATCGATTATATGAGTCCGAATCTGGGAATTGGGACTTATATGAAACGAGAGTTACCAGATGTGCCTGTGGTGTATTACATCGCTCCCCAAGAATGGGCTTGGTCAATCAGTTTACGTAACACTAACCGGATTGTTGGCTTTACAGATAAGCTGTTGGCAATTTTCCCACAAGAAGCCCGTTACTTTCGCCAGCAAGGGGCAGAAGTTAGTTGGGTAGGACATCCTTTGGTTGACCGAATGCAGGACGCTCCCAGTAGGGAAGCAGCGCGTGCAACATTGGGAATTGCACCAGAACAAATTGCGATCGCACTCCTCCCCGCTTCTCGCCGCCAAGAGCTAAAATATCTTTTACCAATTATTTTTCAAGCTGCCCAAACTCTTCAAGCCAAATTACCTGAAGTTCATTTTTGGCTACCCCTATCTCTGGAAATCTATAGACAGCCCATTGAGGAAGCTATTAGAAGTTACGGTTTGCGGGCTACAGTCCTATCAGGTCAACAAAAGGAAGTTTTTGCTGCGGCTGATTTAGCCATTAGCAAGTCTGGTACTGTCAACCTAGAACTTGCTCTGTTAAATGTGCCGCAAGTTGTAGTTTACCGCCTAAGTCCCCTAACTGCTTGGATAGCTCGTAAAATCCTCAAAGGTTCTGTAACCTTTGCATCGCCACCCAATTTAGTAGTGATGAAGCAGATTGTGCCAGAATTTTTACAAGAGCAAGCCACAGCAGAGAATATTATCCAAACAGCGATGGAACTGCTACTCAATCCCAGTCGCAGAGAGCAAACTTTGCTAGATTATGAGGAAATGCGGCAAAGTTTAGGAGAAGTTGGCGTGTGCGATCGCGCTGCTCAAGAAATTTTGGAAATGGTAGCGGGGAATGGGGAGTAGGGAGTGGGGAGTGGGGACTGGGGACTGGGGACTGGGGACTGGGGACTGGGGACTGGGGACTGGGGACTGGGAAAATTTTGTATATTTAATACCTAATACCCAATACCCAATACCCAATCCCCAATCCCTTTAGAGGTGTCATGGCTTATGAGATGAAAAAACAAAGAGCGATCGCAGTTGATTTGTTCGCTGGCGCGGGCGGTATGACTCTTGGCTTTGAGCAAGCTGGTTTTGATGTGCTAGCGTCTGTGGAGATTGACCCCATCCACTGTGCAACACATGAGTTTAACTTCCCTTTCTGCTCAGTGTTATGTAAAAGTGTTGTGGATACAACCGGGGAAGAAATTAGGAATCGATCTGAGATTGGCGATCGCGAAATTGATGTGGTAATTTGTGGTTCACCATGTCAAGGTTTTTCTCTAATTGGTAAACGAGTTGTAGATGATCCACGAAACTCTTTGGTGTTTCACTTTCATCGGCTGGTTTTTGAGTTAAAACCAAAGTTCTTTGTAATGGAAAATGTTCGGGGGATCACAGTTGGCGAACATAAACAAATTCTCCAATCTTTAATTAGTGAGTTTAAAATTTACGGCTATAAAGTAGAAGAAAATTACCAAGTTCTCAACGCTGCACATTACGGAGTACCACAATCCCGTGAGAGATTATTTCTCATAGGTGCAAGAGAGGATGTAGAGTTACCGAAATATCCTCAGCCCATTACTAAACAAGCATTACCAAATAATTTAACTTCTAAAAGAAAATCTGAGATTCCATTGAGTCCTACAGTATGGGATGCAATTGGAGATTTACCTAAAATAGAAAAATATCCAGAGTTACTAACAAGAGATTGGGTTGTAGCAGAATACGAAAAGCCTAGCAACTATGCTCTTGTACTTCGTGGTATCAAATATTTAGATGATGATTATTCTTACAAGCGAGAATATGATTTGCGAATACTTTCTTCAAGTTTAAGAACAAAACATTCTGCGGAAACTATTCAACGTTTTCAGGAGACTCAACAAGGCGAGAGAGAAAAAATTAGTCGTTTTTATAAGCTACATCCTGCTGGTGTCTGTAATACTTTAAGAGCCGGAACAGACAAGTATAGGGGTTCTTTCACATCTCCTAGACCTATTCATCCAATTACGCCCCGGTGTATCACAGTCAGGGAAGCAGCGAGATTGCACTCTTACCCAGATTGGTTTAGATTTCATGTAACCAAATGGCACGGATTTCGGCAGGTTGGTAACTCTGTACCACCGTTACTCGCAAAGGCTGTGGCGGCGGAAATTATTCGCAGTTTGAATATATCACCTTTTAAACCGAGTTTCCGATATAAGTTGGGAGAGGAGAAGCTACTACAATTTAATATGTCGCAAGCAGCACAATATTATCAGTGTGACTAGTAAGAATACACTTTGTAATATGTGCAAGGTTGGGCTAAGTCCAAGCACGGAAAAATGTACTATCTTCCCAGATGTTAGCAGTTGCCAGTGCGATCGCTGTTAATTCTTCCTTTTTAAGAGGCACAAAAGCCCGCGCTATCTTGACATTATTCTCTAATTGTGAAATAGTCTCTGCTGCAATTACACAACAATGAACTCCAGGCTGAGACATTGCGTAACCTAAAGCTTGCTCCATACCAGTCAACCCACCTGATTTAAACAGCCGACCATAAGCCGGGACTTTCATCGCAATCACACCGACATTTTTTTCTTGAGCAACTGGTAAAACTGCCGGGATAAATGGATGTGGGTGGTGTTTGTCGGCGGCATTCACAGGAATCAGTGTAGTGTGAAAAGGATAACGACGTAATCCTTCGGCAATCACTTGAGGGTCGTGATGTCCGGTAATACCTGCGAACCGCACCAATTTTTGTTGTATGGCTTCTTCTAAAGCTTTGATTGCACCAGATGGACTAAAAATGGTGTCGAGTTCTTCAGAAAAAGAGACACGATGCAACTGCCATAAATCGAGATAATCTGTATTGAGACGTTTTAGCGATCGCTCCAATTCTCGCCATGCACCATCCCGATCTCTTTGATCAGTCTTGCTTGCTAGAAACAGCTTTGAGCGATGGGGTGGTAGCACTTTGCCTAAATAATCTTCACTGGGCCCATAACTAGCGGCTGTATCAAAATAGCGAATGCCAAGTTCTAACGCTCTTTGAATAATTTCCACAGCATCACCCTCTTTTCCTTCCCAGGATAGCGGCGTTTGTCCGGCTCCTCCTAAACCAAAGATAGGGAGTTTTACTTCCGTGCGTCCGAGTAACCGTTCTTGCATCATTGCTGGCGGTGTTGCGGTGTTGGCAGTATTTTGCTGTAAAGCATTAGTTGCCACAATACCGCTAGTCACAGCAATGCTGGTAATTAGGAAATTACGCCGCGTTTTTCCTTCTGTCATGATTGGCTTTGGGGGCGAAATTACTTTTATTCTCAAATTTTAGCTAGGGATAATTAACTGGATATCCTTCTAAAGCATAGATCCATCACATTTCATCAGTATGGGTAAAAATAAGAGCAATCGCGCTCACAAATTGTCTATAAACTCTTCTGGTATAACCTTTGCTTGCTTCAGAACACCGCTGAGTGTACCAACCTTTAACTCGCGGTGGAGTGGTACAACGCAAACAATTTCTCCTTCGAGAGTTGGTTTTTTAAGTACAACATGACTACCAGTTTGTCTAGTTTGAATAAATCCTAAACGCTCTAATACACGAATTGCCTCACTGCCTGATATTCTTGGCAATCTAGGCATAGCTGACCTCTATACTTGTTACAAATCTCGGACTAGTATCAGTGTCGAGCAAAGGACATTCTTCTAGATATAGCCTTGTAGCTTCTTTAAGATTAGCAAGAGCTTCTTCAATTGTTTCACCTTGGTCAACTGTTCCGACTTCAGGGCATTCAGCAACATACATATCTTCTTCTTTGTGAAGAATAGCAGTTAATATTTTGGTCTTCATAGAGTTTTATTTTGATACGGATAGTCGAGCGAGCGCACTACTTTTTCTAGTTTAGCTTTGAGGTGCGATCGCATTACTTGTTATCGACGGCATTTTTTTCAGCGTAGTTTAGATTTTTCTGATATTCTATAATTTTTTGTTGAGCTACTATATAATTTTGGCTAGAAGATGGCACGGCTTTCATAAGTGCGATCGCAGCTTGCCACCTTGCGGGGCTACAAAAAGGGCTAGGATGCAGATAGAATAAGCCTCATAGCCCTCTCTCCTTGCTGGTAGTACTTACGCTTATTAAGATTTAGTGTCAATAATTCAGCGACTAATTCATAAGAGTTTTCCATAAAATTGAC
>JBBSOX010000040.1:0-48746 GCA_038259325.1 Chroococcales cyanobacterium | reverse complement strand
GCCATCGGGGGTAATGGCTACTGCACTTACCACGCCGCTATGACCCTGGAAAGTCCGCTCATCTTTGCCAGTTTCTAGATTCCAGAGTTTGAGTGTCTTGTCAAATGAACCAGAAATCACCCGCTTGCCATCGGGGGTAATGGCTACTGCACTTACCACGCCGCTATGACCCTGGAAAGTCCGCTCATCTTTGCCAGTTTCTAGATTCCAGAGTTTGAGTGTCTTGTCATAAGAAGCAGAAATCACCCGCTTGCCATCGGGGGTAATGGCTACTGCACTTACCACGTTGCTATGACCTGTAAGGGTAAGACGTAAACTTCCGCCTGGGGAAATTAAGTTAGATGTTAACGGACGCAACCAAGGTAAAACTTGCTGCTTTGCTACTTTGAGCATTGCTTGAATTTCCGGTACTTCAAAATGCTGCATTCGCCCACACAATTGCCCTGCCAGTTGCATTTTATCTTTTTCTAAGATATGCGCTGAAAGCCGCAATGCTTCTTGAATCAATTTTAGAGTTTCTACTTGCTTTGCATTATATTCTGGCTTGTTTAATAATTGTGAGTCATTAATTAAATCATAATCCTCAATTAGTGACTGCACACCAAAATCAAAATGCTTAACTTTCGCATTAATAAAATTAAAATTAGTCAGTATTTCGTAAAGTTCTTTCCACTTTCCTATCTTTGCTTTTTCACGAGGGTCAATGAGGAGGGTTCGCTGATGGCTTAACGGAAACTTGGCAAATTTTTCAGCAAAACTACTCATCTTCGTCCTCACCTGGTTTTAAGCTTGTCCACAATTGGTCATTAAAGTCGGAAATAAGACTATGAACATATTGCCAATCAATATTATTGTTCTTCTTTTCTCTTTTGAGACTAGGTTGATTGCGGAGGAAATCTGCAAAACTTTGGTGATAAATTGAATAGTAGTCTTCTTTATTTTGTTGTTGTTTTCTCAAGAATTCCACCCACTTATTCAAAAGCTCCAAGACATCAGATTCATCTTGACGAGTAATGCCGGCAATGGATTCACAGGAAATCGGTTGACCTACCTCAACCAGTACACAGAGGATAATCGCATTTGTTCGCTTGTCTGGAGTATCCATTTCCATCTGCTTCCAATGCTGTTCATAATAACCCTGAAGTTTCTCAGGTAATTCTTCTAAACTTAAGTCTTGATAATCTCCTTTAGCAATACTAGGTAAAACATAGTAGAGGTACATGAAATTATTTTCACTTTTTTGTGCTACCTGCTCAATAAAATATGGCGGCTGAATGTTGCGTTTTTGAATCCATGCTTTCAAACCATGATACTCTGGCTCATCATTAATAAATGTACTAATGTACTCTTTGACATCTTTTCGATTCCAGACTTCATAATCATCTGCTGTTAAATTCAACTCTTGCTCTGAAATTTCTTCAGTCAACAAGCGCTTTTCATTTGGTGCATAGTGTCGCCTAGTTAGCAGAAAATATATCTTATCTGGCAAATTTTTGGGTAAATCTAAAAGATTTCCTGAGCCTGGTTGTTCGACTTCATCGAGTGCATCAACCACAATTATTAAGGGTTCATTAGCCGTTAGCTTTTCATTTACTTTTGTCAGCAAAGTAGGTAAATTATCATTCTCTGCATTTTGTAACTGATAGCGATTAATCATCTGTTGACGAATACTTTGTAAAAATTTGTCTGGTGTGTTGCGACCTTCTGCCCGAATATTGAAGTAGCAGATAGCTTTATATTTTAAAACGGATTTTGCTGCGATCGCACTTTTCCCCATCCCTGCATCCCCAATCACGGTAAAATAACCTTTGGTATGCTTTTTGAGGAAATCATCAAACTCCTTAAATACAAATACCCGTCCGCAAAATACCTTAGTTTTTTCTTCAATTAGTGCCTTAAACTCATCTGGATAAAGCGACTGTTCTAGAGGTTCTGTAGATTTATTCAGGCGTTCTTGAAGTTGTACATTAGTTATAACTTCTCCAGGATTGATAGAACGCTTTGCCACACTGACAAAAATTTGATGAAATTCCTGAACCTGAGCTAAGTCTATTTTGGCTTTTTCTGCCTCATCTTTTAATGTATCCCATTCCTCGTTATTGGTAGTCAACGCTCTTTCTGCAAAAGCCTTGACAAAAGCTTTTTTAATCTCTTTATTTCTAAAAAAATTGAGGATATAATCAGTTTTAAATACGCCATACTCTACCAAAGCATAAGCATAAACACCTTCAAAATCTTTGGGAGGCTGTATTGGATCAAGGTTTAAACTTTTTAAAATTTTAATAATATATTCGTTACGTTGAGCCTGCTGGATGCCAAAAGAAACAGTAGCAGGTACAACAGCTTTAATAGCATTAACTACAGATACGGGGTCAATATTCATTTTTCCTGTGGTAGGAGCAGGTTGTGACACCCTTACCTTATCGCATATTTACTGAGTTACATTCCTAGCCCCCACGTGGGTGCAAGATGTAATGTAAAGTTATTTGTGGTGCGATCGCCTTTGCCCAAGTCATGTAAAGTTATTTGTGGTGCGATCGCACAACATATTACCAGAGCATCCCATAAATAGCCTGCGTGCGTGATGCGCTTTTCTACAAAAGGGTACGCCAACGTGCAGCGCAAACGAAATAGACAGGTTTTGTACCTTACGGAAAGTAAGTATCCTTGCTTAGTCTTCTTTAGAAGACTTTAGCTATTAGCCTCAGAATGAATTCTGAGGCGGTTGTTGAAACTGATGCAAGATATTCAGTTTTAGGGACTTTTAACTAAAAAACTATTTCATTGCTACTGTTAATTGTTGACCGTTGACGGTTCACAGTCAACAGTCAACAGTCAACGACCTCAAGCGGAATAATTTATTTTTTGGAGTTTCCTTACCAACATCACGACATCCATAGTTAACATCACGACATTCATCATCAACATCACGACATTCATTATGAACATCGTGACATCCATAGTTAACATCGTGACATTCATCATCAACATCATGACATTCCTTATGAACATCGTGACATCCATAGTTAACATCATGATATTCATCATCAACATCACGACATTCCTTATGAACATCGTGACATTCATAATTAACATCGCAAGATTTCGGTATAAACTATTCTTCAGTCCCTAATGCCTATTTCCCCGGTGGACAAAGTTGCTGCACTCCTTGGGGAAGTTGCCGACACATCTGCTGGAATCCTTGAGGATTAATTTGCCACCAAGCTAATAATCCCAAACTTGTACCTCCCACAAGCAACGCTAACACTCCCCCTAGCATTGGCAAACGTTTATCCCGTTTAGGTTTTCTCTTAAAGCTTGGTGGAATTACTGGAGTTGGAAATGGTTCCTCTGAAACATCCAAATCTAAATCCAAATCTAAATCCAAATCGAGATCCAAATCTAGCAAAGCTTGGGAACTTTCTGTAAAAGAAGTTGGTTTTTCCAGTTCTTCCAGTTCTTCCAGTTCTCCCAGTTCTCCCAGTTCTCCCAGTTCTTCTAGTTCCTTTTTTTCCTCTTGTTCTTTTTGTATCTCTGCTTCTATAATCTCTTCTGGCAACGTCGGAGTCACAGGTACTAAATATTCTGGGGAGACACGACAATAAGTGAGAACAACCGACGTATTATCACGCCCATTCTTTTCGTTTGCCAAGTCAATCCAATTGCGGACAGCATCTTCAACTGTCAGTTGACCTTTTAACACAGGTATTGCATAATCTTGCCAAGATTGTTCTACCCAGTTATTATCACTTAAACCATCAGAACACAGTAGCAATATGCCATCTTCTTCCACAATAAAACGCTGAATTTTGAGACGCAAAGACTCTGAATCTCTTGTCCCCAATGCTTGAGTTAAGGCACTAGCATCTGCTCTCAAAAGTGCCTTCCGATACAAGCTTTTAGCAAAACGCACTTCCCGCGTTGCCACATCATCATCTACTGTCAGTAGCTGACAATAATTGCGAGTAATCCAATAAGCGCGGCTATCGCCAACATTAGCCAAGTAAAGTTCATGGGTATTATTTGATTGCCACCCAGTACTTGTCTGTATTCGTTGGGGAACTTGCAACGCCATGACAATGGTTGTAGCCATGCGTTCTCTGCCTTGGCGTTTTTGCTCATTATTACGGGCACAAATCAGATTATTTACCACCCGCAAGCTTGCTTCTAGTTGTTCTTGCAATAACTCTGGTGGTACGAGTGCAGTTTGTTCTGTAACCTCCCTTAGTAAAACGCGAATTTGCAATTTTACAGACTGCACCGCCAACTTACTCGCAACCTCGCCGCCTTCATGCCCGCCAATGCCATCGCAAACAATTGATAAGTGATGCAATAAAGGTTCATCTAAATCACTCAAAGTATTGGGGTAGCAAGCGTCTTCATTTTGCGCCATCATTGGGCCAATATCTGTAGAGCCTGCCACCTTTAGAGTTAATGGTAATTCTGCCGCAGATGCTAGTAGTAAATTATTGAGTTGAATATTAATAGTCTCTAACTCGACCTCAGTTTCACACATTTGCTGGACTATATTCTGTAACCCTTTGGCTACTGATGTCTTTGCAGACGCTACCCAAAACTGCCAACACTCCCCCAGATTTTGTAAACTCAGTTTCTCATCTGTTGGCGTTTGGTAAAGTTCCAACAATCGCACACACCACCCTTGGACTCTCAAATTGTCTACTACCAGTAAACTGCGGTTAAGTCCCAATTCTGATAAAGATTTCCAAAGTTGGAGAATTTGCCACAGCCAATAAACTTGTCGTACCGCCGTTGCTTGCTCCCATGCCTCAACAATAGTTGGATAGATATTTCCTGTCTCATCTATCGGCACATTTTCTAATAAGAGGATATCAGTTGTATCTTCCTCATAACTAGCAAACCCATAAGCTTGGGGCAGATGTAACCGCTCTTGATATAACTGGAGGTAAGGAATTACTTCCTTTGGCAATTCTTCAGGGACATCTGGCAGTAGGCCCGGTTGAGTATCCAGCCAAATCTGGGAACTAATTACCTCATACCTATCTGCTACCTTTTTGCCTGGTGGAATTTGAGCAGACGATGAGCCAGTAGCCCAAAGATAGCGATGAACTAAGGGAGTTTGGCAATTGGCACAAACACTATCCCCCATCGGATTAATGGGACTCTTACAGGCTGGATTTATACAATAAATTATCAGTTGAGTAGAAATCATAAAAGTATAAATTTAATAAACCAATCAACTCGTGAACTTCGGTTAACTTTAGCTGGCAATGACTTGAACGCTAGAATAGACTGGATTTGTGTACCGCTAGCTACACCTTGTTACTGAAATTAATCAAAATTATTGGTAAAAAACCAAGTTTTGTTTTCTGTAAATAACTTACGTCTGGCTGTATCTAATCTTAGAAATGCATTTACGTCAATGTAGAGTTTAGGATGGCGCTATGCCAAGTTTTACCTTAATCTGGCTTCTGGCAGGAGGAGTTCTGTGTTTAGCAGAACTGTTTTTACCATCAGCGTTTGTCGCCTTCATGATGGGAATTAGCGCTTTGGTAGTGGCGCTGCTGTCTGTAGTAGGTTTGGGAAATGTATGGTTGCAAGTTTTAGTTTGGCTATTACTTTCCACATTGCTAATCGTGCTTTCTCGTCGGTTTTTGCAACCACGACGACGCCAATCGAAAATTCAGGATGCAGTCATAGCCGAAACCTTAACAGAAATTCCAGCCGGTAAAACAGGGCGGGTTCTGTATGAGGGAAATTCCTGGCAAGCACGATGCGACGATGACAAATTTACCGTAGCACCCCATCAAAGAGTTTATGTAGTTAGGAGAGAAGGTACTACTTTGATTGTGATACCAGAAAATTTATTGAGTCATTAGTTATTGGGAATGGGGCATTGGGCATTGGGCATTGGGCATTGGGCATGGGGCATTGGGCATTGGGCATGGTTATTCTCCTTGTCCCCTTGTCCCCTTGTCCCCTTGTCCCCCTGCTCCTCTTTCCCCACTCCCCACTCCCTACTCCCTCTCCCTTTGAGTTACATTTGATACTTAAAAAATCAGGAGATTTACAATGGAACAGTTTTTTTTACTAGTCTTTTTAGCCCTTGGTGGTTCTGCTGTCGCGGGGTCTGTAAAAGTCATCAATCAGGGTAATGAAGCTTTGGTGGAAAGATTGGGTAGCTATAACAAAAAGCTGGAACCAGGAATGAATTTTTTAGTTCCTTTTTTGGATAAAATCGTTTACAGAGAAACCATCCGGGAAAAAGTCTTAGATATTCCTCCCCAAAAATGCATCACCCGCGACAACGTTGGTATTGAGGTAGATGCAGTGTTTTATTGGCGCATTGTGGATATGGAAAAAGCCTGGTATAAGGTAGAAAATCTCCAGTCGGCAATGGTAAATATGGTGCTGACTCAAATTCGCTCTGAGATGGGACAATTAGAGTTAGATCAAACCTTTACTGCCCGTTCTCAAATTAATGAACTTCTGTTAAGGGAATTGGATATTGCCACTGATCCTTGGGGTGTGAAAGTGACGCGGGTAGAACTGCGAGATATTGTTCCATCTCAGGCGGTGCGAGAATCGATGGAATTGCAAATGTCGGCAGAACGACGCAAGCGAGCAGCAATTTTAAATTCTGAGGGTGAACGCGAAGCTGCTGTCAATAGTGCTAGAGGTAAAGCAGAGGCGCAAATATTGGATGCTGAAGCTCGGCAAAAATCGACAATTCTGCAAGCGGAAGCTGAACAAAAGTCGCTGGTGATGAAAGCTCAAGCTGAACGTCAGCAACAGGTTTTAAAAGCCCAAGCGATCGCAGAGTCATCAGAAATTATTGCACAAAAGCTCCAGACAAATTCCAATGCCAATAAAGCAGTAGAAGTTCTATTTGCCTTGGGCTATCTAGATATGGGCGCGACAATTGGTAGAAGCGATAGCAGCAAAGTCTTATTTATAGATCCGCGCACTATCCCTGCTGCTTTCGAGGGTATGCGTTCCGTTATCTCAAATGGTCAGGTTGACTCTAACGAATTGTTTTCTAAACAAATCCCAGGATTAGAAAATAACCGCCCTAGTTAGAAGTGGGATGAGGGGGATGAGGGAGCAGGGGAGGCAGGGGAGACAAGGGGACAAGAGGTGAGAACTTGATGAACAGTTTCCTCGTAAATCGGTAGACTTATTGCGTATTTTTGGACATGATGTTCTCACCATACAAGAAGCAGGCAAAGCCGGAATTTCTGATGATACAGAGTATTTCAGGTAAATGAAGTACATGGATAGGGGCACAACATGTTGTGCCCCTACGATTATCTGTACCTCACTAAGTCGCAATCTGCTGTATGGTGTTAGATTTTGCAATATTAGAAAATCGGTCTGTATTAACTATTAATCGTCGTGATTTTTTTTAAATTACATAAAATTAAACCCGACTATACCGGGATAATTGCGTGCAAAGATGATTTAGACTGGAATCTATTAGCAACAAATAATAAGTTGTAAATTATGACATTATCTATTCAGCCAACCACAGTACTAAGTGTAGAAAAATTTTTACAACTACCAGAAACAAAACCCGCAAGCGAGTATTTTAACGGGCAAGTATACCAAAAACCTATGCCACAAGGAAAACATAGCACTTTACAAATTGAATTAGCTTCTGCCATAAATCAAGTTGCAAAACCCAAAAAGTTAGCTTATGCCTTTACTGAACTACGTTGCACGTTTAACGGACTTTCGATAGTACCGGATATTGCTGTGTTTGAATGGCAAAGAATACCCCTTGACGCAAAAGGTAGTATTGCGAATAAATTTGAAATTACTCCAGATTGGATCATTGAAATCCTCTCACCAGAGCAATCACCCAACCGAGTTATCCGCAAAATTACATTTTCTATTCAAAATGGAGCAAAGCTAGGTTGGTTACTCGATTCTGCTGATGAGTCAATCATGATTTTTGAACCCAACAAATTACCTGAATTAAAAGAACAGCAAGATATCTTACCCGTTTTGAGTGTTTTAGAAAGTTGGCAATTAACAGTCGCAAACGTATTTAGTTGGTTAACTTTTGTTTGAATAAAGCAACATGGTATCTAAATAAATCAACGACGTTCCTCTGTACGTGCATTTATGATAGTTGCCGTCCCAAAGAAGTGAGTTTGGCAAGAATTTGCGCTAATAAAATAGGCTCAGAGTGGGGTGGAATGAGTGCAGAAATGTGGATTGCCAGGTTGCTTACCATCCAATACTTCTCGGTTAGCACAATTAGTCCTTGCAGATCCCCCCAACCCCCCTTTTTAAGGGAGGCTTCTAACCCTCTTTTATCCCCTTAAAAAGCAGGGCTGTTTCATTCCCCAAAGAACTTTAAAAATCAAGGGTTCTAGCAATTAAAAATTGGTTATTTTGTTACCAGCGTGCCGAGGAAATGAACTATTTTACTGATATTTAAGTGCTTTCAAGATAAGCGGCGGCTAGCAACCTCTACAACTCAATCAAGATATCTCAACCGTCCGCTTCATCGACTTGTTAGCTGGCTGGCGCTACCAACCGTCAACTAATTCTTGAATTTTAGATTGTGCTGCGTCTAGCCCCCGGTTCCGTGCGTCGTCTCCCATATCTAGACCATTAGCATGAATGAACTGAATATCAGTCACACCCATGAATTGAAAAGCATACCGGAGCGCAGGTTCCTGACAATCCCACCCTTCGTAAGGAGAACCTGCTCCATACTCAACGCCTCGTGATGTGATGAACAAAACTTTTCTACCGTTCGCAAGTCCTTTGAATTGACTATCCTCAAACGTGAACGTGCGACCCGCACGAACCACTTGATCAATGTAAGCCTTGAAGTTAGATGGAATACTGAAGTTGTACATCGGCACACTGAAGACACATCGATCAGCCGCCAAAAACTCATCCACCAACTCATCAGAAAACTTAAGCAGTTCAGCCATCTCTGGAGCAAGTGCCTCTGAAGGAGTAAAATCAGCCGCGATCCAGTCTTCGGTGACGTGGGGAACTGGCGTTTGTCTTAGATCACGATATGTGATCATATTATCAGGATGGAGGTCTTGCCACGCAGCTATGAACTCCCTGGCTAACTTGCGAGATTTAGAGCGATCGCCACGTGGACTTGAATCAACATGCAGAATGCTTGCCATAGTGCCTCAACCAGAAATTTTAATTGCTAGCTAGACAGTAAAGCAGATACTTACTAAAGTAAAGTAGAAACCAAAAAGTAACTAGAAACCAAAAAGTAACTGGCAAACGCTATGACTGAGCCTAAATGCTGTCCATTGGAAATTTTGTTAAGCCATATATCAGGACAATGGACGCTCTACATCATCTGGATTCTTGACACGAATGGTACACTGCGCTTTGGCGAACTGAGGCGGAAAGTGGACGGCATCTCGACCAAAGTCCTAACTGAGCGGTTGAGACTTTTGGAGTCGATTGAACTTGTTCACCGTCACCACGAACCCACAATTCCACCCCAAGTCACTTACACGCTCACTGAACGCGGCAAAGAATTATCTGGAACACTCGATCACCTTCATGAACTGGCTGTGCGATGGTATAGCACTGATCAGGAAGCTGCTGTTTGATCTAACCTTGAACGTCAACAGATGATTTCAAAATAACCCCATCACCCATGACCCTTTCCGTATAATACGCCGCTCAGGAGGATTAGTCCGACACTTTCCGCCTATCTTCTGATTCATCATGCAGACGAGCAGCAATCGCAATAGAAAGCGGGCGCTTGAGCCATCGCATCAAGGAACTGGTCTTAAAAGCGATCGCTGCCGAGAATTTCTGTCAGTACCTTCGAGAGAAGTGAGTTAATACATCAACTCACCCTCGTAAATTGGCAAAGGTATTGACTATTGACCAATACCAGTAGCTTGATTTACCTGGCATTGACTGCACAACCCAAAAAACTCTAGAGTGTGGTAAAAAACTTTAAACTTATGGCTGGATTCTAACTGGTCTTCTAGGTCATGAACGGGGCATTGATTAATCGGAATTGAAACACCGCATTGCAAACAAGTAAGATGGTGTTTGTCTTGCTGCGCTAGGCTATAGAGGGCTTCACCGTTAGCCAAATTCCGCACTTGTACCATGCCTTCTAGTTTTAAGGCTTCTAGGGAGCGGTAAACTGTTGCTAAACCCATGCTCTGATTAGTGTTACGTAGTTCTACGTAAATATCCTGAGCGGAAATGCCTTTTTTGATGGTTTTCAGTAGGTTGAAAATACGCTCTTGACTGCGGGTGCGTATGGCTCTCATAGACAATTATTTTAATATGCCACTGTAGTTGAAGCTGTTAGATGGGTTAATTGATCAATTAACTTTAACCGCTTCGTAATCTTATTTTCACTCAGTTGGAACAGAAAGTTATAGTATAGCGATCGCAGCATTCAGAAAAAGCCCGTGCAAACCAAGTATCTAGCCAAAATTTTCGTGACCCTTCGTCCTTCAGTTTTAGACCCCGCTGGTGTGGCTGTACAATCCGGTCTTAAGCAACTGGGATACGAGAACGTTGACCAGGTGCGGATTGGTAAGTACATTGAACTCACCATTACCTCGTCTGATGAGAAGAAAGCGCGTCAAGACCTCGATCGCATTTGTGACCAAATGTTATCAAATCCCGTGATTGAAAATTATCGCTTTGATTTGATTGAGGTCGAAACTCAAACGGGGGTTTTTTAGGGCATGGGGCATTGGGCATGGGGAAGAGGAGTTGGGGACAAGGAGAATTGGGGACAAGGGGAAAGACTTGTTTCAAGTTCTCACCTCTTGTCCCCTTGTTTCCCCTGCTCCCCCTGCCCCCTGCCCCCTGCCCCCTGCCCCCTGCCCCCTGCCCCCTGCCTCCCTACCACTCCCATTGACTAATCATGAAATTCGGTATTGTTGTTTTTCCCGGTTCTAATTGCGATCGCGATGTTGCTTATGTAACCAGAGACTTGCTGGGGCAACCGACTCGCATGGTTTGGCATCAAGAAACGGACATTGCTGATTTGGATGTCGTGATCATCCCTGGTGGCTTTAGTTACGGGGATTATTTACGCTGCGGTGCGATCGCACGTTTTTCACCCGTGATGCAGCAGGTTGTTGAACACTCCCGAAAGGGTAAGTTTGTCCTCGGTATTTGTAATGGTTTTCAGGTATTAACTGAAGCTGGACTTTTGCCGGGGATATTGACTAGAAATCGGGATTTGCATTTTATTTGCGATCGCGCTCTTGTGAAAGTTGAGCGTAGCGATTCCCGTTGGACACAAGCTTATACCAATGGTGAAGTTATCACTTTGCCTATTGCCCACGGAGAGGGACGATTCTACGCTGATAAAGCCACTCTCGCAGAAATTGAAGATAACGGGCAAGTCGTGTTCCGCTATGAAGGCGAAAATCCCAACGGTTCACTGAACAACATTGCCGGAATTTGCGATCGCCAGGGCAATGTTTTAGGGATGATGCCGCACCCAGAAAGAGCGTCTGACGCGATGCTGGGGGGAAATGATGGCTTGAGGCTGTTTCAGGGCTTGCTAGAGAAGGTAGCGGCATTAGCCTAGTGCCGCAAGACGGAAGTCAAAAGTCAAAAGAATGTAGAGACGTTGCAATGCAACGTCTCTACAAGGGTTTCAGGTAACGCATAATTAATTTCTGGAGATGTCTACTAGGTTGGACGTTTTGCGATCGCTGTCTGAAAGATAGAAGACAGATTCTTCTACAGACGGCGATCGCTCTCTCACAATCATGTCCGCAGAAATTAACGAACCTCTTTAAGAGTATCAATTTGCTTGGTAAACAACTCAGTGAATAAACTAAGCACAGTCCGTTCTTCACGCACTTTTATATTGGCACTGATGGACATACCCGATTGTAAGCTGACGTTTTGACCCCTAATCATTAAGGATTGCTTATCCAATGAAACTTTTGCCGGAAATCTATAAAATTGGTGTGTTTGGTCTGGCGGTAATGCGTCTGACCCTATCCCAGCTACTTCCCCTTTGATATCGCCAAACTCGCTGTAAGGAAAGGAGTCAATTCTGACATCTACCTTCATACCTTTTCGCACAAAACCAATATCTTTGTTAGTGATGAAAACTTCAGCTATATAGTTTTCATTTGGGACAATTTGCAGTAGTTTTGTAGTTGGGTTCGCTACAAAACCAGGGTTTTTTGCTTGCAAATCAAAAACTGTTCCAGCTACAGGCGCACGGAGTTCTTGATATTTAACATTTAACTGTGCTTGAGAGATTTTACTATTAACATCTGCCAAACGCTGTTCGTTTTCTAGGAGAACTTTCGTGAATTGACTATCAATTTCGGCAATGCGTGTTTTGTTATTAGCTATATTGTCTAAAATGTTTTTATCAGAAACAGCTACCGTATTACTTAGCTCTTGCCGTCCTTTTTGAATATCAAACTGGAGGCGTTTCTGTTCTTCACCTAGTTGTGCTACTTCTGCCGCAAGGGTTTGTACTTGTTGTTGTTGATTTAGATATTGAAGCTGAGAAATACCACCTTCTTCTGCTAATATTTTTAGTTTATCTAAAATCTGCTGTTGAATTGCTAAACCTGCTTTAGTATCTTCTAGTTTTACTTGGTTCTGAGAAAGTTGTTTTTTAGTTTTTTCTACTTCTAATTCCGCCGCAGCAGACCGAGAATCTAATTCTCTTTTGGCAACTTCTAGACGTTGCTGTTCATCAATTCCCAGTCTAGAATCTTGACCAGAATTTTTTAATTGAGTCCGCAAGAAATCATTTTCTGATACTAATGCTGCGCGACTTTTCAGTAAAAAACTAGTTTCTTGTGGCAAATTACCGCGCATAAATAACAGTTCTGATTCCGTGGCGCTACTTGCCCGCATCAATCGGCGATAAATCTCGTTTTCTTTAATTAATGCAACGCGGATTTTATTCAAAGAATTTAATTCAGCAACAGAAGCGATGGAATCAAAAGTCAGCAGTAAATCTCCTGGCTTTACATCTTGTCCATCTTTAACATTAACGGTTTTCACCACTCCACTAACAGGAGCTTGAATTTCTTTGATTGTTCCTTCTGGTTTTAATTGCCCTGTGGCTGGCACAACTTGCTCAATTTTGGCAAAATAAGCCCAAGCAATTCCAAAGCAAGCTAGCGCCATCAGGGTTATCATAATTGTCCGCGACCAAATTGGAGATTGGCGCAAGACAATAGATTGCTCAAATTCCTGAGTACTTGAGTTGATTAAAGATTGTTGAGCAGCTTTCTGTTGCTTTGTAAGTATTGGTGAATCTTGCTTGGCTCCATTTTTATTATTGCCGTTTTTATGATTGCTGTTGAGGCGATTCCCATTAAGTTGAGTCATAACGATTTTGGATTTTGGACTTGTCGTGAGCGTTCAGTCGAACGATTTTGGATTTTGGATTTTTTGTAGAGCAGTTCTTGATGGGGTCATTTCCCCCTGCCTCTTCGTTGCCATGCCCTTAGCAATAACTAAATTATAAGTTCACATCTTGTTGCTGATACAGGTAATAATAATGACCTTTAGCAGCCATTAATTCTTGATGGCTACCTTTTTCTATAACTCTGCTATTATCCATGACAACGATCATGTCTGCATTACTGACGGTATTGAGCCTATGGGTAATAAAAAATACTGTGTCACCCTTAAAGGCTTTGGCTAAATTGAGACATATTTGCCGTTCTGTGGGATAATCTAATGCGCTGGTTGCTTCGTCTAAAACTAATAATTTTGGTCGTTGTAAAACAGAGCGAGCGATCGCAATTCTTTGTCGTTGTCCACCTGAAAGTGCAGAACCCCGTTCTCCCACCCGCGTGTTGTAACCGTTGGGTAAGTTCATGATAAATTCGTGGGCGCAAGCAACTTGAGCGGCTTCGATAATTTCTTCGGTTGTCGCATCAGGATTGGTTAGGGCAATATTTTCCTGAACGCTGCCGTCAAACAACAAAGTTTCTTGGGGAACTACACCAATTTGTCGTCGCAGTGAATAAAGTTCCACTTTGGCAATATCATAACCATCAATCAAAATTCTGCCGGACTCGGTTTCGTAAAGTCTCAGCAGTAACTTCATCATAGTACTTTTACCAGACCCACTTTGACCGACGATGCCGACAAATTTTCCTGGCTCAAATTCAAGGTTGACATTAGAAAGTTGTAGAGGGCCACTCGTTCCAAAACGGAAGGAAACATTTTCATATTTCACTGCTCCCTTGATGCTAGGTAAGGGTATGTTGTAGCGGTCTGTTTCTCCTTCTTGTGGGGTATCGACAATATCGCTTAAACGCTCTAAAGACAAGGCTGTTTCTTGGAAGCTTTGCCAGAGTTGAGCTAAACGCAATATTGGGCTAGTGACGTAACCAGATATAATTCTAAAGGCAATTAATTCCCCTAAAGTTAATTCTCCTTGAAGTACTAAATAAGCTCCTACCCACAAAACGAGTAAGCTGCTGAGTTTGTTGAGAAAGTTACTGGTGGAGTTAGCGAGGGTGGAAGTTATAACTGTTTTAAAACCAGCGGCGACAAACCGAGCATAACGCTCTTGCCAAGAAAAGCGCGATCGCAATTCGATATTTTGCGCTTTTACGGTTTGAATTCCTGACATCACCTCAACTAAATAAGATTGAGTTTCGGCGTTGCGTTCGGCTTTGGCACGTAATTGTCTGCTAATGGTGGGAGAAGCAACTAAGGTGATAATCACAAATACTGGAATTGTGCTTAAGCCGACCAAGGTGAGTTGCCAACTATAAATCAGCATCACACCGATATAAACCACCGAGAATAGAGCATCTAACCCGACTGTCAAGGCAGTACCGGTCAGAAATTGGCGGATATTTTCTAATTCGTTGATCCGAGTGGAAAGTTCGCCCACCGGTCGGCGTTCAAAGTAGCGCAGTGGTAAACGTAATAAGTGGTCAATAATTTGCGACCCTAAACCCATATCGATCCGGTTAGTGGTATCGACAAATAAGTAGGTTCGTAAGGTAGTCAGCACTGCTTCAAATAGCCCGACTACTAATAGCAAAATCCCCAAAATATGTAGTGTGCCAATACTATTTTGAGTGATAACTTTGTCAATAATTAACTGAACCACCAGAGGATTTGCCAACGCTGCCAACTGCACAAAAAAGGAAGCGACGAAAACCTCTATTAGGACTCGACGGTGGCGTGACAAATAGGGTATAAACCAGCGTAAACTAAAACGTTCTTGGGGTGTTTGATTGGTAGCAGTGAGCAGTAATACCCTAACTTTGGGCGGAAAGTCGGTTGGATCAACATCTAATTGTTCAACCAATTCAGCGGGTTTGCAGCGCACAATTCCTTTGGATGGGACACCCACAACCATAGTATTTGCATCTGCTGCATATAAAACAGCAAAATTGTCATTATAGCGAATCAATGCTGGTGTAGGAATGCGTGCCAATGAAGCGGTTGGTAGCTCGATCAACTGCGCTTTCAATCCGATTAACTCTGCCAGGTAAGCAGTAACTTGAAACGATATGACACCCTGACGTTTGACTTGCTCAGTTAAGATGCGGCGAACCACTTCTCGACGAAACGGCATTTCTAGGTGCTTCGCAATCATTTGGAAGCAGGCGAAGGCTGTATTTAATTCTCCCTTACCACTAAAAAACGGGTATTTGTGTTTTGACGAACTGTTTGAAGTCTCAGGGGCTGGCTGGGGAACTATTTCGTCTGATGCGTAAGGAATATCTAATTCCTCTGCGCTATCTGATTCGGTTTCCCTCACCACAACTTCTATCTGGTGATTATCTTCTACTAATATCAAATTTGACGGATGTATCCCAAGCAACCGTGCGGGATTTTGACTGATGACTTGGATTTTGTCTTTGTCATCATCCGATTCTAGGCGATCGCCAGGTGATAAATTCGTTACTGTGCCACCGCCACTCACAAACCAGACGCTTTCGCTATCAAGTTGGTTGAATGGAGTTGTCCCTGGAGGGAGGTAATGTATTTTCGCTTGTGGTAAGGCGTTTTCTGCGACTTCTTTAAAATTTAAAGTAGCGATCGCTTGCTGTTTCCAATACGAACTGAGAATATCGAAAACTTCCACCAAATAGTTGTGGTTCTTACGAGCATCGGCAAAAGCTGGGTATAAAGCCAGAAAGCTAAAATATGCCGATGCGCTCAAGGTTAAACATACTACTTCGGTGGAGGCGATCGCTGTTTCACAAGCGACATCGCGCAACAAACTAATTTCGCCGATAATTTCCCCTGGTTGCAGCAATTTTAAGGTAATTGGCAATTGCGTCTGGGGGTCATATCCCAACAGGCGCACTTGTCCCTCATAAATTATCGTGATGCGTTCTGGGAGACTTTCTTTACCGATGATTTTCTGACCTATGCGATAGCGCCAAGCTTGCAGCTGTTCTGATAAATTAGCGATCGCTGCATCAGGTAAGTGATCAAACCCTTCTAGGGTGGTGATAAATTCGACAAAAGTGTTCTTAATATAAGTCATATGAAACAAGTCGAAAGTAAAAGTGAGGAATAAAGTTGCGAGTTAGCGAGTATCTCTTTTAGTAACAGTGGTAGTTTTCAGTATTATGCCAGCAGCCTCAATACTTCTTTAGCATACAGTGTAGCTAAATAATCAAAAACACTGAGGGTAGTTAGTCTAATTACAGACCTACATTTATATAGGGTTACAACTGTTATGTGTTGTTCAAAACAATAAAGAAGATAGTGTAAATAGCTCGACGGCAATTTCTCACGTAATCTACCTTACATAATTTATACAAGCTTCAAATCAATATTTAGGATTGCAAGTATGCCAGATGGATACTTATCATCAAAGCAAAACACAGAAACGCCTTAGTTAAACTTAGCGTTAGCGTATTTTAATTTATGATAATCAACATGAAACTATCACAGATGCTTTCCTAAGTAAATACCCTAATTAATGATTATGTAATAAAAAAACCTTAAATTTGTAAATTATGTTTTACAAATTCTTATATGGATTGCAGTATCAATGATGACGAAAGACATTGATATTTCCTTGGTAAACAGCGCTATGCCTAGATTCATAAAATAATTATCCATCATTTTTTTTGCTAGCTCAATTTAATAAAAATTAACTAGAAAAATAAAGGTGAAGGTTTTTACGACCGTAAAAGAATCAACTATTAAATTTATGAAGGAAAGACAATGACTGCCTTCAGTAAATTTACTAATTTAATTAATATAGGAACTTACTTCCATATAGCCCGATTTAAGGTATTTCAGATTCTCAGTCGACGCTATCGTAATCAAAGACAACGTTTTGTGTATCTATCCAAATAATTTGCATTAGAAAACCCCATTACTCCTAGTAGCTACAATCATTACGTATACTGAAGAATTGGGGCGTTATGTAGAAATTCAAGCACGGGTGAAAAAGCTGCTCGAAGAGAAAAAAGTAAGAGATCAAAAAAATAGCGTTTTTGATGAATCAAAACACATAATTATTCGTCACTTAAACTATCAATTCCCTACCTATTCCACTGGAGGATGATTTATGCCATCACAACTGCTTCGATTGATATCTTTGGGTAGTCTTGGCTTATCTTTGTGTCTGGGCAATTCTGTAGCAATGGCGCAATATGACTCTACTGGCGATGGCGTTGTCGTACCAACAGTACCATCAGACGGGTCATCAGTACCAATAGACACATCAACAGGTATACCACCTTCACCCTCAGTTGACGGTACAACTCGGTTTACCTGTCAGACTTACAATGGTCAGTACACCGTCATGTATCAGCCACAAAGTCAACCAGGTCAATACTTCCCTTGGGCCGCACCTGCGGCTTTGGGTGGTGGTTGGGACGCACAAAGACGTTGTGCAGCAATTGCCAGTCGTTTAGAACTTTATCGCCCAGATGGCTTACAAGAACTCCAGACATCCGTAGAAAATAACGAAAATATTGTCTGCGTCACAACAGAAGCTAACCCAACCTGTAGAATTGTGCTGACAGTACCTCCTGGGAAAGATCCCGTTGTTATCCGCAATAGTATCTTTCAGAACTTGACTACTGCTGACAGCGGACAACAAACTATAGCCGTTAACACTTATGGCAATCGCAGCAGTGGAGGCAACGAATTATATAATTTAGGACGCACACTTCTGGGTAGTGGCAAGAATCGGGTTAGTTCATCTAGAAGTGGGATTAATTTGAAACCTTTCCTCGATCGCCAAGATGGTGGTACTGGAAACAATTTACGGGGTGGAACAGCAATTCGTCGTCAATCTCAGCCTAATGGCGCTCGTCTAAATCCTGGTAAGTTCCGGTAAGCAACAGTGGCTTTTCATACAAAATGACTTTCAAATTAAAAATATCTAATTACTTATTGTGAAGCGGGCATCTTGTCCGCTTTTTTTTACAGCTAAGTAAGTAGAACGGCGTGAATAATTCAAGGTTTGTAGTGGGGACTTTAGTCCTCTCTTAAGGGCTAAAGCCCTTACTAAAAGCTAATTCAATTAAATTTTATATTACTTAATGTAGTTTACTTTTCTTATGCCGACTTACTTAGTCGGCATAAGAAAAGTAAACAAGGCTCAAACTCTCTTTCCCCCTGCCTGCCCCCTCTTTTCTCGATAATCAGTAAGCAAGCGGTTCTGCAAAAAACTGGAACGCGCTTTGAATGATGATGGTGCTATTTGCACCCGAATGTCAGCCTGGTTCTGGGTAATTTCGGCAAAGTATTGCTGAGTCCTATATCTGAGTGCAACTTACTACCAAATATTTGTTGTTTTAACCTTTTGCTAGCAGTTTCTTAACCTTGCTGAGATAACTTGAGTTTGCTGAATATAAATTAATATTAGTAAAATAAGTAACTTTTTTTACTACAAAATAGCTTTTTTAAGGGTGATATTGCGATTGTCAATATGACCTGATTACGGTTGCAAATTATTCCTGAATACCGGCCTTTCAGGTGGTTCTCAAACAATACAAAATTAATTGAAGGAGACGTTATTAATGGCTTTGACAAAAGGCGATAGTTACAGAGTTTCGTCTGGGCAGCGATGCCAATAATTTAACCAAAATGCAAATCACTACTCCCACAATTGTCACCGTTTCCAGTGGTAATGCCTTACCCACTGCTACAGTGCTTGGCAATAGTGGCAGAACTATTCCGACAACGGTAATCGATAACGACACTATCGGTAATCTCGAAACCGGAACATTCACCCCCTGCCCCCTTGCCTCTTTTTCAATGTCTGGAATCTACCTCAGAACTAACCTATGACAAGCACAATTCGCTTTTCTCAGTTCAATGCTTCTTTAAATCGCAACGCAGAAGGTCAGCTAGTAACCAACCTGTCTACCCCTGACAATGCTCAAGCAAAAGCGGTTGCAGAAATTATCCAGCGTAACAACCCGGATGTGCTGTTAATTAACGAGTTTGACTACTCCCAGGAAGCAGTTCAGTTATTCAAGCAAAATTATCTTGCAGTCAGCCAAAATGGTGCAACTCCCGTAGATTACCCTTACTTTTACATTGCTCCTTCCAACACGGGCATTGCCTCTGGGTTTGACTTAAACAACAATGGTACAGCAGTTACAACCCCAGGCGCACCCGGATACGGCGATGATGCCTTGGGATTCGGTAATTTTCCTGGTCAATTCGGGATGTTGCTGCTGTCCAAATATCCCATCGACACGGCTAACGTCCGCACCTTCCAAAACTTTCTTTGGAAGGATATGCCCAATGCTTTGCTTCCCGATGATCCGACAACAGCACAGCCAAATGATTGGTATTCTCAAGAGGAATTGGAAGTTTTACGCCTCTCCTCCAAAAGTCATTGGGATGTACCAATCCAGGTAAACGGTGAGACAATTCATGTCCTCGCCAGCCACCCCACACCCCCAACCTTTGATGGGCCAGAAGACCGCAACGGCAAGCGCAACCACGACGAGATCCGTTTTTGGGCAGACTACATTACTCCTGGTAAAAGTAATTACATCTATGACGATCAGGGAAAAATAGGCGGGATTGCTGCTGGGTCAAGCTTTGTAATTACGGGCGATCAAAATGCTGACCCGTTAGATGGTGACAGTTTTGACAATGCTATTCGCCAACTGTTGCAAAATCCCAATATTAATACTAATGTCATCCCTACTAGTCTTGGTGGCTCCCAACAAGCAGATTTGCAGGGTGGTGCAAACGCTAACCAAAACGGTAATCCTAGCTTTGACACCGCAGACTTTGCTGATACGGCTCCAGGAAACCTGCGGACTGATTATGTGCTACCATCCGCTAACCTGACAATTGCCAACTCAGGAGTATTTTGGCCGCTGAATACCGACCCGACGTTTCCCTTGGTAGGTACTTTTCCCTTCCCCAGTTCTGACCATCGCTTAGTATTTACAGATGTGCAAACTGGGCCAAATGAACCAGGTAAAACCATTCCTCGTGCAGGATTTTTGGGACAAACTACCTTTGCTACTGCCTTTATTCCTGCTGGCGTTGCGGGAACGGTGAATGGGGTACAGACTCCAGTGGGCGGATTATCTGGTGTCACTTACGATGCTCTTAACAACCGCTACTACGCTATCTCAGACGATCGCTCCCAATTTGGCCCCGCCCGCTTCTATACTTTTACTACTGATACTGGGGTGACTTTTACCAATGTCACACCTCTGAGAGATAGTGATAACAACTTATTTGCAACATTTAGCATTGACCCAGAAGGCATTGCTTTAACTAACAACGAGACTGTTTTCATCTCTTCTGAAGGTGAAGTTAATCTTGGTGCAGGTCGAGTTAGCGATCCCTTTATTAAGGAATTTTCCCTGACAACGGGGCAAGAATTGCGATCGCTATTTGTCCCCAGCAAATTCCTACCAGTAGTTGAAGATACCAACAATAACGGTATTGTCGATGCAGGTGACACGCAGACATCAGGTGTTTACAATAATTTGGGATTTGAAAGCCTCACCATCACACCCGACCAGAAAACCCTATTCACCGCTACCGAAAACGCACTTTCTCAAGATGGATTAAGGGCTTCACTCACCAGTGGCAGCCCTTCTCGGATTCTGCAATACAATCTGGTTAGTGGACAACCAGAAAAAGAATACCTTTATATTACCGATGTAATCGCGGATGTGCCCAACCCTAGCACAGGCTTTGCTGACAATGGTTTAGTTGCTTTACTTGCGATCGATAACCGAGGAACCTTGCTGGCCTTGGAGCGCTCCTTTGCACAAGGTGTAGGCAACACTATCAAAATCTACGAAGTTTCGTTGCAAGGTTCAACAGACATTAGCTTCTACGATTCTCTGAATAATTTGAGTGCTGAACAAATAGCTACTATCCAACCTGCTCAAAAACGTCTACTGTTAAATTTAAATGATCTGGATTTGCCTAACGGTACAGATAACATCGAAGGCATCACCTTTGGCCCCAAATTAGCAGATGGTAGCCAGTCGATTGTACTGGTAAGTGATAACAACTTCAACCAAAGCCAATTTACCCAAATTCTTACGCTGGGTGCAGACTTGGTTCCAACTGCTGCACCCACGCTAGAAACCCGTCCTGATTTGTTGGATGATGAAACACTCCCAGTCGATCAACGTGCCGATGCTGATGATCCAGCAATCTATATTAATGCTACAAATTCTGCTGATAGCCTAGTATTAACCTCAGTGAAAAATGGCGGACTGCGGATTTATGACTTGTCTGGTAATTTGTTAGAGACAATTAATCCTGGTGGTATTCGCTACAACAACATTGATCTACAATACGGTTTTAAATTAGGCAATCAATCAGTTGATATTGCCGTAGCTAGCGATCGCAATAATGATAAACTAGCAATCTTCAAAGTTAACCCCAACCCTGGCGCTGACGGCAATTACCTGGAAGATATCACCGATAGCAGTCTTGGTACTCTCTTCCAAGGGCTACCTTTTGCAGAACCTTATTCCTCATCTTCTCGGAGTGCTTATGGGCTGGCATTATACCGTAGTCCAATCACCAATGATTATTATGTATTTGCCAATCGCCGCGAAACCGGAGATGTCGCTCAGTTTAAACTGATTGACAAAGGTAATGGGAAAATTGGTATTGAACGAGTCCGAGAATTTACAGTACCAACAATTAGCGATGGCTTCGCCAACGCCAAGGGCGAACGCGATCCTCAAACAGAGGGTATGGTAGTAGACCAGGAAACTGGTTTCCTCTACATCGGCCAGGAAAATGTTGGTATCTGGAAGTTCCAAGCAGAACCAAACGGTGGCACAACTGGTAAGTTAATTGATCAAGTCAGAGATTTGGGCGGTACTAACCTCACCGATGACGTAGAAGGACTGACCATTTATTACGGTAAAAATGGCACAGGCTACCTATTAGCATCTAGCCAAGGTGACAACACTTTTGTTGCCTACACTCGTGAAGGTAACAACGAATACGTGGGTAACTTTGCCGTTGGAAACAATGGGCCAATTGACAGCGTACAAGAGTCAGACGGTGCAGATGTAATTAACGTCCCACTGGGGCCTAACTTTCCATTTGGTTTATTTGTCACTCAAGATGGTTCCAATGAACCTGCCACAATAGCTATTGATGAAGGTGAAGAAGAAAATATCAGTTCTAACTTCAAGTTTGTACCTTGGGAAAATATTGCCAATGCCTTCCCTAATTCTCTAACTATTGACACCACTAGTTACGATCCACGCAATCCTGTTGCTCAACCCAAACTGACTATCTATGAATTTGACAACTTACCCAAGTTAGGAACAACCTCTGCAAATCAAGATATTTTATTAGGTGGTTTCTCTGGGTTGTATTTCCAAGGGTTTGCAGCAAATGGGAATCTGAAGTTTGTCACCCACACAGACCGGGGCCCCAATGGAGAACCTGATGGTGTAAACAGACCATTTTTATTACCCGACTTCCAGCCAGAAATAGTCAGCTTTGAACTCAACCGCAGCACAGGTGAAATCAATATTACTAAGAGAACGGGGCTATTCCGTCAGGATGGGACAACGCCATTAACTGGATTGCCTAACCTGCAAGGAGTAGCAAATGGTTTGGCTTACACAGATGAAATTGCCGTTGACTTAGACAAGAATATCTTAGCTAACGATCCTTTGGGTGCTGACTTAGAGGGGATTGTAATTGCGGAAAATGGAGATTACTGGCTGGTAGATGAATACCGTCCGGCTATTTATCACTTTGATGTTGATGGTAAATTAATTGACCGCTTTATTCCTCAAGGAACCGCCACAGCATCCGACCCAGATCAACCAGTGGGAACTTTTGGCACTGAGGTATTACCAGAAGTTTATGCCCAACGCCGCAATAACCGAGGATTTGAAGCTGTAGCCTTGGAAGGTGATAAATTATACGCCTTTATTCAGAGTCCAATTGATAATCCAGATGTCGCCAATGATGCGACTTCCAGAAGTTCTCTCAACCTGCGAATTCTAGAGTTTGATATTGTCACCAAGCAAGTAACAGGAGAATATTTATATCTCCTGGAAGGTCTACCTGCAACTGACAAAATTGGCGATGCAGTATCCTTGGGTAACGGCAAATTTGCAGTAGTTGAGCGAGACGACAATGCTACATCTGCTGGCAATAAACTAATTTACCAAATTGATTTAGCAGAGGCGACCAACATCAACAACCCTGCTAACTTTAGCTTGCCAGCTGATAAAAGCATCGAACAACTTACCTCTGCGGAGTTAGCTGCTGCCAATATTACTCCTGTAACTAAGAGCCTAATCGCTAATGCTGCTCAGTTGGGTTACACCGGGGTAGAAAAATTAGAGGGTTTGGCGCTGGTGACACCCAACACTCTAGCTTTGCTTAACGACAACGACTTCAACGTTACGGGTAATACGCCTGCTGAAAAACTCGGTATTTTGGAACTACCCAATAACCTAACAGTTGTAGAGCCTCCTTTCCCGAACGGTTTTGGTTCTAGCAACAGTGATACTGTCAATCTTGAGCCAGGGCAGTTTTTTAGTGCAGGTGACGGAGCAGACTTTATAGAAGGTATTGAAGGTAACACAATCGAGGCTGGGAACGGTGATGATACTGTACTTGCAGGGAGTGAGTCTTCAGTATTTGGGGGAGAGGGTAACGATCAGATATTTATTGGTCAAAATGGCCCGGCTAAAAATACCAATGCTGATGGTGGCAATGGTGATGATCTGATTGTCATGGTAGAAGCCAGTGGTAGTAATAATTTGTTTGGTGGGGCTGGTGATGATACTCTCAGAGTAATTGAAGGTTCTCGTCAATCATTATTCGGTGGTTCCGGTAATGATAACCTTAGCAGTGGCGGCAGCAATAACCGTCTCTACGGTGGTTCTGGAGATGACAAACTCTTCTCTAATGTCAATGACTCCCTGTTTGGTGGCGATGGTGATGATGTGCTATTTGCCGGTCAAGGAGGTAGTAATCGCCTGAGTGGTGGGGCTGGTGCTGACCAATTCTGGATTGCCAATGGTAGTTTGCCAATTAGTAAGAACATTATTACTGATTTTACAATCGGGATTGATAAAATCGGGCTAGGTGGTATTGGCGTAACTCAATTTTGTAGGCTAACACTGTTGCAACAAGGTAGTGACACTTTGGTGAAAACAGGAAATACAGAGTTGGTTGCATTGCTAGGAATTACCTCAACTAGCCTAACTGCAAATGACTTTGTTTTCTCTGCTAGCGTCGTGGCTTAATTTGTTGCCTAGCGTTATCCCAATCCTAAATCATTCTTGAACAACAAGATCCCCGACTTCTTAAAGAAGTCGGAGATCTAAATATTTCACGTTTTGCGAATATTCAAGCAACAGTAAAATTAATGCGATCGCTAGCAAATCCTAACTGAAAAAATCAAGCTTTATTTATTGAAAGTTATCAATAAAAGATTTGATGCTCAAAACATAAATCGCCTAATATTTTTCAAATTCTAAGACTATTGACATAAATATTATTGGTTTGAGCCAGCGGATTTTAATCATTCCTTCCAGTTAGCTTATTGTTTTCTTAATCTTCTAATGGAAACATCTTTACTGCTAGCTAAGTTCTCTCATAACTACTATCAACAGATTTAATTCTGTATCTCAGTCTTCTACGCTCCTTACTCACTAACACAGATTAGTCGTTGACATCTCATTTCTCAAACTTTCGATAACTCTGAGAGAATACATTTTTTGTAGATGGATTCTCGGTGTTAATGACGAAATCGGACTTAACGGACTTTGCCGAACTGTAGTTTTGTAATTCTGAAATTTACCCGTAATTCCGGTTTTTAGCGTGAGAACATGATTTGTTTTTCCCACAAATGATGCAATGAGAGAACTTGAATAGTTTGCGAACCAGTTAAATCCAAATACCCAACCGACATTATAATTATGGCAATTGAGTTAGTAGGCTTTGCTTCTTTACCTGCTGATACCTATAGTGATGGGCCTGTTTCTGGTGAGGGAATTTCAGCCAATGGCAGAACGGGGCCTTTTCCAGGACAGCCAATACAGGGCTTCAGTGGTGTACAGTTTACTAATAATGACTCTTTATACTTTCTGTCAGATAATGGTTATGGCAGCAAAGATAATAGTGAAGACTTTCTGTTACGCATCCATCGTCTAAACCCGAATTTTAAAGGAACAGAAAATGGAGATGGCACTGTTAAAGTTTTAGACTACATTCAACTGTCTGATCCCGATAACAAGATTCCTTTCCAAATAGTTAATGAAGGAACTGGTGAGAGATTACTAACTGGTGCAGATTTTGATGTAGAATCATTCGTCTTTGATAAAGACGGGACAATTTGGGTTGGAGAAGAGTTTGGCCCCTATCTACTGCATTTTGATGCCACTGGTAAGCTGTTAGAAGCTCCCGTTGCTACACCAGACTTCTTCAAAACTTTAAATGGAGAAGCACCTAAAGTAATTGGCCACAGAGGCGCAAGTGGGGATCTTCCAGAACATACCCTACAAGCATACATACAAGCAATTGCAGATGGTGCTGACTTTATTGAGCCTGACTTAGTAGTTACAAAAGATGGTGTATTAATTGCTCGTCATGAGCCTGCTTTGGCAATTTTGAACGCTGATGGCACTCTTAATTTAAGCAATACAACCACAGACGTTTACGATATTACCAAGTATCCACAGTTTGCCGATCGCAAGAAAACAGTCAGCCTCGATGGAACTGAAATCACAGGTTGGTTTGCTGAAGACTTCACTTTAGAAGAAATCAAGACCTTAAGGGCGATACAGCGTGTACCTTTCCGCGACCAATCCTTTAATGGTCAATTTGAAATTCCGACGCTAGCAGAAATCATCGACTTGGTTAAGGAAGTAGAAGCCCAGACAGGTAAAAAGATTGGCATCTATCCCGAAACGAAGCATCCTACCTATTCTGCCGAAGAAGCCACCTATGTAGGCACTACCGAGAAAATTAACAGAAACATCAGTGAAATTCTCATTGATACACTCAAGGCGGAGAACTTCACTGATCCCAGTCGCATCTTCATCCAATCCTTTGAAGTCGGTAATCTCAAGGATCTCCACGATCGCATTATGCCAGAAGCAGGAGTGGATATTCCACTCGTCCAACTTCTAGATGCATCTGGCATTGAGCTAAATGGTACGCTCATAGAAACTCAGCCTTATGATTTGGAAGTCAGTAATGATCCTCGTACTTATGGTGATTTACGGACTCCAGAAGGTTTGGCTGAAATCGCCACCTATGCTGATGGCATTGGCCCTTGGAAACGGATGATTGTTAGTGTCAAAGGTACTGATGCTAATGGTGATGGGTTGGCAGATGATGTTAATGGAGATGGAACAGTAAATGATGCTGACAAGACAACGTTACCTCCCACGACTTTAATTCAAGATGCTCACAATGCAGGTTTACAGGTTCATCCCTACACCTTCCGCGATGAAGACCTATATTTAGCCGCAGATTACCAAGGTAATCCAGAACTAGAATTTCAGCAGTTCTTTCAATTAGGGGTAGATGCACTCTTCACGGACTTTCCAGATACAGGGGATAAAGTTCGAGATTTCTTGAGTGATCCTCAGAATAACTTAGTGCGATCGCCACAAAACCCCGATGTTCTTTCAGGAGATGCTTTTGCTAACTTGGCTGGTTCCAGAGGTTTTGAAGGCGCAGCAATCAATGCCAGCAAAACCAAACTCTATGTGCAGCTAGAGGGTACAGTTCAGGGTGATCCGGCTGGTGCTTTGCGGATTAACGAATTTGATATCGCCAGCCGCGAGTACACTGACAATAAAATTTACTACAAGTTGGAAAATCCCGCCTATGCGATCGGCGATTTAGCAGTCATTAATGACAATGAATACTTAGTCATTGAGCGCGATGGTGGTCAAGGTGATTCTGCTCAATTCAAAAAGATTTTCAAAATAGACTTGTCTAAAACAGACTCTAATGGCTACGTAGTCAAAGAAGAAGTTGCAGACTTGTTAAACATCCAAGACCCTAACGATCTCAATGGCGATGGCAAAACCACCTTTGACTTCCCATTTGTAACCATTGAAGATGTTTTAGTTGTTGACAAAAACACCATTTTGGTAGCTAATGACAACAACTATCCCTTCTCAACAGGGCGTCCTGGAGATGATCCTCAGAATCCAGTTATAGACAACAATGAAATAATTCTCCTAAAACTGGAGAATCCCCTTAATCTTGCTCCTGGTTTAGGTCAACCTCAATCTGAAGAAATTAAATTTGGCTCCCCTACCAGCGATAATATTGCAGTTCAACCAAATCAAACCTTATTTACAGGTGACGGAGCAGATTTTGTCGAGGCTACTCAAGGTAACACGATCCAAACCGGGAATGGTGATGACACGGTGCTTGTGGGTAGTGGCTCTTCATTGTCCACAGGAGACGGTAATGATCAAATCTTAATTGGCGCAAATGGCCCTGCTAGCAACACTAGTGCTGATGGTGGTGCTGGTGATGACGAAGTTACCGTAGTTGAAGCCAATAGTGGTAATAATTTGTTTGGGGCAGCAGGTAACGATACTTTGACAGTAGTTGAAGGAACTCGTCAACTGTCCTTCGGTGGCTCAGGTAACGATACTCTCAAAAGTCAAGGTAGCAATAACCGTCTCTATGGTGGTTCTGGAGATGACAAACTCTTCTCCAGTGTGAATGATTCCCTGTTTGGTGGCGATGGTGATGATATTTTATTTGCTGGTCAAGGAGGCGGCAATCGCCTGAGTGGTGGTGCTGGTGCTAACCAGTTTTGGATTGCTAATGCCAGTCTGCCAACTAGCAAGAACATTATTACTGATTTTGCGATCGGGATTGATAAAATCGGGCTGGGTGGTATTGTCCTCAGCGATTTAACGGTATTGCAACAGGGTAGCGATACTCTTGTGAAAACCGGAAATATAGAGTTGGCTTCATTACTTGGAGTTACCTCAACAACCCTTACAACAAATGATTTCGCTTTTTCTGCTAGCGTCGTGGCTTAGTTTTTAATTTTTCAATACAGCTTATTTAGCAACCTCATCTCGCTTGCGGGATGGGGTTTTTTAATTTGGGGAAATAATACAATCCGGTTCACTTACTTTAGTGCCTACTACAAGCTTAAATTTATATCTTTTTTGTAACACTTACGTAAGCTTTGTATATGTAAATGCGATCGCTAATAAAGCCTTTGCATAATTACTAGATTATAATTTACCTAGTGTATCTACTGAGGTTTTGCTGAAACTTATACAATAAGCTATATAGTGCATTCCTCACCTTGCTAGCAAAGAATATTACTTTTACTAACTATTTTGTAACCTCAAGATAAACATGATGCAGAAAATTCTGAATTTCGTAGAAGTTCAAAAAAATGGCACAAATGGTGTCGATGGGCTTGGTAGTGTCTACTCCATTACGGTCAGCCCTGACGGAAAATTCCTTTATGCATCTGGATATGGTGACTCGGCAGTAGCGGTATTTGAGCGCAATCAACAAACAGGCGCGTTGACTTTTGTAGAAGTTCAAAAAGATAATACAAATGGCGTTGATGGACTTGCTGGTGCTGAATCCCTCGCTGTCAGCCCTGACGGCAAATTCCTTTATGTTCCTGGATATAATGACTCGGCAGTAGCAGTGTTTGAGCGAAATGAAGAAACAGGCCAGTTGACCTTTGTAGAAGTTCAAAAAGATAATACAAATGGTGTCGATGGACTTAATGGTGCTGCTTCTGTAACTGTCAGCCTTGATGGCAAATACATCTATGCTGCTGGATATAATGACTCAGCAATAGCGGTATTTGAGCGCAATCAACAAACAGGACAGTTGACTTTTGTAGAAGTTCAAAAAGATAATACAAATGGTGTCGATGGGCTTGCTGGTGCTAACTCGGTCATCATCAGTCCTGACGGCAAATACCTCTATGCTGCTGGATTTAATGACTCAGCGGTAGCGGTGTTTGAGCGCAATCAACAAACAGGTCAGTTGACTTTTGTAGAAGTTCAAAAAGATAATACAAATGGTGTTGATGGACTTGCAGCCGCCGCTGTTGTAACTGTCAGCCTCGATGGCAAATACCTCTATGCTGCTGGATATAATGACTCAGCGGTAGCTGTGTTTGAGCGCAATCAAGAAACAGGACAGTTGACTTTTGTAGAAGTTCAAAAAGATAATACAAATGGTGTCGATGGTCTTGCTCAAGTCTACTCCATCACCATCAGCCCCGACGGCAAATACCTCTATGCTGCTGGATATAATGACTCAGCGGTAGCGGTGTTTGAGCGCAATCAACAAACAGGCCAGCTGAGTTTTGTAGAAATTCAAAAAGATAATACAAATGGTGTCGATGGGCTTGCTGGTGCGATTGTTGTAACTCTCAGCCCCGACGGGAAATATCTCTACGCAGGTGGATATAACGAGGCGGCGGTGGCGGTGTTTAGTGCGCCTTTCAACAATGCGCCAGAGGTAGCAAATGAAATTCAAGATCAAAAAGCTACCGAAGATAGTGTCTTCAACTTCATTGTTCCAGTTGACACCTTCAGCGATGCAGATGTTGGAGATATCCTGACTTACACTGCAACTCTGGCAAATGATGATTTACTACCGACTTGGTTGAACTTCAATCCTACTACCCTTACCTTCAGTGGCACTCCGACAAATAACGATGTGGGTAGTCTAGACATCAAAGTTATCGCTGAAGATATTGCTGGAGATGAAGCCAGTGATGTATTTACACTTGCGGTTGCTGACAAGAATTTTGAACCGACAAATTTGATATTTACCGCTATCAGCGATGACGACGATGACGATGATGATGACGATGATGACGATAGTGGTAGTGGCGACGGAGATGATGATGACGATGATGATCAAAAAATCATTGGTTTCTTCACCACCATTGACCCAGACCAAGACGATGAACACACTTATAGTTTAGTAGCGGGTACTGGCGATACCGATAATGGTGCATTCATCATTGAGGGAGATAGCTTAAAAATTAAATCTGACGCGACTAAATCTAGTTACAATATCCGCGTCCGCACTACTGACCTTGGTGGACTTTCTTTCGACAAGGATTTAGCTGTTAATATTGATGGCTTTGGGTCTACTACAAATACCCAGATAACAACAATTTTTCAAGTGGTCAATATTACTCAGAATATCTTTATCGTCAATAGTAAAGTTAAGGGTCGTAAAGGAAAGCTCTCTCTTAAGATTAAAAACAACACCGCTAAAGAGGTGAATGAACTGTGTGTATTTGCTGTTGACGATGAAGAAGGTAGAATTAACGGCATAGCCCCTGGTGCAGAGGGTTATACGCGAGTAGCTCTAGAGCGTTCAAAGGTGATTTTATCCTCCATTGCCAAGCTACCCAAGGGTTTTAAGAACGACGACCTGAAAAATATTTTAGAATTCGAGTCTGGTACGAAACTTAGATTCTATCTGGTATCCAACAGTACTACCCAGGCTGTACTCTCTGGAAAAAGTTCTTTCTCAAGTGTCGTTTTTTCCTCAGCTACAAGTAACAACACAGAAGAGGAAGGATTTTCTCTCAACTTCAAGGATTTCACTGTGACGGTTCAGGCAACAGAAGAAGAGGTATCTTTAGGTACTGGTTTGCAAGGTAAATATCAAGGTGAACTGATTGATTTACGGAGTGTGACACAGTTAGTAACGGCTGAATTTACAGTCAACAGAGAAGCATCTTACAACAACTTTGTCGGCTTCTATAAGGTGGCTGATGAGAATGGTGGTATTGACACCAATGGTGATGGCAAAGCAGATATTCTCGTTGGGCAGGTTGGTTATGCCCAAGCTGCTATACGTGGGCGTGTTACAGGTATTGACTTGGCTGTGGATAACCAAGGTACAGCAAATTACACTGGCACTTTCGGGGCGAATTCTTTGTTTGCACCATTTATTATTGTGGATGGTAAACCCGATGCTATTCTCAATGGCAATGCCAATAAGAAAGTCTACTTCTCATTCTTAGGTGCTAACTCAGATAAGGGAGATCACATTCGACTATTGGGAAATAACACCTTTGGTTTTGAGGATCTACCTATTGGCGGTGACAAAGATTACAACGATCTGATTGTGCAGGTAAAATTGAGTGTCAATGTTGCTTAGTATCAAAGGCGAGTAATTACTTAGCAACATCAAACGACCTCATCCCAGTTGGGGGGTGGGGTTATTTTATGGGCGATCGCAATTATATTACAACGTCTCCGTTTGAGATGCGATGCCTACGGTGTAAAAAACAAAAAACCCCGGCGAAACTAACCGAGGTAAGGGAGAAGTACGAATGACAATGAGATACAGCGATACCGAAATTAGAAAATCTTAGCTAACGCTAAAACCAACCAAAACTAAAGTTGTGACAATTAAAGTCGCAAAAAGACTCTGTAAAACATATTTACGTTGTTCCCAAATTGCTGGGTACTCGGCGTAGTAAATCTTGGGTTCGGCTGCGTAGTTATTGAGGATACCGTCTTCATTTACTGTGGTGTACATATTTTTTTCTTTTTTTATTTACTTATGTAACTAAATTTAACAATATTGTTACAAAACGTCAAGAGGGCTTGACAAAAAAAGGCTGATGATTTTAATAAACGTTACCTATCAGGCAATACAGTTAAGATAAAACCAAAACACTTGTAGAGACGGCGATTTATCGCGTCTCGAAAACCCACAATTTTGTACAATTAGCCCTTAACCCAAGCGTATTGAACAATAACCCTCTTGCTTGCCCTGCTTATCCGATATTGGAAGCAGCCCCAGCCGCCCAAAGCGCCATATCTGGTTTAATTCTTCATCACCGCGTCCAATAGCACATTGGCATCAAAGCGGACTACATCGGTGCAAGGTAGCCCGGTTTCTGCTATTGTTTGAGCGATGCTTTCCTTAGCCGCAGACTCATCTAGATGGGCTGTGTTAAGTGCTATACCCACTACAGGAATGCTTCCAAAAGCACCACCAGCACTAGCGACAGTTTCATAAAGCCGGATTACTTCTGGTAAAGGTGGAATTGGTACATGAGGATGATTGCGGTTATGAGTTTGTCCCGCCCGATGTACTAACACCAGTTGAGTAGGTTGCGAACCACGGAGCAATGGTAGAGTTGCCGTTGAACCAGGGTGTAGCAGCGAACCTTGTCCTTCAATGTGCAGGATGTCGTAGTTTTTGCCATAGCGCATGACTATCTGTTCCACAGCACCAGCGGCAAAGTCTACCCGCACGGCATCTAAAGCCACGCCGTCCCCTTCTAACATCACCCCAGTTTGGCCTGTGGCGAGGAATTTAGAACGCCAGCCCCGCAGTTTTGATGCCCAATGTAACTCTAGGCTTGTTGACATTTTACCGATCGCCATGTCGGTTCCCACTGTCAAAACCCGCCGACAGGGAAGGGTGCGTGCCATTCCACTAGCAACACTTATATTAGACGGCTCTTTGCGTACATCCCAAATTATTTGCCCTGGTTTGAGCAGTGCATTTAAATCTGGTATGTTCGCCATTGGTGTATGTAAACCATTTACCAGCGTCATTCCAGCTTCTAGAGCGTCTTTGATTTCCACCCAGTAATCATCTGGTACAGCACCACCTCCGGGAGCAATGCCAATTACCAAAACTTCTGGCTTGTACTCCAGAGATGCAGCTACAGATGCCACAATCGGCACATCACGCTTGATACCTGTTAATTCTGGTAGGGATTTGCCAGCACACTCGCGATCAATTACGGCTACGATTGGGGCTTCACTATAGCGTAAAATAGATAACCCCGTTTTGCCCTGAGTTCCGGTAGTTCCTTCATGTAGCAAGATAGCTACTCGTTGATTAAGTGGTAGTCGCACTGTGTTGTACCGTGAATTAATTCGCAGCTTGTCAAGAAAAGTGAGTAAAAGTGAGTAATTGTTAGTTTATTGAGTGCTGTTGGCTAACCCCTAAACCTGGTAAATCGTTTGGCAAAACCCTCCCTTCTTTTAGCAATGCACCCATAAAGGGATCATCGATTAAGTTGAGGTGACTGTCTAAATCTAGATAATCAGCTAGTGGCGCTAGCTGTAATGCTGCTGTATTAGCTAGCGAACTGTCAGAATAGCAACCAAACATTACTTGCAACCCATAGGCTCGCGCTGTATGTACCATTCGCATTGCCTCCGTTAGTCCCCCTGATTTCATCAGTTTGATATTAATACCATCCACGTAGTTTGCCAAATGGGGAATATCGGAGCTTGTGAAGCAACTTTCATCGACAAAGATAGGCAGAGGAGAGTGTTCTTTGAGTTTTGCTAAACTTTTTTCCTGCCCCCGTGGCAATGGCTGTTCTACATACTTTATACCCAATTCAGCTAACCAATTGCACATTGCGATCGCATCTTCTAAACTCCAACCTCCGTTGGCGTCAACGAAAAATTCTAGTAATGGTGCTTCTTTTCGCACTGCTAAGAGCATTTTTTTATCTGCATCTATGCCATCTGGACTACCTAGCTTCACCTTGAAAAGCCGGACATCAGTAAATTGTAACCAGTCTCGCGCTCTCGCTCTGGCTCCTTCAGGTGAATTAATCCCAATTGTGACAGAAGTTGGGACTATTTGATTGCGATCGAGTCCCCAAATTTGCCACAAGGGTAATCCTACGCGCTTACCCAGCCAGTCGTGCATTGCCATATCCAAAGCTGCTTTCACAGCAGAAGGAACTTGATTTTGTGTTAAAACTTGCTCAATTTGCTGCCTTTGTAAGGGATTGAATGCTTGTAACAGTGGCACAACTTGTTCTAAAGCATCTTTGATCGTATCAGTTGATTGCCGATGATTACCCACACCAAAGGGTGATGCTTCCCCCCAGCCTTCGATCTCATCATGTGAAATTCTCACCCAGACATTCGTTGTCTGTGCGGTTGTACCCCGACTAATAGTCAGCGGAAATCTCTTGTTTACTGTAAATAAATTTACATTTATTTGCATATTTGTTATGCATATTCTGTTAAATCACAAGCCAGTGTAAGTTCAAAGTTTAGATTATCGGATGCATCTGTTATACTTTTTTACATTCATTACTTGATGATCCAATATTTTATACATTATCTATTATCTATGAATAACTTAAAAAAATGGAGGATTTTGAAATCAAAAATGGTTTTAGATCATCCTTGGTGTCAGGTAAGGCAAGATGAAATAGAATTACCAAATGGGAAAATTGTAGATGATTATTTTGTTAGTATTAAACCAGACGTTGCGATGGTTTTACCTATTACTCTTAACAAAGAGATAATTTTTGTCCGGCAATACAGACATGCAGTAGGTGAATTTTTCTTAGAACTGCCAGCAGGGAATTTTGACCCTACAAAAGAGAGTGCAGAAGTAGCAGCAATTCGAGAATTGACAGAAGAGACTGGTTATATTCCCCAAGAATTTAAGAAAATCGGAACTTTATATGATAAGCCGAGTAAAGATACCAATAAAATACATTTATTTCTAGCGGAAAATGTTAAACATGCTGGGGAGCAACAACTAGATATTACAGAAGAAATTGAAGTTATATTTATTCCTGTAGAATCAGTTGTAGATAAAATTGCCCAGGGTGAAATTTCTGTTGCAGGAACTATAGCGGCTCTTTTCTTAGGTTTAAAGTTTATCATTTCTCAATAATTAATATAGCTTTTTTGGCTTTAACAAGAATAATGCTTGAAACAGGTTTAAACTTTGCACCATTTGGCATTGATACGCGATTTCCCTGGCACGATTTTTATAAGTCCTTTGTTCCGCAACCTATAAAAAATATTTTTCATTACTGTACCTGATTCAATCCCAGTCACTTGTCGAGCAATACCATTATCTATTTCTTCATGATCTACAAGATAGTCCATGACTAGTTGCTCATACTGTGGATACATTTCATACATTGAGATTGTACTTTCTGAATCTGTGTCATTAATTCCAATTTTACGCCAGGCTGCATTACTTTTTGCTCTCCCAGGAACAGCCTCAATAAGTCCCCTATCTTTTAACCTATAAAATGCTTGCTTGATAGTTCCTTCTGAACGAATTCCAGTTTCATTTCGAGCAATTTTATTAGTAATTTCTTTATGATTTTCTAAATATAACATTATCGTTGCTTCTACTGAAGCTAGAGGTTCATGTTTAATGTGTACAGCTACAGAGGTTTCGGCTTCATATATCTCCGGAGGTTGCAATCTCAACCTAGCCATTGCCTGGAAAGCAGTATTCAAACCTTCTCCAACATCTTTGTTAGGTGGATTGGGAAATTTGTTGATTATACGAACAATAGCTCCATTCCGTGCATACTGCTCTTTGAGAATATTGTTTACAGTAATATGACCAGGTAATCTACCTGGATTTTCAATTTCAATCCTATTGTCAAAAATGCGAATATGAGTATCAGATATTATACTGTAGTCTCTGTGTAACAAAGCATTTGTTATAATTTCATGAATAGCTTCTTCTGGATAGCTGATTGATTCTAATCCTGTGTCTCCTACTTTTGGAATTTCTTCAACCATTTCTATTGTTTTAGCTACTGCTTGCTGAATTTGATCGTATAGACAACCTTCAATAGTTATCGGATCAAAGGCAAGAGTATCTCTTGTGCCCTCTATATCTTTTGTTTTGTATCGATAAATTTTAATTCCGCAACGCTTTGGAAAAATAGCTTGAGGTTCATCAGCAAACAGTAGAATCCCTGCAACTGTTGGTTTATTCTTTTGAATTAATTGTTGTTTTCTAAGCCACAATTCAGCCTCGCTATTTGGAACTACAGCACTAATAAATTTAGACATTACTTGTGATGTTGTAATTACCTCTAGTTCTACGTCAATAGTTCTTCTCTCAAATGACTCGATACCTTTGTCTAATCTTAATCTTTCTAAAGCTTGTTCAGTTTTAATAGGCAGAGTTTGTGCGCCACGTCTTAGATAGGGAACACTATCCGAAGCCTCCACTACTCCTCGTGATTTAAAAATAGTAACTTGCAAAACCAAACCAGGACAGCCTTCATAAATCAGAAAGGTATATGAATAACCATCTCCCAAAGGAAAAAGTTGTTCAAAAATTTGTAAATGCCCATTTGCGGCTTCCTGATCAGTAAAACCTCGCCAAGCTCTTGTTTTTTTGCCTTCTACAGTATCCTCATCAATGCCAATGAACAGTTCTCCACCATCTGCATTGGCAAATCCAGCAATAAACTTACATAATTTTCCTGGCTGTATATCTATCGACTTTAGGTCGAGGAAATGACTTTCCTCAGCTACAAGTATCTGATTTAATTGATCAGAGGTAATTTCAACTACTTCAATTGACATATAGTTACGCATAGCAGCCTAACGATTCTTTAAATTTGTAGCATACAATGCAATCCATGAAATACCAGCCAAATTCTAATTTTTAATCAAAAACATTACACCTGTGACAATAATTCTAGATGAAGCATTGGTAGTTCGGGGAGGGCGTAATCGTCCAGAGGATATTCGACGTGCAATAGGTACTCATCCCACTGGCATAACAGGAATTTCTGTAGAATGTGCAGTAGGATTGTCAATAGCGGAGTTGGCATTGAGTATTCCTCATGGTCAGATTGGTGTAACAACAGTTGGCGAGGTTCGCCGAGCAGGTGGTGATGTAATCCGAACATCCGGTAGAAGTGCTAATCATTCAACATTAAGGGGTTTAAACCCGCAGCAAGTTAGTCAGCTCCTCACACCTACTGTTCCTAATCCAGCAAAGCAGCAGTTATAGTTTGGATCACCAGAATGATTACCCCTAGAGTTTTTGCAGATTTTCATAATACTGATCCTGAAGGGCGTTTGCGTTTGAACTGTATTGGTACAATCGAAGACTTGGCCAATCAAAGTATTGAGCTACAAGATGGGCAATTACTCACGGTATATAGCGAGGATTTGGAAGTTGATGGAGTGGTGCAGTTCTCCGAAGAGGAGAAATTGTGGGTTGCCGCCATTGATTGGGATCGAATCAGACAAGTTGAGGATTTTGTTGTGCAGGCACAAGTTTGAATATCCACGCCACCTAATTTTTTAGTTTTTTATCTTGCCCATTGCTGCAAAATGTAAGCGTAAAAAGCTTCTTTATCTACCTTATCCATTGCATATATTTTCCGACCACCAGGAACTACTTTAGTACGTCCCTGACTAAGGCCAGTGGTGATAATTTCTGTTTCCCATTCGCGCAATTGATAAAATTCTGGATGTCCCAGATAAGCTGTTGCTAAGACATCCCAAAAATAATAATCTTGAGGGATAACTAGTGCATAACATTGTCCGGCTAAATCAGAGATGGGATAGTGGCGTTGTCGTCCCATTTTGTATACTAGCTCCGATGTAACTGGGACATTATTAGTTAAATCTAAAGGACACATAATAATTTCAATTTGGGTTTGCCATACCCGTGCTGCTGAAACCGCATCCCAATAAACATTCCATTCGGCGGAACCATCTTGTCCTGCTTCCAGACTTTTTTCCACATTACCGCCAACATTCAACGTACCCCCCATCCACACAATCTTGTGAATCTTGGCTTCAATGTCTGGTGCTTTGTCTAATGCCACTGCTACCGTGGTCAACGGCCCAGTTACCATCAACGTTACGGGGTCTAATGCCTCCCGCAACACCTTGATCATGAAATCTTGACCTGTTTCGGCAACCAGAGGCGTAGTGATGGTTTCGCTTTGATTGAGAATGGGGAGATGGTCAACGATAAAGGAATCACGGCGATAAAGAGTAGGAAATGGATTGATACCGCGCACAGTACTTTCTGCAACCGGGATATGAGAAAATCCCATCAAATCGATAATTTTACGTGTGGCGCTAACAGCTGGTTGAATGTAGCAATCGGCTGGAGTGACGATAACACCAAGGAGTTCAATATGATCCATCGTCAACAACAGCATGGTTGCTAAATAATCATCTACACCGCCATCGTGATCCATTAATACGAGTTGTTTTGTCATAAAAGGAGAATTAATATGGATGAGTTTATGGAAGCTGCTATTCAAGAAGCAAAACAAGGCAGACAAGAAGGCGGAATTCCCATTGGTTCGGTTCTTGTCAAGGATGGCAAAATTCTCGGCAGAGGACACAATAAACGTGTGCAAGACGCCGATCCTGTTACCCACGCGGAAATTGATTGTCTCCGTAATGCTGGGAGAGTTGGCAACTACAGAGGTACAATACTTTATTCAACTTTAATGCCGTGCTACCTGTGCGCTGGGGCAGTAGTACAATTTGGGATTAAAAAAGTCATCGCTGGAGAATCCAAAACTTTTCCTGGTGCTAAAGAATTTATGGTATCTCACGGTGTGGAAGTAATTGATCTTAATCTTGATGATTGCGAACAAATGATGAGTGAGTTTATTGAGACTAACCCGGAACTTTGGAATGAAGATATCGGTAATTAGACGCGATTAATCGTACAAGAGAGACGCGATTAATCGCGTCTGTACAAAAGTTGCAAGCGTCTTGGTGACTTTTGATAGGAGAATTATGGTTGGAGCGATCGCGCTATCTAAACCACTCTTTAACCCAAACAAAAAAGTTCGGACACTCATCACTCCTAACCTAGCAAAAGTGTGCTGTTATTATCAATCAGGGTAAGAGTTCCACTAGTAGCCATGCCTGGGTTGGGCTGCGCCGATGCACTATAGGACTGAATGTAGCGCTGCACTTCTAGCGGAAACTGAGGGTAATCTAATACCGCATCCCCATCGGCAATAGTTGCCCAAAAGTCGCGCAGACTAGGAGCTAATTTTTTTGCCTGTGATAATGGTAAGTTTAATGGAGAGAGAGTTAGTAGCTTGATTAAGAAGGGGAAAGAGCGATCGCCCATCCATTGCCGTGATGACTCTTGCAAGTCGGGAAACTCAGGCACTGACTCTACCCGATGGGATAAAATTTGCAACGATTCTTTACCTTGGTTATCCCGATGAAACTCTAGTACCCGATAAGGGTGAGGATAGCTAACTAAAGAGCCAGTGGTAATATCATATACTCCATCTGAATAAGCAATATCCTGAACGTGTAAATGCCCTGTAAACACTAGCTTGACTCCGTAGCGTCTCAGCAACTGCAACACTTCTGCTGAATTCGCCAACATATAGCGATTTGCCAGTGGATGATTGGATTGATTGGGCAAGTGCTCAACCACATTATGATGCACCATCACCAAAACTAATTCATCACCAGATGCCGCCAGCACCTCTTCTAACCACCGTAGCTGTTTGGCATCCAAACACCCGACTTGCTCACCCTGGTCATTAAAGGAATTAGAATTAAGCCCAATCAGCTTAACTCCAGGAAGCAACTGACGAACGTAGTAAATCTGCTGCGGATCTTCATAGCCATACTTCGTGTAATAGTAGGGAAAATCCGCAAAAGCAATTGATTGCTGATCAGCTAACAGCACAGGAACGTCATGATTCCCAGGCACAACATAGACGGGAAAAGGTAGCTGGGCTAAACATTGTTGTAACCAGGCGTGGTTCTCTGGTTCGCCGTGCTGGGTTAAATCTCCTGGCAACAACAAGAAATCTAAATCGAGTTGTGTTAAATGTTCGAGTACACTTTGAAACGCCGAGATACTGACTTCTACTAGATGGAATCGGCTGGGATGATCCCAGATTGTGTGGGGAAGTGCCAGGTGTAAGTCGCTGACTACCGCAAAGCGAAAATTGAGAGCCATTGATTTATGAAAATATTAAAAGCAGGGGTTAAAATAAGCCTTTTCCAAAAAGTATAGCGCTTGCTTTGTTTCGCTGCTCAGAAATGGTATATTAACTTACAGATTGCATCAAGCGATCGCTTCCATAAATCTCAAGAAACGCGATATACATATGGTGTTTAATATATCGCGTTTCTCAGTTTAATTACAGATTTAAGGCATTTATCACTCCATAACCCCATTTCTCATGAAATGTGCCTGCGGGTTTTCCAGGAATTGCACTATTTTTCCGTAGCAAGTCTTTCACAGCATCAGGATCAAGTTTGGGATCGCGCTGCAACAGCAGTGCTACTAACCCACTAACGAACGGTGTTGCCATACTTGTACCAGCCATTACCACAAACTTAGAATTAACCATCGATGAGCGGTCAAAAGTGGCATCGGCGGAAAGGGTGGAAACAATCATGGCTCCTGGTGCTGCTACATCCGGCTTTTGTCCATCATTCCGTAGTGGCCCTTCACTACTGAATTCTGAAATAGTATGCAATTCTAAACCCATTTCTCGCACTTGGGCATCAATATCTGTGTAGTTGGTTCTAGTAGTATAGGCGGTAACAGTAACTGCACTGCTGGCGGCTCCTGGCGAACCAATTTTTACCGCATCCTTCACACTTTTACCTGTAAAAAACACTGAGGAACTGTCATCTAATGTCCACACATCTAAACGTGTGTCAGTTGAAGAATTGTTGCGAACTCGCAGCTGCCAAACCCCTCCCATAACTTGCGAGGGGCCGTTACCACGGATTTGCACAAAGAAATTATGGTCGCCGTTGGCTTGGTCTGGCGCTGGTGTCGCTAATTGCACTCGTGCATCCGGTAATTGGTAATCTTGTGCAGGATTGCCGTCAGCAATGATTTTTTGGAAGGGGGTAATAAAACCGTTAGGACTCCGCAGCGACACTTCCAACTCACTGTCTTTGCAATACCAAGCGTTTAACCAAACTATACCAACTTGATTGAAAGGAACATTAAAGCGCATACCACGAGTGCGTCCAGGGGGTATTGTGGTTTGACCATGAATGTTATCGTTTCCTTCGTTACCCGCAGCACAACAAACAATTCTTCCTGGCCCAGTTTCCGCGTTAATAACTTTGGATAAAGAATCACTACCATCATGGGCATCAGCGTGTCCACCCAAGCTGAGATTTACCACTGCTGGACGTCCCAACTCTCTAGCAACTCGGAAAATGTAACGAACGCCATCAGCAATGTGGGCATCCTGTAAATCTGACCTAACGACAACTAACTCCGCTTCTGGTGCGACACCGCCATAGGTAGCATCGGCACCGGCAGCAATTCCAGCAACGTGAGTACCATGACCACTAGTATCTTGAGAAACTGTCAGTTGCGCTCCTGTAAATTCAGCCCCATAACCGCCCTCAGTGACTCCTGGGCCTGGCAGTGTTTGATCCCAGATGTGTAAAATTCGTCCAGCAAAGGCGGGGTGTTTCGGATCAATGCCACTGTCTATAATGCCGATGATGACTCCTTTACCAGTCAGTCCAGTCTGGTTCTTGAACTCTGGCAGTTTAGTTTTTACCAGTGCAGTGTCCATCGTCAAATGAAGTTTGCGTGATGGCTTAATCCACTGAATAACATCTTCTTCAGATAAGATATCTAAACTTTCTATCGGTAAGAAAGCCGTCCGCACACTCCCAGAGTTCTGATTGACTTCAATATTATATTGTGATAAATAACTCAAGTCTGCATCAGGGTCGCAGTAAATAAAAACCATGCTCTTAGTAGGTTTAACTGGGCTTTTATGGGCAATGATGCCAAGCGATCGCTTGTGTGTAACTAAAGCTTGTTCTCCTTCATGTTGATAGTCTTGAAATGCCAAAAGTAGTCCGGGAGAAAGTTTTTCGTGTCTCATTTTTACCTCAAGTTTAATTTGTTTGCTGTCAGCAAAGTAGTGATTTTAACAAGATAAGTTGCTCTGGCATTCACACAGACTATTTAATGCGACTATAGTTATCTATTTTTTTCATAGATAACATCAAATCATCTTAGGAAGCCGGAAGTTATTCCTAAGACAATTGCTAATTCATAACTCATATCCCTAAATTATGTCTCCCTCACAGTGATTTTTTGTGACTCGTGAGACATCTTTGAGCAGCCGCATCTCAGAATTACCCAAGACTAGTACCGCAAGGCGGAAGTCAAAAGTCAAAAGTCAAAAGAATTGTATTTCAAGCTTTTGCGCTATTTGAAATGGTATGTTTATTTACGCCGTGCTGTACTAGGGTCAATGGGAATTTTTATAAAGCTAGTAAACTAATCGAGTGTCTGCCTAGATCATTACGGACAAAGTAAATTAAATTAAGAATAATTAAGCAATAAATAAAAAAGATAAATTTAATTAATATTAAATACTCAAACAAATCGTAGTCAAAATAGTTAAGACTGATAACATTTGCGTATAAAGTAGCAGCATACTGACTAAATCGCTAATGACCACTGGCAAATGACAGATTCTCTATCATAAGTAAGAGCCATAAAGAAGCTAATATTTGCAACGATCGCTTCTGAAGGTACAAAAAGTTATTCATGCAAATTCAAACACCAGACTGGGTAAAGCACGCGGTTTTCTACCAAATCTTCCCAGATCGCTTTGCTAGAAGCAAACAGCCGCGCAAACGGCTACTGCGTGAAGCCCGTTGGGAAGATTGGGACGCGATGCCAACACTCCAGGGTTATAAAGGCGGCGATTTATGGGGTATCATGGAGGGTTTAGACTACATCCAGGATTTGGGAATTAACGCGATTTACTTTACACCCATTTTTCAATCCGCCAGCAATCATCGCTATCATACCCACGATTATTATCAAGTTGACCCTATGCTGGGAGGCAACGAGGCTTTCAAGGAATTGCTAGATGCAGCCCATCAACGGAATATCAAAGTTGTTCTCGATGGTGTGTTTAACCATTCCAGCCGGGGTTTTTTCTTCTTTCATGACGTTTTAGAAAATGGCCCCCATTCACCTTGGGTAAATTGGTTCAAAATAGAAGGCTGGCCCCTTTCAGCATACAATGGCGATTTTCCTGCAAACTACGCAGGTTGGGCGGGAAATCGCGCCTTGCCAGAATTTAACCACGACAATCCCGAAGTGCGGGAATATATTATGGAAATTGCCGAATATTGGATTAAATTCGGCATCGACGGTTGGCGATTAGATGTACCATTTGAAATAAAAACTCCTGGATTTTGGCAGGAATTTCGCGATCGCGTTAAAGCAATCAATCCCGAAGCTTACATTGTGGGCGAAGTGTGGGGAGATTCCCGCGAGTGGCTGGATGGGACACAATTTGACGGCGTGATGAATTATCTATTTACTGGGCCAACAATTGCCTTTGCGGCAGGCGATCGCGTAGACTTAGAACAAGTCCAAAGCCGCGACTATCAACCTTACCCACCCTTATTTGCCGCCGAATACGCCACCAAAATCCAAGAAGTACTGCAACTTTACCCTTGGGAAATTCAGTTAACTCAACTCAATTTGCTAGCAAGTCACGATACAGCCCGATTGATGACCATTGCAGGCAGCGATATAGCCAGTATAGAATTGTCAACTCTACTGCTACTCACCTTTCCCGGTGCCCCCAGCATTTACTATGGTGATGAAGTTGGTTTACCTGGTGCAATAGATCCAGACTCACGCCGTGGCTTTCCTTTAGAAGCCAACTGGGATCAAGAAATTTTCAATACTCATCGTCAATTAATTGTCCTACGCCACACTTACCCAGCATTGCGTACAGGTGATTACCAAGTCCTCCATGCTCAAGGACAAATTTACATCTTTGCGCGAACTTTAGAGAAAGAAGAATTGATTATTGCTATCAACGCTGGTACAAGTTCGGCCACAGCCAATGCAGATGTCGTCAGTTTGCGTACTCAACCCAACAAGCTGTTATATGGCACTGCTGAAATTGAGTGGAATGGTGAAGGAGAAACTCACCAATTGACGTTGACTGTTCCCGCACGCAGTGGGTGCATTCTGGGAGTGGGGAGTAGGGAGTAGGGAGTGGGGGGAAGAGGAGCAGGGGGAGCAGGGGGAGCAGGGGGAGCAAGAGTGAAATACCTAATGCCCCAATCCCCATTCCCCATTCCCCATTCCCCATGCATTATTTCCCTGCCACCATTGCAGGCATCAACACCGCATCAATAATATGGATCACGCCATTGTCTGTCAAAATGTCTGTTTTGATGACATTGGCGTTATTCACCTTAAATTTACCCTCAGCAGATTCAATGGCTACAATTGACCCCTCAAGCGTCTCTGCCTCATCAATCTGTACCAAATCATCAGACCGAACATCCCCACTAGCGACATGATATGCCACAATTTTCTGGAGCTTGGGGATATCTTGTAGTAGCGAATCTAAAGTTCCCTCTGGCAGATTGGCAAAAGCTTCGTCAGTTGGTGCAAATAGCGTGAAAGAACCAGGACTTTTTAGAGTTTCTATGAGATTTGCAGCTTCAGCAGCCTTCACCAGGGTATTGAAGTTTCCCGCGTTGATAGCAGTTTCCACAAGGTCAGCCATAAGGATGTGTGACTTTAGTCAGGTAGTATTATAAGTAACTTATAAATTGACTAGAAGGCTCTTAACCTCTATCAACAGAGAGGTTGCTAGCGATGAAATACACGGCAGCAGATTTATCAGTACTGCTACACTGGGGAATGTCCCCAAGAACCACTGATTATGCTAAAGCGTTCTAAGTTCGAGACAACTCAGTCTCAGATTATGCACCGTTCTGAGGAGCTGATTAGTGCAGCCTCAAATCGTTACCGCATTACGGTTCAGGTGGCAAATCGTGCTAAACGTCGGCGTTATGAAGACTTTGAAAATAACAATGAAGATGCGATGATGAAGCCAGTGCTAAGGGCAATTATCGAAATGTCCGATGAATTGACTCAGCCAGAAATTATTGGCGAACTATAAAAAAAGGCTTTAGAGAAGGTAGGATGAGCAAACATCTATCGTTCATTCAACCCCTACTCAAGTCCTGGCAGGCACTCACTGCTTTAATGGTAGTGGGTGTAATTGCTTTGAGTTCAGGGGCGGGTAAATCAATACACACAAATTTATTTAGCATCCAACCTGCATACGCTCAGAGAATCACTCCTGGCGATGTTTGGCAAGCTGTATATCAGCAATTGCCAGATTTGCCACGAGAAAACAAGTATATCAGAAAAGAAAATGGTCAAGTTGCCGAAAACAACACCTTAGTAAATCGCCTGATTAGATATCACGTTTATACCAAAGGGCGGGCCCCAATTTATCGCTTGGATTGGAAGCTGACTTTAGCTGATTACCTGGGTGCAAACGAAATTATGTATGATTCTAGCTATCCAGGCAATGATACACTACGGCAAAATCCCATAGAAGGCGATCGCAAAGCCATCACCCGTCTCACCCGCAGTCAGCGAGATGCCCTAGTGCAAGTCTTAGTCAATATATTTAACCCTACCCAAAATACCCAATCTCCTAACTCCAACACCACACCCAGCCCTAATACATCAACTACCCCACAGCCACCCCAAGGAGGAGGGGCTGAACTACTCAAATGACCAAACCCACAGTCCAAAATCTTCCTTGGCGTTCCTCTGCGTTAAACCTCTGCGTCCCTCTGCGTTTAAAAAACTAAAATATGGAACGCCTTCTAAAAACCGGATATGGCTGGCGTATAGGCTGGAACCCCAATGCACCTGAATTTAAAGGTTTAGTAGGTACAGATGATTGGGCAATTGAGTTAACCGAAGCCGAGTTGAATGATTTTTGCCGTCTACTAGCACAGCTAGCAGACACCATGAAGCAACTCGCAACAGAATTAATGGAAGAGGAAAAAATTGCTTGTGAAGCCGAAAGCGATTTATTATGGATGGAGGTAGAAGGCTATCCTCATGATTACAGTTTGCGCTTCATCTTGAATATAGGGCGATGTGTAGAAGGCAAATGGGATGCTTCAGCTGTTCCAGATTTGCTGCAAGCGACTGGGATGCTTAAGGTTTTTTGAATTTTCCTCTTGCTTATCCTAGAGTTTTGCTGTATGATAGTAATTCTGACCGGGGCGTAGCGCAGCTTGGTAGCGCGCCACTTTGGGGTAGTGGAGGTCGTGGGTTCGAATCCCGCCGCTCCGATTGATGATAAGCCATGCCTGCTAGTCTTTTTAAAAGATTGGCAGGTTTTTCAATGATGTATGCGAGACGATACCAAATCCTTAGCACAAAATCATTAGATATAGGGTGAAACAGAATGTAGAGACGTAGCACTGCTACGTCTCTACAAGGGTTTTGGGTAACGCATAATTAATTGCTAACAGATGTCTATTACAGAATTACAGCTATCATTCCAAAGCTTCACTACAAATAATAATTGGAATTGGCATAGACATCGTGGGCAAACTATTATTATTTAGCCATTCGTGCATATTATGTTGTCGGTAAATTTGCACCAGTTGATTAAACAATTCCTGACCTACAAAAGCATTGCGTCGCAGTATATTTAACTCTCGATTGATAACTTGAGTTATAGAACTGCGAAACGCCTTTTCTAGAATATTGACTTGACTTTTTACTTCTTCGTCTGTGATTGATTTAAAAAATATTCTCAGTTCACGGAGAATATACCGTTGTCCCTGAGTCAAACGCTGATTAAATTCTCGTTCTGCTTGGCGATGCTTCACTTCTTCTGCAAATTGACATTTGACACGCATCACAGCAGAATTATGATCTTTGCGAACTGTTAAGCTGGGAGTAGTAGAATCAGCTTTAATTGCACCCAGAATGCGGGGGATATCCCTAGAAACTATATTCCCCTCATCGTCTAATAAAAATAACTGCTGATAGCCTTTGATTTCAGGTCGATTGGGGTCTGAAGCTTCACAAAAAACGTATGTCCCCTTCTGCTGCATAGAGAATTTAGCTGTACGAATACCATGCGGTAAACTAGCAATCCGTTCAAATTCACCTGAGTCTTCTTTCTGTAGTTTTCTGAGAATTTCTTCAGCTTCATTTAAATCCAAAAAATCTTCTTCACCTTCCATATCAAAAAGGCTTAATTGTTTACCCTGTTGCTCATAAATAGCATACATAGCTTCTTCATTTAATTGTTCCGTTAGGTCAAGAATTGCAGCATCTTCACCAATAGAGTCATGAATTTCTTGAATTCGATTTTTGAGCTTTTGCTTCAAGCCTAAATTACGTTCAATGCCTAATTCAGGTAAAAAATTGTATCCATAAATTACATCTTTATCACTACCAATTCTGTCAATGCGACCAAAACGCTGAATTAGTTTTACAGGGTTCCAATGCAAATCATAATTTATGATGAGGTCGCCATCTTGGAGGTTTAAACCTTCTGCTAAGACATCGGTAGCAATGAGTGTATTAATTTTAGATTCACTCGGCTTAAATTTATATTCTTTATTGGCTTTAGGTGCAAATCTGCCAACTACACGAGTTTTATTCTTATTACTTCCACTATAGATAACATCAATATCATCTTGCTTACCTTGCGGGTTTAAATTCTCGTGTAAATATTTAGCAGTATCAGCATATTGAGTAAAAATCAGCCGTTTTTTATCTTTGAGTATAGGTTTATCTAACCAATTTATCAGAGTCTGTAATTTGGCATCTTTATCAGGTGTAATTGGTTCAACTAACGCCTGATTTTTTTTTAGTAGGTTAATATCATGCTCAATATGCTGTTGTAATTTATCTCCATTAAAATCCACCAAGTCATATTTACCAGACACCTGACGTAATACATCCATCAAATCTTGTTCTTCAGCTTGGTTATAATCTGCTGATAGCAAGATTTGCGCTTCGTCTCCTGCGGGAATAAATCCTTGAGATAGTCCATTTAAAAACCTTTCATGGACTATCAATAATTTTTGAATAGTTTCTTGAAAGGCATAAACACTCGACTCAAAGCGTTTAAACAATAGCACCCGCATTAGTCCTCGCAGGTTAGCACCAGCGCGTTGTAAAGTATTATAAGGCTCTTGTTTTTGTTTGTCTTTTAAAACATAATTCCATAACCCATAACGAGCATAGCTGAGTTCGTTGACTAATGGTTTAGCCAGTTGACGTTTGCGAGATTTGCCTAAATATTGACGTAATTCCTGGTAAAGTCCTTGGTAGGTGTCTTCGATGCTGTATTCAATGGTTTCTAGTTCTCGCTTAGGGAAAAATCGATGTTTACCACCGACAATTACGTAAGCGCGTCGGGTTCCGTCAAGGTATTCTCGGAAGTTAGCGGAGTCTACTGTTTGATGGGTTTGTGCATCAAAGCCGTAAAAACGTAAGATATGGTTGCGGGTGCGACGAATGAGAATATGAGATAGTAACTCAGGTAATTTCTTTTCGCCCTTTTCCACTAACTGGAAGTATTGCTTTAAGTCGGGAGGGTCTATGGGTGGCCGCCGAGATACGTGCAAAATGGGACACGTTGTAAAGTTTTGTAAAGAAATCAGGTTGAAACCATTGATTTTAGGTTCAGTCGAGCCAGAAATTTTTGAAGCGCTCGCTCGTTAGTTCTGTGTAGCGAATAGTAT
>JBBSOX010000039.1:0-48886 GCA_038259325.1 Chroococcales cyanobacterium | reverse complement strand
TGGGTGTAGGGAAAAATCAAGAAAAGTAAATATTGAGTGGGGATACAAATAAATTTCTGACTCACTACACCCAACACCCGACACCCCACACCCAAAAGGCTTATAGATAATGGGTTTGCCGTTATCTTAGTGCCATTCGGGCTGGTATATCAAATACTTGTCGCTTAATAATTTTTTTGACTCCTACAACCCCAATATCACATCCGCATCCTGGACATGAGCATGGTGTGGGATGTTCTACTATTTTCTCTGGCTTCAATACTTGTTCTAATGTCTGCCCTGGATGACCTATCTGTCCTCCTGATGGCCGCTTTCCTTTTTCTCTTAAACTTTTTATCCGTATTTTGCTTGACTTTTTGAGTCCGTCGCTGGCTGGTGGTTTTGAGCTTGTTTTGCTATCTAGTCCCAAACTCCTCTCTAGCTCTGCTATCCGTTCCCGCAGTGCTTTATTTTCTTGCTCCAGCCTCTCTATTTTTTGATCTTTTTCTTCTGGACTCATGTTTGAACACTACCATCTTTCTTCCCTCATGGGAATATCCCTGACTTTCCTACCTGGGCAGTTACAATAAATCTTAAATCCTTAGGAAGGGTTAACGAAGTTAAACATTATTTGTGAAACTACACAAATAGGGCTTCGTCAGACTTAGAGCTTGAGGTAATTTTTCTACTCAACCTTAGAGGTAATCGGTATCAGGTAACTTAAAGTTGCCAGAAAACTCTTAATTTTGAACTTAGAAAAGCTAAATTAGTGATATACACAGTTCAGCATTTATAGCGGTTTTAAGATACACCCTATAATTCACAAACCAATCCAAATAAATTTTTAGGTGCAGTTAAAGCACACAAAATTATCAATGAGCGACAAGAACGAAGGTTACAAAGTTATTAGCGACAACCGTCAAGCCCGTTATTTGTATGAAATTCTGGAAACTTACGAAGCTGGAATTGAGTTGACAGGAACCGAGGTTAAGTCGATTCGTGCGGGTAAAGTCAATCTCCAAGATGGCTATGCTTTGCTTCGCAATGGAGAAGCATGGTTGATCAATGTGCATATCTCGCCTTATAACGCTAGTGGGCAATATTTTAATCATGAACCACGGCGTACACGCAAGCTGCTGTTGCATCGCAAAGAACTCCGCAAGCTAATTGGCACAGTAGAACAGCAGGGTTTAACTTTAATCCCTTTAAAAATGTATCTCAAACGTGGCTGGGTAAAAGTAAGTATAGCCCTTGGCAAAGGCAAAAAGCTCCACGATAAGCGAGAAGACTTGAAACGACGGCAAGACCAGCGTGACATTCAACGCGCAATGAAAAACTATTGAGCCTCAGTGTCGCTAAACTACCACACCAGAGTGAAAAACCGATTGCTGTAAAAAGTATGTTGTATATCCATAGCGTGAGTTATGACAATGCCTAATTTATAGCCGCAGATTGATTTTCTTCAGGTTGGGAATCGATATAGTGGTGAGTAACTTCGGATGGCATAAGGAATTGTCACAACTTATGAAAAGTAATTTCATTACAGCTGTTGGTGCTGGCGTTCTAACCTTGAGTATGGGAATTTTACCCTTAACTCTATCCGCACAAGCTCAGACGACAACTGACCCCGGAGTAAATACTGCTCCAAGAACGATCGCTTATGAAGATCGCAATGATTTTGATTGGGGTTGGCTAGGATTACTCGGTCTAGCTGGCTTGGCTGGTTTGGCTGGTAAAAAGCGTGAGAATGAACCCACCGCTTATCGCGACCCTAGTGCTCCAGGAGCCACTACCTATAGGGACTAGTACTGCAAGGCGGAAGTCAAAATTCAAAATTCAAAAGTCAAAAGTCAGGTATGCTTTGATTTTGCGCTTCCTGCCTGTAATGAAATGGTAGGTTTATTTGCGCTGATCTGTACTAGACAATTAAAAATTCAAAAGTTGTCAGTTGTTGAGTAGAAAAACAACTGACAACTTACTCATATTAGTTTGCTGTTGGTTCTGAGTTAGATGAATTTGTCTGGTTTTGAGCTAAAGGTGTCCAGTAGCTAGCAATTAAGGCAACTATGAGCCACCAGAGGGTATTGACTTCAGGGCGATACCAAACAGTATCTACGGTGCCATGAGCTAGCATCCCCAACAGAATAGCGATCGCTCCAATTAACCAAAATCCTTCTACACTTTTGAGTCGTCGCAGTCGTCGTATTTGTAAAAATGCCGTATTCAATGTGACAATTATTAGCCAGAGAAAGCAGGCTAAACCAACAAAGCCGGTTTCTACAGCCACCTCAAAGAAAATGGAATAGGCGCTCAAAGCAGTGTAACGAGGGCGTTGGTAGAGGGGATAAACTTTATTAAAAGAGTTGTGACCTGGGCCAATGCCGAAAATCGGGCGATCGCGGATCATCTCGAATACTGCATCCCAGACATTCCGGCGAAAATTATTACTGCTATCTTTGCGATCAGCAAAAATACTGAACACTCGCAGGCGGACTGGTTCTACAAATATTACTGCTAGCACCAATATCCCAACCAAACCTCCCAAGACAATCGGTAGCGACCAAGTACGCCAAAATGGAGGCATTTCCACACTTTTCCAATAAACTAGCAATGCCACCACAGCTAAAACTGCCACCACTAGTCCAATCCAACCACCACGACTAAAAGTGAGGATCAGGCAAGCACTATTTACAATCAACATTGTTAATGCCAAAGCTTTTTTGAACCAGCTTTGCCATGCAAAAATTGCCACTAAGCTAAAAATTACTGCTGGTATGAGGTATCCAGCTAACAAGTTGGGATTGCCTAAATAACTGTAGACTCTTGTAGTCTTAGCCAGAGGAGATTCTGGATCAACCCAAGTTGCCAGTGCTGTGGCTCCAAAAAACCATTGCCGCAACCCATATACACTGACAATTAACGATATGTGCAGGTAAAGTGCGATCAACCAAGACCGGAGGCGAGGCGACCTCAGCACCCTGGCGCAAAGGGCAAATAGCAGCAAATACAACGTCAACGTTGCTAAGTCACTAAGTGCTGCCTTTTTCACTGGCGATAATGCTGTTGCTACTGCGGCAATTCCCCAGTAGAGCAATACTAGCAAGTGAATGGGAGTGACTGAGGAGACATTTGCTGATGTTACTTCATCAGATAAAGTCAACAACAGCCAAAATCCTACACAAGCTACTAGCAACAAGCCCACCAATGTACTCGAAGCAAAAGGTGCAAGCGCATATACTAAGCTGAGTAAAGCTGCTGCGATCGCATCTCCCCACTGAATCAAGATGCTGGTTTGCCGCCAAGAACTTAACAGTCCCACCAGAAAACGGTGTACGTAACTGGTAGCAAGGTATTCTTTGAGCGGTAAAGATGATAAAGTAAATCGTTGCCAGACTAAATTCATAAAAAACATTGCGATCAATTAGCCTGCCGACGCAGAACTTGGAATTGATCATAATGCCTATAGCTATAAAAAGGTAATAAGGAAAATTGCACATCGCATGATGGCACTCTTATTCCTAATACGACACGGCGAAAATAAACATACCCTTCGGGTTCACCAGTCGCCTGCGGAGGGAAACCCTCCCGCAGCGCTGATTCACCATTTCAAATGGCGCAAGAAGCTCGGAATACAATTCTTTTGACTTTTGGCTTTTGACATTCGATTCCTTTCGCCTAAGCTCAGGACAAGTCGCTCAGTGTTAACTTTTGACTTCTGCGGCTCGACTGAGCTTCGCCGAACGTCCTTGCGGTACTAGCCATTAGCCACTACTTTTAATCAAAAACCACTTCAGCCAATATTTAAGTTAAGATAGCTGCTCATGTACTTAGTACACGACAAATAGATGTAATATACCTCTTTTCTAATCCCTAATACCGAATTCGCTTGTGATTAAACATCGCCACTTGCTTGGGAAGGAGTTGCTAGTTGCAGTGGCAAAGAAAGTACATAGCGATATCCTGATTCTGGTGAACCTTGAATCAAAATTTGTCCACTATGCAATTCTGCCAGTTGACAACTTAGCAATAGACCTAAGCTTTCACGAGAAATACTTCCATGTGATTTAGCTAAATTTATACCTGAACTAGCAGCAAAGAAATCTGAGTGGGAATCGCTCAAGTTCTTTGAGTTGTCCACTGCTACTGATGAAATATCTCGTTGCTCCTGGCTTTCTGGATGAGCATTGTAAGTTGCTACCTCACCTGTCAGTTCCAGCAGTGACAAAGAATTGAGACGGAAGTAAGGATCAACTTCAGTGATACCGTCCCCTAGCCAAGGATGGGAAACCCAAATAGTAATATTGAGCGTATCTTCCTTGTAAGAAACATGGATGCGAACAATGCTACCTGTAGCTGAAAGTTGAATCACACTGAAAACCAGGTGATAAAGGATTTGCCGCACTTTGTCTTTATCTAAAGGCCAAATGCGATTGCGTCCCGGTTCAATAGAGAGACGAATATCTTGCTCGCGGCGATTAGCTACTTCTTCAAGGGTATTGATAGCTTGTTGACATAGCATTTCAATATCCACAGGAGCTATATTTAGCACATTTGAGTTGTCATCCATAGCTCCTAGTTCGGTAATTTCGTTTACTAGGGAAAGTAAGTACCGACCACTGTGTTGGATAATCTCCAAATATTCTCTTTGCTTAGTCGTCAAAGGCCCATAAATCTCACGCCCTAAAACACTAGCCATGCCGAGTACAGATGTTAAAGGCGTGCGTAACTCCTGAGTTAACTGATCCAAAAGTTCCAGTTTCAGTTGCTTCGTAGAAACAGAGTCGCTATCTTTACTAGCTGGGGTGATTTTAATCTCAGTATTACGTTCGTCATGGAGTGAAAATATCGGAGCGATCGCGGGAGTGCTTGATTCGAGTTTCCCTTTCAGAAGTCGGTTACGCTCAAATTCACTCATGCTCCAACGAGCTATGATTTGTAAAAACTCAATGTCTCGGTTTGTAAAATTGCGTGGCACTAAATCCATTACCGCCAATGCACCCAAACAATGTCCCTCAGCATCAATCAGTGGCGCTCCCAAGTAAGCGCGAATACCATAATCCTGCACCAACTTGCTGCCAATAAGTACTGGGTCTGTAAGTTTATGGGTATCATTAATTACAAATACTTGAAAATTCTCTACTACCTGAGTGCAAAATGATTCTCGGCGTGCTAGTTGGCGACTTTGTGCCAAATGGTTCATTAGTCCCAGCCTAGATAAGCCCACTGCCGACTTGAACCAATGGCATTCTTGATCCACAAATCCCAACATGGAAATTGGTGCTTCCAAAAAGTGGGCAGCAGTTTGAGTGGCTTCTTCAAAAACCGGAATCGTTTCTGGCTGCCGCAAACCTAAATCTGACAAAGCTTTGAGGCGTTGTTGTTCTCTTGTTTCATGAGAATCCCAACCATCCTTTAGGGCAAATAATTTGTTTTCAGGCTCTACCATTGCCACTGCTACCTTAATAATTTCTTGATACTGTAATTGATAAATTGATACAAGTCCTATTTCTAGGTTATCAATTGCTATTTTTAAGCATTCCCTAATTTTGCCTCTGACAAACAAGTTGGGGGCAAAAATTTTTTATCCCTTCCATTAAGTCGGTAACGCGGTCTTTAGAGTTACTAGTTACTGGTGCTGAATGTTCTCTATTTATCACTGATGTAGTCTTTGCTGCTTAAGTTTTTGCGTTCAGACTGCGTTAGATTTGGATTCAGTCAGGGTAAGCTAATGCTAAGGATACAATACCAAAGGTCTGTAATTCTTTATGTGCAGAAGGGAAAATTCTGATTGCAATATTCAGCGTGAATTTACTTATAATAATTATATTGACGTGATTTTTATAGCCATTTTTACTCATGACAGTTAGCATCGATGGCTGACAATCGTAGATAGTTTATATAACTCTTTATCCCATAGATTGAACCTATTACAATTGAACACTGAAAATTGTGCAGGTTTTTCTATTTTTTCCATCCGAGGAAATCGCTCTTTGAGAACAACTGGTAATGAATAAAATGACTATTAGAGTTCCTTTTGTAGACCTGAAGTTACAACACCAACCAATTCAAACGCAATTGCAAGATGCAATCCAATCTGTATTGGAACAGGGAGATTTTATTTTAGGGCAAGCACTCTCAGATTTTGAAGCAGCATTTGCGGCAGTGTCGGGAGCAGCTTATGGTGTTGGTGTTGCATCAGGAACAGATGCGATCGCTCTCGGATTGCAAGCGTGCAATATTGGTGCTGGCGATGAAGTGATTTTACCAGCAAACACCTTTATAGCAACCTTAATTGGAGTACAACGGGCTGGCGCGAAGCCAATTCTAGTAGATTGCGATCGCCAAACAGCTTTAATTGACTTAGAGGCAGCAGCAAAGGCAATTACACCTCATACCAAAGCAATTATCCCTGTGCATCTCTATGGTCAGATGGTATCGCCACGTGAATTAATAAACTTTGCCGATACCTACAAACTCCTAATTTTTGAAGATGCAGCACAAGCACACCTCGCCCAAAGAGATGGATATCATGCTGGTTCAGTAGGCATAGCAGCAGCTTTTAGTTTCTATCCCAGTAAAAATTTGGGAGCATTTGGGGATGGGGGAATGCTGCTGACACGAGATTCAAATGTAGCCCAGAAGATGGTGCGCTTGCGAAATTATGGGGCATCACAAAAGTATTTTCATACTGAACCAGGTACAAATAGCCGCTTAGATACTTTGCAAGCAGCAATCTTGCACCAGAAACTACCATATTTGCCACAGTGGAATCGCGATCGCCTAAGTATTGCCCAGCAGTATGATAAAGAACTCGCACCCTTGGCAAGTTCTGGGATTATCCCTATGGAAAACCAAAGTGGTACAGGCCATGTGTATCATCTCTATGTCATTAAAGTTGATGATTCTTGCCCAATAGAACGCCAACAACTTCAGGAAAAACTCACAGCAGTAGGAATTCAAAGTGGCATTCACTACCCAATTCCTTGTCATCTCCAGCCAGCATTCACCAACTTAGGCTATCAACCTGGAGATTTTCCTCAAGCAGAAAAACTGTCAAAAGAAATATTATCATTACCGATGTATCCTGGTTTGAGCAGTAGCCAAGTCAAAGAAGTTGTAGCAGCGATCGCTCATGCAGTCTCAACAACTTCTCAGGCAGATCAACCCTCCACTGCTGACCTTGGCAGCGTGGTAGCCTAAAGTTAATTCAATAGCAAAAAAGGGAGTGGGGAGAGACGCGATTAATCGCGTCTGTAATGGGGAGTAAGATAATACGGGAATAAGGAATACTCCTACTTATTACCCATTCCCCATTCCCCACTCCCCATTCCCCACTCCCCTTAAACACTGAGAGTTTTTGAATTACTGAAAATCATGGTACTCCAGCAACAAGTTAAAAACAGAAACGCCTCAGGGTTATTAAATCTAGCTATTTTAGGCGTTTTGCTGCTGCTTTATGCTCCTATATTGCTACACTGGATGGATGGTTGGCTGCACAAGAATATCAGTACAGAACACGAATATTTCAGCCACGGGATTATTGGTTTACCATTTGCGGCTTATCTGGGCTGGATGAGCCGGAAAAAGTGGGCACGTTTACCAGATACCATCCATCCTTTAAGCGCTGTTTTCTTGTTATTAGGGGCAGTGTTTTATCTTAGCGGTGTTACAGAGTGGGTTAACATTTCCTTTCCCGTTATATTGGCAGGATTATGTTTGTGGTTTAAGGGAATAGCAGGTTTGCGATCGCAAGGATTCCCTCTGTTACTCGTATTTTTGGCAACTCCAACCGCAGTACCCTATCTCATTGCTCCTTATACCTTACCTCTCCAAAGCTTCATTGCTGGTACAGCAGGCTTCATACTGAATCAATTTGGTATGGACGTAACCGTAGATGAGATAAATCTCTACGTAGGAGGGCGGATTGTGGAAGTTGCCCCCTATTGTGCAGGGCTGAAAATGTTGTTTACTACTCTTTACGTAGGCTTGATGCTGCTTTATTGGACAGATGCTTTGTCTTCCCGCCGCACAACTATATCGTTTTTATCTCTTGCTGTGATCATTAGTATTTGTGCGAATATCATTCGTAATACTTTACTAACTTTCTTTCACGGTACAGGTCAAGAAGGGGCTTTTAAATGGCTGCATGATGGTTGGGGCGGTGATCTTTACTCTGCTTGTATGCTGGTGTCATTAGTGCCCTTACTAAATTGGATTAATAGCTATTTTTCAGAATCTTTGGAAACTCAGCAAGAAGGGGAAAGTCATTAGTCATTGGTCATTGGTCATTGGTCATTGGTCATTTAATCATTAGTTATTCTCCCCCTGCCTCCCCTGCCTCCCCTGCTCCTCCACTCCCCACTCCCCACTCCCCACTCCCCACTAAAAAATATGGATTGGCATCTTTTAGGACTAAGCTTTATTACAGTTTTTTTATCAGAATTGGGTGACAAGAGTCAGCTAGCAGCGATCGCACTTTCAGGGCGTTGTAATTCTCCGCGTGCAGTATTTTTTGGTGCAGCAGGTGCATTGCTGTTGACAAGTCTGTTGGGAGCATTAGCAGGGGGGGCAGTAGCAGAATTATTACCTACACGTATGTTAAAAGCGATCGCTGCTGTAGGATTTGCCATCCTCGCTGCACGCCTGCTGTTATTTAACAATGAACCAGCGACAGATTCTGAACAAACACCTTAAAGAAGAATTCAGAATTCAGAATTGGTCTTTGTGTGAGAAATATCATTCAGTACTTCGATCCTTCTCTACGAGACGCTGCGCGTAGCTTGCTTCTACATTCGCGCAGCTTCCGGTAGGGAACGAGTACAACAAGCTCAGGGCATCGCAAACTCAGTAACTATCGGACTCGAATTAATACTGAATTCTGACTCCTGAGTTCTGAATTCATCTTTACAAAACTTCCCAAGCAGTTCCTTTGTAGCCGTATTGAAAAATTTCTGGATGCAATATTTCTGCCAAAATTTCTAAAGAATCTACCAGTCGAGGCCCTGGACGATTGAAGTAAGAATTGCCATCTGTGATGTAAACTCTGCCAGCTTTGGTAGCGTGCAATTTTTCCCACTCTGAACGTTGAGTTAACAAATTGGCTTCTTGGCGAGTGCGATTTAAATCAAAGCCACAAGGCATAAAAACAATTATATCTGGATTAGTTGTTAATAGTGTTTCCCACTGCAAGATAGGAGAAGGCTGACCTGTAGAGCAAAATAGAGATTGTCCTCCTGCTAAGTTAACTAATTCAGGAATCCAATTGGCAGCGGCCATCAAAGGATCAGTCCACTCGATACAGGCGACAGTGGGCAGTTCATTTAAAGAAAGTCCCTGGACTTTTTGTTGGCAAATTCTGACGCGAGCTTCTAAATTTTCTAGAACTTTAACTGAGTCTACGTCAAAAGTCTTGCCGACTCGCTCAATGTCAGCCCAAACATCTTCGAGAAGATTGGGTTGTAAAGAAATAATTTGAGGTTTACTGCCAATGAGTGTAGCAACTGCCTTTTCAACATCGTGTAAGCTGACAGCACAAACATCACACTGGTCTTGAGTGAGAATATGGGTAGGCTGTAATTTCTCTAAAACATCTGTTTTGATTTGATAAATACTGAGAGCAGATTGCAATAAATTGTTCACATCATCGTGAATTTGGCTGCTGGAGGCGTTGGAGTTTAAGCGTGCTTCGGTACAAATGGGGCGATTGTGAATTTCTGGAGGGTAATCGCATTCATGCGATCGCCCCACAATAGCATCAACCAAGCCTAGTGCCGCTAAAATTTCTGTTCCACCGGGAATCAGGGAAACAATTCTCACATTACTATCCGTCATCGCTCCACCTCCACAAAAGCTGCCGTCATTTGAATTGTTGCAAAATTTGAGCCATTAAGCATCTTTCTCTAGGAGAATTAAGCATATTTTGGTAGTCAAGGCTCAGTAAGAAATTAGGCTGGGTGTTAGGAATTGAAAAGAGTCTTCCTAGTCCACATCTCCTAGATCAAAATTTAAATTATACTACTCTATAGTATAATTACTTGATATTTAAAATGTTAATTATCCCCTAGCAAAAATCACTGGTATGAAGTAACAGAAGCGATAAGCAAAATCTAATTTATGACTTGTTATCCAGAATCAGAAATTTTGAGCAAAAAATTATACTTTCCGGTTAGGAATAACCCTATGAAGTAATTGTAGTTATACAAAGACGGTTCTAATTTTCCTGTAGAACTGCAAAGCAAAGTTATTTCTTCTTGAGGTCAACTAATGCAGGTGGTGTCAGCTAGAGATATTACAGAGCACAGCCAGTCCCAAGAGGCTTTACAAATCAAAGAAAGTCGTCGGCGAAAACAAAGTCAGACGCTGGTGCAGCTGGCAAGAAGCAAGACATTTCAGCAAGGTGATCTCAATGCGGCATTAAAGGAAATCACAGAAACTGCTGCTAAGACGCTCTTAGTGAAGCGAGTCGGGGTGTGGTTATATAATCAAGAACGTTCAAAAATTGAATGCATCGATTTATATGATGTAAACACCAGAGAGCATAGCTTTGGTAACTCGCTTTCAGAAAAAAATTATCCAGCTTATTTCCGGGCTTTAGAAGAGGAACGGACAATTGCCGTAGATGATGCGATAAAGGATACAAGAACCCAAGAATTATCCGAGTCTTATCTTTCCGTTTTGGGTATCACATCCCTGCTAGATGCACCGATTTGGCTAGAAGGTCGTTTGGTGGGCGTAGTCTGTCACGAACATATAGGCGAAGCTCGCAAATGGACTTTGGAGGAAGAAACTTTTGCTGGCTCGATTGCAGATTTTGTGACGCTGGCTATAGAAGCGAGGGAGCGAAACGTCGTACAGGAAGCGCTGCGACAGAGTGAAGCGCAATTTCGAGCGATTTTTGAGCGTTCTTCTATCGGCATTGGACTTATAGATATGAAGGCGCAGATAGTCGATAGTAATCCGGCACTGTGCGAGATTTTAGGATATAGCCGAGAAGAGTTATACGGCAAGCGCTTTACAAATTACATTTCTACACAAAGGGGGGATTTAAAACTTTACAAACAAATGATGTTAGAAATTTGCACAAACTCAGGGAAAACTTCAAAATTTGTTTTTCCACCCTCCGAACTTCAAAAGCAGCTTGTCGATAAATATCGCATTGAGATGGAAAGACGCTGCCTGCATCAAAATGGCAGCTTCGTTTGGACTCATATCTCTGTTTCTGTTATACCAGACAGCAATGGTGAACCTGAGTTTTTTCTGGCGATGATTGAAAACATTACTGAACGCAAGGAAACAGAATTGAAGTTGCGTGCTTCTCAAGAAGCAGCAGAAGCAGCCAGTTTGGCAAAAAGTGAATTTTTAGCAACTATGAGCCATGAGTTGCGGACGCCTCTCAATGCAATTATGGGTTTGTCGCAGTTGCTGCAACAAAACATAGTTGGCTCTCTCAATGAAAAGCAGAACGAATATGTAAGTTGTATATATAGTAGTGGTGAACATCTGTTGGCACTGATTAACGATATCCTTGATTTATCTAAGGTAGAAGCAGGTAAGGAGGAACTGTTACCCTCACGTTTACCAGTGTCAGATTTATGCAATTATGCCATATGGACAGTGCGCGATCGCGCCTTAGAAAAGGGATTGCAACTCACATACGAAATTGAGCAAGAAGCAGATATTTGTATTGCTGATGAACGACGCATCAAGCAAATGCTACTCAATTTGCTCACCAATGCTATCAAATTCACTCCAGCAGGTCAGGTATCGCTAGTAGTGAAAAAAGTACCGCAAGGAATAACCTTTGCAGTTTCAGATACTGGAATTGGTATAGACTCCAGTCAGTTTAAATTTCTATTTGAACCGTTTAAACAGCTTGACAGTCGGTTAAATAGGCAGTATGAAGGCACTGGTTTAGGTTTAGCTTTAACACGTAAATTAGCGCGTTTGCATGGTGGAGATGTTACCTTTACATCGACTTTGGGAAAAGGGAGCCACTTCACTCTATTTCTACCAAATCCAGTGCATCCAGAAGAAGAGGAGAGTGGAAGCGAAAATAATCATTCTTTATCGCCATCCTTTTCTACCTCCAAGACTAAACGCATTTTGCTTGTGGAAAACGAAGAAAATACTGCTATACTGCTGCAAGATTATCTTCAGACAATTGGCTACCAAGTGACGTGGATAAATAACGGAAACGATTTTTTAAATCAGGTGCAAAACCTACATCCAGATTTAGTTTTTTTAGATTTCCAGTTAGTAGACGATGTTAGCAAATCTAATTTACTAAGTATCCTGAGACATGAACCTTCTTGCAAGGATTTGCAAACTGTTATGATTCGCTCTAGTGAACCTACAGAGGAGGAAATTACCATGCTTCCAGGTAGTACCAATGACTACCTCATCAAGCCAATTCGGGTATTCCAACTAGAGTCAATATTGAGCCGATATCTGACTTACAGCGATTTTCAGATTAACGAAACACCAATTTAGATCGAAGCGATCGCATTGATATTTTTAGTATTAAAGAGATATTGTAGTGGAAAGATCGCCACGCGATCGCTTTATCCCCATCATAGCGTAGGCATAACCTGCCGCAGGCATCGCTGCGATCAATCTAAAACTATAGACAATAAATTCTGAAAATGCGAGATGTCTATAATAGCACCTCGCATTCGATGTATTAATAAAATAGTGTTAACTAACCAATTGATTTAGCAATCCTAAATCATCCTAAGTGGAAAATTTTTCTCATTATCACATGGGGAATCCCAGCTTCTTCAAATATTTGTCCTTCTTCTACAAAGTCCAATTTTTTATACAAAACTTTTACATACTCTTGGGCGTGAATCACAACTTCTGGAATATTTTTATTAGCTATAATTTCTAATGCCTTAATCATAATTTTCTTACCAATACCTTGCCCTCTAGCTGTAGATAACACAGCAAGTCTTTCTATTTTGGCAGTTTTATAATCCAAATATCTAATTCTGGTAGTACCCACAGCTTTATCATCTAAATAAGCAATCAAATGCTCAGATATTTCATCTTTGCCATCAAATTCCAAAGCGGGATCTACCCCTTGTTCTTCCTGAAAAACTGATTTTCTAATGGTTTTAATTGCCGGAAATTCTTCAGGTAAATCAGCAACTTTTATGACTAAATTACTCATCTAACTCTTTCTATATATAGAATATGAAAAAGGTGGGCATTGCCCACCCTACAAGCTTTAATCTGCACCTTCAATTGGTGCAAAACCTTGACGCTGAATATTTTCTGTTACCGCGCGTGGTTCGAGGAATTGCAGTAGGTAATCAGGTCCTCCAGCTTTAGAACCTACTCCAGAAAGTTTGAATCCACCAAAGGGTTGCCGTCCAACGATCGCTCCTGTAATATTGCGATTAATGTACAAATTCCCGACTTCAAATTCTGTCTGCGCCTGCTGAATATGCGAAGGCGTTCTAGAATAAAGTCCGCCAGTTAAGGCGTAATTTGTACCGTTAGCGACTGCTAACGCTTCCTGAAAATCTTTCACCCGAATTACCGCCAGCACAGGGCCAAAAATTTCTTCTTGGGAAATTACCGCATTTGGCGATACTTCACTAAAGATCACAGGCCCGATAAAATATCCTTGTTCGGGTGCTAGTAATTCCAAAGCTACTTCTGCTTCTGCCTTACCCTTCTCAATATACTCGCGGATGCGATCGCGGGCATTAGCATCAATCACTGGCCCAACTTGTGTACTTGGTAACTCTGCTTCCCCAATGTTCAAGGATTTTGTCGCTTCTACCAATCGTTGCACAAAGGCATCATAAATCGGTTGCAGCACAATCACCCTGGAAGCAGCAGAACATTTCTGTCCACTGTAACCAAATGCCGACTGCACTACTCCCACAACGGCTTGGTCTAAATCAGCACTTTCATCGACAATAATCGCATTCTTGCCACCCATTTCAGCAATCACGCGCTTCATGTGCTTTTGTCCAGGTTTTAAGATTGCCGCTTCCGCGTAGATTCTACAGCCGACTTCCTGTGAACCTGTAAAAGCAATTACATGAGTATCTGGATGATTTACCAAATAAGCGCCGACTTGCGAACCCTTCCCAGGTACGTATTGAAATACACCTTTAGGAAAGCCAGCCTCGATTAAGATTTCTGTGAGTTTTGCCGTAATTACGGAAGATGTTTCCGCAGGTTTGAGGAGAGTACAATTGCCTGAAACCAAAGCTGCAACAGTCATTCCACAAGCGATCGCTAGCGGGAAATTCCAGGGAGAAATTACTACAGCAATTCCCCGTGGCTGGTAAATATAACGATTAGTTTCACCAGGAATGTCATAGTTCACACCTTCATCTAGCCGTTCAATCTCATCAGCGTAGTACCGACAGAAATCTATCGCTTCCGAAACCTCGCCATCAGCTTCCTTAACTGGTTTCCCAACTTCCAAAACTATCCAAGCTGAAAGTTCGGCGCGGCGGAATTCCATCAAATCACCGGCTTTTCGTAAAATATCAGCGCGTTGTTTAGCTGGTGTTTTCCTCCACCCAGGAAACGCAGCTTTGGCTGCTTGCATCGCCTGTTCTGCTTGTTCAACGCTAATCAATCCAACTTTACCAACTACTTCACTGAAATTAGAAGGATTGAGAGAATCAACAAATTCCGGCGTATTAACATACTCGCCATTAATTAGCGGCAAATAAGTTTTACCCAACTGTTGACGAACGCTTTGGAAAGCTTGCGCCGTCTTCGTTCTCACCTCTTCTTCAGCATAATCGGTATCAGCCGCACCAGAGAAATGAGAATTAAGAGTTAAAGATTTCTCCTCCTCTTTGACAATCGGCGGCGCTAATAACTCATCAATCGGTCGATTTTCGAGATTTTGCCGTAAAAAAGAACTATTAGCTGTATTTTCCAACAGCCGACGAATTAAATACGCCATTCCAGGTAATAATTCACCGTAGGGACAGTAAACTCTCACCCGATAACCCTTGTCAACCAATGCCTTTGCAACTTTATCACCCATACCGTAGAGGACTTGCAATTCAAAGCGACGGCGGGGGACATTTAAATTTTCAGCGATGGCAATGGCGCGAGAGTGCGATCGCACGTTATGGCTACCAATGGCAAAATAGACATATTGATGATTTTCTAACAACAACTGAGTGATGGTTTCAAAGTTAGCATCAGTTGCGGCTTTGTCGTTGTAAACTGGCTGTGGCCAATGTTTCTGCGCTGCTTTGATAGTTTCTTGATCCCAATATGCGCCTTTCACCAAGCGGATTGTCAGGGGATAACCACGCTCTTTCAACCATGAAATTACGTCTTTGGTATCTTGCTCACTATCACGCAGATATGCTTGTATTGTCATCCCAATATCTGTGCGTTGCCGAAACTCTTCTTCTAGTAACAGTTTTTTCAAGATGCTGAGAGTTATGTCTTTGTAGGCATACTGTTCCATATCAAAATGCACAGCTGCACCCAACTCTTTAGCACGACGTAAGAGAATCCGAATGCGATCGCTAACTCGCTCCTCACTACCTTTAGCATCTAATGGGTCAAATTGGGAATAAAACGCCGTTAACTTAACAGAAACCTGAACTTTTGGTATGGGTTCGCCATCAGCCTCATCAATAGCCGGGATAGCCGACCAATTCTTCGATGCTTCTACCAATTGTTGCATTAATTCTAGATAGCGTTCTAGATAAGACTGCGCTTCGGCTTCGGTAATTACCGCTTCACCAAGTAAGTCGATGGTGAAAGCCATTTTTTCTTTTCGCAGTCGTTCAACTGTTTTGATGACTTGCTTAATATTTTCCCCAGAAATATATTTATGAGCAAGAGTTTCAACCGCCGTACCAACGGTTGTAGCAGCAACTTGTCCTGGCATCGAGTCGGGGTTAGCAAAGTTTAGCATCCCCTTCAAAGCTGACGGTAATTCTACAGACTCCTCGCCCAGATATTCTTGTAAATGTGAGGCAATCTCTGATTTACTGTGCAAAGCAGGTAGCGTATCTATAAAGCGAAATAGTTGCACCCGCAACCCAGGATTACTCATCGCCCAAGCTAGTAATTTATCATCCCAGCGCATTTGATCCCGCAGGGAAGAAAAAAACGAACGATTTTCCTGCGTTGCTGCTAGAAGTTGTTTAGCAATTTCTTGGGTTTTAGCTTCGTAGGCGCTTGTTTGTACTTGTAATACCACTGATAATAAACTCCTTAATTAAAGCAAGGCTTTTTGTACAAAGCCTGTGTCTTCTATTTTGACGTTTTCATATATCTAGTGGGGAGTGGGGAGTGAGGGAGATGAGGAAGACAAGGCGAATAACCAATGCCCCATGCCCAATGCCCAATGCCCAATGCCCAATTCAATAACAAGTGTTATCCTTTTGTTGATCTATTTCTACTTTGATTAATAGATGTTGCAACACAAGAGATTAGCTCAGTCATACTAAGAGTGTGGATATTACGTTTATGCCTACAGAAAACCTCACGCATATTTTATTTTCTAACTGGCAACACACACTCCAACCCTTTGGTGTTGACCAGGTAACGGCTGAGAAAGCTTTTAATTGCTTGGTTGCAGCTTACTCTACCCCTGGTCGCTACTACCATACACTTAAACATATTGATTACGTCCTCAGCACAATTCAGATTTTGCAAGGCTACACGAACAACCTAGCTGCTGTTCAACTAGCTGCCTGGTTTCACGATGTCGTGTATGACACTCAAGCTGAAGATAATGAAAAACGAAGCGCAGACTATGCTTTGGAATTGCTGAGTAATTTGGGTATTCCAGAAAGTATTATAATTACTGTCACCCGTCTCATTCTGAACACTAAAGACCACCAAGCTGCGGTGGATGACTATGATAGCCAAGTTTTACTGGATGCAGATTTAGCGATTTTGGCTACTAACTCAGTTCAGTATCTAGAATATGCCCATGCCATTCGTCAGGAATATGGCTGGGTGGGAGATGCAGACTATATCACAGGCCGTCGGCAGGTTTTAGAACGATTTTTACAGCGATCGCGTATTTATTTTACGCCTTTAATGTTAGAGTTCGCCGAACCATCTGCCCGTGGCAATATCCAGGCAGAAATCCAGTCTTTATTATCTGTTTAGTTTTTTCAAAGAAAGGCACATAGCAGCCGGCGTTGCTGATTCCATGTATGAAAATGATTTTGCATAATACTAAAATCCTTGTAGAGACGTAGCACTGCTACGTCTCTACATCCAGATTCATACTTTAATTCAGCAACGCCTAGCAGCCTACTAGTAGGTTGCTATGTGCCTTCTGGTGGCAGAGCCTTTAAAATTTTCCAATTGCTTACCGTCTGCCACCACCACGATAAGTTATTTCAGTATCTTGTAGCTTTCTTTTAGGTGCAAAGACTTCTTGATGTTGTGGCTGCTGAGTTCTTTCCTGTGCAAACTTGGCACGAGTACGAACTCCAAGATCAACATCTGTATCGAGCATTTGCTGAAGTTGATTTTTAATCCGCGATGCTTGATCGGGTAAAGTGACTGCTATAGCAATAGCTAGTGTTTCTAAACTCGTCACTGCTGCATAGCGCACTACCCACTCTGGATCTTGAGAAATTAGTAATAGCGCCTCTAATACCTGAGTCTGAATAGATCCTAGTTTCTCAGGCGGTACTTGATACCAGCGCAAAGTGCCTAATCCCCTGGCAGCTGCCCGCCGCACACTCAGTGAAAAATCGGTTTTTGCTGCTTCTAACAAGGTATCTAGCGCCCGTACATCTCCAATTCCAGCTAAGGCACGAACAGCCCAAGCTCTCGCACCGTAATTGTAGTCATCAATTAGTTGCAATAGTGGCTGCACCGCAGCTTCCCCGATCGCAATCAGCCCATCTACCGCCGCCACCGCTGCTCCCGGATTGTTGTAGCCCAAAGCCGCAATTAAAGTGGGAACAGCTTCCTCTATCTCAGCTGCTGCTAACTCCTGAACTGCGTCTAATAAGCGATCCGAGGAATCTGCTTCTTCTACAGCACGGATCAATATTTGGGCAAGATCGCTGTTATTCATAATAGTTTTTCATGGGTAGTTTGTCGTCAGCCCATTGTAGCTTAAGTTATCCGTAGTTTTATAATATATAAACCCCCTAGCCCTGATTTTACAGTTAGTTTGGGGGTTTGTGTGTTGTAAAGATTTGGTTGCAACGTATTAATGACAACTGATTATCTAGAATTTATGACTACAACAGCGAGTCCATCAAATTCATCACTTTGATTGCACCTTCAGAGAAAGTGCTTGGTGTTATGTGATTTACTTGATGTTTTAGTAATCCTTTAAGAGAAATCAGCTTCAGGCTATTTTCAGCAAGAGTCTGTGCGATCGCATCTGCTGCGGGTAGATATCCAATCGCTCCCAAATCTGCCAAGACTGCTCGACGCAATTGCAATTTCTCTCCCGTCAGAGCTTGTACCAATCGTTCTCCATACACTGGTTCTTGGGTTAATTGATACATAGCTCGTGCGGCAGAATATTGCACCAATTCCATTGGATGCTCTAAGAATACCTTTACCAAAGGGGTGAACTCAGTCGCCCTCAAAGTTCCCAAGGCTTCTAAGATGGCATCGTAGGGTTGAGATAAATCAGGCTGTTTTGAGATGAGCTGCTCTCCCTGCAAACCTACCGCTAATAGCTTAATTAGCGCAGGAATGCACACCGGATCGCCCAGCATCTCCAAGGATTGTACCGCAGCTTCTCTTACGTAAAAATCTGAGCAGTCTAAACACTCAATTAGAGGTGATACTGCCTGGCGATCGCCCAGTTTTCCTAAGGCTCTAGCTGCGTTTCGCCGCAGAGGATATCCGCCTTCTGGTGTCCTGTCTGCTTCATCCTCTAAGGCTTTGATCAGTGCTGTAACCGCAGCTGCTTCACCTATGCGAAATCTGCCCAACCACCAGGCAGCATAAAACCGCAAACCTAAGTCTGCACTTTCAAGATTAGCGATCGCTTGCTCTACAGTTAAAGATCCACCGTCGGCATTATCACCTGTTAACGATAAATCTTTAATTTTCTCCGGACTGGGATTCATGATTGTGTTCGCTATGTGTTGTTTCACCATTCAACGGCTGAATGCTGACTATTTTGCCACCCAAGCGAGTAATTCTTTGCATTTCCTGATTCATCCGGTTTTCAGGCACTGTGATAAACACACTGGCACTAGAACGAATAGGATAGGCGACTTTTTCTGTTTCTTCGCTTTGGCGCATACCGACTACTTCATAGCGGAAGGAGCGATTGCTATTTCTACCATTAATTTGTCCAAGCATAAATCAATTCCAAATTTATAAATTGAAGTTTTCATTAGTCCTTGGTCTGAAATTAATGACTAATGACCAATGACTAATGACACTAAAGTGGCTTCACACTGGCGATTTTACCACCTTGTTTTACCACTCTTTGGAAGTAAGCAGATAGTCCTTCATATGGTATAATCACAGCTTGATTGACCCGGCGTGTGCTAGGATACCCTGCTCCAAAAACGCCTGCCACTTCAATCCGGTAGAGTCTGCCTTCTTGTCCAAAAGTTCCTGCACCACCGAAAGTACTGTTGGGGGTAACGCCTTTTTCGGGAGCAACGTAGGAAAAACCAGAAGGGCCACCAGATGGAGGAACAACAACAGATGCACTGTTGCGACCTAGTTCAACGGCGAGGCGAGAGGAATTACCTCTAAGTTGGGAGGTATCACTACTGGCATAACCGCGATAAAGTTGGAATATCCGGCTAAATCCGACAGTTTTCTGACCTGTTTGGGTTGCAAAGCCGCGATAGAAAGGCACAATATTATCACCAAAGCTACTTTGATACTCTGGCGAATCAATATAAGAATCAATGTCGGCTTCATATCCCTTGGTTTGATATAAGTCTAAGTGATAAATCACTTCAGACTCATCATAGGGAGCGCGACCCAACAAATGTTTATAGTTCAGTTCAATGACGCGAGTTTGAAAACTGTTGTAGAAAAACTTGGATTTGTACAGTTCTGATTTGGCTACTTGACGCACAAACTCTTGTACTGTACTTTTCCCATCGCGCAGAATAGATTCAGCACTTGTGAGACGCTCAGATTTCATTAAGTAATCGTTGCCCAACAACTGACGATAGACGGCAGAAATTACCATTTCTATGTCTTCTTTAGTTGCATTTGGGCGCAATTCTACAGGAGCTTTATCACTAAAAGCTTCTGTTCCCAGACGGGAAGCTGCTGTTGTAATAGCCATTGGTAATTTTCCTTATGTAATTGGTAATTGGGAACTGGGATTAGAGATCGGGGATTGGGTACTGGGTGTTGGTTATCCCCTTTGTCGCTCGGTTCGCGCTTTGCGTGTCCCCTTGGGAGAAGTTTTGATCCAAAGAAGCATTGGCTCAGATTTTTCTGCTTGTCCCCAATTCCTAGCCCCCAGTCCCCAGTTCCCAGTCCCCAGTCTATATTTATACAGATGTGATGCTAATCACTTTGCTGCCCTTATGATTAAGCTGCTGCAATTTACTAGAAAGTTGTTCGTAGGGTACAAGCAATTCCGCAGTACTTCGCCGGACTACAGCTGAGTTTGGAGAAGCTGCTTGTAGTACCCTAATCCGGTATGTTTCTCCTCTGCCACCTGTTGAGAGTCCCGTTAAGGCTCCTGTAGAGACTGGGTAGATGGGTGAAGCCAGATTCTTAGCTATTTCCCAAGTTAGGCGTCCTTGTTTTTGCCGTTGAGCGCGATCGCTATTGGCATAACCCCGATACAGTTGGAACAGTCGGCTATAGCCAACGTTTTTCTGCCCTACTGGGCTATTAAAGCCCCGATAGTATGGCACAATATTTTCGCCAAAGCTTTCTTGATATTCTTGCGAGTCAATGTATGAGTTAATCTCAGCTTCGTAACCTTGTGAGTTGTAAAGCTCAACGTGGTACGAAATCTCTGACTCGTCTTCTGGGGCGCGACCCAATAAATGTTTATAATTCAACTCGATGAATCGAGTTTGCGAGTTTGAATGGAAAAACTTCTCCCGATAGAGTTCCGACTGAGCAATGGCTAGCACAAAACCCCTAACTGAAATCGCACCTTGCTGCAACTGTGATTCAGCACTGACAAGACGCTCTCCTTCCAGCAGGTATTCATTACCCAAAACCTGACGGTAAGCTGCCCGGATGATCACTTGCACATCCGTTTCTGTTCTATCGGGACGTAGTTCTGCCAGTCCTGAGTCTTCAAAGGCTCTAATCCCTAGCCTTGTTGATTGTCCCAAAGCTGCCATATTTAAACCTCCTCAGTTTTTAATGCAAAACTGAAAACTTTTTAGAAAAAATTTTTCTAATTTTTTAACAGCCTTTTGAAAATAAAACTGCCCAGAAAGGTAAACCAACTCCTAGCTATTGTGCTAACAGAGCTTGTTTTCCTTTCCGGGCTAAATACACTCTCTAGCTGAGAGCGTTAATTGCGTAGTCGATGTAGGAATTAGCTTCTACAGCAGGATCGCCACTTAGACCGTGGTTAGCCTTGATGTACTTGAGAGCTTCAACGTACCAGCTGGGAGATAGATCAAAGGTGCGGTTGATTTCAGTCAAACCAGAAATCAAGAACTCATCCAATGGGCCTGTACCACCCACAACTAAGGAATAGGTAACAATCCGCAGGTAGTAGCCGATGTCACGTGCACACTTTTCTTTACCAGTGTTGGTAGAAGCGAAGTTAGGGCCTTGTTGTTGAGTGGTGTAGGGGAACTTGTTATACACAGCTTGAGCTGCGCCTTCTGTCAAACGTTGGGCATTAGCGCTCAAAGCTTTTGCTGCTTCCATGCTAGCAGGAGCTTGACGGAAACGACCAAAAGCGGTTTGAATTTCTGTGCTGGAGAGAAAGCGACCTTGAGAATCTGCGGTTGAAACTGCTTCGGTAAGAGGTGTCTTCATTGGTTTAGTATCTCCCTATTTACAATCTTGTTGAAATTTGTTTTGTCTAACTGACAGTTGTCAGTCAATAGTCTTAATCGGGTTTAGCTTACTGCTGAGGCTGCACGATCAAAGTAGCTAGCAACTTCAGATGCTATAGCGCTGCAATCGCCTCTGGTGATGTTGTTGGGGTCGTTAACAAGAGCCAAAGCTGCGTCCTTCATCTTTTGTACGCCAGTTGCTACAGAACCACCAGGAACTCCTAGAGCCAAGTAGGTTTCGCGCAGACCGTTCAAACAACGATCATCTAATACACTTGCATCACCTGCAAAGATTGCATAGGTGACATAGCGTAAGATGATTTCCATGTCACGCAAGCAAGCAGCATTTCGACGGTTGGTGTAAGCATTACCACCAGGAGCAATCAACTGAGGTTGTTCTGCAAACAAAGCGCGAGCTGCATTAGCAACAATTGCTGAGGAGTTGCTGGTAATCCGGTTTACGGTATCTGCACGCTTGTTGCCATCTTTAACTAGCGCAGATAGGGCATCCAACTGAGCAGCGCTGAGATATTCACCGCGGGCATCAGCTTGGGTGACTACTTTTGCAAATGCATCTAAAACCATTGCCTTAAATCTCCTAATTTGCTTGGTTAAGAATAATTGGACTCAAAACTGAATGGTTCAGTTTATTTTCGATGTCAGTACTGCCTGACGAGTTACGAAAGGTTCAAAACAGACATCCACGGAATAAGTTTACGATCTCCAGGCTTTCAGATTAAAACTTTTGTTAAAAAACTTCAAACTTCTATGAACGACTGGAAAACCTGATTAAGATGTTGTTTTTCCCTTCCAAGTTATCTTTATACAATGCTGCCGCGTCATTATTTATTACAAATTATTGTTATGTTTGTTAATTTCGTTTACATAACTTTACAGAATTGTGTCTTTTCCTTATTGACTTCTCTCCACCCCAGAAAGATCGGATAATTTATTTCTGGGAAATCCCTTTAAGGGCACGTAGGTATAGCCCACCGCAGGCATGGCATATTTAAGTTGTGTATTATTGACTACTTCCTAGCTCCTGCGAAGGTCACGTGCTATATGTGCGGTTGGATTGCAGCCGTGGGTTTATAGCCGTAGTGAACCATGCAATCGCAGACTTAGCATTATTATTAGCGTGGCCAAAGCTCTAGATTTGCAACGCAGTATAAATAAAGCCTACCAAAGTAGGCTACAAGAAATAACTTTAGGTGAACTATAGGACTCATATTTGATTTTTGAACAAAACTCAGTACACCTTTATTCCTTCTTCCCAGTCCCCAGTCCCCAATCCCCAGTCCCTTACCTCTACGAGTGATTCAGAAATCAAATCGGATTGCTATATCCACATTTAATTTGTTCCATGTTCCATCGGCTAGCGATCGCGTGGTCAATTATGTGTGACTTAAACAAACAATAAAATCTTCTCCAAAAGAAAATATACCCGGAGGATGATAACTCGTTCCTTCAAACCTTATACAAAGATGGAAGCGCTATTGTGCAAAGTAATAAAATGTTTTAGATGAAACAGAGTTAGAGAAGCATGTCACAGCGAATCATCGATTTCGATACCAATTCACCTATTGCGGCAGATGAATATGAGCAAATGGCACGCCTCGCATTGCCCGGTTATGAAGTAATGCATACTTTTGTGCTGGCTTCTTTGCGCTCCTATTTATCGGAAACAGCAAATTTATTAGTTGTCGGTGCTGGTGGAGGGATGGAGTTAGTTCGCTTGGGGCAAGGTAATCCCCAGTGGCAGTTTTTGGGTGTTGATCCTTCAGCCAAGATGCTAGCGATCGCACAGCCCAAAATAGCTCAAAATCAACTATCACAACGGATTAAACTCATTCAAGGATATGTTCAAGATTTACCGGATGACCCAGCCTACGATGCAGCCACTAGTATTTTAGTAATGCACTTTATCCCAGATGAAGATAGTAAACTTACTTTCCTTCAAAGCATTGCTCAACGTTTAAAAACATCGGCACTGTTTATTTTAGTTGATGTTTTTGGTACAAAAGGAAGTTTTGAATTAGAGCAAACTATTGCTACACTTCATGCCTATTGGAAAGAAACGGGATTTCCTGTAGATAGGCAAAAACAACTCCTGGAAAACTTTAATAACGGGGTTTATCCACTCTCAGAAGCGAAAATTTTAGAACTACTCCAGCAAGCAGGTTTTAGCCGTGTCATTCGCTTCTACACTGGGTTGTGGGTAGGTGGTTGGATGGCATTCAAAGGGTAATGAATAGCTTGCGGACGAGCCTTTGATACTCACGGGCGATGTTTATATATTAATTCTCTAAACTAAAGTGCCACGCCAGTAGGGTGTGTTATGCGTAACGCACCGTAACAGATTAGAAAGAGGGCGCGTTATATCATGTCCGGTTAAAGACTTATCATTAAGAGCGCAAGGGGGCAGGGAGCAGGGGGCAGGGGGAAAAAGAGTTTTCAAGTTATTGCACAGATGCAGGAATTATAACTAATCTGCCAGACATGATATTACTTAGCTACAGCCCACTACACGAACCTTAACGCACCCTACAAAACAATAAGCAACTCCACTTCCGTGCTTCTTTTGCCCCCGGCTTTCTTCCTAGCTCCTGCCAAACACACTGCCAAGGGCACGCGCCATATTTTGCGGTTGCATTGCATCCATTGCGGCAGTGGGTTCATAGCCGCAGTGAACCATACAATCGGCACACTTGGGATTACCACTCTTCTGGCCATATTGACTCCAGTCAGTCTGTGCCAGTAATTCCTTAAAGGTAGAGTAATAACCTTCGTTCAGGAGATAGCAAGGTTTTTGCCAACCAAGAACGCTATAGCTAGGGCTACCCCAAGGTGTGCATTCATAGTCTTTCTCACCAGTAAGAAAATCTAAGAACAGCGGATTGTGATTGAAATTCCAGTTTTTTTCACCAGCTTTGTATGGAGCCAGAATTTGCCGGAAAAGGGTGCGTGTTTGTTCACGGTGGAGAAAATGATCTTGATCTGGTGCCCACTCATAACTGTAACCGGGAGAAATCATCATCCCGTCAGTATTAAGTGTGTCCAGAAAGTCAAAGAACTCTTGCATATCTTTGGGTTGAGTACCTTCAAAGATAGTTGTGTTAGTGGTGACACGAAAGCCTTTAGCTTTAGCGGCGCGAATGGCTTTGACAGCTATATCAAAAACACCTTTGCGATCAACGCATTGATCGTGCAACTCACGCATTCCATCTAAATGCACGCTGAAAGTCAGGTAAGGAGAAGGTTGAAACTTATCCAGACTTTTTTCTAACAATAAGCCATTGGTACATAAGTAAATATATTTCTTGCGCTCAATTAATCCCTGAACAATTTCATCAATCTGGGGATGTAGAAGAGGTTCTCCCCCAGGAATTGAGACAACCGGTGCGCCACACTCTTCCACTGCGGCAAAGCACTGTTCTGGGGTGAGATTTTGCTTTAAAATTTCCTTCGGATGTTGGATTTTACCACAACCAGTACAAGCTAAATTACACCGAAAAAGAGGTTCCAACATTAATACTAAGGGGAAGCGTTTACGTCCTTTCAAACGCTGTGTAACAAGATACTTCCCAATATCCATAGCTTGTTGTAGATTAACTGCCATTGTAGCGATCGCTCCTCTTTTAGATATAAATACACCACGTTCTTAACCCCAAGATTTATCTGTGGGGTCTTCAATTTTGAATTCCCCAGAGGGGTTGACATACCCCTGAGCAACAAACCAATCCACAGCATCCTTAAGTGCCGCCTTTAGTGAAGATTGAGGTAGACCCAACTCTCGTACAGCCTTAGCGGCATCGTAATACATAGGTTGTTTCGCCATCCGAACACCATCCAATGGCACTGAGGGTGATTTCCCCAAGGGTGCGAGAATCTTTTCATCAATCCAGGCAACACTAAGGGGGAACCAAGCGGGTACTGTTCGTTGAGGTGCTATCAAACCTGTGATATCGGCGAGTTGTTCGAGTAGTTCTTTAAGGCTTAGGTTTTGATTACCCAAGATATAGCGATCGCCTGATTTACCCCGTTGCAAAGCCAGTAAATGCCCCCATGCCACATCCCGCACATCGATAAAATTCAAACCAGTATCTAAGTAAAAGGGCATTTGCCTTCGTAAAAACCGCAGAATTATATCACCTGTCGGGGTAGGTTTGATATCCAACGAGCCAATGGGGCTACTGGGATTGACAATAACTACTTCCTGACCTGTAGCAACGGCTTGTATGGCTTCCTGTTCAGCGAGAAACTTAGACTTTTTGTAGTTACCCACCAACTTATCTAAAGGACTCTGATATGTTTCATCGACGACTTGACCAGATGATCCTACCCCAATTGCTGCTACCGAACTCGTATAAACGGTGCGCTCAATGCCAGCTTTGCGGGCGGCTGCCAATACATTGCGCGTACCCAAGACATTGTTATGGTGGAGTAACTCCCGGTCTGTTTGCCAGAGGGAATAATGGGCTGCCACATGGAATAGATATTGACAACCTCCCATCTGTTGCCAGAGATTGGGATCATTCAAATCGCCTTTGACAATTTCCACCTCCAAACCACGGAGATTCTCCAAATTGCTGCTTGAGCGTACTAGGGCTTTGACTGTGTAACCCTGTTGCAGCAACAATCGTACTAAGTGGGCACCAATAAAACCTGTACCGCCTGTGACAAAAACCTGCATCAAGCTGTCCCCCTGTTCTTAAATCGGGGAAACCAATCATCCAAAATGGCGTAGACTACCGGCACAACAATCAAACTAAGGATCGTTGAAGTCACCAGTCCACCTGCGATCGCTACAGCCATAGGCGATCGCAATTCCGAACCAGCACCAAAACCCAATGCGATCGGTAACATCCCTAAAAGTGTGGAAGCGGTCGTCATCATAATTGGTCTGAGGCGCACTGGCCCCGCCCTGAGGATCGCCTCTGTGCGGTCTAAGCCAGATTTGCGGAGTTGGTTGATGTAATCTACCAGTAAGATGGCATTTTTGTTTGCTAGTCCTAACAAAAACACAAAGCCAATCAGTGAGATCATACCAAAGTCACTCTTGGTAAAGAGTAAAGCCAACATGGCACCAACAATTGACAAGGGCAAAGAAACACCAATAACTACTGGGTCTATCCAGCTTTTGAACAGCAAAATCAGTACTACGACAATGCACAGTGCTGATAAAAGCAAAGTAGTACCAAAACTGCTAAATACTTCACCTTGGCGGGCTGAATCTCCTCCCAAGTCTAAAGTTACACCAGCAGGTAACACTGCTTTTGCTTCTGCCACTAATTGATCTGTGGCACTCCCCAAAGATAAATCCTTGCCCAGATTGGCACTAATATAGGCAACTCTTTGATTGTTGAGCCGCTCAATTTGAAAAATTGTCCCCTGCGGATTTGTTTCACTTGTAACAGTAACATCAGCAAATCCCGGTAGTTTTTCGATACGCTCTTTAATTGCCTTGGCAGCTTTGCTGAGGCTTTGGAGGTTATCGCCTCGTAGTGACGCCTGTAAGGGTTTTTGTCCACCAGTGTCAACAAATTGAATATCTTCTACGCTGGTACTCACACCAGACAGATTAGGCAAAGACGAGCGTAATTGGTCTTGTACTTCCGCAGTCTTTATGTTGCGGTCTTCCTTGAGCTTCACATAAAGCGTACCTTTATTTGGCTCACCCTCACGAGAACCAACAGTAGTAAACACCGTTTCTACTACTGGAGATTTTCTCACTACATCTTCTAGTTTCTTAGCAACCTCTAGAGAATCATTGAGGGGGTTGGAGATGGGGGATTGGGGATTGGGGACTGGGGATTGGGGACTGGGGATTGAAATTTCTCCCCTGCTCCCCTGCTCCCCTGCCCCTCTGCCCTCCTGTCCCTCTCCTCCACCAGGAATACTCGGCAAGGGTGCGGTGTAAGTAATATTGAACTCGCCGCGATCTAATTTCGGGATAAATCCTTTGGGAATTAGTAGACTCAGTGCCATACCTGCAATAAAACTAAGTATGGCTAATGCGACGACTGTCTTGCGGTGGTTTAAAGACCAGTGGAGTAAGTTTCTATAAAATCGGGTAAAATTCGCCCAGATGTTTCCTTCCTGGCGGCGTTGGGGATTTGAATTAGCAGGTTTTAACCAATAAGTAGCTAAGGCTGGTGACAATGTACGGGCAACCAATGTTGAAGCAATCATGGCTGCTGAAACTGTTATCCCAAATGGCTTGAAGAACTGTCCGATTACTCCACCCATCAAACCAATGGGTAAAAAAACCGCGACTGCTGTAGCAGTGGTGGCGATGACTGTTAAGCCAATTTCATCTGTAGCTGAGAACGCAGCTTGACGAGGAGTTTCCCCCTCATCGATATGCCGCATGATGTTTTCGACATCAATGATCGCATCATCGATTACACTACCGATAACTAAGGCCAAAGCCAGCAACGTAATCGTTTCTAAGTTGAAGCCGAAAATTGCCATGACGATAAACGTCGCCAACAAAGATGTCGGAATCGCTAAGGCAGAGATAAGAGTTGCCCGCCAATTCCATAAAAAGGGAAAAATGACTACGATAGACAACACAACTGCTTCCAACAAAGCATCGATGGTTGACTGAGTAGCTTGGCGGATATATTCTGCTTGAGTGGCTGCTAAGGTGAGGTTGACATCCTTGAGGGTAGAGCGTAGCCTTTGGACTTCTTTTTCAACTAGACTCACTACTTCTAAGGTGTTAGCGCTGCCGCGTTTGATGACTTGAAATGCCAGTGCATCTTTACCATTAAACCGGACTAATGTTGTCCCTGTTTGGGGGATAGCAGCACTCGCATTCGCTGGATTTAGGGGAGGAATTGCAGTAGCACCACCCAACAGTGAGACTTTCAGGACACCTGGCAGTTTAGCGATCGCATTCACAATCTCATCTTGCGCCAACTTTGTCAAATCTGTAAGATTCCGCGTGGGACTCTCAATGGCATAGCTAATGGCGGCTGATTCGTTAAGATTTAACGGAATAATTTTAGAAGTAGCTCCCTGAGGCAAAGCCACCTGCTTGAGGGCAGTTTCAACTTCTTTAGTCGATGTTTCTAAATTTGTCCCAACGGCAAAAGAAAGGGCAACGGCTGTTTGACTAGGATAAGTGGATGAGCGGATATTCTCCAATCCTTCTAGGGAGCGGAGGCGTTCTTCTAGGGGTTGGGTGAGCTTCGCCTCTGTATCCAGGGCAGTTGTCAGCGGGGCTGTAGCATTTACAACCACCACTGGAAAGGTAATATCTGGAAACAAGGCATACTTGAGAGTGCTAAAAGCCAGAACACCAGCTACCGTTACGGCAATCCAAAAACTCACCGTCAGCCACGAAAATTTAATCGCCAATTTGGAAATATTGAAGAGTTCTCGTGCGGATTTTGAGCGATCAAGCTTAACCATCTTGGAAAATTATCGTGTGGGTGACACAATTATTTAGTCATGCTACAGCAATCAACTTGGGTTTGCGAGTTTTGGTCACTAGCAAACGGCAATATTTAGTTATTGTCACCCAGATGTGGCAAAATTTTTAATACAGAATTGAACTTTAAAAATGAAACTTGGTTCTGTTGAGCATAAGGGATTATGCGGCGATCGCCTATTTATACGCAAACGCAAACTTGAAACTGTCGAGAGGGCTAGTGCCTAATTTTTTGCCCATCAATACAATTCTGGTACCTCAAGGAGCAGAATATAAAGCTGTGTATCGCGGATTAAGTGGCGTTACTGGTTCTATCCCAATGGTAGTAGCCATACCTGTAGGAATGAAGCCTTTACTTAAATATCTGCAACAAGGACAATTTTTAGCTCCAGAATCTAGGGTACTGATTATGGGTATATGTGGCAGCTTGAGCGATCGCTATACAGTTGGTGATATTGTGCTGTATCAAGATTGTGTTTATCAAGGTAAGCGGCTAGAGTGCGATCGCCCTTTCACAGCACAGTTACACTCTGCTTTATCAGAAAAAACTTTATTAGTCAAGTCTATAACAAGCGATCGCGTGATTTGGTCTGCTGCCGAAAAACGCCATTTAGGTGAGACTTTAGCTGCTGATGTTGTTGATATGGAAGGATTTACCGCCCTAGAGTTTTTCAATCCAGCAGGAGTTGCAGTGGCAATGCTGCGAATAGTCAGTGACGATTGTCAGCACGATATCCCCGATCTCACGCCAGCAATTAACTCTGATGGCTCCCTAAATCCTTTCCCTTTAGCAATGGGAATGCTTCGACAGCCCCTTGCTGCTACTCGGTTGATTCGAGGTTCGTTAACAGCATTAAAGGTGTTAGAGCAACTTACAAATCGGCTCTTTTCTGGCAATCAATAGGCGACTAGAAGTTGCTACTACACAAACATAGATGCTTTACAACTACTCTTACGAGAACGCTTTCAGCGTTAGCGACGTTCGCGTAGCGTCTCGCAGAGAAGGAGCGTCACTCGCAGGGTAGTCCACCCCCGTGGACTAATACAAAACCGAAGGTTTGCTAACCTGCGGAGGCAGGTTTTGTCTCGTGTAGTGAAGCTAGTGCCATACGTGTCAACTTAACGTGAAAACCATGTCCCGCAAGGAACTGAAGTTCCTTGCTAATAGCGAAAGTCATCTTTTGATGACTAAATAATCCGAAAAATCTTTAGTCTACTTCAGTAGACTTTAGCTATTAGCCCTGAAATTTAGTTCTGGGCGGGCCAGGAAGCCAACAATTAAGCTATTTCTAGCTTAAGTTGACACGTATGAGCTAGTGCGACTTCTAACCGCCAGAGCTACTGATTTTGGGAATGGAAGGGACAACCCCCTACGGTTAACTTTTGAAGAAAGACATCATTATCAATAAAATTCTGATTTTGACTGTGTAATTACTTATGGAATAAGTTTTACAGAAACTTTATCGTAATGCATATTAAGTAGGAACTTATATTGGGAAGCATAAAATATAACCTTATCAGGGTTGGGTTCCATGAGAGCTAATCCCACTGGAATGTGAATTCAAAATACTTTTTTGTCAGGATAGCTCGGAACTAATTTGCCAACTATCGAAGATAATTTATGAAGCTCAATCAAAAGCTCTACCTATACTCGTTTCTAGCCCATTTTGGATGGCTCAAGAAAAGTTACACAGCTAAAATCATGTTGGTGGCTTTTTTGGGCACTCATATACCACTTTTAACCTTACTTTTGAGTTTCGTCATCTCAAACTCCTATTCCTTGGAGATGGCGATGCAAGTTATGATTATTGCTCTGTTGGCGACATTAGCGGGTACGGCCGCCACGCTCTATGCGCTAAACCATCTCCTCAAACCGGTCATTTTGACTTCTGCAACATTGCAAAATTATCTGAACACCAAAACACTACCTGAATTGCCTACAGAATTTGCTGATGAAGCGGGTACATTGATGGCAGATACTTCACAAACTCTTCATAAATTAGATGGGTTAATTCAGTACATCACTAATTATGATGATCTAACTGGATTACCCAATCGTGATTTATTCCGCGATCGCCTCTATCAAATCCTATCCCAACCTGAAAACAACCAGTGCCTTGTAGCTGTCTTTTTGCTAAGTATTGATGATTTCACCGAGATGAGTCATGGGTTGGAGCATGAGACAACAAATTTGTTGTTAAGAGCAGTTGCCCAAAGGTTATCAACCTGCATAACACAAACAGATATTCTTGCCCATTTGAGTGGAGATGAATTTGCCCTTGCCCGCATGGACATTCATTCTTTTGAAAATGTGATTAAGCTATCTCAAGTACTGTTGAGTACCCTGAGCAAACCCTTTTCTGTAGAGGGTAACTCGATTCATATTACCGCCAGCATCGGCATCACAATTAATGATCTAAATGATCGCAATAGTGTAGATCAACTCTTGCAACAGGCTCACATAGCGCTCTATCAAGCGAAGCAGCAAGGGCGTAGCCAATACCAATTCTATTCGCCGGAAATTAATACTCAGTTGCAAGAGCGGCTAACTTTAGAAAACGAATTACATGGGGCGCTGAAGCGCAACGAAATGGTGGTTTATTATCAACCTTTGATTGATTTACATAGCGGACAAGTTACAGCTATGGAAGCATTAGTCCGTTGGCAGCATCCTAACTTAGGTATGATTTCTCCAACAAAGTTTATTCCAATTGCAGAAGCTAATGGTGCGATCGTACCAATTGGCGAATGGGTCTTGCGAGCTGCTTGCGCCCAAAACCGTGCTTGGCAGCTTGCTGGATTTACCCCAATTCGGATATCTGTGAATTTGTCAGCTAGACAGTTTGAACAACCGTATCTGGTTGAGATTGTCAACCAAATTCTTGAGGAGACTGGGCTTAAGGCATCTGATCTAGAATTAGAAGTAACAGAAAGTTTCTTAATGGGTAACATTGAGCGATCAGTTAAAACCTTAAAACAATTAAGAGGACTGGGTATATGCTTGGCTCTAGATGATTTCGGCACCGGTTATTCTTCCCTGAACTACTTGAAGCGCTTTCCTGTGAACATGCTCAAAATAGACCGCTCATTCGTGCAAGATGTCACGTCTAATCCTGATAGCGCCGCCGTCACCGATGCGATTATTGCCCTAGCAAAGAGCTTGCGGTTGAACATCACGGCAGAGGGTATAGAAACCCAAGAACAACTTGACTACCTACAAATGCGTGGATGTGATGAAGGTCAGGGTTTCTACTTCAGTCGTCCTGTCCCCGCTGATATAATTGCCCCGATGTTGCAGAAAAGTTCTCAGCAGATGGAGACAATTACAGCATAGAGTAGATGCCTAAGCCAGAGAGTCACCCCAATACGGTTCGGATAAGTAATCTTCACCTTCTTTGTGGTCTGGTTAAAACGGTACAACATTACATCGTAAGGTGTAGGGGCACGGCATGGCGCATTGGTGTCAACTTAAGCTAAAAGTAGCTTAACTGTTAGCTGACTCGCCCGCCTTGAACTAAAGTTCTAGGCTAATAGCTAAAGTCTACTGAAGTAGACTAAAGATTTTTCGGATTATTTAGTCATCAAAAGATGACTTTCGCTATTAGCAAGGAACTTCAGTTCCTTGCGGGACATGGTTTTCACGTTAAGTTGACACGTATGGGGCATGGCGTGCCCCTACTTTAATTTTGATAGAAATGGTTAGCATAGAGCATTTATTTTGAAACTGTGGAAAGCTTTGCAACCATGTGAGCACGAGATGAAACCTCAAGTTTGCGAAACATCCTTTTTAAGGCTTGCTTGACAGAGTTTTCAGTAATCCAAAGTTCAGCACTAATTTCTGCATTGGTTTGTCCTTGAGCCACTAAGGAAGCAATTTGCACTTCACGAGGCGTTAAACGCTCTGTCTGTAATAGTAATAGGTGTTGCGCTCGTGCCATTGTCACCCAAGTAGAAATGTGCAGACAAAGCGCACTCAAATCTGTGAGATTTTGTGAGTCGAATGCAGGCATTCCTTGCTTACGGGTCAAACCTACCACGCCCACTAACTGACCATTGCTAACAATTGGGCCTGCCATGACGTGTCGGTGGTCAGGACGAGGACAAATTAATTGCCATGTCTTAGGTTCCACTACCAAAGCTTCATGAACAGGGGCATGGCGTTCTAGCAAGTAGCTTGCAACTGGGTTGTGTTGAGGTGATAGTGCAATTTGCAGCGCTTTTTTGATCTTGCTGTTAGCTAGAGGGATTTGAGCAAAGAAAAACAGCCCACATCGTGTTGCTGAAAAATATTCACTCATTTCTGTGCGTATGTGCGATTGCAACGTCTCTTCATCTTCAGCTTGAGCAATTGCATGAAATAGAGCTTGTAAGGCAATCATGATTGGCAAATTGTACCCTTTCGAGGTCTAGGCGCAGTATAGCAACCAGACCTATCTTAGCTTTAGTCACATCAAGTCTTTTCCCTTATTTGCTTTTTTTGGATTTTAAGCATGACTGTAAATTCTGGCATTGATGATACACAGATATCTGGGCGCTGGATTCAAATTAGTTTTTTTATCGCAGCAGTGTTTTTCAATCTCTGTTTAGCAATCCAAGTAGTCAGTGTTGGACTGGCTTACTTTTACAACTCTGATTGGTGGAACCTACATATTTGGCTCGTGCGAGGATATAGCGGACTCTCACTAATTTTGTTGATATGGGTGTTTTTGATGCCATTTCCCCCAAGAGTTCAGCGCCTGACAGCAGGTATCCCAGTGCTACTTGGACTGCAATCACAATTCACTTGAAGACTTCTTTTCCTTTAGCAGTCTTCCACCCACTTATCGGCTTTTTCTTATTTTCTATTTCCACAACCCTAGTTCATCGGACATCGCATATCGTATTTCCCAACCAAAACCAAGATTAAAACTGTAACTTTCAATTCTTTTGGCGCTATTACAGGAGAAATATAAATGTCTCAATACACTCATGCATCCGCTCTCGTTGATACTCAATGGCTAGCAAATCATCTCAACGATCCAAACATCCGCATTATTGAAGTGGATATGAGTCCAAAGCCGTACAAAAATGCTCACATACCTGGTGCTGTCTTCTGGAACTTCTTTAGAGATTTACTATTACCTGATTTTAAAATGAATTGGGATGCGCGAGCTTTTGAAAGGCTAATGGCACGTTCAGGCATCAACAATGACACCACAGTGATTGCCTATGGCAGTTATCCTGGAACCGGAGCCTGGATTTTCTGGTTGTTGCAAGTCTTTGGGCATGAAAATGTAAAAGTTCTCAATGGTGGCTACCAGAAATGGAAGTCAGAAGGTCGTCCACTGGCAACTGAGTTATCCACGTTTCCTCCCACTGATTACCATGCCACAGCTACTGATGCTCATCTGCGAGTATTACATAATGAAGTTCAGGCATCAATTGGTAGAAGCGATTGTGTGTTGTTGGATGTCCGAACAATTCAAGAATACTGTGGTGAGTGGTTTTTCGATCAGCCACCAAAAGAAGGTCAACTTACTGGTCATATTCCAGGTGCAGTACATCTTGAGCATATCTTAACTCTCAATGAGGATGGCACTTTTAAATCATTCGACGAATTGAAAAATCTTTATAACAGTAAGGGCATCACGGCTGATAAAGAAGTTTTTCCCTACTGTACTATCGGTGCGCGTTCTGGATATATCTGGTTTGTCTTGAAGTGTTTATTAGGTTATCCGAATGTTCGGAATTATGATGGCTCTTGGAATGAGTGGAGCCGTCTACCTGATGTAGCTATAGAGAAATAGTGAGAGTTACTTGGGATGCTGCCAATATTACCAATAACCGCACCTTTACAGACGGACACCACTACCGTTAGAAAGATTAAAACCTCTTAACCTTTCGTTACACTAGAGACATCGAGAAGGACGAAAGCAAACCTCTCGAAGCTGAAATCAAAGGTGAACGACATGAATGGCACAATTCGCGTTGGTAATCTCTTCGGAATTCCCTTCTATATCCATCCGTCATGGTTTTTAGTTCTGGGTTTAGTAACTTGGAGCTATAGCAGTGGATTGGGGGCGCAATTTCCCCAATTATCTGCGGGATTAGCTTTGCTACTAGGACTGATGACAGCGCTGATGTTATTTGCCTCTGTCGTCGCTCATGAATTAGGCCACAGTTTTGTTGCGATTCGTCAGGGAATTGATGTCAAATCTATTACTCTGTTTATATTTGGCGGTTTAGCTAGCTTAGAAAAAGAGTCGAAAACCCCAGGTGAGGCTTTCTGGGTAGCGATCGCTGGCCCTTTAGTAAGTTTACTCCTATGCGGTATCGTTACAGCTATTGGTGTTACTACTACTGCATCAGGGCCGTTAGCGGCAATTCTTGGTGTTCTAGCTTCTGTTAACTTGGCATTAGCCCTGTTCAACCTGATTCCTGGCTTGCCCTTAGATGGCGGAAATATACTGAAAGCCCTAGTTTGGAAAATCACAGGCAATCCTTATAAAGGTGTTACCTTTGCTAGTCGAGTTGGGCAAATCTTTGGTTGGGTAGCAATTCTTTCAGGTGTACTTCCCCTAGTATTATTTGGCAACGCCGGTAACTTTTGGAACTTGTTAATTGGCTTCTTCTTATTGCAAAATGCTGGTAATGCTGCTCAATTTGCCAGAGTCCAAGAAAAGCTCACAGGTTTGACTGCTGAAGATGCTGTAACTCAAGATAGCCCGATTGTATCTGGTAATCTTACCCTGAGAGAGTTTGCCGATGAGCGAGTTATAAGTGGGCAAAACTGGCATCGCTTCTTAGTGACTGATGATGATGGACAATTAGTAGGTGCGATCGCAATTGATAATTTACGAAGCATCCCAACAGCACTGTGGTCAGAAACTCAAGTAAAAGAAGTCATGCGACCAATTGCCGAATCTACCACAGTTCAATCAGATCAACCTCTGCTGGAAGTCATGCAGTTACTCGAACAACAAAAGTTATCTGTGCTTCCTGTGATTCGTAAGAATGGTGTCCTAGTTGGAATCTTAGAAAAAGCTGCAATTATCCAACTACTGCAAAGCCGAACCCAACCTAACCCTGCATAATAATTACTAATTCGTAGTTCGTAATTTGTAATTAAAGCTTCGACTCCACTCAGATTAAAGGGAAAGGGATAATAAAACCTTTCCCTTTTCCCGACTTTGGTAATTAGATGGGATTGAGAACAACAGATAAATTCCTGCCTCCTGCGTTCTTCACCATCTCTGCGGTAAGAACACGTCGCCAAGTTAATTCTTTTGTAGTCTCATCCCAATGCCAACGTAATAAATTAGCGGGTTGACTCTTGGCAATTCCTGGTAAACCAATTGCTTTTCTGGGTGCATTAGTCGCTAGTAAAATTGCACTTTCTACATCACAAATTCCCCACTTCACCAAATTCTGCACTCCCACCAACAAGGGTAAAGTCGTCCCCGACAAAGTGCCATCGGCAAGTCGTGCCGTACCGTTCTTAACTTCAATTTGCCGACTATCCCAAGGATACACGCCATCGGGTAGCCCCAAAGGAGAGAGGGCATCGCTGACGAGAAACAGCCCTTTTTCTTGATAGCTAGCACGAAGTAAAATTTGCAGCATTGTGGGCGAAACATGTTCACCATCAGCAATAAAACCACACATTACATCAGGATGGGTAATTGCTGCCCCTAATAATCCTGGTTCGCGGTGATGTAGTGCTGGCATGGCGTTGAAAGCATGAGTTACCATCGTTGCGCCCTCATCAAAGGCACGTTGCCCTTGGGCAGATGTTGCCTGAGAATGCCCTAAACTGACAATAATTCCCAGAGAACGCAAATATGGAATTACTTCGCCAGTGGGATCTAACTCCGGTGCTAAGGTGATGACTTTCACAATATGGGCATAATCACCCAAAACGCGCTTTACCTCGTCAATTGTTAGAGGTAACAAATACTCTGCTGGGTGTGCGCCGCGCTTTTGGTAATTTAAAAATGGGCCTTCTAAATGTACTCCAAGAATCTTGGCTCCAACTTGTTGACTGGGCAGAACCTCAGCAATAATAGCAAGAGATCGCTGAATATTTTCGACTGAAGTTGTCACAAGTGTCGGTAAAAATCCATCTACCCCTACATCCCACAAAAATTGTGAAATTTTCACCAGTAAGTGAGCATTTTCAGCCGTCAATTCGGGAAATGCCAATCCCAAAGCACCGTTAATTTGTAAATCAACGCCGCCTAGAGAAATCCAGTCACCTGCTACATCTAGTAGGGACGTACATCTGTCCATCCCTAACGTACCCATTGGCAAGATTTCCTCAATTATGCCCTCTTGATTAACTAAGAGCATCTGCAAATCTTTGTAACCAGGCACTCTAGCATTGATAATATCTACAGGATTTTGTGTTGCTTGGGTCATCACACTGGCTAGGGAATAATTAAACCTGACCCGATTTTAGATGGAACAATCGGCAATTAATCCAAAATCCAAAATCCAAAATCCAAAATTCTATGGCTCCCTCAGTTGGTATTATCATGGGCAGCGATTCCGATTTGCCCACCATGAAAGATGCGATCGCAGTTTGTGAAGAGTTTGGCGTTGAGAGCGAAGTGGCGATCGTTTCTGCTCATCGTACTCCAGAACGGATGGTGCAATACGCTCAACTTGCACACCAACGCGGTATTAAGGTGATTATTGCCGGTGCCGGTGGTGCTGCCCATCTGCCGGGAATGGTTGCGTCTTTAACACCGCTTCCTGTTATCGGTGTTCCTGTACCCACCCGGAACTTACAGGGTGTGGATTCTTTGTATTCTATTTTACAAATGCCTGGGGGTATTCCTGTGGCAACAGTGGCGATCGGTAATGCCAAAAATGCCGGACTTTTAGCAGTACAAATCCTCGCAACTCATCAACCAGAATTACTAGAGAAAGTGCAACAATATCGCCAAACTCTATGTGAGTCAGTAATTGCAAAGCAAGAAAAACTAGAACAACTAGGCTATGAGCAATATTTAAAGCAGATGCTTTAAGACAATTCGTAATTCCTAATTCGGTAAGAAATCTTAACAGCACAACAGGGGAGATGAAGCAGGGGGGCAGGGGAGACAAGGGGACAATGCCCAATCCCCAATCCCCAATCCCCAATCCCCGATTAAATTCCAACATTGAAGCGATCGCTCCAGAATCAATACAGCATTCTGAAGTATCTTGATGCTGAGGCCTTAGTCAAAAATTTAGAGCTGCAACATCCATGTGTCAATTGCTCGGAATGAATTGCAATGTTCCAACGGATATTTGCTTTTCTTTTGAAGGGTTTTCTGCACGGGGAGGAAAAACGGATGATCATAGCGATGGTTGGGGCATTGCTTTCTTTGAAGGAAAGGGATGTCGAATGTTTTTAGATGCCCAACCTTCTGTTGCTTCTCCGGTAGCGGAGTTTGTTCGGAGTTATCCCATCCACTCAACCCATGTCATAGCCCATATCCGTAAAGCTACTCAGGGTGAAGTTGCCCTACACAACTGCCATCCTTTCCGTAGAGAATTGTGGGGTCAGTATTGGGTGTTTGCCCACAATGGTAATTTGCCAGATTTTGATCCAGAAAATTTGGGCTTTTATCAAGCCGTAGGTGACACCGATAGTGAAAAGGCATTCTGTATGATGCTAGAAACACTGCGATCGCGTTTTCCCCAGGGTAAGCCTGACATCAAGGAACTGTACCTAGTGCTGCAAGAAATTACTGTTGTAATTGCAAAACTGGGTATATTTAATTACTTATTGTCAGATGGAGTCCACTTTTTTGCTTATTGCTCAACTAATCTCAGTTACATCGTCCGCCAAGCGCCCTTTGCAGCTGCCCATTTAATTGATCAAGACATGACCGTAGATTTTCGGGAAGTGACTACAGAACGCGATCGCGTTGCTGTCATTGCTACCACACCTCTAACTGACAACGAAGTTTGGACAAAAATCCAACCGGGAGAATTACTAGTTTTTCAGGATGGAATGCCCCTAGAATATGCATTCAGTTAAAAATCTGATCCTATTGGTGAATTCAAAAATTAACCAGAGATTCTTCCCATTTAGATACTTTCTAGATGGGTTTTGTTTTTCATCACTTGATTTTGTCCCACTGGGTATGAGAATAGACTCTCCTCTAAAATTCAATCCGCTTGGGTTAAGGAAATTTATCTATTAAAGCAGGGGGAGCAGGGGATGCAGGGGAAGCAGGGGAGACAAGGGAGAATTATTGAACAAGTTTCTTCCTTGTCTTTTACCAATGCCCAATGCCCTATGCCCTATGCCCCAAATCGGCGGGCGGCTATCCCTCTCCACGCCACTTGCGGGATAGAGTTTCCCGCCGACTTCCATAAAAGCATTTGTAATTCCTCACAAAACTGCTAGAATCACCATATTCTCGATAAAGAATGTGAGGTTTATTGGTGTTTGCAACTATATATGTGGAATCATCCAGTATTATAAACACTATATAACTGTATTCCCATCAATTATTTGTAGATTTAGTGGAGGAAATGGAATGAGTTTGTGGCAACGCCTATTGAAAAGATTAGAAGCGATTGCTGAACATAGAACCAATAGGTTCAGACTAAATTCGCTCAAAGGCTTTGTATCACTCTTTTTGGTAGGAACTGTTTTGAGTGTAGCGCTTGCTGCCTGCTCCGGTGGAACTGGGAGTAATTCCTCCACAGAAGCCCCTAGTGCCAGCCCTGTAGCTGCAACTAAGAATAATGTTGAACTAACCCTCGTTTCCTTTGCTGTCACCAAAGCAGCTCACGAAGCCATCATTCCTAAGTTTGTAGAACAGTGGAAAAAAGACCATAACCAAACTGTCGTCTTTAGGCAAAGCTATGGCGGATCTGGTTCCCAAACTCGCGCCGTTATCGATGGTTTGGAAGCAGATATTGTCCACCTAGCACTAGCTGGAGACACCCAAAAGATTGAGAAGGCTGGATTGATTCAACCAGGATGGGAGAAAGAAGTTCCCAACAATGCGATCGTCTCCAAATCTGTAGCGGCGCTAATAACTCGCTCAGGCAATCCTAAAGGCATTAAGACCTGGGAAGATTTGGCAACAGGCGATGTAAAAATAATTACTGCTGATCCGAAAACGTCAGGCATTGCTCGCTGGAATTTCTTAGCACTTTGGAACTCTGTAATTAAAACCGGTGGTGATGAGGCTAAAGCTACAGAATTTGTCACCAAGGTTTACAATAATGTGCCAATCTTGACCAAAGATGCGCGGGAAGCCATTGATGCATTTGCCAAGCAGGGCCAAGGGGATGTCTTGATTAACTACGAAAACGAAGTTATTCTGGCACAACAAAAAGGCGAAAAAGTTGACTATATCGTTCCCGATGTGAATATATCTATCGACAACCCGATCGCAGTGGTAGATAAAAATGTCGATAAGCACGGCAACCGCGAAGTTGCTGAAGGATTTGTCAAATTCCTCTATACTCCAGAAGCACAGGAAGAGTTTGTAAAATTAGGATTCCGTCCTGCAAATGAAGAAGTAGCCCAAACTAAAGCTGCTAAAGATAAATTTCCCAAGGTGAAAACTTTGGGTACAGTTTCAGAATTCGGCGGTTGGGAAGCAATTGATCAGAAGTTCTTCACAGATGGGGGTGTATTTGACAAGATTCAAGCCCAAAAGAGACGGTAACTAAATAATTTGTAATTCTTAGTTCGTATGTGGGCAAGTCCTATAGGAATTACGAATTAACAATTACGAATACTGACAAAAATTTTTTTTGAATTGTAAATTTTGAATTTTGAATTCGGAGCGAAGCCACGTGACAACTGTATCTCCTTCTTTGGAAGTTGAACGCAAAACGCCATTCTGGAAGAGATTGGGGCGAATTCCCTGGACTTGGCGAATCACTATAGGATACCTGACGGTGATGTTGTTTGTCCCCATAATTGCCATGTTCCTGAAAGCAAGTACGGAACCTCCAGCAAGATTTTGGGCGATCGCAACCAGTGATATTGCATTAGCCACCTACAATGTCACTTTTGTTACAGCGCTATTTGCTGCCTTCCTTAATGGCATTTTTGGTACTCTGATTGCTTGGGTTCTGGTTCGCTACGACTTTCCTTTAAAACGCTTGATTGATGCCACAGTAGATTTACCTTTTGCACTACCAACTTCGGTAGCAGGGCTAACTTTGGCAACAGTTTACAGCAATAACGGCTGGTTAGGTTCTTTACTAGCACCACTAGGTATTAAGGTATCTTTTACCCGCACGGGAGTAGCGGTGGCAATGATATTTATCTCACTACCTTTTATCGTGAGAACTGTGCAACCTGTGCTTCAAGAAATGGAACAGGAAATAGAAGAAGCTGCTTGGTGTCTGGGTGCTTCTCAATGGCAGACCTTTTGGAAAGTGATTTTGCCACCTTTATTTCCGACAATTTTAACTGGTGTTGCCTTGGGTTTCTCGCGTGCAGTTGGGGAATATGGTTCAACTGTGATTATCTCTTCTAATACGCCCTATCAAGATTTGATCGCACCTGTGCTGATTTTCCAACGATTAGAGCAGTATGACTATTCTGGTGCAACAGTAATTGGCATAGTTTTACTATCAATTTCCTTGGTACTACTATTGGCAATTAATTTTTTACAAGCATGGGCAAGGCGATATGACACTTGATAAGCCAAGTTTTCACTCATCTGCATCTGATACACATACAGCCAAGCCGAAAGAGCAGAAAAGTTGGGTGCCAATACTTTTAATTGGGATAGCGATCGCCTATTTAGCCCTAGTTCAATACATTCCGGCAATCAACGTTTTCACCCAAGCTTTTAGCAAAGGAGTTGGGCCATTTCTTGCCAACTTGTCGCAACCAGCTTTTATCCATGCAGCTTGGATAACATTATTGCTGGCTTTGATTTCTCTGCCTGTGAATACTGTGTTTGGGCTATGTGCAGCTTGGGCGATCGCTCGTCATAAATTTCCTGGACGCGCTGTCGTTTTGAGCATTATTGATCTGCCCTTTTCCATCTCGCCTGTAGTCGCAGGATTGATGATTGTGCTACTTTACGGGCGTAATGGGTGGTTTGGCCCTTGGCTTCAGGCGCTTGATATCAAAATTATCTTTGCCTTTCCAGGTATGGTGCTGGCTACAGCCTTCGTAAGTATGCCCTTTGTGGCGCGGGAAGTAATTCCTGTTTTAGAGGAATTTGGTAAGGATCAAGAAGAAGCTGCTAGAACTTTAGGTGCGAAAGATTGGCAGATATTTTGGCGCGTCACTCTGCCTAGTATCCGTTGGGGTTTACTCTACGGTTTAATTTTGACCAATGCTAGGGCAATGGGTGAATTCGGGGCGGTTTCGGTGGTATCTGGCAACATTGCGACCCAAACCCAGAGCCTACCACTGTTTGTAGAAGACGCTTACAAACAATATGAAACCGAAGCTGCTTTCTCTGCGGCTGTACTATTAGCATTGTTAGCAGTAGTAACCTTGGTACTCAAGGAAATTCTGGAACGGAAAACCCGCATTAAAGATGTTGAATAGGTTAAGTATGGGCCTTGGGCATGGGGCATTGGGCACTTGTACTGAGTTTCGACTGCGCTCAACTACCGCGATGCCGTAAAGCCTGCGGCATCGCTACGCTTAGGGCGCAGCCTCTCCAAGAGTTGTATTGGGCATTGGGAAAAGACAAGGAAGAAACGTTGTTCAAAAATTCTCCCTTGTCCCCAAGTTCTCTTGCCCAACGCTTAAAATTAAATTCCTGCGCCATCAAGAAAATCTTCAATCATCCCATCAGAATTATTGCTCTTAGGGTTGTTAGTTAGTTCGTCGCCAAGCTCAGTTGGGGAAAAACTTGATTGTTGCAACTCCTCGAACTGTTTTTCTAGAGCCTTGACGCGTTCAAATAAAGCGCGGATGACTTCAGCTTCTACGTCGCGGACTTTATCATGATCTAGCACATTGGTAGACGAGTTGTTCTGACGAGTCACGCGCCCTGGAATCCCCACTACAGTAGTGTTACTGGGTACGTCTCGCAGCACCACAGAACCTGCTCCAATACGGACGCGATCGCCAATTTGAATATTTCCTAATACCTTCGCACCTGCTCCCACTACTACATGAGAGCCTAAAGTTGGATGGCGTTTGCCGCTTTCTTTTCCAGTCCCGCCAAGGGTGACACCTTGATAAATCAAGGCATGATCGCCCACGATCGCTGTCTCACCAATTACAACTCCCATACCGTGGTCTATAAACACACTCTGGCCAATTAATGCCCCAGGATGGATTTCAATGCCAGTTAGAAACCTACTAATATGAGATATAAACCGAGGTATGAAGGGAATTCCAATTTTATGCAGCCAGTGTGCCAATCGATGAAACACTAGCGCTTGGAGTCCAGGGTAACAGAATAATACTTCTAGCCAGTTACGGGCTGCTGGGTCACGCTCAAAAATGGTTCGCAAATCATTTATTAGCATACTCTGTTGGGATTTTCGTTGGTAGGTGAGGTTCTGAAAACAGAAACTCAGGTTAATTCCCACAAAAAGATGAAGTTATTTATGGGAATTGTGTAAGATAATAATCTACGGCAAATCGATAGTGTATAGTGCTTTTGTGGGTAGTAAGTGGGATGCTATCACATTCCACACTGTTGATAAAAATTAATTTCGCATAAACTGCGATAAATCCCCCAAATCACCGTAGTATGTTGAATACAGTCTTGAATAGCCAAAACTACGCTCTTTTGGATCTGTCTTCCAAAGTGGAATACGCACTGCTGGCACTCTTATAACTGGCAAGCCACCACGGGAAAAAACTTCCTCTAACTATGAGTGAGATCACTGCCAAGCAACCCATACCTGAGCGCTATCTGGAACAAATTTTGGCCAACCTCCGGCGTGCTGGTGTGGTGCAGAGTCAACGCGGCTCCAAAGGAGGTTTCGTTTTAGTTCGTGAACCTTGGCAGATCACAATGCTAGAAATTGTCACTTTAGTTGAAGGCGAGCGGAAAGAGAAAGACACCTCTTGTGGTGAAGCTAGAAAGCATGAATCCAGCATCTTCTGTCAAAGACAGGATTGGTGCGAGTATGGTGGAAGTGGCGGAAGAAGCAGGCTTGATTCACCCTGGAAAAACCGTTTTAGTAGAGCCGACTTCTGGAAATACAGGAATTGCGTTAGCGATGGTGGCGGCCGCTAAGGGGTACCATCTTATTCTAACGATGCCTGACACAATGAGCCAGCAAAGACGATCCATGCTCAAAGCTTATGGCGCTCAACTAGAGTTAACACCAGGGGTAGAAGGGATGCGAGGAGCGATCGCTTATGCAGAGCAGATTGTAGCTAAAACCCCCAATGCTTATATGTTGCAGCAGTTCCGCAACCCCGCCAACCCGAAAGTTCACGCCGAAACCACGGCAGAAGAAATTTGGGATGATACCGAAATCTAATTGAATTGTCGTAATTCTTGTTTTAGGTCAAACTGCTGTAGGAGAAAGAGCTATCTGCAAAGATAAAATTATCAAAGCCAGTTGTCGAAAGGGTAATGAGATTGCCATTGTTGTTGAAGTTAATGTTGGCAGGGTTTAGACTCTTGCCAGAAATAATACCAGATACACTAACTTCAGAACGCTTGAAAGCACTTACATCAAGGGTGTCAAAACCATTCCCGCCATCAACAATTGCAGATCCAAATCCTTTGAAGTAGTCATTTCCAGTCCCTAATTCAAAGCGGATACCGCCACCGATAGTGACTTTATGTTGAACTTTATCGATATTACTGGTAGCGGTAACTTTGTCATTTCCATCGCCAGTCTTAATGATTCCCTGCCCATAAATGCCATAGGCGGTACCACCAATTGTGGTTGTAGCTTGTCCGGTGAGGATGTCATGGCCATTACCAGTATCAATGATGCCGTCATTGGAGATGCCGATTCCAGCACCGCCGTCGCCGTTTTTGCCTCTGAATTCGCCGGGTGGGATGGAATCAGTAAAGCCAATGAGGCCACCTTCGCCACCAGTACCACCAGTACCAGTGCCAGTAATAGTGTCATTTCCATTTCCTGCATTGAGAGTACCACTGTTGCTGATGCCGATTCCAGTGCCACCAGTGCCACCAGTTGTAGTATTGATATTGCCTCCGCCACCACTACCACCAGCACCAGTGCCAGCGATAGTGTCATTTCCATTTCCTGCATCAAGAGTGTCATTGTTGCTGATACCTATTCCAGTGCTACCGATGCTGCCACTGCCGCTCATGACTATCAAAATAATACCAGCGTCATCAGCACCATTAATTCCGCCAGCACCAGTGCCAGTGATAGTGTCATTTCCATCCCCCGCATCAAGAGTACCACTGTTGCTGATACCGATTCCATCTCCATCGTCATCTCTGCCACCGATACCAGTGCCAGTGATAGTGTCATCTCCGCTCCCTGCATTCAAACTCCCAATGTTGCTGATCCCAACTCCACCTCCACCAGTACCTCTAATGACTACTCCGGCGATACCACCAGCACCACCGTTGCCTGTACCGATAATCGTGTCTTTCCCATCCCCTGCATTCAGACTACCAATGTTGCTAATACCAGTCCCATTCCCACCGATGTTATAGGCGGTTTTTTTCTTGCTGACATTGCGGACTTCGCGGATTTTGCCAATACCGCCAGTACCTTTGCCAATTAACGTGTCATTTCCTGAAAATGTACGAATTACACCTCCATTCAAAACCTCAATTCCGATTGCCGCAGGTGCATCTAATTCTTCCCCAACTAAAGTATCGATACCGGAAGTACCTATGAATTTAGGTGGAACTGTAAGTCTAGGCATTGACAAAACCCTCTTTATGAGAATAATTACTTTGTCATCTTAAAGCTTAGTTATGTCAGAAGGTTAATTTGGTATGGTAATAAATCGTAGGTTCTAAAAATCCGGCATGAGTAAGCTAGGCACAGCCTTTAGTGAAGGGATAATTGCCTTCATAGCTACTAACATAGATGACATCATTATCTTGTTAATATTTTTTTCGCAAGTAGATGTTAATTTTCGACGGCGGCATATTTTACTCGGTCAATATTTGGGTTTTGCAGCCATTGTCATCGCTAGCTTACCAGGATTTTTTGGTGGATTGGTTGTACAGCGAGAATGGATAGGATTGCTAGGGCTGCTACCAATAGCAATTGGTTTTCAACAATTAGTATCTAGAAAAGAAGAAGCTACAACAGTTCAGACAGTCAGTAGTGATTTTAGGCAGTCCACACCTACGAATCCCGTATTGTCTTTTATTTTGAGTATTTTGCATCCCCAAACTTATAAAGTAGCAGCAGTAACTGTTGCCAATGGTGGTGACAATATTAGTATATATATCCCTTTATTCGCTGGTCACGATCTTGCCAGCTTGGGAGTAATTCTAAGTATATTTTTTGTCATGGTAGGAGTTTGGTGTGCGATCGCTTATTTTTTAAGCCGTCAACCTACCATTGCTGATATTTTAAGTCGCTACGGTCAAGCTATTGTACCTTTTGTGTTAATTGGTTTAGGTCTGTTCATTATGTATGAACGAGGCACATTCACAAGAAGAACACCGAACGGCACGGAAGCCACTTGACTTGACTGCTGTGGAGGAAGTGCCAACGGCGAATTTATTCGCTGTAAATATTATCCGTGATGAGGATCTTCAATATACCTTTTAATTACATCTGCTGAAACCTGTCCAGCAGTGGAGTAAAAATAACTATTAGTCCATAGGCTAGGCAACTTCAATAATTGTGGAAACTCTTTACGCAACATATAAGATGATCGTCCTTTAAATGCTTTTACTATCTGGTTAATAGCAACATCCGGTTGATGCTCCACAAATAAATGTACATGGTCGGAAGCTACTTCTAGCGCTAAAACATCCCAGTTTTTCTCCAAGGCTAGCTCGTTGATTATTTGTCGAAGGCGTTTAGCTATCTCTCCAGTTAAAACCTTTTTTCTGCGTTTAGGAATCCACACTAAATGAACTACTGCGTTACCTTTTGAGTGATTACCATTTCTGTATTCTAAAGTAGTTTTCATGTTGTTTACTATAACCCATTGACAAATATAACTTAGCTCAATTATAGTTGATAGGTCAAGATAAACGACAAAAGATTAATTTAAAGGTGTACGGATGTCAGCAAGTTTTAATTAGCCCAAATAAAGATTTAAAAGCCTTGCTTGAATTTGTTTGCACAGAAGCGAACAGCTTAATAAACTGTGGAATTTACTACAGTCGCCAGCTTTATTTCAAAACTGGCAAGCTACCAAGTAAAGCTGATTTGCACAAAGAGATAGGGACTATTCAAAGGAACAAACATTATCAGGCTTTGTACTCAGACACAGCACAACAGATATTAACAGGAGTTGCTGAATCTTTTAAGTCTTTTGTTGGATTGTTGAAAGGCATAAAAAACGGTACGGTAACTCAAAAGCCAAGGTTGCCAAATTACAGAAAATCTGGTGGTTTAGCAGTTGCTACTTTTACCGGACGTTCCATAAAACTAAAAGATGGGATGCTAAGATTTCCTTTGGGAAGTTTGGTAAAAACCTGGTTTGGTGTTGATTCTTTTTATCTACCAATCCCGTCAATTTTAGATTTTAAAAGTATCAGAGAGGTTAGAATTTTACCAAGGAATAGATGCTTTTATGCTGAGTTTGTCTACAAAACAGATGCAATAATTGTTGAGCTTGATAAGTCTAACGTATTGGGAATTGACCACGGCATTGATAACTGGTTGACTTGTGTATCAAATGCTGGAACCTCTTTTATTATTGATGGATTGCATCTCAAAAGTATTAATCAGTGGTATAACAAGTCAGTTGCCAACATAAAAGCTGGAAAACCGCAGGGTTTTTGGTCGAATCGACTTGCGGTAATTACAGAAAAGCGTAATCGTACAATGCGAGATGCTGTTAATAAAGCTGCAAAAATTGTAATTAACCATTGCTTAGGAAATAGAATTGGTACTGTTGTTTTTGGATGGAACGAGAGGCAAAAAGACGGTGCTGACATGGGCAAAAAGAACAATCAAAAATTTGTTCAGATTCCCACAGCAAAACTAAAAGACCGTATTGCCCAATTATGCGAACAGTACGGTATTGTTTTTGTTGAAACTGAAGAGAGTTATACTTCCAAGAGTTCGTACCTAGATAATGATGTTCTGCCTAAATACGGTGAAAAACCCGTGGGGTGGAAGGCTAGCGGAAGACGGTTAACTCGTGGCATCTATCAATCGCTGAAGGGCATAAAAATTAATGCCGACTGCAACGGGGCAAGCAACATACTCAGAAAAGTATCGGTGATGCTAGGTTTAGACCTTAGCGGAATCAGTAGAGGCGCTTTAAGTGCGCCTAAGAAAGTTCTCTTGTGGACTCTTCAGAAATCCCCGCGTCTTCAGACCGGGGGTGCGATTCGTTCACTCGAAATGAATAGAAATATTCAGGGATGAGTGACATTTGAGAGATAACCCTTAATGGGTGGAGTTCGCACTTTAATCTCTCTCAGATGATAACTGAATAACCATGAGGGTGACTCTA
>JBBSOX010000038.1:0-50346 GCA_038259325.1 Chroococcales cyanobacterium | reverse complement strand
CTTGGCTTTGAAGTAAGCCGTCGTTCAGTGATCAACGATAGAGCCTGTTCAGCAAAACCGTTTTCTGCCAGAAAATGGGAAAATCCAGCTAGTTGCAATGCTTCTGCTTCCAGAAGTAGATATCAAATGGGTTCTATACAACTGCGCCTGTTTTTTATAAAGTCTGCCAAAAGAATTGTTAGATGTTAAGTCTGGCTGTAAACATAACTACTTAATACTGAGTTAAAGTAGCTGTCATTACTTTTGCTGACTAATATTGTAATTTATTGCCCTACATATACGTGGCCTGTTTATTACTCTAGGTGTACTATCTTTAACTCAAGGTTAAATCTCCTGAAAGAGAATACATTAAAACCGTTGACAGAGAATAACAAATTTTTTTTTGGCTACAACATTAGCTATTACAGTATTACTCCAAGGAATTACGAAGAATGTCTGCAAGTGTTTTGGCAGTACCTAAGTTTTGTAAAGGTCAGATGGTAAGTTTTATGGGTGGGGAAGGCACCATCAACAACTACCGATTTGAGTCAGATAGCTGGGAATATTTGGTGGAAATGCCTATGGGGCCAGAGCCAGAAATGGGTCGGGTTGGTTATGAAACCATGATTTGGCTATCTGAAGTAGATATCTCTTCACTTGTAAATCATTTTTCTGGCAAAATGTTAAATTTGAAACAAAAAAACCTTGCCAAAGCTTGTTAAAAACCTATTAGAACTACTATTTTGCAAAATATAGTGAGGATGAATGATTGTTAATTTGGAGTACCTTGCGTTCTTTGTGCTGCTACTGACAGCACTGCTATTAGCAATTAAGGAAATGAGCGTTGCTTTGGATGAAGTAGATGTTGAGCGTTTTACACTCTGGACAGGTGTTGCTTCTGTCATTGCGGGTTTACCAATAATATTGTGGTAACTTCTGGGTCAATGCCATACTCTCTATTTTGGGCTTCCCAACAATACAACTCCATCCGTCGAGTATCCTAGCAACTAGAATATTTTCTCGTCTATTACCCTATTCGCTTTTCCTCTAACCATTGTAAAATCCGATTCCATGCCCACCAAGGATCAGAATCGTTTACTTGACGCTGGCACTCTTTACTACTCAAATAGCCAACATGGCCGCCGTATTGAGTGAGTAACAAATCTATTATGGGATTGCGATCGCAAGCTTCTTTTAATTCTGGTACGATACTTGGGTCAAAAAGTGGGTCATCAGCAGCATATAAAATCAAAGTCGGTTTCGAGATTTGCGGCAATATTTGTAAAGCACTACTAGCTTGGTAATATGCTTCCACGGAAGGAAAACCAAGTCGCTTAATTACCAGTTCATTGTCAAAACCCCAAATACTGTTCGCCCGTTCAATCGCTTCTGGGTCAAGGCTTCCAGGATGGGCATCATGAATCCGCCACGCCAATTTTTTTAAATTTTGGGCAATCCCTGCTTCCAAATATCTACCAAATGGCTTTGTAACTAGATAAGATAGCGATCGCTCCGAATCTAAACTCGGACAAATCACCATACCACCGCCAATATCGCTATCTTCTAATCCTAAATCTTCATGCTCCCTAATCACCTCACCAGCCACCTTCACCGCCCATAGCGCCAATTGCCCTCCTAAAGAAAACCCTGTAAACCAAAATTTACCCGGACATCCCATTGCCTTAGCTGCGGCGGCGATGCGAACAAAATCTTCTCCCTCATACAAACCATCAGAAGTTAGAGTCGGGGACAATTCGGCCGTTTTGCCGTGGGCCCGCCAATCAAATAACACCACAGCGTAGCCTTGAGCATAAGCTTTACGTCCTAGCACTCTCAAAAACCACTCTGTTTTTAACTCTCCAGTAATGCCATAAGTACCGATAATTGTGCTATGAGCATTTTCAGGGATTGCAACCAAGCCAAAAATTGGCACACCTTGGCCACCAACAAAGATTTTCTCGTGATAAGACGGTTCTGGGTCTTTAGTAGTGCTTTCCCAGTGACGTTTTCCCCACAAAGCGGTGTACACAGTCATCATCACACCGTTTTGTAAAAACCAAGACGGATTGTAGGGGGGAGTATAACACATCATAGACTATAAGATTTCATGTAGTTGAGTCTTGATTTCACAGTCATTTAATCTTAATATTTATGTAAGATTTAAAAACTTTTTTAGAATCGTTTCAAAAATCTTTGTATCTATTAAAGGTTGTTAATTATCCTTAATAAGTAGTAATAATTTTTAAGAATGCCGAGGATTCTTGTCATAGACGATGACCCAGCGATTTCAGAACTAGTTGCCGTCAACTTGGAAATGGCTGGCTACGATGTTAGTCAAGCTGAAGACGGCATCAAAGGTCAAGCGCTGGCTCTCCAGCTACAACCAGACTTGATCATGCTCGATTTAATGTTGCCCAGAGTAGATGGGTTCACCGTTTGCCAACGCCTGCGCCGCGACGATCGCACCTCTGAGATTCCCGTGTTAATGTTGACGGCTTTGAGCCAAACTCAGGATAAGGTGGAAGGCTTCAATGCTGGCGCAGATGACTACCTCACCAAACCTTTTGAAGTTGAAGAACTGCTGGCGCGGGTGCGGGCACTTTTGCGCCGGACTGACCGCATTCCCCAAGCCGCAAAGCACAGTGAGATTCTCAACTATGGCTCATTAACCCTTGTTCCCGAAAGATTTGAGGCAATATGGTTCAATGACACAGTGAAATTGACTCACTTGGAATTTGAGTTACTTCACTGCTTATTGCAACGCCACGGTCAAACAGTTTCTCCCAGCGAAATCCTTAGAGAAGTTTGGGGCTACGATCCTGATGACGATATTGAAACGATTCGAGTCCATATTCGCCACTTGAGAACCAAGCTAGAACCAGATCCCCGCCACCCCCGCTATATCAAGACAGTGTATGGTGCTGGATACTGTCTTGAATTACCCGGTATACCTCCATCAAATGAAGCTGCTTCGGTAACAGTCGTTGAATAAAATCACGCTAAATACCCTTAATTAAGCCATGATTTAGGCATTGAAGTCTGAATTCAGGAGCCAGAATCAACAGTTATCAGTTATCAGTTAAGAATTGTAAGTCGATGGGGAGTCAGAGTCCCCCACTTAATTATCAGTGATCAATTATCAGTTAAAAATTGATAACTGTTCACTCATTTAACCCCGCACTGAAACCGTGATAACTGATAACTGTTGACTGTTCACTGATTTAATCAGTCGCGGGTCTGAATCGCCGACTTTCTGGTTGACCACTAAATTTTCAATAAGCGTGGGGGTGCAAAAACGCCGATTATTCAGACGCTCGTTCGTGTAGCGTCTCCCCTTGGGAGAAGACTCGCTCTAAGCGTTGGCGCAGCCTCTCGTAGAGAAGGTTTTACGCTGCGCTATCCGCTTTTTCGGTCAGAATACCAAACTGAATTCTGACTCCTGACTCCTGAATTCTGTTCGATAACTCTCAGAAACTCTTATTCCTTAACGTTTAGTTAAAGTTATTGGTAGGATTTTCCGATGGTGTAGAGACGTTGCATTACAACGTCTCTGAGTTTACATCAAGTTTTCTTTGAGTAATCGCATTTCTAGCATCACCGCTTCAACTTCATCTAAGGTGTTGTAGAAATGTGGTGCAATCCGAATTCCAAGCGGAGGACGATAATCCACAATAAAACGACGAGCAATTAAATGTTCACAAATTTTTTGAGTAATGCGACTGCTGTCCTCTGTAGAACCATTTATATAATTAACAGTAATTGCGCCTCCACGTTTCACAGGATCTCGCGGTGTATTGACCGTGAAACCGAATTCATCCGCCAAAGCGATGATGCTATCTGTCAACTCCAGTGACTTTTTCCGAATCGCTTCAACTCCTACCTCAGTTATGATTTTCAGCCCACTTCTTGCTGTATATAAGCATGGAACTTGAATACTAGATGTGAGAAAGCGATGCATCCCTGGCGTAAAGTTGACATCTGGCATATTAAAAACGAACGGTTCGCGGTCTGCTAACCAACCCCGTATCGCCGGTTGAAACTGTTCTTGCAAATTCTGACGAACATACATAAAAGCAGCACCTGGCCCACCACATAACCACTTCAGTACACCCGACATTAAAATGTCTATATCAAGCGCTTTGACATCAATAGGCACTACACCTGCGGCTTGGTAAGAATCAAGAATCACCAGCGCCCCCATTTGATGGGCATGATCAATAATAGATCGCACATCTTGAAGGGCACCAGAACGGAAATAAACATGCGAAATCGGAACAATTAATGTAGTCTCGTCGATTGCGGCACAAATTTTCTCTGGATCGATGGTAATACCATCTTCTGATTGAATGACTACAGGTCTTGCTCCATATTTTTGCCATCCTTGCCAAACATAAGAAATGCTGGGAAAGTGCAAGTCTGTATAAACTACTTTATTTCGCTGACCTGAAAAATCAAGCGAACTGGCAATGATAGCATTAGCAATTGTTAAGTTATGAATTAATACAACATCTTCTGAATTTGCACCAATGATGTTGGCAAACAAGCTACTTACCTCATTGACTAATGGAAACCATTGATGCCATGCTTCCACACCTGAAAATTCCCACAGTTTAGTGTAAACATCCAACTCTGCTTTGGCTTCTTTTGGCATAGCACCGAGTGAGTTGGAAATCATATAACAAGCAGTTTCAAGAATTGGAAAATGCTGACGATATTGTTGAGCTAGGATGTCCATAATTAGTGATAAATATGATTTTAATATAAATTTTCTACTGCCCAAGCATCAATCACTCGGCATTTATAGTGTTTTACAGAGCTTTTGGTTAGCTACATATAACTCAGGAAAATACCGTTGTTCAGTGATCGACTTATTCAAATATTTCACCCAATCCGATCCAGCAGTTCCATAAGACACCTGAGCTAAATGTTTGGTACTTACCTTCAGATGCATACGCTTCCAATCTGTAATGGAGACATCCATTTTGAGTAATTTTTCTGCTAACTCTATCAAGTCTTTCTCTTGTCCTTCAGTCAATAATGTTTCAAACAACTCTACAGCATCTTTGGAGCTAGATAGTCGCTGAGATACGATAGTAATAAACATTGAGCGCAATGATGACTGCTTAACTTTGTCTCCAACAAAGTTAAAGTGGGCAACGTCCTTATTTTTTAATTTGACAAAATTGGGTATTGTGCCACCTAATTGTTGTTTATCTGAAATTAAGTTTTCCCAATAGAATTTTTCTTTCTCCGGCAATACCTGATTCCTGTTTTCGTGATTTTCTGGATTAGATCCTGAACTTTCGCTAGGTGATGCTTTTCGTTCTAGACCTGCTAGAATTTCTATGATGCGAAATTGTGTAGATTGAAATCCACTCGCTGAACCTAAAGCTTTGCGAAAAATCAGGAACTCTTGAGTTGAAAAACATTCAATCAAGATATTAAAACTATTAATTAGAGTAGAAAAATAATGATTAATTCTTTCAACTGCATTAGTGGCATTGGTGATATCACATGGGGTATCGCTGAGGGCACGAATTGCACGCTCACCTTCGTGAATTATTAGACGGAACCACAACTCTGTTTGCTGATGATAAACCAAAAAAGTCATCTCATCATGGTAGTCAGTAATAGGTTTCTGAATTGAGAGAAGTGTTTCTAATTTAATATAATCATCATAATGTAAATCTCGTCGCAGCGCAGTTCCTTCCATATAATCTAAGAAGCGATCGCCATAACGCTCTTTTAGTAAACTAATTACCCGTTCCAGTTCTTCATTCATCTTTTTATCAAAAGTTATCTGATAATTTTGCGGCTGTAGTTTATTTTTAGGGGAGCGTCTAAATTGGATATATGATTGCTCCAAGCAATAAATTTCCGTCTAGTACACAGATTTTTTCCCGAAATTTGAGCGTACTTCCTTCACGAATAATCACATCCAAATATCGCCCAGCATTGAAGAGATTGGTTGTACTATTAACCAAGCTCTCGAACACTATAAAGTTTGCTTGAGTGTGCAATGTTGATTCAGAATTGCCAACAATACGGATATTGGAGATTAAATGTCGGTAGTAGCGAGGAGCATGAAAGCTAGTTTTTTGGATACCCGAAATGCGATCGTGCAGCATCCCAATTCCTTCACAGTACATTAGTGCCAGAGGTAGCCCGCGATCGCAATTTTCACGAGTAACGATTTTATAAACACAATCTTCCGTAAAAAATGATGTCCAACGCTCAATCTCCTCATCAACGGCATTGGCATACTCGTAATAAAAAAGTTCTAGTTCTTCACGAGATATTTTTTGGTCTAAATTCATGTAGTCCGTTGGCATAACTACACTCCCATCACATTTCTATAGTAGGTATAAAAGGCACGAATAGCCGACTCTGTTAGCATGTGATCTGCATCCTCGCAACCATTACCTCCCATCTTCAGGATGGCCGCTTCTCGATCGTAAGGATTAATTCCATTTTGTAAGCACTGCAAAATTTCACTATCATCAGCTGAGACATAACCTGCTGGGCCCATTAAATTTGCCTGTCGCAAACGCTGTGCCTTAATTTCAGGAGTGTCATCAGCATAGCCAAAGAAAGTCCAGACTAGTTCCGAGCGATCGGGGCTACAAGGTACAATTTGACGGGTTGCCAGAGTATTAACCTGCTGTTGCACAATCAAATTAGGATAGAGAGTTTGCATTACACAAGTTTCATAACCTGGAAATTCATCAGTAGCTTCCAGCAATTGTGGGCCTTGTAACTTCATACTGTTAACAAATGAAGTTGTCTCTGTCTTCACTTCTTTTGATACCTGTTCTCCTTTACACGAAATCAAACAGGCATGACGACCTGTTTCATCTATGCGTACTTCAGCCTTTTGATCCGCACGCCAGAGTCCGAATGTAACCAAAAAAGCATGGAGTATCGTGGCATGATAGGGGTCTTTGGTATTCTCAAAAATGAGTTTCCAATTGCTATTAATCACTTGCCGAAAATAGCCCAATACATATAACTCTCTGCCATCAAAGACACGATCAAAATAATTGAGCATCGTTGAACCTAAATATTCCTCAAAGGTTTCCATGTTTGGCTCAAACGACGCAAAAAAGACGCCATGCCGCTCTCTAACATTCAACCTATGCAACCCATAGTTTTTAGGGTCAAAATCATCTGCCATACCACCCTGACCATTCACTCCTTTCTGAAACGGAATTCCTCGTAGACTTCCTTGAGTATCGAAGTTCCATTGGTGGTATGGACACTGAAACGATGTAGCATTGCCAAAATTATGCAAACATAGTTGCGCTCCATGATGAGTACACTGATTGATAAAAGCATTCACAGTACCATCTTTAGCGCGGACAAGAATGATTGGTATACTTCCTACCATACTGCGCTTAAAGTCTCCAAACTTTGGGATCTCCGCACCAAGTCCGACATAATTCCAAGTACGTCCCCCAAATATGTGAGTTTGCTCTTGTTTGTAAATTTCTGGGTCGGTATAGAACCGATAGGGGATCTCGGTACAAATAGTTTTATTAGAAACTTTTTTGTCAACAAAACTCGCGTCTAGAGATGTTTTTTCCATATCTACTAAGCTCGATTTTATCTATTTTTACGAAATACAAATAGTAGTGCTTAAACTCTTGTAGGGCAGTACTTTAAGTTTTTGGACTTGCTCGATAATCAACAACATGGAAAAAATATTTGCCAAAAAACTAGTGTTTTTGCCAAATAAAGAAAGCCGTGTTCTTAATTTTGGATAAAGTCGAGCTAAGGGTAAGTTGGGAGATTTACATCAAGAAATGCTGTAAATTCCTCTTGTCTGAAGCCAGTTAGTAGTTTTAGTTCGCAAATAAAATTAAGTTAACTAATTATTAGCTTTTTTTCGATTTCATTAGATTCAATGACTCATTAGTAAATAATACTGTGAGTCATATATCCTGGTACATATTAACCACATAAGTTTAAGCTAGTCAAGCCCCTATTGCTCCTTTATTTCTCATGCCAGAGAAATCTGAAACCTTTGCTCAGATAGGGTTTTGCCCATTGAAATTTGTTTGGTTATTGCTGTATTTATACATAGGCTAATGTATGTTTTATATACGTACTTTTAAGGGTTTGCCGCTAGCGATCGCTAATTTCATCCCCAAATATGACTTTTATCATTTAGCTTACTATGTGCATCAGAAGCTCACACTCACCGGAAACGTTGAGAAGGCAGGAGGCAGAGGGCAGAGGGCAGAAGGGAAACCCCATAAATAAATTTAGGGGATTCAGTAAGGACGTAGTATTTCTTGCGCTGCGCGTCGACGCTCGATGACTCGCTAACGCTGCGCTATCGAAATATATATTTTTTCTGTTTTTCATAAATAAATTTAGGGGATTTAAACCCTTGATTGCAGAGGGAAAAAATTATATTCTCTTCCTTCTGCCTCCTGCCTCCTGCCCTCTGCCTTTCTTCGGTAAGTGTGAAGCCGAAATAGCAAGTATGCTTTTCAGGGTTTTTAGCTAGATTTTTCAGGTACCTTTTTGCGATCGCAACTAACAAGGCATTTGGTCAAATAACTTTTGCAATAATAATTAACATAAGTTTTACATATTTTATTGATTAATGCAAACAAAGCTAGTCCTCAACAAGCATAGTCTTTTATCTATGACAGCAATTTAAGATTTTTTTAATATTAAGGCTTGTGAATGAACAAAATTGACATATAACGTTGTAAGCTATTGTTAATCGCATTACAGTTGGCGATAAAAAAAACTTGCAATTTATGTAAGTTTTTTTTAGTCTAATTTTTGAACTATCTTTGGGCAAAGTACTTTTTATTGGAGATTCGTCTTTGACAAGTCGCCATGTAGAAAAAAACTAGAGTCTGCTTCTTTGCAAAGGATTAAAGTTTTCTTTGCCTGATTTGTCATGGCAATAAAACATGAAACTTACTCAAAGTAGCTGGCAATTTTGACAAACACAATTTTTGCATTTTTTGTAACCAAAACCCCAGTATGTCATTGACTAATACGATCCATTTTAGAAACTTACGAGGCGATTTATTCGGTGGTTTAACTGCTGCGATCGTTTCGTTGCCTCTAGCGCTGGCATTCGGTGTTGCTTCCGGTGCTGGGCCTGTAGCCGGTCTTTATGGTGCAGTTTGCGTCGGCTTTTTTGCAGCCTTATTTGGTGGGACACCAACCTTAATTTCTGAGCCAACCGGGCCAATGACGGTGGTTATGACTGCAATTGTCGGTTCCATGACCGCAGCTAACCCCGAAAACGGCTTGGCAATGGCATTTACCGTAGTCATGTTAGCGGGAATATTCCAAATCTTTTTTGGGATATTTAAGTTGGGTAAATACATTACCCTCATGCCTTACAGCGTGATTTCTGGGTTTATGTCTGGGATTGGCGTAATTCTGATTATTTTGCAGATTGCTCCTTTTGTCGGACAGCCAAACCCTAAAGGTGGCGTACTGGGGATGGTGCAAAATCTGCCTCAGTTATTAACTCAGATTAATCCTGCTGAAACAGCTTTGGGCTTGCTGACGCTGGCACTTATTTTCTTCATGCCATCCAAAATCAAGCGCTTTGCTCCTCCGCAGCTAGTAGCATTAATTATCGGAACTATAGTTTCTTTAACCATCTTCGGCGGTACGGATATCAGACGAATTGGGGAAATTCCCGTAGGACTGCCGACATTACAATTGCCTGTCTTCACTGCATCCCAAATGACAAGGATGCTTGTTGATGGGGCAATGTTGGGGATGTTGGGTTGTATTGATACTCTACTAACGGCAGTAATTGCAGATAGTTTGACCCGCACTGAACACAAATCTAACAAAGAATTGATTGGTCAAGGTATCGGTAACTTAGTATCTGGTTTGTGTGGTGGGCTACCTGGTGCTGGTGCCACGATGGGAACGGTAGTTAATATCCAAACTGGTGCTAGAACAGCTGTCTCTGGTTTAACTCGCGCATTAATTTTGTTAGTTGTAGTTTTGTGGGCTGCGCGTATCACTCAACCTATCCCAATGGCGGTATTGGCTGGTATTGCTCTCAAGGTGGGGGTTGACATTCTTGATTGGAGCTTCTTGAAACGCGCTCATAAGGTGTCGCTGAAAGGCACAATCATCATGTACGGTGTGTTGTTTTTGACCGTATTTGTTGACTTGATTGTTGCCGTCGGTGTGGGAGTGTTCATTGCTAATATCTTAACTATCGATCGCCTCTCGGAATTACAATCTCAGGAAGTAAAGACAATTAGCGATGCCGACGATGCAATTGTCTTGAATGACGAAGAGAAAAAATGGCTTGATCTAGCTAATGGACGCGTTCTGCTATTTTACCTTAGCGGGCCGATGATTTTTGGAGTATCCAAAGCGATCGCTCGTGAACATTCAGCAATGGCAGACTCTGATGTGTTGATTATGGATTTGACAGATGTACCAATGTTGGGTGTGACTGCTTCTTTGGCAATTGAAAACGCTATCAAAGATGCTAGTGAACAAGGTCGTCATGTGTTAGTTGTTGGTGCAACTAGCAAAGTCAAAAAGCGTTTAGACAAGTTTGGCATTTCGAGGTTTGTACCAGAGCATCACATGTTTGTAGATCGTGTAGATGCACTTAAACAAGCCGTTGCTTTAGTTAACCCTCATGTAAGTGATAATACTTCTGGTGTTAGTAACTATACTGACACCTATTCGTAATTATGAAAAGGCAATAGGGGTGAAGAAGGCAATAAGCAATAGGCAATAGGCAATAGGCAATAGGAATGAATTTTATACTATTGCCTGTTCCTCAGCCTTCCTATCGGGTAGGGCTTGATTAGACCAACAATGAATCAGCAATACAAGCAAAAACATGATTGTTTCAGAACCAATTGTTAATTCGTTTACCGATTTAAATTTTCTCACCGGAGGTTTACAGTCTCCTTTACTAGCAACAACTAACGAGGCGGAATATGCTCCTATTGTGCTGACTGGAGTATTGCTAAGTTTAGTAGTCATTTATCTGGCTAGTAAAATTGGTGGCGAATTATTTAGAATGATTGATTTGCCCCCTGTATTAGGAGAATTAGTTGGTGGGGTGCTTGTAGGTGCTTCTGCTCTCCATTTGGTAGTTTTTCCCGACAGTGGAGCAGCTGGTAGCGACTCCATTATCATGACTATCCTGCAATTCATTAACAACCTTAGTCCTGATGCCGTCACATCAATCTTCCAAAGCCAGAGCGAAGTTGTTTCTGTGCTTGCCGAACTAGGTGTGATCATTCTGTTATTTGAAATTGGTCTAGAATCAGACTTAAAAGAATTACAGAAAGTCGGTTATCAAGCGACAATTGTTGCTTGTGTTGGGGTAGCTGTTCCTTTTGCGGCTGGTACGGCGGGGCTGATTTTATTGTTTCATGCGCCAGTAATTCCAGCGATTTTTGCAGGTGCAGCGCTGACAGCTACTAGTATTGGGATTACCTCCAAAGTTTTGTCAGAAATTGGGCAGTTAAAATCTCGTGAAGGACAGATTATTGTCGGTGCAGCTGTAATTGATGACATTTTAGGCATCATTGTATTGGCAGTAGTTGCGAGTCTTGCTAAAACTGGTGAGGTTGATATTTTCAACGTCATTTATCTAATTGTTAGCGCTACAGTCTTTCTCATTGGCTCGATTCTCCTCGGCAAATATTTCAATCAGAGTTTTGTTGCCATTGCGAATAAATTGCAAACGCGAGGCAATTTAATTATCCCAGCATTTATCTTTGCCTTCTTTATGGCTTTTCTGGGTAGTGCCATTCATTTAGAAGCTATCTTAGGCGCATTTGCGGCTGGCTTAGTTTTGGATGAAACGGATAAACGCAAAGAGCTAGATGAGCAGGTTAAACCGGTTGCTGATATCTTAGTACCAGTTTTCTTCGTGACAGTTGGCGCGAAAGTTGATTTAGGTGTTCTTAATCCTTTAGTTCCAGGAAATCGAGAAGGATTAATTATTGCTATCTTCTTAATGTTGGTAGCAATTATCGGTAAAGTTGTCACAGGTTGGGCGGTTTTTGGTCAACCTGGAATTAATCGGTTAGCGGTTGGTGTGGGGATGGTTCCCCGTGGCGAAGTTGGGTTAGTGTTTGCCGCCATTGGTGCAGCTAGTGGTACTCTAGATAAACCATTGCAAGCTGCGATCGTTATTATGGTGATTTTGACTACCTTCTTAGCACCGCCTTTATTGCGGTTTGCATTTAAACAATCGCCAGAAGAAAAAGAAGCTTTAGAAGAAGCCAATCTTACCTAATTCATAAGTAGAACGGTGTAAATAATTCAAGGTTTGTGGTGAGAGCTTCAGCCCCTTCTGCGAGACGCTACGCGAATAAATAAGGACTGAAGCCCTTACTACAAACTCATTTTAAGATTTTTAAATTACTTGACTACTTTGATTTATTCTCACCTACTTACTTAATTCATAATTCATAACTAAAAAGCGTTTGATTTATCTGCAACTAAAAAAAGTGTTGCTCTAGGTGGAGTTTAGATACCTTTTTTGTTGCATAATGTTGCATAATTATAAATTATAAGTTTTTAGATTTTAGCAGCTAACCTTTACCCAATAGTTAATTCCCGTGTTAGAAGCGTGCATATTCGCAACAATATTTTGCGGATTTTTCGGCATCATCCTTAAAAAGAACCTCGTTATGAAGATCATCTCTATGGATGTCATGAGTACGGGGGTTATCGCCTATTACGTGCTGATTGCATCACAAGGTGGCTTGTTCACACCAATTGTTGGAAATGTAAAAAATGGCGCTTATGCCGATCCGGTTCCCCAGGCGGTTATATTGACGGCGATTGTAATCGGTTTTTCGATTCAGGCGTTAATGCTAGTCGGCGTCATGAAGCTGGCACGGGATAATCCAACTTTGGAAAGCAACGAAATTGAGAAGAACAATACTCCATGAGTACCATTACAATCGCATGGATTGCACTACCATTTTTTGTGGGGTTCGTCATTTATCTGCTCCCCAAAATTGACAAATATCTCGCACTGTGCGTTGCCTTTGCTTCGGCTGGATATGGCATGCAGCTATTTGTTGAGCGTTCTCCGCTGACACTCAAGTTACTGGATAATTTCGGCGTTATCTTAACAATCGATCAATTAAGCGGCTATTTTATATTAACTAATGCCCTGGTAACGGCAGCAGTCATCCTCTACTGTTGGCACAGCAATAAGACAGCTTTTTTTTACGCACAACTCATCATTTTACACGGCAGTGTAAATGCCGCGTTTGTTGGTTCAGATTTAATCAGTTTATACGTGGCGTTAGAGGTAAGTGGTATTGCCGCGTTTTTGTTGATTGCCTATCCCCGAACTGACCGCTCGATTTGGGTTGGCTTACGTTATCTGTTTATCAGCAACGTGGCAATGCTTTTTTATCTGGTTGGTGCGGTGTTGGTTTATCAGGCGGATCATTCCTTTAGTTTTGCAGGTTTGCGCGTAGCACCTCCAGAGGCGCTTGCGCTGATTTTTTTGGGACTCTTGACAAAAGGAGGAATTTTTGTATCGGGATTATGGTTGCCGTTGACTCACTCTGAATCGGAAACGCCAGTGTCGGCGATGCTGTCGGGAGTTGTAGTGAAAGCTGGTGTCTATCCATTAGTGCGGTGTGCGCTGATGGTGGCAGAGATTGATCCGATAGTAAGAACCTTTGGAGTTGGCACGGCGCTTTTGGGAGTTTTCTATGCAGTCTTTGAAAAAGATACCAAGCGAATGCTGGCGTTTCACACGGTTTCGCAGTTGGGTTTTATCCTCGCTGCGCCGTCCGTGGGCGGTTTTTATGCACTGACGCACGGACTGGTTAAATCGGCGCTTTTTCTAATTGCCGGGGCTTTACCGAGTCGCAATTTCAAGGAACTGCAACATCAAGCGATCGCTACCCCAATTTGGATTGCCTTGGTGATAGCCAGCTTCTCGATATCGGGCTTTCCCTTGTTATCCGGTTTTGGGGCGAAGGTGTTGACGACAAAAAATTTACTGCCTTGGCAAGCGATCGCTATGAATGTTGCAGCTCTCGGAACGGCAATATCCTTTGCCAAATTCATATTTCTGCCGCGTGGGGGAAAAGCCGATGTAAAGCCTGGCTTCTGGGCAGCTATGATTCTGTTAATCGGTGGGCTGTTCCTAGCTAATATTGCGTATTACGAGGCGTACACCGTTGCGAATATCATCAAACCCCTCGCAACCATCGGCGTTGGATGGTTAGCGTACTTGCTAATTTTTAAACACTCAATACTCAAGCTACCGCGTGTCCTTGAAGAATTTGATCATCTGATCGGTGTAATGAGTCTGATTTTAATCTTGCTGTTCTGGAAGGGATTTGCATGGTTGGGCATCTAAATTTTATATTGCGACTGACTATTTGGTTTTTGCTCACTGCTAATTTCAGTGTGGCAAATATCATCATTGGCATCAGCATCGCCTTCCTATTGCCCGGTGGTCGTACAGCTAGGCAATCATTAAAAGATTGGCTGCGAGTGCTGGGTGAAATCATAGTGGCGATTCCGCAGGCGTATATTGAGGCATTTGAAATCATCCTCCGCCCGCATAACCACGAAGATATAACTATGGAACAAGTCAAACCAGGACGGACACCAGGGCTGATATTTCTGGATATATTCTTGATCACCTTTACACCAAAGACCATTGTTTTGAAATATCACGAAGCAGGCTGGTATGAAGTGCATCGAGTGCGACGGAGGAAAAAGATATGATCCTGAATCTGGCATTGATTGCAATGATTCTGACACTGCTCATCCCTATGTATGAGGCATGGCAAGATGATGATATTTGGCAAAAAATGCTGGCATTTGCCAGTGCTGCAACCAAAACTTCAATCATGATCCTGGTTGTATCTGTTTTGCGTGACGATTGGATGATAGGTGTTGTCGGAGTAATCATCTTGAGTGTGGGGAATGCCGGCTTAATGCTGTTGGCACATGTCCTCAAAAGAATGAATGATTTAGCGAATGAGTAATAAGCTGATGCGCGCCTAAATTGTGTAAACACTCTTTACGGTGTTAACTGTTAAATGTTGACGGTTAACGGTTATCAGTCATCAACCTTCATGTAAATGTTCAAGTTAAATGCGTAACAGCTTATGATTAACGTACTTAGTTATACTTGTATATTTTTAGGAATCTTCTTTTGGTTTTGGGGAACCTTCCCTTTGCTCGGCGATCGCTCAGTGTTATTCAAGCTGCATAGTCTTTCGGTTGCAGATACACTCGGCTCGATGAGTATCGTTATCGGGTTGCTCTTGAAAATACCCAGTGAATGGCCATTACTCATCCTCGCCATCATCTCCTTAGCCATCTGGAATACAGTGCTGGGGTATGTGTTGGCTTACTGTTCTAGTAGCGAGGGTAGCCATGAATGATAGCTATATCTATGTGATCATCGCCCTGCTGCCATTGGCTGCTTGTATGCTGGTATTTCAGGTCAATCCATACCATGCGTTGGTAATTCGCGGCATATTGGGAGCGATCGCAGCATTAGTATACACAGTTTTGGGAGCGGCGGATGTTGCTTTGACCGAAGCCTTGGTGGGTACTATGCTGGCAATTACTCTCAATGCGATCGCAGTGCGCTCATCTTTGGTGATGCGTCTTGGCGTACTCAAAGAAGAGCCAGATGAAAATCACCATTTTGCCAAACTGATGGATGAGTTACGTACAATTTTTGGCAAACGCTATATGCGTCTTGAACTAGTAACCTACACAAATACGCAGTCTTTGCACCGGGCGCTGATGGAAAAGGAAGTCCATGCAATCTGTGCCCGGCCGAAACAAAGCGATCAAGACGAAAAGCAACTTTATCACACCAAAACCAGAATCCAACGCATCTATGACATCATGCAAACCGAACTTGCATCACCAGCGACAATCCTGAGTTATGTAAGTACACCAGCTGAAGGGGAGAAGCATAAATGAAATGGATCTACATTGCAGCAGGGATAGCGCTGTTTGTAAAAATGCTCGTCTTGCCGAATTCAGCGCCAGTCGTACCGGATTTATCGATCGTTGAATCGATTGTTAAAGATGGTGGTATACCCAATGCGGTAACAGTGATCATTCTCAGAAATCGTTTGTATGACACGATCTTCGAGGTAGTAGTATTTACGATCGCAATTATGGGTGCATACTTTTTGCTAGCCAATGAAAAGCCGTCCTGCGCGATCTATCGTTTCACAGATCAACCATCCATCGTGCTGGCGCGTCTGGGAGCAACTATTGCTGCGATGGTAAGTATCGAACTAGCTATTCGGGGACATCTCAGCCCTGGCGGTGGTTTTGCGGCTGGAGTCGCAGGTGGAACTGCGATCGGGTTGATTGCCATTACCTCATCACCAGAGTGGATGCAAGGGGTTTACCAGCGCTACCACGCCGCTACATGGGAGAAAGTTTCGGTTTTGGTTTTCATTGTACTGGCGGCTATAACTCTGGCTGGAGTTGAGTTACCACACGGAGAAATGGGCGCACTTTTGAGTGGGGGGATTGTCCCTTTGCTGAATATTCTGGTTGCAGTCAAAGTCGCTTTAGGATCGTGGGCGGTGATTTTGGTTTTTATTCGTTATCGGGGATTGTTGTAATATCGTGTTCGGTTAAAGACTTATAGCGATCGCTTGCTTGATGAAGGCTTCTAAGTTTTGGGTAGCAGTGGGATTGTCAAACAAAACGTTGATTGACAGTTTTAGAGCTTCACGAACTGAGTATCGCCAATCAATATCTACTGCTAATCGTACTGCAATCTTAATATATTGCCAGGCATCATCTGCAATTGTCTCTGTTACACCGATAGCTTGCAAGAAACCATAGGAGTGACGCCCTCGCATAAACTCACCAGGACAAGTAACAATCGGTAAATGACAAGCGATCGCATCTAGTGTTGTGTTGCCACCCGCCCACTCAAAGGTATCTAAATAAATGTTTGCCAAAGAAAGTAAATCAAAGTAATTATCACGGGGTAACACAGGAGAGAATACACAATAGTCAAGACTATCTAACCCTACAGCCGCGAATGCCCGTTTCAGACGTTCTTGACACCTACGTACTTACTATACGGTAGGAATAGTTAAGTCTTTTTACATTAATGTGTTTAACGACCTTTTTTTCTAGACTATAGAACTTAGTATTTGATTTTTGAAATATACGTAGGGTGTGTTAGAACGCAACGCACCATTCCAAGCTTGTGGTGCGTTACGTGCTAACCCTGGATTTCTTACAAAGATTTAAACGGATAGCCCAAAGCGCTTATGCCACTTAGGCTTGAGATAAAATAAGCTGTCATGCATTTAAATTGGGTATTCCGATCTGCTGTCACAGTTCCAGCATAAGGATTTAGTGTTTTGACCTTAACCGATCTAAATGACGAACAGCTTACCTTGTTGACATAGTGTTGTGATTCGTGCAGTGTCGAAAACGCTCAAAATTAAGCTAGATAAAGGTTTGGTTAATAGCGATGCCTACGGCGGCAAGCTACGCACCGCTTCTGAGAAATGCGGATAACACACTCTACAAAACTACTGAGATTTTTTCAGAGATCAAGTAAAACTTTACGCCTTATGTGAGTTAAAAATTCCTAAGTCATATCAAAGGTTTTAGCCTTCGCTTTAATCGTAAGCTCTAACCCTATGAACGAGACTGTGTTCTTTCAGCCTCTAACTCACATAAGCCGTACTTTTATATCTGGAAGTAAGGGAGAAGTTGTTGTGTTTAATAATCTTTATCGACGTCGATTTCTGCACATGATTGTCGGCTCTGTTGTTGGGGCATCCGCAGCTTTATTGCCATCTTATGTGAGCGCCAAAGGTTATTTGAAGCCAAAGTATCAGACCGATAGGAAAAACGTTAAATACTTGACATCACGCGAGAAAGCGGCATTTGTCAATGCCGTAAAAACATTAAAAACCACGATTCCAAAAGGTGGCAAAGTCAGTATCTACGACCAGTTCGTTGCGATACATGTCGAAACTATGGGATTTATGTCGAAGGAATTTATGTCGAGCATGGGTTCTATGCAGATGACTAGCGCTTCAGTACCGACCGTTGGGGCCAATGCTGCTCATGGGAATGCTGGATTTAGCATGGGTTCTATGCAAATGACTAGCGCTTCAGGACCGGCCGTTGGGGCCGATGCCGCTCATGGGGATGCTGGATTTCTGCCGTGGCACCGCGAGTACATACGCCGATTTGAAGAAGCTCTGCAATTGGTAGATCGAAGCGTAACGCTCCCCTACTGGGACTGGACGGACTCCGAGTCGCTAGACGTCGTTTTTCGTGACGATTTTATGGGACCAAACGGTAAAGGGGTGATATTTAATGACGCAACAGAAGCAGGGAATTTTGAAGGGGGACCCGTTCTCTCAGGTCCATTCTCGGAAGCTAACGGTTGGGTTCTTAATCCGGAGCTACATATAACGCCAACCGGGGAATCAATGGGTACCGCGCTTTTACGTTTCATGCTAGTTCCCCCCAACAATAATTACCCGATCTCTAAGGCGGACGTAGACCAAATTCTCGCTGTTGATAACTACGAAACGTTTCGCCCGGCTCTAGAAGGATTTGGGAAACTCAATGACCAGGGGCAACTTACGATTTCCGGAGGAGGCTTGATGCATAATTACATCCACGGGCTGGTCGGTGGGATTATTCTCCCTCCTAACGGTGGCATCCCGAATCCTCTCGGTACGATGGGTAGCGTTATTAGCTCTCCCAACGACCCATCATTCTGGCTCCATCATGCGTTTGTGGACCTCCTTTGGGCCGAGTGGCAGGAGAATGGACACGAGGGAAGCGCGTTTTACCCGAGTTCTGGTCAGCCGTATGGGCACAATTTGAACGACCCTATGTGGCCGTGGGACGGTGGACAGTCCACTCCGAGAAATTTAGGCTTGGGATCGGAAGACCTGTTATCCCTGTTACCCGTACTTGCGCCGGATGATATTGTTACCCCAAAAGACGTTCTAGAGCGCCAGTCCAGGAGCACATATAGCGGTTGGAGGAGGGGCAATGGCAGAGCTATTTGGAATAAACAGTAAACCCGGTACTTTCAAAAAATAAAATCTCCAATAATTACAATACCGAATGGCACTAAGAAAAGGTAAAACCTCCTTGCTGGCAGGGTGTTGGGGGTAGGGTTGCAGGTTTGTGTTTAAGACAATTAAATTTTAGTTGCTCAAGAAGTTCAACATCTTCTTAATTCCCCACACCCAAAAGCCAGTTATATCAAGGGTTTGCGCTTAATTTAGTGCCATTCTTACAATACCTTAGCCAAAAGAAGAGGGTGAAGAGATAGGGCGCTCTGTAGTAGAGTTATTGTTTACTACAAAATTGGTATAACTTGCTTTCTAATTATTTAATTCAGCAACTGAAACGCCCAAGTATTCTTATGTGCTTGGTTTGATTTAAATTGTCGCGGGGTAAGGCGCAGGCCTGCCCGCTATTTGTGCCAGTTGCGTAAGTCCTGATCTATCCCTCTTTTGTATAACAAGCGATGTCTACGACGGGCTACGCCTACGCGCGATTATTTTCTAATAACAAATACAAGACCAATTTTTTTCTAATAGTATAGCTTGTATTGATTGCCTCATGGGGCTTCTAGCGATCGCCCTCCCGGAGAGTGACAGAAGAGGGATACTTAGTATCACTAATGTCCATATCTACAGTTAAACACAGATAGTGCTTATCTGTAGGGCGTGGGGTGTGGATTTGATTTAGGAGGTTTCCTCTAGAATTTTTGGGTGCGATCGCCTTGGGATAGCTGATGAAATGCATACACACAAACCAACTACCTGCTTTTAGGCAATTCGAGTGACTTGCTGATTCACACGGGGACGACCAAAGCGCTCCCAAGCACTCCCTCCTCGCAGAAACAACTCTAAAAAGCGCAATGGTTCTCCTGAATCGCCTCTTGACCAACCGGAACTACCAGGAGCAAAAGCCAAAGTCCCTTCAGACACTTTAAAGCTGCCATCAGAATACACTGCATCACTCACCACATCTCCAATTCGGATCACGATCTTGCTTTGAGGCTCCAAGTTAAGTGTATGTGCCCCAATAGTTGTTTTAATGTTGCCGTAGCCATCAATCCAGGCAATTCGATCTGGTGGAACATCTGGGATTTGCTCACTCTTCAGGTTATCTCCGAGAAGGCTAAAATCTTCATTCATAATGGCAGCCGCCGCCGGAGGAAAGACATCCCGTGAGCGAAACTGCGATCCACCACGAGCAACGTTGACCACTCGCAACTCCTTTGTATGGTCTTTGATAAAGGAGAGGGTGTAGCCTGCATTCACACCCACTACTTTTACACCATTGGATAAAAGGGCATAAGTTAGCCCTTCACCTTCATTGTCTCGACGGGCTTCGGGATCATCCTGACGAGGCGCACAGTTATGATAAATTAGGCGATCGCTAGGGCCAGGGTTGAGTCCCAGTTGAGCAATCCAAAATCCCGTTGCTAAGGTACTGAATGCTGGAACCGAAAGCAAATGAATTTGGGCATCGGGAGAAGCCATCAGTAAACGTTGTGTGACTTCTGTAAATGCCGGATCTCCTGTACCGTAGTCAGCAATGACGCAGATAAACATTTTGCTTCTCCTTCTGATGGGTAGTAATTTGCAATCAATGGTTAGGCAATGGGTGGCTTCAAACGCGCCAGTGAATCTACCTCATCAGCAGTCTATGTTTGATCTCAACTATATGCAAGATTTCTAGATAACATTGAGCGCAATTTTCCAGCCAAAAAATACTGGAACTACACAACTTAGATTAGGCATCTGGTGAAAATGAATGTAGAGACGTTGCAATGCAACGTCTCCACAAGGGTTTCAGGTAACGCATAATTAATTTCTGGAGATGTCTATTAATTACATCAGTCATCATGTGATTACAGGGTGAAATGAGCAGTTGTCAGTTTCTCACCTTTATTTAGTAACCTTAAAGTCTTAGCCAACGCAATGAAAACAATAACTTCACTTTTTAGCGAAGAACGCAACCAACTCCAGACAGATATTGACAATACAACCAACATTGAGGAGATAGTTAAGTTGGTTCAGAATCGGCTTGATAATCTCGAAAGAATTTACATTGAAAAACTTAATTTAGCTCAAATTCGTCTGGCTTCCTTTTTTTTAGATACGCTGCGGCAGTCCATTGCTACTCTTGCTGCGGCTAACTATTCTCAAATTGCTCCAATAGAGCAAACACAATTTCCTAACCCAAGTACAAACCTTTTTTCCAGCAGATTAATCCTGAAACTGCTAAAGGGACTAATTTATATAGGCATATTAAGTTCGTTGTTCTCTTTAACTAAAACTAGCCCAGGTGCATGGATGGCTATCTTACTAACCTCTATACTTCTAGGGGTAGAAGTTGTGCTTCAACTTGAGTTAAGGAGCCAGCAAAATTCTATGTCTTCAGAGCTATTGGAATTACCTAAACCTATGCTTAGGGTTGATAGCAAAGTATTTTTAGATCATCTTGGCGATGCTCTCAACACTATCGACCTAGCAGTAGCTAGAGTAGAAGAATGGAATAAACATGAAGGCGACTTAGCAATAGAAGAATTGCCAGAGCTATTGAATTTTCTGCAAAGGCTGATGGGCGCATCAAAACTTGATAAACCCCAAATGGCTTATGAACTTGCAAAACTTCTGCCACAGATTTTAATGTCTCAGGGAATTAACGCTCAAATTTACCGACCAAATGACCCGCACAGCGATCGCGGGTATTTTGATTTCGAGCCAAGTATCGACCCCGATACCAAAGAACACGTGACTCTAACTCCTGCTTTATTAAAAGGCGATCGCTTGATTAGGCGCGGTAGGGTAATTGAGCCAGCATATTCCTCTGCTACAGAATAATAGACAATAAGGGTATGGAAATTTTAGAAACAATCGGTTTTGATTTGGGGCACGGTGAAACAGCTGTAGCTAAAGCGATAGTCGAAAGCATCGACCCCCCCCAGATGCTGGAAATTAATAACAAGAAGAACCAAATTACAGCCCTTGGGTGGCATCCCAAACTCGGTTATCTTGTCGGCGAACAAGCATTAATTCAAGCTGGTGTTACTCAACTGACAATTTCATTCAAGCAAAAACCTAACAACGATCCCAAATATCGGGAAACAATTAGCACTTTTGTAGCAACCTACTACCGACTTTTGAAAGAAAGTAAACAACTTGAAGGTGGGGAAGGTAGCTATTTTTACATAGGTTGCCCTTCAGGATGGTCAGTTAGCGATCGCACCGAATACCAAAAGCTGCTTCAAGAAGCTGGTATTCCCCAAATAAATGTTGTACCCGAATCGCGGGCTGCTTTCATGCAAGCCAAAGAAGCCGGGAAACTGGAGTATGACAAACTTGTTGCATCGGTGCTAATTGTCGATATTGGTTCTTCAACTACAGATTTTACTCTGGTTAAGAGTTTAGAAGAAATCCCGATAGATTTCGGGAGTAATACTTTGGGTGCATCTCTAATTGACAAAGCTATTTTTGCCCGGACTCTCGCCAACCATGAGCAAAAAGCATTACTCGAAAAAGTATTTAAGGAATATCCGCATCACCAAGCTCGTTGTGAACTTGCTTGCCGCAAAGCTAAAGAAGATTACTTTTCTAATGAACAGCTATACAGCGATCCTGAATCCTTTGCGCGTGGCTTCGAGTCAATCAACGAACAGATTTATTTTATTCCCCAAGTCAATAAATTGATGATGGAGGAAATTTTAAACCAGCCCTTACCGGAACTGGGGCATCATAGTTGGGTGCGATCGTTTAGCGATTCTTTAACCGAGGCGAAAGAAAAGCTGGAAAAACTTGGAATTGTACCGAAACTTCTGCTGATGACTGGCGGTGCATCTCGCATGAAGTTTACGCACCTTCTTTGTCAGGAAATGTTTCCCGAACCAGAAACGCTGCTTCGCCCTGATCCAGAACCGGAACGCTGCATTGCACTAGGTTTAGCACGAGTAGGGCGATGGGATCTGCGTGCTGCTGCTTTTAAGGAAGAAGTCAACAAACTATTTACCTCGAATACGCTTCAAGGTTTGATTGAAAGGCATATCCCGGAGTTAATCGAATCATTAACTAAGCCTTTGACAGATGGCTTGATTGTCAACGCAGTTAAACCAGGTTTAAAAGATTGGCAAAAAAACAAAATACGGACTTTAGCAGATTTGGAAACATCTTTGATCAGTCGGGCAGAACAGTGGCTCAAAAGCGAACACGCTGTGCAGATAATTAATCATCAATGCGCTTCTTGGTTTAGCAATAAAATTCAACCCGATTTAGCCGCACAAACCGATCCAATCTGTCGAAAATTTCAGATACCTAGAAGTAGCTTAAGGTTCCAGGATAGCATTGACCCAAATTTTGTTAACCCAGAGCTAAGAATTGGAGATGCTATTCTGGCTGAAACAGTGGGCTTTATTGTCAATGTAGTAATTGGTGGAGGCACTGTAGCTAGTATCATCACTCTCATACTAACTGGACATTTAACCTGGCCTATTGCCCTAGTATATGGGGCTTCGGTTATGGCAGCAGGAATGGAGCTAAATCGCAAGAGTGTTCAAGAAGTAATCAAGACAAATCTGGATGTACCTAGTTGGGTTCGTTCTAGTTTTTTGAGTGACAAAAAAATCGAGGATATGTGTGAGCAGATAAAACCGGAGTTAGAGAAAGTTCTTCAAGAACAATTGACAGCAGATCAAGAGGCTTTTGACAAACTGATTACCAAAGTTGAGCAAGGGCTTCAAAAAAGTCTTTCTACCAAAGTTCAATCTTGCATAATTCTGATCCAATAGCGGTGATATGTAGGATTAGAAAACTTTAGAAAATAGAGAAAAGTCTCATTTAAATTTAATTCTTGAGCCACAAGAAGAACAATTATGTTAGCTAAATTTTGTTTACCAGTGACTTAAATATGTAACCTGCTCAGAAGTCAATGATTCAAACAATAGTTGTCTTTATCATTATTGGGCTGATTCTCGCTGGTATTTTAATCAATCCTGTTCTATTAAAAAGGCGAAGAAACCGTCTCAAACACCGTCCTTTTCCCCCACTTTGGAATGCAATTATTGAGAATAATCTTCCTATTTATCTGTGTCTCTCTACCGATGAAATTAGACGACTTCAGGGACATATTCAAGTGTTCTTAGCAGAAAAGCAATTTATTGGCTGTAGAGGATTACAGGTGACGGAGGAAATGAAACTGACTCTTGCTGCGATCGCTTGTTTACTCCTACTAAATGAACGTGGGCAATACTTCCCTAGACTTCGTTCAATTCTGGTGTATCCCAACGCTTATTTTGTTCAGGAAACGACTTCCATCGGAAATTATGTTGTTGAAGAAAGGCGTGTGGCAAGACTGGGCGAATCGTGGACAAATGACCAACTAGTACTGTCTTGGGAACAAGTGAAACAAGACATTAATAACTCGAGAGATGGACGTAACGTTGTGCTTCATGAATTTGCCCATCAGTTAGATCAAGAAGATGGTAAAGCTGACGGAGTTCCTATACTGCAACGCAACTCAGACTATGCTATTTGGGCAAAGGTGATGACAGAAGCATATCAGCAAATTTGCAATGATGTTCTACAAGGCGTAAAGACGGTAATGGATAGCTATGGTGCAACCAATCCCGCAGAATTTTTTGCCGTAGCGACTGAGACATTCTTTGAGAAACCGCACCAATTGCTATCCAAGCATCCGGCACTTTATGAGCAACTGCAACGTTACTATCAATTAGATCCTGTGCAATGGGCTTAAACGCAACATCTACGACTATGAGCTACCAGATATAACCTCAGCTTCAGATTGCATGAGTCGGAATAGTAATAAAAACATAAATCCTTGAATTATGCATAAAAAAGAAGTTTCAAAACCTTGAATTACTAGATTTAATTTCAGAATATTGAAGTGGAGTTAGGCAATATACTAATTTTGCTCGCTGATACAAGCTTGCCCAGCCTGGTGGTAAAGTTAGACAACGCCATTTCAACCATTTGATTCAGCCGCAAGGGATTGTATGATTTCAAAAACGGCGGGCGCTGCGCTTATGGAGCAGGGTAAAAAGAAATTTAAGACAGGAGTTAAATGGTTAGCCTGGTCAGGAGTTTTGGCTTCGGTTAGCGCCGGGGGCTGGCTAGTTTATGTCCATCAAAATCGACCAGCAGAGTTGGCACAGCAGCCTGTTGTCACTGTAGAACGCGGCAACATTGAAACTTCAATCAATGAGAGCGGTATCCTTGAACTGCGTGGTCAACAAACGCTTAAGTCTCCAGCAGAAGGAGCAGTCGATCGCGTGCTAGTACGGCTTGGCGATCAGGTAAAATCTGGTCAGCCACTGATTATTCTGCGTAACCCCGACCGACAAACTATCCTCACCAACCAGCAGTTGCAGATTGAAAAACAGCAACTTACTCTGGCAAGTAACCGCCAGAAAGTTGTTGAAGCCGAGGAAAAGCTAAAAGCAGCTAAACGGGAAAGCCAGACAAATAAGCAATTCCAGATTCAAAAACAGGAACTTACTCTAGAAAGTAACCGCCAAAAACTTGTCGAAGCTGAGGAAGACCTAAAAGCCGAGGAAAGGAAACTCCAGGAGCTTGAGGCTCTGGATAAAAGGGGCTTCATTGCCAAAAATGAACTTCGCACACAGGAGGAACAGGTTCGCCGCGCAAAATCTGCCGCAGGGCAGGCTCAGTTAACCGTTAACACCGATCTCATCGAACTTCAGAACCTTCAGATAGAGCTACAAAATACGCAACAGCAAACGCAGAACAAAATTATGGAGGCTCAATCTGCGCTGCGGGAGGCTCAGTTAGCTGTCAACACTGATATCCGTGAACTCCAGCGCCTTCAGCTTGAACTGCAAAAAATCCAGCAGCAACTCCAGAATAATCTCTTGACTGCGCCTATTAATGGTAAAGTTCTCGACATCAAAGTTAAGGATGGGGAAGGGGTTCAGGTGCGTACTGATATGCTCACTTTGGGCGACCCCACCGAAGAACTGGTGTCGCTCCAGCTTTCCACCCTGAATGCGGCTAAAGTCCGAGTCAACCAATTAGCCCGCATCAGCGTTATCGGCCCTAATGCTCAGTCATTTCAGGGAAGGGTGCAAAGTTTGTCTCCTATAGCAACCACTTCTTCTGGGAACGAGAGCCAAAGCAGTAGCCAACAAGCGGGGCAGGCAACGGTATCTGCAAAAGTGCGACTTAATTCCCCTTCTGGCAAGCTGATTCCAGGCAGTCAGGTAAATGTTGAGATTATTTTGCAACAACGTCAGAATGTGGTGGTTTTGGACACGGAAGCGATTGTCCGCTCTGAAGAAAAGCCCTTTGTATTGGTGCGGGATAAACAAGGTAAGGCTCAGAAAAAAAACATCACTTTAGGGCTAGAGGGGTTGACTAATGTGGAAGTGACTTCTGGTCTGCGTCCTGGAGATCAAGTGGTGCTGCCCGCAGCTGATTCCAAATCGGAACCAGGAATGCCAAGCGTTCCCGAAGACAATTCGACTGAAACTAAAAGCGAATAACAATGAGTCTCAAATCTTTTGACCTACTAGCTCTTACTTGCCGATCTCTAAATGGCAATGCTCTGCGTTCCACCCTAACCACCTTGGGCGTTTTCATGGGTGTAGCTGCGGTAACAGCAACGCTTCAGGTTGGCAGCATTAGTCGGGCAGTGATTGCCCGTCAAATGGCAGAGCGAGATGCCCCTCAAGTCGTAGTATTCCCGGAGTCCCAACTTCTTCGGCTAGAAGACATGAAATTCTTGCAAAAACGGCTCTTGGGTTTGCAAGCAATCAGTGCCTCCAGTTATTCAACTTCTTCTCAAACATTTTTTCAAGATCGGGAAGCAAAGAATCCTTCGATGTTGGGTGTTTCCCAAAACTTCTTGCTCACATCCGGTAAGCAATTAGTGAAGGGACGCTTCTTCACAAAAGCAGATTTTGCCAGCTATAGACCTGTGGTGGTAATTGATCAATTTCTGGCGGACAAACTTTTCAAAGGTCAAAAGCCTATGGGTAAGCGCATTTATGCCGATCGCCGACCCTATATCGTTGTGGGAGTGGTAAAGACTAATCCCGGTAACAACAAGGCACCTGAAGGTGAGCTACTGATACCGATGTCGGTTTTCAACGCTTTAATGGGTAGCCAGGATATTGGAACTATTTGGATGCGCCCCCACAAACTCGAAGACCTGAAAAACTTGGAAGACCAGACAAAAAAACTGTTGGAGCAGCGCTTTCCAAGTCAAAAATTTTATGTTACTAACAATGTCGAAGACATCTTGGAGCAACAGAAAACCCTTGAATCCGTTTCAATGGCACTGGCAGCAGTAGGAGTAATCTCTCTATTGGTGGGTGGTGTCGGCATTGCCAATATTACTATCGCCACCGTAGCGGAGCGGACTTCTGAAATTGGTCTGAAGCTGGCGATTGGGGCAACAAAGCAAGACATCATGTTACAGTTCATTCTCGAAGCGGCGGTTTTGAGCTTGTTAGGGGGAACTGTGGCGCTGATGACAGTGCATGGGTTGACGTTAGTGGTTGTCGGTACTTTTGATTTGCCCTACCAATTTGAAAGCAGTACAGCAGCCTTGTCATTGGGGTCGGCACTATTAGTGGGGGTGGGCGCTGGTTTTCTCCCGGCTTTACGAGCTAGCCAGCTAAATCCTGTTACAGCTTTACGTAATATGTAGTAGTCTTTATTGTAAACATCGCACTGAATATTTTCTAAATGTATAAGTAGGTCGGTGTGAATATTTATCATCAGGTTCAAGCAGGAGGCAGAAGGCAGGAGGCAGGAGGGAAGAGGGTTTTAGTTCACTTAACCTTTATTAACATAGTTTGGTTTTTTCCAGATGTTCTACTTAGATATTACTTCTCGTCCCTCTGCTGAACAAATGCTTCAGGCTTTTTGTCATCTCACTCTTTACTTTCTCCCAGATTCTACCATCTTCATTACACCTCTTAACGATCTTCAAAAACAGATTCTTTCTTTAATGCAAATGCCTGAATCTCTTTATCAACTAGATTCCCACCTGTGCAAGACATAATTACCTCTCACCCTCCAAAATGAGCGAACGTACAGTGATCATGTTGACCAGTTATTCTGTAAGCAACTGCCTAAGGCTTGCCTGGTCTTGCTTTTGAGGCAGGTATTTATCCATAATTGCGATCCCCTACCCCAACCGTCTTCTTTGTCAATATGTCGCTACCTGAATCCTTATGAATGAATGAAGACGGCTTATGTGAGTTGGAGTCTGGAAAGGCGTAAATACCTTAACATGGCTAAACATCTTGGCTAAACCATAGCCTGAAACCCTTGCTATAGCTTGGGCGTTTTTAATTCACAATAAGGCGTTAAAGTTTATTTTATATTAATAATTTTACAAAAAACATAAGTACTTGAATTATGCATTAAAAATGAGTTTTAAAGCCTTGAATTTATAAATTAAATATCAGAGGATGAAAGAGGAAATAGGCAATCTATAAGCCAGCGAATCAGACACATTTCCTGGATAAGTAGGGTGGCCTTGACAACAACAAATTTCAATTAATTGAAAAGGAGAATTACTATGCATACATGGAAGAACTTAGATATGGTCAAGCATGTGGTTGGAGGTGCTAGTGCCGTGCTGGCAGTCGCAGCTATGACGTTTGTGAGTCCGGTGGATTCCGTATCCGCAGCGACCAGGGGGACGTGTGGTCAGAGGTTTAGCAACGTTAGGGTCGCGGGCGGTCAGGCAAACTGGAGGCTGTATTGCCACGGCAACAATATCACCATCACCGGATGGGTAAAAGACACCAGGGCCGATGGCAAGTGCGCCTACATAAGGGCGGAAGGCAATGGACGGTTCAGAACTCCACTCGCTCAGGCTTGCCCCAAGAACACAGTGAGGCACTTCACGTGGACAATCCCCGGCCGTCAGATTAACGCATACCTGTATGTCGCGTAGCTCGGCCGACAGCACAGTAGTGTTAGAGAAACTAATTGAACACTAATTTCGCTACGCATTCTTTATCTACATAAAGCATGGGCAGAGTTAGTGACCTTTACTCGGTCTAGGCTACTCAGATACATCCTGATTCTGGAAATTATCGAGTAGCGCATCTCCAGCAGAAATAACGCTGTGAGAAAGCAGCCCAATATACAGATTTCCAGTAGAACTTTTAACGTGTCCACAAATTATTTACAAATAGTTCTGCTGGAAATTATTTTTATTCAGCAATATTTTCGCCAATTTATTCAGCTTGAACACTTACTGAAACGGGATGAATAAGGCCCAAAGTTTTGAGCTTGAAGAAAATCTTAGCTAATAAACTAGGCTCAGGTTTTTGAAGAAGCATTTTTATGGTTTCATGGACATATTGTTAAATCTCTCGGATTAGACAGTCAACCGAGCTAAAATCTGCAAGCATTGTTATGAAATTGATTTATCAAACTATTACTTCTGTAACAGTAGTAACAATAACAATCCTAAACATCTTTGTCGTTAAGGTCAAAGCCGCGGACTACACTCTACCGATTAAACGAGCAGCTGATGCCACTGGAGTAACTGCGGCGCGAGATTTATTTGGAGTAGACGGTAGTGGCATCACCATCGGCGTAATCTCAGATAGCTTCAACACTTCGGAAATCAGCTTTGATAGCGCTGGTAATGTAGACAACTATGCAACTAACATTGTCAAGGGCTACTTGCCAGTAGGCATCAACGTTTTGCAGGATTTTCCCGATCCGAGTCCTGGAGTCAATGCTGAATACGATCCCACCGATGAGGGTCGTGCCCTTCTACAAACAATTCACGCGATCGCCCCTAAGGCAAACTTAGCGTTCTACGCTACCCCTAATGCACGATTTGCCAATGCTAGTCCAGAAGATTTAGCTGGATTTGGTAAGGGCGTGCAAACACTAGCGGCGGCTGGGGCAGACATTATTGTAGATGATATCTTTTTCTTCAACGAGCCGGAGCCTCCAGAAGGATCAATTAACCAAGCCATTACAGAAGTCTTTAATCAGGGCGTTGCTTACTTTTCTGCTGGTGGTAATGATTATCCCTATTTATCAACATTCGGACATGTCAATAATTCAGGAGCAGCTACTGTTGGTGCAGTTTACTACGGGAATCAGGAGGTTTCGCCGATTGATGGGGTAACGCGACAGGGAGAATTGGAAACTTTCTCCTCCGCCGGACAACCAGGCTTTCTAAAGCCTGACTTTGTAGCTCCCGATGGGCTAGACATTTCCTTCAACCATGCTCAAGCTTTAACCGTGAATTCCGACACTGGCTTATACCCCTTCTTTGGCACCTCGCAGGCAGCTCCTTTCGCAGCTGCCGTGGGAGCTTTGTTGCTGGAAGCTGTGCCTAATACCAGCCCTACCAAACTGTACCAAGTACTGCGCGACACGGCACAGCCGTTGGAAGGACAAATCGGTTTCGACAACCGTAACGGGTATGGCTTGATCCAAGCAGATAAAGCGCTCTTAGCTCTAAGAGCGCAACCTGTACCAGAGCCTGATAGTATCTTAGGACTGATGGCAATTGGGCTGTTTGGAGGTGTGGCGTTACTCACACGCCGTCGGTTTAACTGAGATTTTAGCAATCTAAATTAGGCGAGCAGAATAATCTACTAAATTAATCTCGTCATGCAGAAGCTACCTAACCAAGACTCTCAACCTCAAAACCAACTTTATCTATTTTTGCGATCGCTCAACTTATTCTTACTTAATGCGGTCGTTGTTTCAACTGTTATTCTGGGCACAACTCGTATTCTCACCCAGATTTTTAAGTCCCCAAAGATATTCACACCTGCTGTTGGCGTTGAGACAACAGTCAAACCGCCAATCGTTAGCCAAGGCAAAGGCAATCAGCCAATTAGTAAAGGCGAGGCAATTATTTTACCCAGGAAAACGCGATCGCATCCAACAGACCAAGAACGCCAACAGCCAACAAAGAGCGCAAAACCTACACTTGACGCTTCAAAAATGCTTGACACACTTGTAGCGGATTTGCAGCCTCAGAATCAAAAAAACCAGCAGCTTCTTAACAACCAGACGCGATCGCCAGCAGCGCAATATTCTGACAGGCGATCGCTCTTAACCTTCAACTTAACAACTGATAAGCAGAACCAGCATCAACCGCCGCCGCAGGACTTAGTTAGAGTGCCATCTCAAAGCGTCTCCAAACAAGAATTGCCTATCAACTTTCAGTTAACGACTGATACGCAAGTCCAGCAAACCCAAGCAGCAGCGCTAATTTCTCAGAATCAATTTCCAAAAGCCGAAAAAAAGGCTGAAAATAGTCTCAAACAAAATCAACAGGAATCATTACAGGATGCTGGTACAGTTGCACTGAAGCTTTCTGATATTGTCGTCTTGGCTTTGCAAAACAATAGAACCATTAAAAACTCATATCTCGAAAGGATAGCTCAAAGACAAGACCTGGCAGTGGCAGAAGATAAATTTTCTCCTGATTTTACACCCACCCTGTCAATGTCGGTAGCATCATCCGAGTCTAGTGCAACCACAACTACTAATGAAGCCGGTCTTGAGGCAAAAATGAAGATTCCCACCGGGGGGGAACTGAGTTTTGGGTTGACAGGTAACGCTCTAACGCCAAAGATAAGTTTTAACCAACCTCTATTGAGAGGAGCTGGAGTCGATGTAAACAGAGCTTCAATTAAGACTGCTCGACTCACAGAAAAAAGCAATGTCCTGGGTTTAAAATCGACATTGACCAATACCATTACGGATGCTATTTTGGCATACCGAAACTTACTCCGCGCTCAGGAACGGCTGAAAATCGAGCAACTTTCCTTGAAAAGCGCTCAAGAAATTCTGGAAATTAACCAAGCTCTAATTGCTGCGGGTAGGTTAGCACCAGTTGAAATTATCCAAAGCCAGACAGCGATCGCTAACCGACAAGTAAGCTTGGTGGCTGCTCAAAATAGTCTTCAGTCAACAAAGTTAGCTTTACTTCAGGTTCTCGATATCGAGCAAAATACCAATGTTGTGGCAGCAGAAGTTCCAAAGGCGTCACCCGTTACTTTAGACCAAAACAAACTTCGGCAATTAGCGCTCTTAAATCAGCCGGAGTATTTGCAGGCACAGCTCAACCAGAATATAGCTAAACTTAACCTCTTAGAGGCAGAAAATAACAGACGTTGGGACTTAGGTTTGAATATCAGTTATGACAATACAGGAAACAACGCAACACCAGATGTTAGAGCCGGGCTAACTTTTAGCAAAACATTAGGCGATCTGACGGTGGAACAAACATTTCAGCGTAGCCGAGTCAACCTACTGCAAACGGAAAATAATTTGAACGAGCAGCGTGAAAGCTTAGACATTCAGCTAACAGACGGAATTAGAGATGTTAATTTGAGTTTCAAGCAGGTCGAACTTGCAGGGCAAGCTAGGGAGTCTTCTGAAAAACAACTAGAGATAGAAAGAGAAAAGCAGAGATTAGGCAGAGGATCTGGAGTTTTCGAGATTGTTAGTCTGGAAAATAGTTTGGTAGAGGCAAGAAACGCAGAACTTAATGCAACTATTGAATATCTCAACGCTCTGACGAACCTTGATAAAACTGTAGGAACCACATTAAACACTTGGCAGATAACAATTGAGAGGGATCAAAATTGATTTATCTTTTTTTCGTACACAACAAACCTGATTTGCTCCGAGAGGTTCCTGCTGTTCCAGGATAAGAACCAGGGTGAACCCATCTAAATTTTGATGTATTCTGCCGAGAAAAAGCAAGTTTTCCCGAAAAATAGTTGGTAGTAAAACCGAAGAACAAATTGTTGCAGCTAACGTTGATACGGTGTTCTTGGATTAGCCTAGAAAGAACATTGGAAGAAAATCAATAAAGCTATGCGAAATCACCACAAGCGTTGATGACGTTGGGATAAATAACTGATTTTTTGGTAATCGCAAAACTAGCGATCGCGTTCGCTGCTTGGGACACTATATAACACCCCTAAACCACAAAACCCAGAACTATATTTAAGGCTGTACGAATAAGTTCCCAGTATTCTGACTCCAGCACACCCACCAAACCAAAAATACGACTATGGTCAACAGCACGAATTTGACCAATATCTATAAAACGGTCTTGGTCTAGTCCATTATTTGGTGTTGCATTTACATTCACAACGTAGGGGGCTTGTTTACTTCCGGGACGAAATGGCACGACAATTGTCAGCAAGCCATACTGATTCATGATGTCATTTTGCACAATCAAGCAAGCGCGGATTTTTTTTGCTTCAGCCCCCACTGTTGGTTCAAGATTCACCCAACGTATTTCTCCCCGGCGGTAAGTTAAATTACTCCCTGGCATTTATGCCATCCCCAACAACACTATCCCAAGCAGCAATTTCAGCTTGATATTCTGGATCTTCAGCATCCTGCTTGAGGGCTGCAATCATTTCTGCTGCTAAAATTCGGCGGCGGTGTTCTGCCAGCAGTGTATTGATGTATGCACTACGGTTACCCTCTGCATACTGATCTACAAATCGTAGAATGTCTTCTTCTAAGGTAATTGTGACCTTGAGCATCTATATTAATTTTTAGTCTTACTATTTAGCATGATTTTATTATCATACTAAATAGTAAGACTATGTACTTTACCTACCTACATAGGCAAATTCCAATAAAGTGTAGACATGTAGCCGCTTGCCGCCAGACATAGCTTTAGTCTATTTTTTTAACTATAGAAATTAATTGGACAGATATTTTTGGCAATTAATATCAATCTTCTGCCCGCAACAACCAAAAGCCGCTATAAGTCATCCCGGAATCATCGGGTTGAACTAACAAAAAATGCAATCCTCGGCAATGCTTTTTCCGTTGTTCAAATGTTTGGGCTGCTGTTGTAACTTCTGGATCTTCAAAAGTGGCAACAATCCACCTATCGACTAAGCCAGCTTCTAATACTAAGCCATTCGGTGCGCCAGATATGTAATTCAAGCCTACGGGACGGGCTTGCTGCAACCACAGCGCTAGGCGCATCGATTGCCGTCCACCATAAATTACCACACCAGGGACGGGTACTGTTGACGCTAAACCCAAATTGATCGGTTTGCGATGTTCTGGGAGGTGCAAAATAGGAATGGGGCGATCGCTAAATATCGTTTCCACATCACTAGCAGCTAAACTTGCAAAACGCCATTGTTCTCCCCAGAGGTTTTCTGGTAATGGTGCTGGGGGTGGTTTATCCAGGGTTGAGGGATATTGCTTTTCTTGTAACCACTGCTTTAACGCCAAAGTGTGCCGAGTAGGTTCGACATTTATACTTAAATTGCGTCCTGCCGCCTCAATTAAGCTGAGAGACTGAGGACGAAACACCTGGATCACATCTGGCAATTTTTCACCTGCGGCTAACTCAAGTTGAGCAGCAACCCAACTAGAATTCGCTGCTGACTGGAGACAGGTAGCTTCATACTCAAAGCTGCGAGTTGCGTCACAAATCAACAACTCCCATAAAATTTGTCCAGATGCGTCTTGTGAGGGACGACGATAAAAATCAACTTGCCAAATTTTCATAGTGTGGGGAATGGGGATGAGGGAGATGGGGAAGATGGGGCAATACGTTCGGTTAAATCGCCGTCAAGACGAAGGATTAATTATTGTAGAGACGGCGATTTATCGCGTCTTTGTGATTTAGAATTTTAATCAAAAAACCCTAACCGAACCGTATTAGGAAATGAGGAAGTGAGGGAGAAGAATTAATAACCAATGCCCTATGCCCCATGCCCCATGCCCCACAATCAATTTAAAAAGCCTGAATCCATTCTTTGACAGAATATTCAGTCCAGATGCCATTTTTCCAGTAAGGATCGTTTTCAATCAACTGGCGCACAGTGGCTTCGTCTTCGGCTTCGTAAATCCCAAAAACTTTTGTAACATCCTTGGTGGGGCCAATGGTAATCAGCACACCCGATTCTTTTTGTTTTGCTAATCCGTCTAAATGAGCTTGACGGTGGGGGGCACGTTTTTCGAGAACGTCTTCGCAGTAAGTCCCCCAGAGTACATATTTAGGCATGGTTAATCAATTAAAAATTTAAAATCTCAGTTTACAGGGTACAGGCTACAGGGGATAGTTTTTCTTTGCTGTGCCCTGTCACCTGTAACCTTTTTCCTTCTTTACTCCTAACTTCTCAAGTTCACGCCGAATTTTTCCACCAATGCTTCACGGACTTTATTGTGTACTGGTTCAACTTCTGCTTCAGTCAAAGTACGATCGCTAGCCCGATAAATTAGACGGAATGCCAAACTCCGCTGTCCTTCGGGGACGTTTTCGCCGCGATATTCATCAAATAATTCCACCGAGTCGAGCAAATCTTTACCCGCTTTGGTAATTACTTTTTCAATTTCGGAAACTGAGATTTTCACGGGTGCGAAAAAGGCGATGTCGCGATCGCTAGCTGGATAGGTAGAATATGGCTGGAATGTTGGCACAAGAACTTCATCTTGTCCTAGAGATTCTAAAAGCACATCTAGATCCAACTGGAAAACATAAACGGAATCTGGTAAACCTTTTTCTCGTCGCAGTTGGGGATGGAGTTGCCCAAAAATACCCAGTCTGTTACCCCGAATCCACAGGGAAGCGGTGCGTCCTGGATGTAAGCGATCGTCGCGGCGATCGGGTTGGAATTCTACCTGCAAGGCAAGTTGCCGAAATACACTTTCTAAAATGCCTTTGGCTTCAAACCAGGTGATGGGTTGTTCGCGCCCACTTTTTGACCATTTGCCGAGGGTGCGATCGCCTCCCATAATCCCCGCAAGGGCTTCTGTTTCTTGCAACCCATCTTCTTGCCAGAAAATTTGCCCGATTTCAAAGCCGTTGAGCGCACCATTACCTTGCTCTAAATTGTATTGAAAGGCATCAATCAACCCGGCGATCAAATCGTTTCGCAGCGCTGAATATTCGGCAAATAAGGGATTTGACAGTACTATCTCTCTGTCTTCTCCTGGTTTGACTAAAGAATAGTGGATTAATTCTGTCAACCCTTCAGCCCGCAGGAAAGCTCGTAACTTGCGAATCAGTTCCTCGTCTAAAGGCAGATAGCCAGCTTCCGCTTTTTCTGGTAAGGTATCGCAGAATTTGTTGTAGCCATAGAGACGGGCAATTTCTTCAATTAAATCAATTTCTCGCTCTAAGTCGCGGTAACGATAGGGTGGGACAGAAACTGACCATGTAGGTTGATGGTTAGTATCTTTTTCTGAAGGAGTCAATTGACATCCTAATGCAGTCAGGATGCGCTCAACATCTTGTTCTTGGAGTTCACCTGTATCCTCTCCTAAATCGATTGGCCCCAATATCTGATTAACTCGGTCTAAACGCAGTGCAATAGAACGACTCCAGGTAGAGGGGTCGGGGCGGGTGTCGGCAGCTTCCTGCTGGGCAATAATTCCACTAGCTAATTCGCTAATTAAGGATAAAGCACGACGGTTAGCTATTTCCAACTCAGCCCGGTTAACTCCCCGTTCATATCTCCCAGAAGCCTCACTTCTTAACCCTACACTGCGCGAAGAACGGCGAATTGCTACGGAATCAAATAAAGCTGCTTCTAAAACTAGGCTTTGAGTCCCTTCATGGACTTCTGTTTCTTCTCCACCCATGACTCCCGCCAGTGCAACGGGTCTTTCGTTAGTGGTAATTAACAAATTTTGGGTTGATAGGGTGCGAGTTTGTCCATCCAGGGTTTTGAGAGATTCTCCAGCAGTGGCGAAGCGAACGCCGATGGTTAAATTTTCGCTACTTGCAACTGATTTTAAGCGATCGCAGTCAAAGGCGTGCAGAGGTTGTCCCCATTCCAACAACACGTAATTAGTAATATCCACAACATTACTGATAGGACGTACCCCAGCAGACCGTAAACGCTGTTGCAACCATTCGGGAGATGGAGCAATTTTTACCTGTTCAATTACCGTACCGATGTATGCAGGACAAGCTTGGGTATCGGCAATTTTTAAAGCTAAATTTCCGGCATTTTTGGGAATAGAAACTTCACCAGGTTCAGGAATGCTCAACTTTCCACCAGTTAAAGCTGCTACTTCCCGTGCTACGCCTACCATACTCAGAGCATCAGCGCGATTAGCAGTTGCGGTGAGGTCTAAAATCACATCATCTAGACCCAACAACGGCCGCACATCACTACCCAATGGTAAATTTTCCTGAGCAAAAATATGAATTCCGTCTACATCGGTGGGCAAACCGAGTTCCTTTAAAGAACAAATCATGCCCTGAGATGGGACACCACGTAGTTTTGCAGGTTTAATTTTTAAATCAATGTTGGGTAAGTAAGTACCAGTAGTTGCTACAGGCACATATATATCTGCCTTCACATTGGCAGCGCCACAGACAATATTTAAATTCTCACCTGCACCAATATCCACTTGGCAAACACTCAATTTATCGGCGTTGGGGTGGGGTTGACGCTCAAGCACTTTCCCTACAACCACGCCATTTGCCCAAGTGCGGCGATCTTCAATATCTTCTACCTCAAACCCTGCCATTGTCAGGGTTTCGGCTAATTCTTCTGGACTAAGTTTTATCTCTACTAGTTCGCGCAGCCAATTTAGAGAAATACGCATGGAGTGTGCTTGTTTTAGGGATCGTCTTTTGTTCTAATTTTAGGGTGCCTACTAGCGATCGATGGCTACTCATCGCGCAAGGCGTACCCTTTCACTTGAACAATCGTACTACGTTAGACTGACAGAACAATCTCTTATGCCAAATAATATATAAAAATGCAATAATGACAATCCTATCAAACGAAAAACCAATTGTTCTTGTTTGTGCTGCTGATGATAACTACTCTATGCCTATAGCATCGGCTACCCGCTCAGTTATTGCTAATTTCCAAAGTGAACACAAGTTGGTTCTATATATTATTGATGGTGGAATTAGTAAAGTTAACAAACAGAGAATTATCAAAAATTTAAAATCTGAGGAAGTCAAAATCAATTGGCTCAAGCCTAGAAAACAGCACTTCAAAAATGCACAAACTTCATCCACTATTACAATCGCTGCTTACTATCGGCTTTTAATTCCTCAACTGCTACCAAAGCAATTTAATAAGGCAATTTATATTGATAGTGATGTGATTGTACAAGGAAATATAGAGGGATTATGGAATATTGATATTGGAGAATATTATCTCTTGGCAGCACAGGATATGGGAGCGCCTTATGTATCTTCGTCAAGAGGACTCATCAATTATCAAGAGCTTGGCATTTCCCCAGAATCTAAATACTTTAATTCCGGTGTTCTAGTCATGAATCTCAAAAAATGGCGGGAAGATAAGCTTTTTGAGAAAGTAATGGAGTATTTGAGAATAAATAAACAGTATGTACGGTGGCACGATCAAGATGCTTTGAATGCTATCCTTGCAGGAAAATGGGATGAACTTGAACCCAGATGGAATCAAATGCCATATTTGTTTCAATATTCATCTTGGCAAGATAGTCCTTTTACAGAGGATGTATTTAATCAGCTAATTAATAATCCTGAAATTATTCATTTTTCAACTAGAGATAAGCCTTGGCATAATAGCTGTAAGCATCCTTACAAAGATTTATTTTTTCAATACCTTGATAATTCAATTTGGTCTAATTGGTTTGCTGAACAAGCTGCAAAAAAAGAAATGCAAAAACAGATTGCGTTTTTTAGTAACATTTATTATATGGCAAAGCAGCGAATTAAGTCACTGTTAAAAGCATAATAAAAAATAAATCTCTCTTTCAACCGAAAAAGTAAGTATCGCAAGGTGGAAGTCAAAAATAAAAAGTCAAAAGTTTTATAGAATAAACTCTTTATGGCTTTTCAATAATCTGCTTATTTCCGCCATGCTGTACTAAATAGACTGTCCTCTTATTCGCCACAATTTTTTAAATCCTAGAAATGAAGTAAGTTAACAGCACCAGCGATCGCAAAATTTGAATCTTTAAAAATTCGATAAAACTTCACAAATAATATTTTTTCACTTAACAGACTACAAAAATCAAGCTTCACTATTTTTTGTAGCGTAATTACATTAAATTGTAATGTTCAACAGAGGAAAAATTTTCCTGTTTGAGCCGAAAATCACTGCTAAAAACTACCTCTAAAGTATTCACCATAAGGAAAAGCGACAATTTTTCTGAAATCTAATTGGACAATATCGAAAGAATGGACAATCCAAATCGAAAGAATGGGCAATCCAATCTATATTTTGTTCATTTGAAATGTAAATTTAATTTTGTATAGTTTTGCTAAAGGTAGTAATTGCTGTTTTTATTAGTATTTCTTTATTGAAGATGAAAGTCAAAAAATGCTTTCATTCACACCTTTGATCTTCCTTTTGATAGAGGAATTTCAGTTCAAGTAATAGGAGATTAATTCTAATGGCAACTTCTGACAATAGCAATCAAACTGCTGGGTCACAAGGTACTAGCAACAATTTATCTGGTAACGGAAATTTTTCTTTCAGTGATGGCAAATGGCAGTCCACCGATGGCAGCAGTTTAGATGGTAGCAGTGGCTCCGGTGGCAGTGCCCCCCGTGGCGGTGGCTCCGGTAACAGTGGCTTCGGTGGCAGTGCCCCCGGTAACAGTGGCTCCGGTAGCAGTGGCTTCGGTGGCGGTGGCTCCGGTAACAGTGGCTCCGGTAGCAGTGGCTTCGGTGGCTTCGCTTCCTTCATTGGTGGTGGTAACTCATCCACAATCAGCGAAGATGGAAAGTACGCCTACAATTACGAGCGGCCACTCGACGAGCGGGCTTTAACTGATACTAATAATCCGTTCAATCAACTGGTCGGAGTCGTTGGCGGTGATCCCAGCGCATTAGGTGGTGGTGGCAACCCTTTTGCTGGCGGTAACGCATCTGGTGGTGGTGGCAACCCTTTTGCTAGTGGTAACGCATCCGGTGGTAACGCATCTGGTGGTGGTAGCAACCCCTTGGGTGGTGGTAACGCATCCGGTGGTGGTAACAACCCCTTCGGTGGTGGTAGGGGATCTGGTGGTGGTAGTAATCCCTTCAGTGGTGGTAACGCATCTGGTGATAGTACCTCTAGTACTAACAATGCTTCTGCTAGTGGCAACCTCCCTGGTAACTTACCATTTGGCAGCACTCCCCCCTCCAGGGAGAGTGGTAGCAACCTACCTGAAAGTGGCAATGGTCTACCTGTACCTTATAAGAGCGACAACTGGATATCTGATATTGAAAACTTAGATGGTGCAAATGCTACTGGTAACAGTGGTCAAGGTAACGGTAACTGGAGTTTTGGTAGTAACAACACAACCGACGGTAATGGTAACTGGAATTTTGGTGGTAGCAATACAACCGACGGTAACGGGAACTGGAACTACGGTGATGGCGGCAAAACCGAAGGTAATGGCAACTGGGGCTTTGGTAATGAGAATACAACCAACGGTAACGGTAACTGGAACTTAGGCAATAACAACGATATCCTTGGTAATGCCAATACACAGACTAGTAGCAACAACGGCATCCTTGGTAGCGGCAACACTGCCAATGTCAGTAACAGCAATCTCCTTGGAAACCGGATTGAAGCCAGTGGTGATGGCAAAACACTCGTTGGTAATGAAGGCTGGAATTTTTCTGTTAGTGGCGAACTGATATCGTTAGGTAGTAATACGCCCAACCAAAATATCGGCAAAGATGTTAGCAGTTTAATCAATAGTCCTGAACTTGTACCATCCGCCATGTCAAATCCAGGCTACAACAACCCGAATTATGATTTCTCTAGAAATCCTGAAACTTTGTAGCGGACAGGGGGCAGTTTTTGCATCGGTAAGCCTGTCTATTGTAGCAATGAGTCTTTTTGTCAACCTAAGTTGATTACATTTTGAATATAATACTTCTCGGTTAAGCTTTGCAGTTGAAATTGCTCCCATTGAGCGCTGCAAGAATCAACCTTCTAGCACTTCAAAAATTTCAATCTGTAACTAACCCAGAAGTATTACTTTTTGCAATGCAGTAAGCCTTTTTGAGTCGCTATTTTTTTAGTTAGCTATAGAATTCAAAAAAAATATTGATTAATTCCAACAAAGAAGGAGCATTTTCAAAAACTAAAACTGTAGCCATGTTGATTTATCCTCACTAGCTCAATTTTGTTAGGTTTTGTAGTGTGCTTACTTTAAGTCAAATTAAGTCAAATGCATAAAGATTATTTTCAGTAGCTCGGCGCGAGTAAAAGGTTTGGTGAGATATCCAGATGCGCCTACTAGTTTTGCTTTTACTTTGTCTACAATTCCTTTGCTCCCAGTGACAAAAATTATAGGAGTCTTTTGAAACATTGAATTATTTCGTATAATCCGACACAACTCATAACCATCGATTCCTAGCATGTTTAAATCCAACAAAATTAAGTCCGGTTTGTGCCTTATAATTGACAAAACGGCTTTTAGTGGATCATTGATAGTCACTACAGAAAAACTTTCATTTTCTAAGAAACGGCTAATTTCTTTGAGAATTGTGGGACTATCGTCTACAGAAACAATTTTGTGGACTTTTTGTGCAGTTACAGTAGCAGGGGTTACTATTTGGGAAGCAGGATTTATGCTATTTGATATTGTTGGTTCCTGAAAGTTCTCTGTTGGAGGAGGAGAAACCTGTGGTAATTGCTGAACAGAAGCTATATTATCTTCAGAAATATCTGGGAAAGAGTTGACGGTAGTACCTAGTTCTTTTTTGGTGTCAACTAACTCTGGAATGAATTTTGGCAAAAGCGACGGCTCTTCAAATATCTTTGGTAATTTATCAAAGGGTGGATCAGCTTCATGCAAGATAATCGCACCCTTAAGGATGTAAGGGTATAAATTGCGAGCCAGTTCGATTTCATCTTGATTCAAAATTGTAGCCAGATGACACAGGCTAAAACCCTTCATCCAATTAGTTAAATCTGGCTGGAGTTTTGGTAAATCTTTTTCCTCAATTTTGCTGTTAATCAACAGATATGGACGTTGATATGGAGAAGAAATTTGGGGAATAAAAGCTTGCCAATGTTGTAATTTTACTTGGCAATGTTCTAGAATTTTTCCTACATCTAGCCTACAAATTTTTGGCATTTTTTCAACTGGTTCTGCTAATTCATAAGTACCTTCTTTAATTAACAAAAATGATTCAATCACCTCTTTAACTAATTCTTGAATCAGCACTGCTGCTTGTGTAGAATGTAAATATTGCTGACTAACAAGCCAGGATATAGCCTGATACTCAAGAGGGTGGTTGATAGAATTATTGTCATTCTCAATTAACTGACTGTGTGAGTCAGGTTCAAACATCAGACGTACTTGAACCCGAACTTCGCTGGTAAGCAGCGGAATTTGATGACTGAGACGACGCAAATGACGCTCTAATCGATCAAAGGGTTCTACGGAATGGGTAGCGTAGGTTATTTTCCCCTGTTCTATGTAAATCGACCAAGAAACTGAGTTACTCAATGCTTGCAAACAAGTACTGTCGGAGCAATTGGATAACTGTCTTAACAAACTTAGAGGACGTAGTTTGGTGAATGCACCTGAATTATTCATATTTTTCAAGTTTTTTGCGGAATCAACAACCGAACATTTGTAGATTGAAAATATTAGCGATGAAGTATTCTCTTCTTTGTAATATCTCTCTACACACAAGTTATTCCTTTTGAAATATGTATGTATATTAAAAGGAATAAGTCTTAGGACTTATTTGTTACATTTGACACCTTCTACTCAATTTATTTATCTCAAAAGAAAAATAGCTGGGTATGAATAAACGTAAATGCCTAGAGGACTAGTATTTGATTTCTGAAAAAACTCAATACAACTAGGAAAGCCTTCTTTCCCCTTGCCTATTGCAAGAGTGCCTATTGCCTACCTACGCAAATCAGTTCAGACATCAAATCGGATTCCTACATCATAGCTAAACTATCAGTAGATGTTACTTACTTCTAGATTTTACTCACTATCGACAACTCTTAACTGAAGACCTTAATAATGACGTTTATTTATGCCCACTCAATTAATTAGGCAAATTTGATTCCAAGTTTTTGCAGTTACACTGGTATACTTCTAGAGCTAATGAACTTAATTATGGTTAATTACTTTTATGTAAAAAAACGATTTTTCTACATAAAATCTTTAAAAACTTATCTAGGAAAATTTACGTATTTATTGTACTGTATGGTTAATGGATATAAATTTTGGGTAGATACATTACAACAGGGAATGCTGGGTTTTGATAAACTCTTTTTTGCTAAACTAAACTGTTCTCAAGTTCTTCTTAAATATATAGAGAACTTCATGAAAAAAATTTGTTTAATAAAAATTAGAGCATCTACCACTAGATACTATATTCTGTAAGTCGCTTCAGCGACTGTAATTATATACTCTCAAGAAAGGGAAATAAAGCTTTGAACTTTAACATAACACAAAAAGTTATGGATGATACATTAAGACTTGATGAAGTAGTAGAATTTGCTGAGAACCCAGAACCACGTTGTCCTTGCGTACTCTTACTAGACACATCTGGTTCGATGCAAGGAGACCCGATTGAGGCTTTAAATCAGGGTTTACTGAGTTTAAAGGATGAATTAGTCAAAAATTCCTTAGCAGCAAGACGCGTGGAAGTGGCGATCATAACTTTTGATAGTAATATCAATGTAGTACAAGACTTTGTGACTGCCGATCAATTCAATCCGCCGATTTTGACAGCTCAGGGATTGACTACGATGGGTGCAGGAATTCATAAAGCTTTAGATATAATTCAAGAGCGGAAATCTCAGTATCGTGCCAATGGGATTGCTTACTATCGTCCTTGGGTATTCATGATTACCGATGGAGAACCACAAGGCGAGTTAGAAAATGTGGTAGAGCAAGCATCCCAGCGCCTACAGGGAGACGAGGCAAATAAGCGCGTAGCATTTTTTACAGTAGGTGTAGAAAATGCAAATATGACGCGTTTAAATCAAATAGCTGTGCGTACCCCCCTGAAGCTCAAAGGGTTAAACTTTATTGAGATGTTTGTTTGGCTGTCAACTAGTATGTCGGCAGTTTCTCATTCACAGGTAGATGAACAAGTAGCACTACCGCCAATTGGTTGGGGGACTGTTTAATTAAAAATCGCAGCTTGATGTTTACACAGCTAGCTGCTGGAAAAAAACCTATGAACATATCAAAACAGATTACTCAATGGCGGATTGTAGCTGCGTCTGTATGTGGTACAAGTCACTTAAAAAACAATCAATTATGTCAGGATGCTCATCACTGGCAGGTATTATCAGATAACGTTTTAGTGGCAGCCGCAGCAGATGGCGCGGGTTCTGCTAGCCTTGGCAAAGTGGGAGCGATGATTGCTGTAGAGACAGCAATAGAAAACATTTCAAGCATTGGAATTACCCAGAAAAGTCTCACTGATGATGCATTAGTGCGATCGCTCTTAAATGATGCCATACTAGCTGCCAAAAAAGCTGTGGAGGATGAGGCGGCTACTTGTGACAAACAGCCACAAGATTTAGCGACTACCTTAATTATGATGGTCGCCACACCAGAAGTTGTCGCTGTGGTGCAGATAGGTGATGGTTTGGCAGTGGCAAAAGATGGCATGGGCAACCTGTTGGCACTGACTATGCCTGACAGCGGCGAATACATCAACGAAACCACTTTTTTAACTTCTCCTAATGCCTTAGATACAGCGCAGATGAGAGTCTGGCGCACAGACATAGTAAATGTTGGCATTATCACTGACGGGCTACAAATGCTGGCTTTGAATATGGTTGTTGGCGAACCTCACAAACCCTTCTTTTTTCCGCTGTTTGAATTTGTAGCTAATACCGAGGATAAGACAGAAGCGAAGGAGCAGTTAGTAAAGTTTTTACGCTCAGAACGGATTACGCAACGCACTGATGATGATTTGACACTCATTATAGCTGCATTCAATAACTCATAAGCAAAAAATTTACAGGTTTCACATCTTACATAACTCCCGTTAGCGGTAATTTCATTATGCAGGTACTACGTTGTTCCCCTAGAAAAGAAATCCTCAGCCTCAATGTCAGTTTGGGGCGTGGCGGCGAAGCTTGTGTTTATGCAGTGCCATCCGATAACAGCTTGGTGGCAAAGATTTACCATAAGCCAACTACTGCCCATGCTGATAAACTCCAAGCGATGCTTGCCAACCCGCCAGAAAACCCGACGGCGAGTTTGGGGCATATCTCTATCGCTTGGCCAGAGGATTTATTACGGGCGGCAGATGGCAAAAATAGCATCCTGGGCTTTTTGATGCCACGCATTCAGGGGATGCGTCCAATCATCGACTTTTACAACCCCAGAACCCGTCGGCAACACTGCCCCTTATTTAACTATCAGTACCTGCTCCGCACGGCTCGTAACTTGGCGGCAGCTTTTGCAGCATTACACGCTAGTGGATATTGCATTGGTGATGTGAATGAGTCAAATATCCTCGTCAGTGACACAGCACTGGTGACTTTGATAGACACAGACTCTTTCCAAGTACTTGACCCAAACAGCAATGTTCTTTATCGCTGCCCAGTAGGTAAACCAGAGTTTACCCCACCAGAACTACAGAATAAAACTTTTGCCCAGCACGATCGCGAAATTTCTCACGATTTATTTGGATTAGCGGTGCTGGTATTCCAACTCTTAATGGAAGGCACTCACCCATTTTCGGGGATTTTTCAAGGCGCTATTGAGCCACCACCCTACGAAGCCCGCATTGCATCAGGTCATTTCACTTACAGCCAAAAGCGCTACGTACCCTACCTTCCTACACCCATTGCCCCCGCTTGGGAAATTCTGCATCCCAGCTTACAAGAACTATTTGTCCGTTGTTTTGAAGACGGTCACAACAACCCACTACTGCGCCCCAGTGCCCAAACTTGGCTCTCAGCAATTGCTGAAGCCGAAGATTCTTTGATTACCTGCACTACAAATCCTCAGCATCGCTACAACAACCACATGCGTAGCTGTCCCTGGTGTGAACGTACCGTGCGATTAGGCGGACGCGACCCCTTCCCATCACATCGGGCTATAGAAGCTAGAGAACATCTCCAACCGCGAATCAAAGCGAGAAAGCGCTACACCCAGACACCGCATTTTCCACAGAGGGCAATGTCACCGCAGCTAAATTATTGGCAGCCAATAATTACCCCAAGCGGTACAAGTTATAAACCTTCCAAGAAGTCAAAGTTGTACCCGGTTATTTGTTGCTTGCTGGGTTTTGGTTTGTTGGGATATGCGGATTTAATGATTAAATTTACTCAGCCGTTGGTTACCCAAAACGCTTACACTCAACAAACACTGAAGTCTCGCCAAACAAATAACAAACTTAGCTTCGCTGATTACTATCAGCAGGGTTATACTGCTTACAAAGACCGGGATTATGAAAAAGCAGTTGCCAGCTTTACCGGAGCAATTGAACAAGAACCGACACATGCCAGAGCTATTGTAAATCGTGGCAATGCCCGCTATAACCTGAAAGACTACGAAGGAGCAGTTGGAGATTATAGCCAAGCTCTCAAAATTAATCCCAATCAAACCAAAGCTCTTGTGAATCGCGGTAATGCCCGTTATATGCTCGCCGAATATAGCAACGATCCTGATCTAGAGTATAACCTAGCGATCGCAGACTATAATCGCGCCATTGGTCTGGATAATAATGAAATTGAAGCTTATATCAGACGGGGCATTGTCCGCACCCAAATGGCTAAATATAGCGGTGAATCTCAACAAGTTTACAAAAAAGCGATCGCAGATTTTACTCACGCGATAAAACTTAATGTATCCAAAGCAGAAGCTTACTTTCAGCGGGGTATTGTCTATTATCAAATTGCTCAATATAGCAGCAATTATGAGCAAGAATATAATCAAGCGATCGCTGACTTTAACCAAGCATTAACTATCAGCCCCAAACTAGCAAAAGTATATCTCAAACGAGGTATGGTTCGCTATGAACTAGCACAATATGGCGGTAGTGAATCTAACAAAAACCAGTCGAAAGCTGTCGAAGATATACAAGCATCTGCCAAATTCTTCCTTGAGCAAGATGATATGGATAATTATCAGCAAGCACTCAGTAACATGTGTGTAGTCATAGAAAACAAATGTGACCCTTTATTCCACAGTTCAAGTTATGTGGAAAAAACTAACTAAAAACAAGTAAGTTTTGTTACTGGTATATTATTGGTTTTGATTTCAGAAATCAAGCCTGGTTAGGGTTAGCGTCAGCTAACCCTAATTATTTGTTTGGTAACATTTTTATTTCAATAGAGTAATTTATTTTTCAATTTTTAGATATTCATAGAGCTTTTATATAGAAAAGATTTTAATTTATATTTCCTTCATAATTTTGCCGAAATTTATAGTTAGATTATTGACGGAGAAAAAGAAAACAGGAATTAATTTTTCTCTATCTAAGTGCATCCTCTTCATCTCGAAAAAGTCAAATAATTATATCCCTACAAATCTCCGAGGTAATTGTATGAAAGCGGTGATTTTGGCTGGAGGGCTTGGTACACGCCTCAGTGAAGAAACTAGTATCAGACCCAAGCCGATGGTTGAGATTGGTGGTAAACCAATTCTCTGGCACATAATGAAAACTTACTCTGCTCACGGCATTAATGATTTTATTATTTGTTGCGGTTACAAAGGTTACATAATTAAGGAGTATTTTGCTAACTACTTCTTACACATGTCAGATGTTACCTTTGATATGCGATTTAACCAAATGAACGTACATTCTGGTTATGCTGAACCTTGGCGTGTCACCCTAGTAAATACGGGTGATAATACAATGACAGGCGGACGCTTAAAGCGAATCAGCGAACATCTGGGTAATGAGACTTTTTGCTTTACTTATGGTGATGGTGTCAGTAATATTAATATCACCGAGCTAGTTAAATTTCATAAAGAACAAAAAACCTTAGGAACGCTCACAGCCGTTCAACCAGCCGGGCGTTTTGGTGCCATTTCCTTAGGATATGAGCAAACTAAAATTACCAGTTTTCGGGAAAAACCCGAAGGTGATGGAGCTTGGATTAATGGCGGTTATTTTGTGTTAGAACCAGAAATAATTAACTTAATTGCTGATGACTCTACCGTGTGGGAGCAAGAGCCATTAGAAAAGCTAGCTGATATGGAACAGCTATCTGCTTTTAAACATGATGGTTTTTGGCAACCGATGGATACTTTACGCGATAAAAACTACCTAGAAGGGCTGTGGAAAAGCAATCAAGCTCCTTGGAAAGTTTGGTGAGAGAAGAGTTAGGAGTTATGAGTTTTAACTTTCCACTCCCCACTCCCCACTCCCCACTCCCAATTTTATAGATTTACTGTAATTTCAAGTACAATAATACTAATGTATGATTTTGCAATTATAGGTGGGGGAATAGTTGGACTCTCTACAGCGTTGGCTTTAGGAAAACGCTATCCCAATGCACGTATTTTAGTAGTAGAAAAAGAGAGTCAATGGGCATTTCATCAAACCGGCAATAATAGCGGTGTGATTCATTCTGGTATTTACTACAAGCCAGGGAGTTTCAAAGCTAAATTTTGTCGTGATGGTTCTCGCTCTATGGTCGAGTTTTGTCAAGAGCATGGAATTGAGCATGAAGTTTGTGGCAAGGTAATTGTTGCTACTGAAGAACAAGAGCTACCACGCTTAGAAAATCTCTACCAACGCGGCTTAGACAATGGCATAAAAGTTAAAAGAATCAGCCCCGAAGAAGTCAGGGAAATTGAACCTCACGTAAAATGTGTAGGTGGAGTTCGGGTCTTCTCAACTGGTATTGTTAATTACAAGCAAGTTTGTTTGAAATATGCCGAGCTAATTCAACAGCAGGGTGGAGATTTACACCTTAATACAAAAGTTCTGAAAATCTCCTCAAGTGGTAAAAATCAGGTACTACAAACAAACAAGGGTAGCTTTGAAACCCGCTTTGTAATTAATTGTACTGGATTGCATAGCGATCGCACCGCTAAATTAGGTCAAGTTGAACCCCAAGCAAAAATCGTCCCATTCCGGGGAGAATATTACGAACTCACCCCAGAAAAACGCTATTTGGTCAAAACACTAATTTACCCAGTTCCCAATCCAGATTTTCCCTTCCTGGGTGTTCACTTTACCCGGATGATTGATGGTAGCGTCCATGCAGGGCCAAACGCGGTTTTATCACTCAAACGCGAAGGTTACAAAAAAACTGACTTTGACTTGCGCGATTTTGTTGAAGTCATCACCTATCCTGGTTTCTGGAAATTAGCAGCCAAACACGCTGATGAAGGCATCCAAGAAATCATTCGTTCCTTCAGTAAAGCAGCCTTCACCAGAAGTTTGCAAAAACTAATTCCCGAAGTCCAAGCAGAAGATTTAGTTCCCACTCATGCAGGAGTCCGCGCTCAAGCCTTAATGAATGATGGCAAGCTTGTAGACGACTTTTTGATTGTTTCCGGTCAAAACTCCATTCATGTTTGCAATGCTCCTTCTCCTGCGGCCACATCTTCTCTAGAAATTGGCAAAGCGCTTGTGGCACAAATTCCCCAACCTTCGCATCTAGATAGTGCAGTAATTGCATAGATAACATAGTTATTACTTCCGGGCTGCTGAATAAAAGGATGAATCTTGTATAGTGGGCATCTTTTCCAGCCTGGAAATACAAGAGACGGGTAATACCAATTCGCAATTAAGAAACTTAGATGCAGCAAAACTTTCCTGATTTACATCTGTTGCCTCATTTTGGAGAATTGGTATAAGATACCCATCTCACAAGAAAAAAGTGTAGTGCATCAATCAAGAACCGCTATAGAGTGCTGCTACTCAAGAGGTAAGGGACTTCCAACTAAAAAAATATCCGATCGCTTTGGTGAGCAGGGGAAGCGGGGGGTGCAGGGGAAGCGGGAGAGGAAGAATCTAACGATCATCTTCGCTCCCAAAATTGAATAATTTAATTTCTGGAAATCCCTAAGTCGGCAAACTATGTAATGACTGTTAGCCAATATACATAGCGCTTCTGGGTTGAGTTCAATGACCTAACCCCCAACCCCTTCCCTACATTCGCGCAGCGGTTCGCGTTCGCGTTCGCGTCTCTGAAAGAGAAGCCTCTCGTAGAGAAGAGAGGGAATGGGAGTAAGATTCAAAGCCTCTCTCCTCTTAGGAGAGAGGTTTGGAGAGAGGTCAAGTTATTTGCATACAAACGAAAAATATAGCGGTTCCCTCTTGGATGCAACACCCTTTAGGGTGCAAATCTGTGCGCCCCTACTAAACGAAAAATTTAACTCATCAATACAAAGGCATTAACCACAATGAAAATATTAGTAACTGGAACAGAAGGCTATCTTGGTTCAT
>JBBSOX010000037.1:0-51123 GCA_038259325.1 Chroococcales cyanobacterium | reverse complement strand
GGAAAATTTACTTACTGAAGTTGTCAACTAGAAATTATTTATCAATAGCCTAATTTTATTGACAATCACTCAGCCTAATAAAATCCTGTAACTCTTATCAGAAAAGATTTATAGCTTATTTCCTTACATCGAACTCAGGTAGGGATACAAGCCCCGTCTTTCAAGACGATAGCATTGGTCGGGGTTTCAAGCTCCGACCAATGCCGTCTTCCCTACTCCCTACTCCCTACTCCCTGTTCCCTACTCCCTGTTTGACGGTTGGTTGAATTCACTAAAGGAGCCGTAGAAATATTACCTAAATTGACTGATTGCAATAAACTTTGCCAATCTTCTTTAACAGATGCATCGTTATAATTAGAAAGGCGTATTTGTGCCAGCATAGTTAAAGCATCAAACCAAATACCTTCTTTGGCATAGATTATAATCTTCTGTCGGGGATCGCCTGCTGCTTTCAATTGCTGCATCACACGAGAATCTAAATTGATTCTTTGAATGTCTCCTTCTACATACAAAGGAACACTTGCTGTTTCCTGCTTACAGCGTACTTTTAAATACCAGCGATATGTTTTACCTACTTCTAAGGATGTCACATTTTCAGGGAGAGAAATACCAATAACACTTGGCTCTGGAGGTAGTGCGATCGCATCTTCATAAATATTCGTTCCCGCACTGTCCTGTAAGATAAATTCAGCACTTGAGTTAGCCAAATCCTGAGTATAGGGAACGTAAAACCAAAATGTAGGTTTTTCAGAGGTGGTTAGCCCCCCCCACAATCCCGATAACTGATTTGTCTGTCTGTTTCTCAACTTTTTGTTCCTCCTGCAATGGTACTAAAGCAGTAAGTGGAGTTGGAACCGCAGGGCAATTATCTCGACTACCCATTCCTGCTCTACGCCCAGATATAGGACTTAAGCGAGCAGGTGTTTTTGGCAAAACAAAAACTGGTCGAGAGGTAGGTTTTTGAGGTGAAGCAGGTGTCTTAACTGGTTGTACAGGCTGCTTAGTAGTTGCTGGTTGTTTAGTTTGGGCTATTACTTGTGTTGAATATTGGGTGATGCTGCTCAAAATCAGAGCAGTTGTTAAGATCCATTTCATTAACTTAACAAGATACCGTTTTTGTTTGTGATTATCGTCATCATAAGGGTCAGTGTAGCATTCTTTTAACGCGCGTCGGAGGGGCGACTCTTAGACACAGGTTGAACCTAATCTTGGCGGAAATATTAGCTTTAATTATCAGCATTTGTTATACCTGAATACATAAATTTATCTTTTAAAAAAGAAAATTTTATCTTTTGGAATTTGGCTTGTTTTAATGCGATCGTTGGCTTCACTATTGCATAATTTGCCATGCCCGGTAACATAATCTATACCAAAATGCTTATTTACTTGATCGCAAATGCAACTTTAAGCGGATATATATGTGCGGCTAAAGATTGATGCTAGCGCTGTCAGAAATTAATATGCTTTAACTATTACTTACAGCAATTCAATTGAGGAATGTGATCGTGAAACGCTTTAATGTCTCCAAAATTTTAGGAAGTACTGTTCTAGCTCTAAGTTTGGCTACCTTGCCCACAGTTCTGCCTGCTTCTGCTCAGACAACAACCATTCCTGATGGTACTGTTACAGATACCACTACAGACCGCACTGTTACCGATAGAAACTATCTGGATGGCGATTGGGGTTTATTGGGCTTGCTCGGATTATTTGGTTTATTTGGTCGCAAGAGCCGCAAAGCCGATGATAATGTAGGCTATCGTGACCCTAATGTAGTAGGTTCCTCTGGCTCTCGTTCTAACTATTAATAAAGAGTTGCGTTCTAATTTCCCGTAAATCCTAAAGATGATTAAGGGTAAAGCCTGCCGATGCAGGCTTTGTTCGTGTGTATACATAACTCCAAGCCTTGGAGAGTGAGGGCGTGCCAAGTTTGCCCGGTTGAATTGTTAATTGGGATTCCTCAAAAATAAAATTAGCGAACGAAAGTGCGCTCCTAGTTTAGCTTTAAGAGCTTCACAGGTGGTTGTTTTTGGGAAATCTAGGGACTGGCGATTGCTCTTAAGTTTACCTGGCTCGGCGACAACGGTAATATGATAATATTTTTTACGTACTCAGTATTTTAGCTAGAAAAAATATCAAAATTGCTACTTAAACCTGTGAATGTGGGTTGAATTTAGCTTTTTTGTTGCCAAACAAGTATCCACAACTACAAGGTTATGATTAATATTTTTTTCCTGCTCATACTATTTTCTTCGCTTTTAGGTCGGATTAAATTTCCGGGAATCAATATTGGTATTCATTATTTATTAATTCCTATATTTAGCTTTGGTATAATTAGTTTGTCTGTAAAATCTATCCCAGAAGTTTTAAAAAAACATAAAATAATTTTAATATCTATAAGTCTAGTGTATTTATGGATGTGGCTATCCTCATTAATTAGCTCATTTCCAAGTACTGCTATTACTTACAGTATAAAATATTCTACTTACTTCATAGTATTTTTTGCTTTTTTAGTTCTAACTTTTAGGAACTTGAAAAAATCATCTTTAATATTCTACCATCGTTGCATATTATATTTATTACAAATAATTGCGATTTTTGGTTTCTTAGAAGCTTTATTTCCCAATCATTGGATTTTTGAGTTATTAAAATTTCCAAGTTATTATCCTCAGATTGGTTCAATTATGCAAAATCCTAATCAGTTTGGGGTAATAGTTTCCATTGGATTATGTTTAAGCTTAATTTTAGAAAAACATAAAAACATATCTAAATTTGAATTGTATATCAGTGAATTTCTTTTTCTCATTTCCCTAGCTTTGTCTGCCAGTAGAAATGCTTGGCTAGTTTTTGCTCTTGGTATGTTTCTTTTATTAATATATAAAATTATTAGTATTAAAAAAATGATTTTTATCATCAGCCTATGGCTTTTATGTATTATATCTATACCAGTATCTACATATAGAATTGGATTGGGAAATAGTAAAGTGTTTCCCTTAATTAATTTATTTTTAACCAATCACAGTGACATAGTGCTTCCTAGTCCTGTAGGTACAGCCTTGTCAAGATTTGCGCTTTGGCAAGCAGCTATTATTGAAACTATTACAAGGCCAATAACAGGTATAGGTGTAGGAGTTTTTGCAGAACATATAGGAGCAAAAGTTTTTGGACGAAAAGGTTATCATGCACATAATATATTTTTAAATGTGTTAGTAGAACAAGGAATTATTGGATTATTCCTATTTACAAACTTTTTAGTACAAATAGCTTCTAAAGTTAAACATGCTAATCCCGTGAATGTCATTCCGATTATTATGTTTTTAGCGTCTCAAATGCCAGATGTTTTTGTTGAAGACTATACTTTTACAACTATTGAGTTTTATTTTTTGGCAGCTACTATGAATTCTCGAAAAGATTTTGTCATTGAATCAAAACCTGAAATTATTTACAATGTTTAAAAAATCTGCGATAAATAAACCTCATTTTTACTTAATATTTCCGAATATATTTGATTTTAAGGGAGGTATTCAAGTTTACTCAAAATTTTTTCTCCAAGCTTTACAAGATGTATATCCTGAAGCTGATTATGATGTGTTTCTTAAGTATGACAAGCAGAATTTAAAACATCAGCAAAACTTGCAATTTTTAACTTCAACAAGGTTTCATTATTTTGGAGATTCACCACGATTATTGCAAACTATTTTCTTCGCTACCAAAATCATTATTTTCGCTATTCTCCAACGCCCCAGTATAGTGATATCAACTCATGTTAACTATGCTATCGCTTGTTATTTTCTAAAACTTCTCACTGGGATTCCTTACTGGGTAGTTGCTCATGGCTTAGAAGTTTGGGATATTGAAAATATTGCTACAAAATTTGCATTACAAAACGCAAATAAAATAATTAGTGTTAGTAATTACACTCGCCAACGCTTGCTTGGATATAAAAATCTTGATTCAGAAAAAATTGTTATTCTACCTAATACATTTCATGCCAGCCAATTTAAAATAAACCCTAAACCTTCCTACTTGCTAGAACGATACAAATTAACAGATGAGCAGCCTGTAATTCTAACAGTAACGCGGATGGGACGCATGGCAAAATACAAAGGTTATGATCAAATCCTTTATGCTTTACTGAAAGTGCGGTTGCATGTTCCTAACGTTCACTTCGTTCTTGTAGGGAAAGGGGATGATATACCTCGAATTAAAGCTTTAGTTACCAGCTTAAATCTGCAAGATTGTGTCACTATTGCAGGATTTGTACCAGATGAAGAATTGTGCGATTATTACAATCTCTGTGATGTTTTTGCTTTGCCTAGTCAAGGAGAGGGATTTGGGATTGTTTATTTAGAAGCTTTAGCTTGTGGTAAACCTGTGCTGGCTGGTAATCAAGATGGTTCTACAGATCCCTTAGCTGAGGGGAAATTGGGATGTTTGGTTGATCCTAATAACGTTGAAGAAATTGCCGATAATCTAATTCAAATCCTGCAAGGTAATTGCTCTAACCCAGTAGTTTACCAACCAGAATACTTACAGCAAAAAACTATTGAAGCTTTTGACTTTAGCCAGTTTCGCAGAAGTTTAGCAAAGTTGGTTAGTGATCATTAGACATCTCCGAAAAAGAATGTAGAGACGTAGCAGTGCTACGTCTCTACAAGGGTTCTGGGTAACGCGTATTTAATTTCTGGAGATGTCTATTAAGTTACAATTTAAGAGGTTGTTTGAAAAGTCTAATTTATTACTCACCGGACGACTAGAAGTCGCGGCTATACGAGACAAAACCCACCTCCGTGGGTTAAAAACCCTCGATTTTGTATTAGTCCACGCAGGTGGACAATGCTAGTGTAGTAGCGAATTCTATTCGCCTAATACTTTTCAAACATCCTCTAAGTCTAGCCAAGCTTGATTTTGTGCAATTTCACAAATAATTAGGATAAAATCTCAGCTATTTAGTTAAAAATGAAATAAATTAAAATTGCATATTTATATTTAACTCGTGAAAAAATGGAAGACTCTGTGTTTGTTATCTTTCTTGCTTTTGGGTTTATTTGGGTTTTGATGGGAGTTGTCGGTTGGATTGCATTTTTAAAATCGGAGGGTGAGGAAATTAAGTTTGGGAAGTGGGGACTGATAGTTGCTATTCCAATCTTAATACCAATAATTGTTGCTCTTATTATTGGTGTATTTTATCATTAGTCGTTAATTGCACCCCTAACCAAAATTACTGTACTTTCAACACCAGAGGCGATCGCTTCTGGAATATTACCTTGAATCGCTTGCTGCAACAATCCCTCGCGCGATGCTCCCAAAACTACGACATCGTAACCTTCAGTTTGCACTAGGTTAATTACACCTTCAGCAACTGAATCTGCTTGGACTGGGAGAGCAACTACAGTACTAGAGAGTTTTCGCCGCCGCATCAAATGGCGGATGGCTTGTTCTGAAACTGACATATCTGGCTTGAATTCAAATGGCTTAAACACCTGTGTCAAGTGAATTTGCGGTTGATTTCCCAATGTAATTAAAGCAGGTAGTAATTTAATCGCCAGTGGGGAATTGGGGCCACCAGCCATCGGGACTAGCCAACGGTTGAAGAGGGGACTGGGGACTGGGGATTGAGGAGTTTTGCCTAATTTTACTAATACTACTTCGCAAGTGGCTTGGCGAATTATGGTGTCTACAACGTTGCCAAAAATCCGGCCAGGGGTAGATGTAGTACCTTTCCATCCCATCAAAATTAAGTCGATGTGTTGTTCGTTGATTGTCTCTAAAATTGCCTGGGCTACATCGTGGGTAACTCGTATCTGTGTGTGCAAGGGAATTTTCCATTTTTTTGCTAAGACTTCCGCCTGTCGTAGCAAGCGGCGACTCTTTGCCGTTCTAACTTGTGTTTCTGATGGGGAACTGTGGCGGGGTATCAGCATTACTTGCACACAATCTATTTCATAATGGCGATCGCGGGCAATAGCTACTGCCATTTGTAATAAAATAGCGGCTGTTTCGGGATTAGCTACTGGCACTAATAATCGACCACTGCCGATACTGGGCGATCGCGTTTGGTAAACTACATAAGAAGGTTCTGGTCGCAGTTTCAGAGTCCGGTTATCACAATTGAGATGATCTGCTTCCGCCCGAATAATATCTGCACGAGTAATAATCCCGATCAGTTTCCGTCCATCCACCACAGGTAAGCGACTGATTTGATAGCGATCGAGTAAATACAGCACATTGCTCAGGGTGTGGATTGGTGTTACTGTCATTGGGACAGGGGTCATTATTTCTTTTAAGAAAATATCGGCTAGGTTGCGTTCGCGGAGCGTGTGCTTTGCACTCTCGCGTATTTTCAGCAAATCTGTTTGCGTCACAATCCCTACTAACTTGTTATCTTCTACCACAGGGAAACCGCGATGATGGGAACGAGCAAAGGATTGCATTGCTTCTTCCAAGCTCATCTCTGCATCCAGAGTTTCTACCCGTTCTTGCATCACATCTTTTGCAGTTAACTTGGTTAATGCTCCTTCCATAGAAGCTTGTTTGGTGAGAGTGATGCCTTTTAATTCCAAAAGTTTCTCATAAAGCGAACCAGGCACTACCTTATCTGCAACCAGGTAAGCTGCTACAGAAACAATCATCAAAGGTAGCACCAGATTGAAATCTGTAGTCATTTCAAACACAATCACAATTGCTGTGATTGGCACTTTGGAAACGGCGCTAAAAAATCCACCCATACCCGCTAGCGCGTAAGTAGTAGGAGAACCTGTTCCGGTGATGTATAGCTCAGATACACCGATGATATGTCCTAAACAAGAACCTAAAATTAAGCTGGGAGCAAATAATCCCCCCGGCGCTCCTGAACCGAATGCTATCAGTGTGAGGATGAACTGGGCCGCAAAGGCGATCGCTGCTACGCTAGGATGGGCCTCTCCAGTAATTAAGGACTCCCGTAATCCTGTATTATCACGAAAGGATGCCGGCAGCATGGAGACAACAACACCGGAGATAAATCCAGCCAAAGCTACCCGCAGTGGTAAGCTAATATGCAATTTTCGATAAAATTTAATACTAAATATTAAGCCGCGATTAAACAATGCACCCAACAACCCTGCCAAAATCCCCAAAAGCACGAAAAAGGGAATTTCTGGGATGGAGAATTGGCTAGAAGATTGTACCAATTCCAGGTTAAGGTCTAAACTGCCTCCACCTAAAAGTCGGGATATCACCCCACCAATAAAGGAGGCGATAATCGCAGTTCCCAAAGTCAATCCTGATAAATCTTGGAGTAATTCTTCAACGATAAATAATACACCTGCGATCGGGGCATTGAAAGCAGCTGCCAAACCTGCACCCGCACCAGCTGCAATCATTTGCCGCCGATGATCTGGGGAAGTGGGAACCCAACGACTCATCCCTGCTGCCAAACTTGCCCCTACTTGAACGGTGGGGCCTTGCCGTCCCAAAGTCATGCCCGAACCGATGGTGATGATGGCACTGAGTAACTTTATACCTGCCACGCGCCAGGATAATTTCATCGGCACATTCGCAAGAGTTGCTTTGACTTGCGGAATACCGCTACCAGAAGCCTCTGGTGCTAACCTTTCCACCAACCATCCAGCCAAAAATCCCAGGATCAGACCAATTGCTGGTAGTGCCAGCCATGCCGGGAAAAGTTGGGTAGTATGGACTCGCCATGTCCCCAGCCATCCCGATCCTACTTTCAGCAACACCGCAGATAGGGCTGCAACCAGACCGATAACACAAGCTTCGGCGATCGCTAAACCTCTTCTAGGCTGCCACCAGGTGCGAAAGCGCTGATTCAGAACAGGAAGAGACATAATTTTTGGGGATTAGGGCATTGGGGATTGGGGATTGGGGATTGGGGATTGGGGATTGGGGCATTGGGGATTGGGGATTGGGGCATTGGGCATTGGGCATTGGGCATTGGGGCAGGGAGAATAGCGTATGAGGCTTTAATCTAATCTTCGTTAATGAGCCTTTGAACTCCGTTAATGAGCCTCTGAACTCCGTTAATGAACCTTTGAACTCCGTTAATGAGCCTTTGAACTCCGTTAATGAACCTCTGAACTCCGTTAATGAACCTCTGAACTCCACTCTTCTACCTCAATGCCCAATGCCCAATGCCCAATCCCCAATTCAATTACTTCTCCCCGTAGTGGATAGCCCTTCTACTATCAAAGACGGGGTATAACAAGAACCATTCCAATCAGCATCATTACCCAGTGTAACCAATTGCTTTAGGGCTGTGTAGACATTACCTGCAACCATCGTATCTTTAACGCGCCCAATTACGTGGCCATTTTGGACGCGGTAGCCTAAATCAACGTTGATTGAAAAATCTCCAGAAATACTACCGCCACCACCTAGCATTTGATCCACAATTATGCCATCATCCAGTTCTTGAATTAAATCTGGTAGTGATGCCGAACCTGGCTGGATTAGAAAATTAAATAAACCAGGGGTGGGATAGCTACCTAAACCAGGGCGAAAACCATTTCCGGTAGTGCCAGTACCCAGTTGGCGTCCGGTAGTGCGATCGCCATAAAAATGCTGTAAAGTCCCGTTTTGGATAAATACCAAAGACTTCGTGGGAGTGCCTTCATCATCAAAAGGACAACTGTAAGGGCCGGCTTCCGGGTCTTGGTAGAGGGTGAGACTGGGTGCTATTACTGGGTTCCCCAGGCGTTCTGCCCAAGGAGAAGCTACTTCTAAGACTCGCTTGCCATTCAAAGCTTCTTGCACAGTGCCCCAAAGCATATCAGCTGCTTTAGAAGTGAACAAAACCGGGACGCGACCATTAGGAGATGAGACATTTTCTCTAGACCAAATTAACCGTTGTAAAATTTGGTTAGCTAATATTTCCGGGTGGAGTTCGCTCCGCTTGGTTTGACCATCGGAAACACTTAAAAAATCATCACCACGCACCCATTCAGCTGATATGTAGCAGTTGAGGGTAGTATCGGTATAGTAACAATCTAAACCTTTAGTGTTGACTATTCTGGTGGTTTCAACATCACATTCCCAGTCACCATTACAAACAACATCGGGATAGGCATCGCGGATGAGTGCGATCGCTTCTTTGCCCCAATCTACCAAAATCTCTATCGGCACACTTTCCCCTAAATCTGGGTAGGAAGGCTGAAAGTTAGAGCCTAATTCTACTGTTTCCGGTTGATTCAGTTGACTTAGTGCCAGAGCTTTTTCCACCATTACTTCGGCTAGAACAGAACCGTAAGCCACCGTGAGTCCCGGACGCCCGTTTCGCCAAAGCCGTAATGCTGTACCTTCAGATTGGTTGGTTTCTACCTGTTTGAGCCGGTTTGCCTCAAAAAACACAGGGCGAGAAAGCGATCGCGACTGATACACCTCAGCAGCTTCTGCTCCAGATTTTATAGCTAGTTCCAGCAACTGTTCGGCTAGTGTATCTTGTGACAAATTTTCAGAACCCATGACCCTTAGTGAATTGTGGATTTTGAACCGCATATCAACGCTGTCTGTTGAAAGTGCGATCGTCAAAAGCCGACGATCAGACTTTCCGCTGATGAACGCAGATAACCATCCAAAAATCATCAGCGTTTCCTGATAGTTACGATTTGAAACCACAGATCAACACTGATGGACGCAGTTAATTATCCCAAATCATTGTCATGTCTCAACTAGTCATTCGTCATTCGTCATTCGTCATTCGTCATTTGTCATTTGTCATTAGTTTTATTCTCCCCCTGCTCCCCCTGCTTCCTCTGCTCCCCCTACTCCCTACTCCCCACTCCCCACTCCCCACTCCCCATTTTCAAAGATTAACCTCTTGCAACAGCCAAAAACCAGCAAAAGATTCTGCTTTAGGATCAGACTGCACACCAATAAAATGCACTCCGTTAGCTTTTTGCTTGGCTTCTTCAAAACCTTTAGCTTCTGCTAAGATTTGAGGCTTCTTAATATTTGCAACAATCCAGCTTTCAGTTACACCGGTTTCTAAAAGCAATCTTGCCTCTTCACTGGTGTCAAATCTCAAAAAAGCCAACTCCAAACCAGACATCCAGCCAGCTAAGGGCAACGCTCTCGGTGAGAAAATCAAAATACCAGGAATACGGGCTTCCGGTGAAACTTTCGCCAACTCTAGGGGGAAAGCTTCACCAAAACCAATTTCCCACTCTGGCATTTCTGCAAAATCCACAGCATCTAAGGTAACAAATACCCACTGCTGTCCTTCCAAAGCATCTGGTAAACGTTGCGGCAAAGGTTTTTCCAAGCGGACTGAGGGATTAGTTCCCCCTTGATACCCTGCCTCTTGAGGATACACTTCCTCCATGCGCTGTTCTAACCATTGGTTGAGAACCAAAGTACGGCGGCTAGGCTGGGCGGGAATGCCCAAGTCTTGGCAAGCTTTAGTAATCATGTTGTTCATTTGGCGACGGAAAAAGCGGATTTTAATTGGTGCTTTTCCAGCTTGGTTAATAGCTTCCTGCAATGCTGTCCGCAACGAACCCGAATTTACCTGGGTACTGGGACAATATTGAGCATAGCGAAACAAAGAATCTGGTTTTGTACTGATATCCAACGGGCTTTCGCAGACTAACACTTCCCAAACTTTTTTCTGATTATCGTCCAAAATCGGACGGGAGTAAAAATCGATTTCCCAAATACTGCCCATGTTTTGCGGTAAAAATCTGGCTTTTATGTTTTCCTGATATGTTGATCATACGAGTGTTGGGGCAGTAGGGGAATAAGGGAGTGGGGACAAGGGGAGAGGGGACAGGGGATAGGGGACAGGGGACAGGGGACAGGGGACAAGGGGACAAGGGGAAAGACTTTATAACTCTTCCCCTTATTTCTCATGGTTTGAGCAGAACATAGGAAGTTTTTGGAGTAATAGGTTTGGCGATCGCTGGGGAATTCATCAGGCGATCGCTCTTGGAGTGGCTTTTTGTCTCCATAATTATGAAAAATTTTCAACAAGTCGTTAAAGACGAGTTGATTTTGGGATTGCTAGGTATAGTTCTATTCCAAAACCATGACAAATCCCCAGAAGAAACTTTTGCAGCCTATTCCACCAAAGCAGGCCAACTCAGCCGTTGAGGAGCTTGTAGCCTTGCGTCAGGAGATGAGTGAGTTAAGAAAGGACTTTGCCAAGTTGAACAAAGAACTGTCCCTGAAGATAGCTTTTGGCGTTATCGGATCAATTATCCTTATGTCTTTTCTTGGTGGGTTTTTGTCTCTTTTTTCTAGGAGGTAGTAGCATGAGAATCAAATTCTTTGAGCAGCGCTACGCCTGGTTTATTGTCAGTTTACCAGTGGTTTTCGGTATTTTACTTGTCATATTTCAGACTATTATTCAGCCCAAAATAAAGCAAGCTGACACCAAAGCCAAAATTCTTCAGATGGTTGATGACACTGAGGCTGTAGGAGCATTAGCCACCAGAGGTACTGAAAAATTGAAAGAATTTAACAAGCTGAACGCCGATTACAAAGCTTGCGTGCTGAACGTGATGAGCAAGCCTGGAGAGTGCGATGAGCTTGCAACTAAATCAAGGTTGGTCTTCATGGAGGTTCAACAAATCTCTGAAGAAATGAATGGATATGATATCAAGTCCTATCAGTCGCTTTGCGATTTAGATCCTAAGCATCCCCAGGATTATTGTGGAAAAGTTGAGGAGCTAAAACGTAAAGCACGAGAGTGATATATTCAATTTCCAAGTTTCTGTAACCCAAGGTGAGGCAATAGCGGCCGTTAGCATCCTGTAATATCAAGTCCCGTTAAACACTTCTAATATCTGTAGGTTGGGTTGAGGAACGAAACCCAACCCAAGGTTTAATCCTTGTTCATATTGGGTTTTACTGCCGTTCAACCCAACCTACATTGATAGATTTTATTACAAGTAATTACCCGAACTTGATATCAGGCAGTTGTGCCGCAATTGGCTACTGATATCAAGGCAGCAGTAAGCTGTTCAGATTTCTTTGGCTTGGGTGGGTAAGAATCGCAAATGTCGTTACCAAGTGCTATTTACATTTTGAGGCGTAGGCGCAGCCCAACCCAGGCATCGCTCTTAACAAACCCTGTTAGTCTTATGATTGATGTGGGCTGAAACCATTATTTTTCCGAAGGTTTATCAAAGTTTGCGATCTAATGACGGTTGATCCAAACGCCTCTGAGTCCGGCTGCTTTAGCTGCATGATAGTCCTCCACAATGCTATCGCCAATATGCCACGCTGCCTCCGGGGAACATTTATGTTTATCTAAAGCAATAGCAAAAATTTGAGGATCGGGTTTAGCTGCACGTACCTGGGTAGAAATGGTGACGGAAGTAAAAAACTCTCTCAATCCCAAACTTTGCAATACAGAGTAAATCCGAGAATCAAAATTGGACAGCACCCCCAAGGTAACTCCCAATCGCCGCCAGTTGATTAAAGCTGGTAAGACATCGGGATAGACAAACCACGGTTCGGCAGTGCCAAAATGGATGTAAAGTTCGCTAAAAAAAGCCGAAAAGTCAGAAAATTCCTTGAGAACACCTGCACTTTCAAAAGTATTCAGCGCAATTATCCGCCACCAATCAAACTCGCACTGGGGAATATCTTGCAGTTCTGCATCTGGAAATATCGGCGGCGGCGCTGCTTTAAAGCTTTTGATGAAGGCTGTATTCAATGTTTCGGCTGAAACTGTAACATCAAATTCCTGGGCTATCTGACTATAAACTTTGCCCACACTACCTTTGACATCGAAGAGTGTACCCACAGCATCTAAAAAAATAACTTTCGGTTGTTCCATTAAAGTTTGAAAATTTTGAATGTTGAATTTTAGATTTTGGCTTGTTAAGAGCTTCTGTGGGTAGAGTCTAGCATCTGCTAAGTAGAATGGCGGAAATTAAACAAATCATCGTAAATGCCTTGTTTCTTTACCAATGCCCAATGCCCAATGCCCAATGCCCAATTCCCAATTCCCAACCTTGAAACTTACCGAGAAAGTGTTTCTATAATCGGACGGACTAGCCAATTAAAACCAACTTTGAGTTGATGGTCTAAAGTTGGCAGCCGATATAAATAGGCAATCCGACGGGCGACGGATGCCAAGCGACCATCTAGTTTAATTCCCAAACCAGTGAGAGTGGCGTTGTCTATTCCTAATGCCATCATTTCTCCTAACTGTTGGTAGCGGAAGGGAAGCAGGGGGCGATTAGTCAGACTTGCCCAGATATTCCAAGCAGTATAATCAGCTTGTTGAAAGGCGGCTTGTGCGGTGGCGGGGACTTGCTGTCCTTCAATATCATGACAGTCTGCTAAATCTCCCAAAGCAAAGATTTCTGGATGATCAAGGACTTGCAGATTGGATGTAGTGCTGATTTGACCACGCTGGTTTTGCTTGAGAGGAAGAGATTTCACTACGGGCGCAACCTTAGTTCCCACAGTCCAAATTACCAAATCCACAGGAATCGTGTCTAACTGGTTTTTGTACTCTAGGGAGATGGAATTTTGCTCTATTGATTCCACCTTGGTTTCTAAATCAATAAACACGTTACGGGCTTCTATTGCTTTCTTTGCGGCTTCCCGGTTAAACTCTGGGGAAGTTCGCAAAATTTGGTCAGCAATTTCAACAATCCGAAAGCGTCCTCTTTCACCTAGTCTGTCGGCTAACTTACAGGCTAACTCTACACCACTGTAGCCAGCCCCAACGATCGCTACCCGAATTTTATCAGCATCCGATTCTTCTAAAAATCGCAGGCGTTCTTCTAAACGATAGGCATCAGAGATTGTACGGAATGTGTAAGCGTAGGCTGCTGCACCCGGTACTAAATCTAACGGTGTCTCACCTCCTAGCGCCAGTACTAAGCGATCGTAAGGGATTTCCGGCCCTTCCTGTATATTTACCAGTTTCTGGTCGATGTCAATTCCAGCCACAACACCTTGATAAAAACGCACCCCTGTGCCTTGTAAAACTTCTTCAAACGGTGGGGCAATTTCCCAGGTTTGCAGTTCTCCAGTGAGTAATTCGTAAAGAAAAGGAGAGAATAAGAAGCGATCGCTTTGATCTACCAGAACAATTTCGGGTTTTTGCGTAGATTCCCAAGGTAACTGACTTAAGCGCAAGGCTGTGTAGAGACCACCAAAGCCTCCGCCGAGGATACAAATTCTAGAAGTTTGTTGAGTCATCGATTCTATCTATGGGACGGCCAATGCTAGCTGGGCAACTAACTTCAGTCTAGTCAGTTAAAGCGGACTTTTCAAAATCCCATCAAGTTTTTCAGAGATTATTCATTAGTCACAGTTATCTAACTGGAGATTCGCTATAGTTAAGGGTTAACAGGCAACGGCTAAAAGGAGTTAAAGAGATGGAAATTAAGCCAACTGACCCATCACTAGCACTCGTGGAAATTCCCGCTGGCTATCTCAACATTATGGGTTACGTTGATCAGTCAGAAGTCAATGGCCCTGGTTGCCGTGCAGTCATCTGGGTACAAGGTTGTCTTCGTGAGTGTCCTGGCTGCTTTAATACTAACTCTTGGTCATTTGAGGCTAACCAATTGATTGCTGTTGATACCCTTGCCGTGAATATTCTCAGCAATCCCCGCAATACAGGTGTAACGTTCTCTGGTGGAGAACCGTTTTGGCAAGCAACTGCACTAGCGTCTTTAGCTCGTAAGGTAAAAGCTGCTGGATTAAATGTAATGTCTTTTAGTGGTTTCACCCTCAAGCAGCTACAGTCCCAATCTGCACCGCCAGGTTCCCAAGCATTATTAGAACAACTTGATATCCTGATTGACGGGCCTTTTGTACAATCTCTGGCAATTAATTCTCCCGACTCTCCAGTTTCTTCTAGCAATCAACGGGTTCGAGTTTTAAATCCAGCTTTCCAAGACCAAATTACCTGGGCTAGTGATCAGATAGAAATCCATATTCTCAAGGATGGTGGACGCATCGTTACTGGCTATCAAGGTGGGCTGGAACTAACGTAGGGGCTTATAGCTGTACATTGGTGTCAACTTAAGGAAAAAAATGTAATCTAGGAGCATGAAAACAGATGTTCCTAGTGATACATCATGGCAAGATAAGGTTTGGTATATAAAGAGAACCCAGACCTGCGGCAATAAAAACGTGTGCTAGCGCCGCTAATCGAATCAATCGAAGCAAGAATTACTACAACTTATCGCAGACACGATAAACATAACCAAGTACACTGCGAATTAATCGCATACATACCGAAAGTTGAAGAACCAAACTCAACATTTACTCCCTGTTCGCACTAGTGGTCTATCGCATTAATTCTGCTGGGCTACGAGATCCCCGACTTCTTTAAGAAGTCGGGGATCTGACCACCGCTAACCACTCATAACTAATGAGACAGAGCACTAGATTGCATTGAGCAATCGAATGCGAGATGCTATTTTCAGCACCTCGCAATACTTGGTTAAAGAAATGAAAAGCTAATTACGATTAGACAACTATAAAATTGTTGTTGGTTAATGTCACACCAGCAGATAATTGTGCAAATTTTTCCTGAGTAAACCCAGCCGCACTGCCATCTTGGTCAAAGAACAGCCCACCTGTAATATTGTCATAGATAAATCGTTGAGCAATAGTGGTTGCAGAAGTTCCGAGGGTAAACTGACTTGTCTGAAGTGAACCGATTGATAACCCGCCAGCAAAACCAGCAGCCGATACCTGAATCAATTCATTAGTGGTATTGAAGTCATAAATTCTATCAATACCTTCATTGAAACTATTGAAAGCAAAGGTATCAGTACCATTATTTCCATAGAGGCTGTCATTACCAAGACCACCTGTGATGATATCATTACCAAGACCACCATCAAGGGTATTATTACCTAATGCCTTATCAGCGGAGAGAGTATCGTTGCCATCGCCTCCATCCAGGAAGTTATCGCCTGTTGAATAATCAACAATCAAGTTATCGGCACCAGCGCCACCGTTGAGGGTGTTATTTCCTGATGCCCTGCGATAGACTCCTTCGCCGTACTCGTAGCCAGAGGCGGAGAGAGTATCGTTGCCATCGCCTCCATTAAGCAGATTAGCACCTGATGAATAATCAACATTCAATTTATCGCCACCAGCACCACCGTTAAGGGTGTTATTGCCAGTGGTGTTATAAAACCTTCCTCCGTAGCCGTAGCCGTAGCTAGAGGCAGAGAGATAATCGTTGCCATTGCCGCCATTGAGCAGATTAGCGCCTCGTGAATAGTTAACATTTAAGGTATCGTCACCAGCGCCACCGTTGAGGGTGTCATTGCCAGAGGTGTTATCAAACCTGTAGCCCTCGAAGTCAGAGGCACTAAGAGAATCATTGCCATCGCCACCATCCAGTAGGTTATCGCCTTTTGTAATGTTAGCACTCAAGGTATCGTCACCAGCACCACCGTTGAGAGTGTTATCACCATTGGCAAGATTGACCGTGAGATAATCATTGTCATCGCCTCCATCCAGAAAGTTATCACCTGTTGAATAGAAAGCACTCAAGGTATCGTTACCAGTGCCACCTTTGAGGGTGTTATTTCCAGACACCTCAGGGCCATAGTAGCTACCAGAGACGGAGAGATAATCATTATTATTACCACCATCCAGTAGGTTATTGCCTCCTGAATTGTCAGCAATCAAGGTATCGTTTCCAGCGCCACCATTAAGGGTGTTATTACCAGAGGTGTTATCGTAGTCACCTAAAGCCGTGAGAGTATCACTGCCATCGCCACCATCCAATAGATTATTACCTGTTGAATAGTTAACATCTAAGTAATCGCCGCCAGTACCGCCAACGAGGGTATTATTCCCCGCACCACCAATGAGAGTATCATTGCCTGTACCACCTCGCAGCAAATCATTGCCACTTAAGCCGTTGATTTTGTCATTACCGCCCTGGCCGTTAACGACATCATCTGAATTATTTAAACCCGTAATGTTGTTGTTGAGGTCATTGAGAAAGGTTACGGTGTTCTTGATACCTAAGCTCGTTTGAGTAGAGTTGGCATCTAGGACATTAAAGCTGCTGGTGATGCTAGTTTGCCCATTAAACAGGATATTACCAATAGCTGGTCTTGTTCCAGAAGCTTTCAGGTTATCCAAGTTTTCTAAGTTGAAGTTTTTGAGGATGAATTTTGTGCCAGTCACCCCTTCAAATGTGATTTCTAGATTCTTGCCATTCTGAGTCAGTAGCAGATTTCTAGCAGTCAAGCCAGCACCTTGGAATTTGATGGTATCCACTTCGGCAATCACTGCTGCTGTCGGGTTTGTGCCTTTACCTACGCCACCGAAATCAGTGATGGTATCAGTGCCGTCGCCCAAGTTGTAAATAAATTTATCTTTTCCACCGCCACCGGTCAAGATGTCATTACCCTTCAGAGCTGTAATAGTATCATTGCCTGCTTTACCATTAATCGTGTCAGTACCGTTACTGCCCAGTAGAGTATTATTACCGTTGGTTCCAATGATATTTGTCATAATTTTTACCTTTTACCGATTATCGGAGTAACTTTAGTTCTAAACCCTGAGTTAATGCTGTTTGAGCGCACAAAGACCTCACCGAGAGTTGACACTTTCGGCAAGTTTTTTTTATGTCACTCTTGAGGAACAGTAATTTTGAGCGAAAATTTACGCTGTGAACCAGCTTGCAAGTAGCACCTATCTAAGTAATAAACTCACGTAATGTAGAATTTTTCACCATGTGGATGAACTGAAATAGCTTGTTTCAGGCTGTTTTATAATCATTCTTGATTGAATAGCAATCACTGAAAAAACGTTGCCAGATAAAACTTCAAATACCTGAAACTCGCATTCCATGCTTTAATTTTTCAATACGTAAGTACTGCTGTCTTTAAAATTAGGGAACAGTTTACTTTTGATAGGGAAAGGGGTTTTCATACCCTCGTTGTGGGCTATTGCCCGTAAGTGTTTAGGTTAAAAATAGCAAACATCTAAATAACATCGTAATAACCATATATGAATATTTACCGAGATGTCCATACTTAAGAACACATCTTTGCACATTCTTCATATTAAATACGTCGGTACAGTAAAACTTATATATATTTAGTTTTGTAAAAACTGTGGAATCACGAATTTATAGGCTATTCGCTGATTTTACATTTCATTACATAGCTTCATTTTTTAACGCCGACTTACTTAATTTATATAAACATATATATAAATACTGAATAAACGCTGGTTTTTGTGTATACTCAAGATTTTTATAGTTAAGAGTTTATTTGCAGAAAGCAACAGACATAGAACTTACGCAAAACTATACGCTGTAGGGGTAATTCATGAATTGCCCCTACCAGAAAATGAGGGTTTTGGCTGTTGTTTGGGTAAGTTCTGAGACAAAGAGTTGTTTGAGCCGACGCTTCCAAGATAGAAGACTTATTAGACGTTGCTGATTAGATGTATGAATCTTGGTGTAGAGACGTTGCATTGCAACGTCTCTACAAAGGTTTTGAAATCACGCAAAATGATTTTCATACCTGAATTCAGCAACGCCACTTATTAGATGCTTGAAAGAATAATAAAAAAACAGAGAATTAATCGCGGCGATCGCTTTATCTTGCTACTGTGTAAACGTAGCAAGATAAAGCAAGTGTCTAGCAATTTACTGTATCTAAGTAATCATTACCTCAGGTTGCCAGAATGTAAAAATGTGGACATGATGTGACTTAGCTAAGAAAACTTACGCTTTCTCGCTTAGTAATAGAGCGCTAATCACGAGTAACCAACCACAAAATTGTTTTCGGTTAGTGATAATCCAGTAGATAGTTGTGCAAATTGTACCTGAGTAAACCTAGACGCACTGCCATCTTGGTCAAAGTACAATGCACCTGTAATACCGTTGTAGATAAATCGTTCTTCGCTAGTGGTTGCAGATGCTCCAATCCTAAACTGACTTGCCTTAAGTGAACCTATTGATAACCCGCCACCAAAATTAGGGGAAACCTGAATCAATTCATTAGTCGCGTTGAAGTCATACAGTCTATCAATGCCTTCATTGAAACCAAAGAAATCAAAGGTATCAGTACCAGCGCCTCCATAGAGGCTATCATTGCCACTATTGCCCCCAGAGAGCGTATCGTTGCCATTGCTCCCCACAATTAAGTCATCGTAATTTGTACCTAAAATGTTTAATCGCTCGATATTCTTGTAGCTAGCACGATTTGCGCCCGCCGTAATTGAGCCAGTGTTAGTGGTGGTATTGAATGTCGTTGTGATTCCCTCGGTAAATCCTAGTTCGGTAAAAATGGAGTTATAGGAGAATAAATCGTCACCTGTACCCCCATCGATCGTATCATTGCCAGTAGGACTCATATATATCGTATCGTTGCCATCGCCCCCAAAAAGCAGATAATTGCCTGTTGAAAATTTAACATCAAAATTATCATCACCAGCGCCACCGTTGAGGGTATTATTGCCTGAAGTGAATTCGTAGCGGTTTGGGAAGACCGCGGACGAAAGACTATCATTGCCATCACCTCCATCCAGTAGGTTATCGCCTTGTGAATTGTTAATACTCAAAGTATCGTTACCAGCGCCCCCTTTGAGCGTATTGTTACTACTTTCAGAGTAGAGATAAATGAAGAGTACATCATTGCCATCACCTCCATCCAGTAGGTTATCGCCTGTTATACCGGAAAGACCCAAGGTATCGTTACCAGCGCCTCCGATAATGGTGTTATTGCCTGATATCCCACTAAGCTCATACTTATCGGAATAGTTTCTAAGATAATCATTGCCATCGCCTCCATCCAGGAAGTTATCGCCTTCTGATAAGAAAAGACCTAAGGTATCGTTACCAGCACCACCATTGAGGGTGTTATTGCCTAAAGAGTAATAGATGTTTCCGCTTCCCAAATACTCGTCGTTGCCAGAGGCAGAAAGATAATCATTGCCATCGCCACCATTAAGTAGGTTATCGCCTGTTGAAGCGCTAACATCCAAGGTATCGTTACCAACGCCACCATTGAGTAAGTTATCGCCTGTTGAAAAACCAGCATACAAGTTATCGTTACCAGCGCCACCAATGAGAGTATTATTCCCCGCGCCACCACGCAGCAGGTCATTGCCACTTAAGCCATCGATTTTGTCATCCCCGCCCTGACCATTGATGACATCATCTGAGTTGTCAAAGCCTTTGACATAGTTATTCAGGTCGTTAAAAAAGGTAACTGTGTTCTTGCGGAACAGGTTGTTTTGGGTAGAGTTGGCATTGACGACATCAAAGCTATCACTGATGCTGGTTTGCCCATAAAACTGGATATTGCCTAAGTTGACAGTGGCTCCAGTAGATTTACTCAGATTATCCAGGTTTTCCTGGGCAAAGTTTTGCAAAATGACTTTGGCATTTGGAACTATAGTTTGAAAGGTGATTTCTAGATTGCTGCCATTTTGCGTGAGCAGCAGATTTCGGGCAGTTAAGCCAGGACTAAGGAATTTGATTGTGTCTACTTCGGCAACAACTGCTGCTGTTGGATTTGTGCCTTTACCCACACCACCGAAATCAGTGATGATATCAGCGCTAAATCCGTAGTTATCAGTCCTAGATCCGGAGTTAAAGTTGTTGTAAACAAATTGATCGTTACCAGAGCCACCAGTCAGGGTGTAATTGCTATAGCTATCTGTGATTATTGTATCATTGCCTGCTTTACCGTTAATTATGCTTGCGTCGATGCTGGCTACTAGGGTATCGTTACCGTTGGTTCCAATAATATCTGCCATAATTTTTATCTACCTAAATCGATTTTTTCAGTAACTTTGCTTCTCAACCTTGAGTTTAGTGCTGTTTTTGGGTACAAATATTCTCCTCAGTTTGAAATTTTACGTTTTCGGCATACTTTACGCGATGTGCGACTTAATATTCTGACCTCTCTCCAAACCTCTCTCCTAAAAGGAGAGAGGCTTTGATTTTTGCTCCCCAACTCTAGTAGGGAAGGGGTTGGGGGTTAGGTTTGAGATAAAGTCGCACATGGCGTTACTTTAGACGCTACCCTTGAGGAACAGTAATATTTCTTGAAGATTCAACCAATAAAAAGGCTTGCCTGCGGTTGTTGCTAGCCTACGCCTGGCAATATCTTATATATGTGCAACAATCGCTAGAGGTTAACAAAATTATAAACGCATAGATGATACGGCTTAACCAAGAACACTTGCAAACTATTTGCACTCATGCTGAAAGCAACTATCCAGACGAGTGCTGCGGTATAATTTTGGGCTATCTGGCTAGTGATGCCAAAATTGTGGTAGAAATCATACTAACAGAAAATGCCTGGAATACAGAAGCGGCGGCTGAGTTTTCAGGGGAACGCACAGCAGAAAGTAAAAGAAGGCAATATGCGATCGCACCCGAAGTTATGCTAAAAACACAAAGGGAAGCACGCAACAGATCACTCAACATTATCGGCATTTTTCACTCCCATCCAGATCATCTTGCTATTCCTTCAGAATGCGATCGCCTATACGCTTGGCAAGAATACTCGTATATAATAGTTTCCGTCCAAAACGGCAAAGCTGGAGAACTCCAAAGCTGGAGCCTTGATGATACTCATCATTTCCAAGCAGAGGCAATTGAAAATATAAAATAACTGGCTTAGTTTAAAGACGCATATCTTTTTTCGATAGGATTAATATTCCGTCCCAGATCATAACTGCTATGCTCAATCCCAATCTAGATGAAATCCAGTTGACCAAAGACGACTATGAACGCTACTCCCGGCACCTGATTTTGCCGGAAGTAGGGTTAGAAGGACAGAAGCGCCTAAAAGCTGCCAGTGTACTGTGTATCGGTACAGGTGGGCTAGGTTCACCACTACTTTTATATCTAGCGGCGGCGGGTATTGGACGCATCGGGATTGTCGATTTCGATATTGTCGATACTTCCAACTTGCAACGCCAAGTAATCCACGGTACATCCTGGGTGAATAAACCGAAGATTGAATCGGCAAAAAACCGCATTCACGAAATTAACCCCTATTGCCAGGTTGATTTATACGAAACTCGCCTAACTTCCGAAAACGCCCTAGAAATCCTCCAACCTTACGATATCGTGGTGGATGGTACTGATAACTTCCCCACCAGATATCTAGTTAACGACGCCTGCGTATTGCTGAATAAGCCCAACGTCTACGGTTCAATTTTACGCTTTGAAGGGCAAGCTACTGTATTTAACTACGAAGGTGGCCCGAATTATCGTGACCTTTTCCCAGAACCACCACCACCGGGAATGGTTCCCTCTTGTGCAGAAGGTGGCGTATTGGGAATTTTGCCAGGAATTATTGGTTTAATTCAGGCAACCGAAACTGTCAAAATCATTTTGGGACAAGGCAAAACCTTGAGTGGACGATTGCTGCTATACAACGCCTTAGATATGAAATTTCGGGAGTTGAAGCTGCGTCCTAACCCGATTCGCCCAGTGATTGAAAAGCTGATAGACTACGAACAATTCTGCGGAATTCCACAAGCTAAGGCAGAGGAGGCAAAACAGCAGATGGAAATGCAAGAAATTACCGTTAAGGATTTGAAGGAGTTGCTCGATAGTGGTGCGAAGGATTTTGTACTCCTAGATGTCCGCAACCCGAATGAGTACGACATTGCTAAGATTCCGGGTTCAGTGTTAGTGCCTTTACCAGACATTGAAAATGGGAATGGCGTTGCGAAGGTGAAGGAAATATTGAACGGTCATCGCTTAATTGCTCATTGTAAGATGGGCGGGCGATCGGCAAAAGCCCTTGGCATCCTCAAGGAAGCCGGGATTGTGGGGACAAATGTCAAAGGCGGAATTACTGCTTGGAGTCGAGAAATTGATCCTTCGGTTCCAGAGTATTAAAAACGTACCACTTTTCTTAGAGTGGCATTTTTGAAACGCAGAGGAAGGCAAAGGAAAGCGCAGAGGAACACAGAGAATAACTTTGCGTTCCTTTGCGTTTAAAATTCTAATGTTCTAAGATGCAACAGAATCAGCAGTTGTCTTAGCTACAGGTTTAACCTGACTGAGTAAACTGTGCAGTTTTTCGCCTTCAATGACTTCTGTTTCTAAGAGTTGAGTAGCGATCGCTTCTAGCAAGTCTCGATTCTGTCTGAGAATCTCTAGGGCTTGCTCGTGGGCTGTTTCTACGATTTCCTTGACTTCGCTATCAATGGCTTTGGATGTGTCTTCGCTCACTGCCCGCCGGGGGTTAGCTCCACCATTACCCAGGAACATCGCTTGTTGTCCTTGTTGGTAAGCCAGTGGCCCTAAGACTTTGCTCATACCATAAGATGTTACCATCCGTTCTGCCAAGTCAGTTGCTCGTTGCAAATCGTTGGAAGCACCGGTTGTAATACTGTTAAACACAACCTCTTCGGCGGAACGTCCACCTAACAGAGTTGCAATCTGACCCCGCAATTCCTCTTCATTCATTAAAAAGCGGTCTTCAGTTGGTAATTGCAAAGTGTAACCCAAAGCAGCCATCCCACGAGGAATAATTGAAATCTTTTCTACACGACCGTTTCCTGTGGTTAGCGCCCCGACCATTGCGTGACCGACTTCATGGTACGCAACAATCTTTTTCTCAGTCTCGTTCATGACGCGACTCTTTTTCTCTAAACCGGCGACTACCCGCTCAATTGCTTCGGCAAAGTCTTCTTGAGCAACACTTTCACGCATATTACGAGCTGCTAATAATGCCGCTTCATTCACCAAGTTTGCCAAATCTGCACCAGCAAAACCAGGGGTACGAGTAGCGATCGCTCTTAAATCTACATCATCTCCTAATTTTACCTTTTGAGCGTGAATTTTGAGAATTGCTTCACGACCAGATAAATCGGGACGGTCTACCAATACTTGACGGTCAAAGCGACCTGGACGCAGCAATGCAGAGTCAAGGCTTTCGGGGCGGTTGGTAGCTGCTAGGACAATCACCGTTGCATCCCCAGCCGCAAATCCGTCCATCTCCGTTAGTAACTGGTTGAGGGTCTGTTCTCGCTCATCGTTACCACCGTAGAAGCCGTTACTGCTACGAGATTTACCAATTGCATCCAATTCATCAATGAATACAATACAGGGAGCCTGTTTCTTTGCTTGCTCAAACAAATCCCGCACTCTGGAAGAACCTACACCGACAAACAATTCCACAAACTCCGAACCAGAGATACTGAAGAATGGAACTCCTGCTTCTCCTGCTACGGCTTTCGCTAAAAGTGTCTTACCAGTACCCGGAGGCCCAACTAACAACACACCTTTGGGAATCCTAGCGCCAATTTGCGTAAACCGTGCCGGAGTCTTGAGGAAATCTACAATTTCCACTAACTCAGTTTTCGCTTCTTCTACGCCAGCCACATCTGCAAAGGTAATTTTAGCTGACTCACCTTCAACGTAAACCTTAGCTTTGCTCTTACCAATGGAAAGCGCACCTTGAGGGCCACCGCCGCCACCACGGGCGAGAAAGAACTGCCAAATACCAATAAAAATCAGTGGTGGAATCACCCAACTTAAGAGGGTTGTAAACCAAGTATTCTTGGGTGGTGGTGTAGCAGCGAATTCAACTCCCTTTTCTTCTAGGAGTTTGGGTAACTCTAAATCAAAGATTGGTGTAGTTGCAAACACCGCGCCCGGCTCGGCATTTTCTGTTTTTAGTTCGTAGAGGATCTGGTTTTGACCAACAGAAACGCGGTTGACTTCCCCTTCTTGTACTTGATGAATAAATAAGCTATAAGGAACCCCAGTCGGGCCAGAAGCAAATAAACCAGGCAAAAATAAATTTAAGAGCAAAAATAGCCCTGATACTGCCAGTAGTATATTAGCAATGATCCGAAAACGAGGTGACTTAGGCTGTTCTTTAATTGGCATTGATGTTACTAATCCTTAAAATGAAACCTGTTGAGAATGTGACTTTTTGGGAAAATCCGCTATTTAGCATCAAAATAGTTGAAGCAGCAGCTTATACTGTTTCCAACCAATCGAAAATTTGGGCTAACTGATCCAGTGTTACCAGTCCATACTGCCAGAGGGTCATAGCCAGAAAGTTGGGGGTCTGCTCACAATGTCGCAAAGCAAGAGAAATCGCTCCATCAGAAATACCCAACTCTTGTTCTAAAAAATGCACCAATTTATCTGTAGCTTTCATAACCATGTTAAACAATGTTAAATAAATTTTATTTCTGATTTAGCTCAAGAAATTTGATTCAACACCAGTCAAGATTTCCAAAGCTATAAGAGATATAAACCAATCACCGCCAACGCGTAAAGTCGTTCAATTTGTCTTGATCCTCAAGGATATTACCGATTCTCATAATTTCTCCCGTTTAGCAATGGTTGCAGAACTTTTCTTATTTATGTAATTAAACTTAACAATTAAATTAATCTTTGGGAACTAACGAGCAAATACGGTTTACCGTACTCAAAGAGTTAACACCACTCGAAATCAGAAAATTTTAATGAACAGAAGCCTGTCAAAGAAGACGCAGAGATTGGGAAACGCGCAGAGAAATCCCCACCGCGTGATGTTCATTTTTCACCAATTATTTATGTCTTTAGATATATACACAAGCTAAAAATAGAGATGTCTACGAAAGGCTACGCCTATGCAAGAACTTTATAAGGTCAGGAAATAATCCCCTCACGCCGGAGGAGTTGGAGAATCTTCGGGAAGCTGAGGCACTTTCTGCCATAATGTCTGTGACTTGGCGATGCCTGCGGCAAACTTGGCTAACCCACATAATTTACAACCATCCCCTCTATTCCACTCACTTATGACTATTGCCAGTCAACCCAAACTAACTTTAGACGACTTCCTCAAACTGCCGGAAACTGAACCAGCATCAGACTTTCTTAACGGTGAAATTATTCAAAAACCAATGCCTCAAGGTGAACATAGCTTGCTCCAAGCTACTCTTTGCGAAACAATTAACGGCATAGCTAGAAGTCAAAAAATTGCTTTGGCTTTTCCAGAACTGCGTTGTACCTTCGGCGGTGCTTCTATCGTCCCTGATGTCTCTGTGTTTCGCTGGGATAGAATTCCTAAAAGTCCATCTGGCAAAATTGTTAATCGCTTTGAAATTCATCCCGACTGGGCAATTGAGATTCTGTCCCCAGACCAAAGGTTAAAAAAAGTGTTGAGTAAGTTATTGCATTGTTCGCGCAATGGTACTGAACTCGGCTGGTTAATTAACCCAGAAGATGAAAGTGTACTGGGTATTTTTCCAGGACAGCGAGTGGAATTATACGAAGCTACTGATAAATTACCCATCCTAGAGGGTATCGAGTTGGAACTGACTGTGGAACAAGTTTTTGGCTGGTTGAGTTTGACGTAAAAAAGCGTAGCCTACGCTTTTTTACATAAAAACTCTCTGTGCCTTTGCGGAAGATTTTAAACCAAGAGTGTTTGTAGCAGTGGCTGATCTTCAGATAACTTACCCGTCCGCAACCATTCTTCCACTTTTATGAGCTATTAGTTTCTATTCTAGAAAGTAGATAGTGCAGCCTAAATTCGTGTATACCCAACAGAAAAATGTGTATTAACGTACTGTTATGGAAAATCAACTAGGATTGGTTCTGAAACTGCTTGTACTCTCGGCTTTGTTATCAGTATTGATTAAGTATGCAGGGCCAAGTCTGTCAATTCCGGCGACAGCAACCAACGCGCTGATTATAATATTGTCGCCGATTGTAATTATAGCGATCGCGCTACTGTGGAGATTCCAAGCACAGAAGCAAAATTAACTCGTAAGTATCTACGCACAAGTTACTAAAATCAGCTAACCTAACTGAATTACAAAAAAATTGCATCTCGCCAACCGTTGGGAGTCAGCCTGTGAACCTCGGTCAATGGATCGGCTTAATCGCCATCATTCTTTCTTTATACATCCTGTGGCAAATTCGGGAAGTGCTTTTGCTGATGTTTGCCGCAGTTGTCTTAGCCGTCACCTTAAATCGGCTAGCGAAACTCTTTCAACGCTTTGGGATGAAGCGTGGATTTGCTGTCCTCCTCGCAGTAGCTATCTTTTTTGCCGGTGTCGTTGGTTTTTTCTGGCTAATTGTGCCACCTTTTGCACAGCAGTTTCAAGAACTAACCTATCAGGTTCCTAGAGGGTTTGAGCGCTTTAATAGTTGGCTTGACGCCCTGAGAACTCGTATTCCTAACCAGTTGGTTCCCTACATCCCAGATATTAACAGCCTCATCCAACAAGCACAGCCCTTCGTCAATCGGTTACTGGGAGACTCTTTCGCCTTTGTATCTGGCTCTTTGGAAGCCGTCCTCAAGATTTTGCTAGTGTTAGTTTTAACAGGAATGATATTAGCCGACCCAGTGGCTTATCGCAAAGTCTTTGTGCGGCTTTTCCCCTCATTTTATCGGCGGCGGGTGGAAGGAATTTTAAATAAGTGCGAAGTCTCTTTGGGGGGATGGATTACAGGCGCTTTCATTGCCATGTTTGTAGTAGCGCTGATGAGTCTGATTGGCTTATCAATTTTGCGGATAAAGGCAGCCCTAGCTTTATCAATTTTGGCAGGATTTTTGAACTTAATTCCTAACCTGGGGCCGACAATTAGTGTAATCCCAGCAATGGCGATCGCTCTGTTGGATGATCCCTGGAAAGTCGTTGCTGTCTTGATTCTGTACTTGATTATTCAACAGGTTGAGAGTAATTTCATCACACCTATTGTGATGGCACAGCAAGTTTCGTTGCTACCAGCCGTAACCTTAATTGCCCAATTATTTTTTGTAACTTTCTTTGGTTTTTTAGGATTATTTCTGGCACTACCCCTAACTGTTGTCGCTAAGATTTGGTTGCAAGAAGTACTGATCAAAGATGTTTTGGATGAATGGGGGAATAAGCATACAAAAGAGACTGAGTTTGTCATGGTTCCTGAATCTCCGGAAGCAGATGAAAATTGGACAACAGAAAGCCCCGATATTAATCGGGAGCGACGGATTGATGATGATATTTTGCACAAAGGAGATTAGTGTTTTGTAAGAATTCAGGAGCGATGCCCTGAGCTTGCCGAAGGTCAGAATGGGCTACGCCTCGCTGCGCTAACAGGAGTCAGAATAGTTGAAGAATCAGGAAAATATTTGATACATACAGCATATTTCAAGTTAGAGAGGTACACAAGCTAAGTCTCAAAGCCAGGTATAAAGCCTGTTTTACTTCTGAATTCTGACTCCTGAATTCTGAATTATTACGTGTTTTTTTGTTTAAGGTTTTTCCAAAATAATCGGTTCTGCTGCTATATCATCTAAGCGGATGCTGCGTAACAAATTCTGCCACTCTGCTTGCAGTGCTGCATCTTTAGGATTTTGATCACGCAGTTGAGCCAGTATCGTCAGTGCTTCGTACCATATACCGTTTTGGGCATAGATATCATAGCGCTTTAGAAGTTCTTTGGTTTGTAGCTCTTTGAGAGCAGTTTGATTCAGTTCGACTCTTTGTATTACCCCTTGGACAAAAGTCGGGGGAGAATTCTTTTCCTGATCACAGTTAATGGTGAAAAACCAGCGGTATTGTTTGTTTAGTGCCAAGCCAGGAGCCGTAGTAGGCAGAGAAACGCGGATCACTCCTGGTTTATCTGGTAGAGCGATCGCTTTTCGGGAAATTTCGTTATCGTCCTGATCTTGCAGCACAAATTCTCCTTCATAGGGCAAATCTTTGGTATACGGTACATAGAAAAACCAACTTGGGTGTTCTACCGTTGTCTGTCCCCACACATTGATCACTGAGTTAGCTTCCTCAGTAAAGGGTACTAAAGCAGTCAGGTCAAGTTTAGTAACTAGACATCCAGCAACCTGCCCACGCTTCGCTCCACCACGAACGCGACCTCCAGGAGGGGGTCCTGGTGGAAGTGAAGGTTGATTATAGGTTGTGGCTTTAGCAAGGTTCGTTTTAGCATCAGAGCGTAGGCGTAGCCCGCCGTAGGCATCGCTAGGTGAAGAACCAAGAGTTGGTTTTGCCAGTACTGGATTCAGGCTAACTAGTAAACTAGTGCAGCTTAAAGTTACTCCTAAAAACAGTTTTATCGGTTTTGAATTTGACTTCATAAAAACCTTCCCTTAAGTATGCAAACATTGTAGATTTATCTGCTGGTCATCCAAAAATTTAATAAAAAAATCTTTCCCTATTCCCTATTGAACTTCAAAAATTAAATTAGCCAAATTCTTCTCCCCCTGCCTCCCCTGCTCCCCCTACTCCCCACTCGCCACCCAAACTTTTGTTTTTGAATTATAAATTGACATCAAGCCAACCGTAGTTACCAACGACAAAGCCGAAGGGACAAAAGGCACCCAAGCACCCGAAATTAACAGACCAAAGCAAAGTAAATACAGAACACTAGAGGTAATACTAACTGCTAATGCCAACCAAGGTAACGAAAGCCTGCCCCAAACTATGACTCCCCCTACCAAAGACCAGCCCCAAATCCAGCCCACCTCAGCCCACAGTGACCAAACCCGCAGCAACGGCCGCCCATCCTGGACTGCACCAAGGAGCTGGCTGACCATATGCGCTTGTACTAACACTCCTGGCATTTGCTCATCTAAAGGAACGCCATAGGGTGTAGGCCAGGTGTCTGGAGAATCCCCCTTTGCCGTCACACCAATCAAAATAATTCGGTCTTTGATAGCACTTGGGTTAATCGGACTAGATAAAAATTGAGTTAGCTTCACCTGCTCGGCTATTTGTGTTGAGGAACGGTAGTTGAGCAAGATTTGACCGCCATTAGCATCAATCTTTTGATAACCGCCAGTCCGAGATTTCAGGTTTGGAAAAATAGTTTTACCGAGCTGCAAATTTCCTTCAGGGGTGAACTTTGGTTCAATCCCTGAAGGGCGAAGATAGAGAGAGGCCAGCTGTAGGCTGAATGCAAAGGGAGCACGACACAACGATGTAGCCTCCTGGTTCATGAACAGGAGATGCCGACGGACAACTCCATCACGATCGTGAATAAAGTCACTGAATCCCAGATTTGTTGAGGGGATTTCTGGTGGTGGCTCATTGCCTGGGATATTTACTGTGCGATCGCTTCCTTTGCATATGCCAATCAAGTTCTGAGTTTTTTGAAGAAGATTAATTAAATCTGGGTCTTTGGCCTTAAAATCACGATAGATATCCAAGCCGATCGCCCGGGGTTGGTATTGATTCAGTTTTGCCAGGAGTTTGTTGAGAGATGTTTCGGAAATCGAAGCTCCAATCAAGGACTCGTTATTTTGTCGTTGAACTGCCAGATCGTTATCGTCAATTGTGATGATCAACAGTCGGGGATCAAGTCCTTCCGCAGGACGCGATCGGATCATCTGATCAAAGGCTTGAATCTCTGGATTTTCCAGAAATCCCAGCAATCTTACCCCACAAACGAAGGCTGTAATCGCCAAACTGGATAACAAAGTTATCGTAAATCTGCGTTTGGTGGACAAAGCTAATGGTATATCTTCAGTTTTTGTAGACTTTAATTCATCCCAAGTGGGTGGTATCTGTGCTGGATTTTGACAAATCATTGGTAGCCAAGTCGCACAGGGAAATTGATCCTCAAGTCCTTGCAACCGTTCCCGCGCTTGGCGTACCGCTTGATATAAAGGCTCACCACCAGCAAAGGCTCGGAGAAAATACTTTAAGAACTCCTGGGCAACCTTGTCTGGGACAGGTTCACGCATAACGATCATCTGAGGGATTTGCAAATCAGCCAGTTCTCGCGCCAATCCCAATCCATCACAGGAGTTGAATATAGCTAGTTGCAAACCGTTTTCAATGGCTTGCCTTAGAGCATACTTTAACTCGCCAATCGTGAGGCTATCAGTTTTATTCAGGTAAATTCGTCCGCTTTCTCCATTTTTGTTACTGGAACTGTGCCCAGCAAAAAAGAGAATATCCCAGTTTTTTCCCCAAAGTTTGTCAGTCAATTCCTTTCTTTGTGGCTCTACCAGAAAGCTAACTTCTGCATTACTACACTCTTGCAGTAAAGCTTGATCAGCCTGGGTGTCAATTCCCTGACTATTGCCCACAATTGCTAAAATGTTGACTAATGGATTTAAAGCGCGTGGTTTTTGAATGCGATCGTAGGATGGTGAAGAAAGAGCGATTTCAGCCTTGGGGTAGCGTTCTAACAAATCCCACAAATGCCAGGGTAATAGCTGCAATTGGCTATTCTCTGTTTGCAAAATCACCCGCACTTCTTCCGTGGAGGACAATTTTTCTAACCATTTTTCCCTCAAAGGGCGAAATTCCTCTGCTCGCAGCCAGGTATTGAAGCGTGCCCGCAAAATATGGGAAGCGTTTTCGCAGTCTTGCACCATCGATACATTTGTCACCTGCATTTGGTCAGCATCGAGGCGATAACGATTGCCTATCTGCCGATAACTAGACTGCCAATGACTATAATAAAGCGGCATTTCAGGGAATGAAGGTAGCTTCCCCGTGATTTGTGCTGCAGCATGTTCGTGTTCTTCACCGATTTGGAGGGTAACAGCAAACCCTTGCTCAAAACTACCCTCTCCGAATTTCAGAACCACTAACTTACTCATGACCGTCGTTATCCCCTTGTGCAAAACCATGCCCTGTTCTAATGTCTCATAACAAGCTCCACAAGCGTTTACAGACTTTTTTAAAATCCCCAAATGCCAGCTTGAATTTTTAATTTTAATTAACGAATTACTACTTAATAAATTACTGACAAGCCAGAAAGATAGCTAGATGTTTCAAATCACAAAATGTTCGGTAATGCTAGTATTATCCAAGGCTACCCTAACGCTAAATCGCTCTCTAGGTTCACCGCGAAACTGCAACTGAATGTAGTTGTCTAATCTCCTAGATTGAGCATTTAGGAATACTGTTCCCGAACTATCTAGAACGGTGAGATGAACTCCTGGCGGTAAGTATATTTGATTTCCAGTAGCGTGCAATTGGAGATGAATACTGATTTGCTGATTTTTTTCTGGGCTGATTTCCACAATCAATATGACGGGTTGGTTGAGAATTTGGATACCCAAATCAATCAGTTTTGCACGTTTAGTAATTGATTCTGGTTGGTTGAGGGCATTTAGGTCTAAAGTTTCAGTACTACGAAAAGCATAAGCTGGTCTGAGTTCTGGTACGTTCCACAAGGATTCAATAGTCTGCCAACCTGTCTCAAATATACCAGCAAACCAATGACTTAAATTCACTAGTGAACTAACTGAGGATTGGCGCAGTTGACTCAAGTGGTCGATAAACGCCTCTAATGGTTGCAGTTGCGCTAAAGGCAGTGTTTCAGTTGTGACACTAGGGATAAAACCAAGCAGCTTTGCTTCTTGGAGCAATTCATCAAATTGAACTACTAAATAACCAACCCGTTCTTCCCAAGTTTCTGGAGGAATGGAACATATCTGTTGATGTTCCCGCACAGGACGACACTCCAGACGACCAATTGAGGGCAACTCTAAGTCAGCTACATCCCCACAGAGGCGCATGATAGGGTTCCAGCTGTCACTAGCTTGGAGGTCAGTAGGAATATCCATCATTTCTAAGTAGTCATTCACTAACCACACAGCCAGCGTATTCAGCCGAACTTGCTCTGCTTTTTCAGAATTTGGCTGCTGGTCAGCAAATTGCTGGGCAGTTATGCGAGCTGATTGGGAAATTGGCAATGTTAAAGCGAAATTGTCTAGCTGATAGGTGGAGTTATTCATAAGTTAATCTCTAGTGATCAATGCTGCTATATACACATCATCAGTATTTACTAAATTTATGCCAAAAAATAGAGAATGATTCTTAGAAAAACAGAATTGGGGATTGGGGGCTAGCCTTTTTCAGGGTGACTTATACAATCTCTGCTTTCCTCTGTGCATTCCCTCAAAGTTCTGATCATGGATTTTTCACTGATGAGAAAAAAATTAAGCTAATTTAAGTTATACATTATTGAGCTAGATTCAAAAATAGGGTATACCAACGTATAAACTAAAGGGTTAGAGCCAAAAAAAGACAGACATTTGTAATAAATACTGAGACAAGCATCCTTGAAGCATTATCAATCAAAGTGACGAGTACATTTTCTCTCAGGAAGGCGATAAATCGCGTCTCTCTAACATGCCAGTTTTTTAGACGCGATAAATCGCGTCTCTACATGAGGGTTTGCTGGCTTATCCCAAGCGTATTTGGGTAACAGTGACAAATAATTAGTTAATGTACATTTCAAGCCAGGTCTAATATTGGCATTACTGAAAACATCAAATTCCATGACTTTTACCAATTACCCAATTCCGCCGGAAAAACCGGGCTAAAGCTGATTCTTCTAAAGATAAATAAATTGGGCGTCCGTGGGGACAGGTGCGAGGGTTGCGAGTCCGTTGCCAATTATCTAAAAGTGTCTGCATTTCTTCTTGGTTCATTGGTGTACCATTACGAATGGCACTGCGACAGGCGACGGCTACTTGGGCTGTTTGTAAATCACCTCCCCAACTAAGTTCTAAAATTGCTTCTGCACAGTCTTCTCGCTGTTGCAAAGGTGCGGGTATGTTTCGCACTGCCCAAAGTTGTTCGCCAAAGGGTTCTATTTCTAAACCGATGCGTTGCAGTTGCGATACTTGCGCTGGCGACAACTGATAAAGAATGATTGGCGCTTCGACGGGGACAAGTTGCCAACTATCACACAATTGCTCATACAAAACTCGCTCATGGGCAATATGCTGTTCCACCAACCACATACCACCTGGATGTTCCGCCACAATATAGGTGTTGCTAACTTGAGCGACAGCCTTCAAGGAATTAGGAGAGACGCGATTTATCGCGTCTGTACAAGGCTTGGGATTTTGAGGATTGAAATTGTAGCCGCCTTTGGCTTCTGCGGCTTTAAGTAATTTACTAACTCGTGTTGTGTGAACAGCTTCTTTGAGATTGGGAGAAGAGATACTTAGCGCTTGGTTAATTGCTTGGGTAATTTGCTCTTGCCAATAAATGATTTCGTTGAGGTAGATTTCTGTTTTTGCTGGATTGCGATTCCAGTTAATTTGATCGGGAGAAATGGCAAGATGCAAGAAACAAATTGGATAGCGATCGCGTGGTAATGTTCTGTGAAATGCTGATAATATTGTTTGCTCTAGTTCTGGTGTTTTAACCATCCGTCCATTAATGGCGACACGTACCCAATCTGGACGATGACGATGAGTGCGATCGGGTAATCCTACCACTAAATTTAGTGCTGAGTGCTGAGTGCTGAGTGGGGAGTGGGGAGTGGGGAGTGGGGAGTGGGGAGGGTTGGGTATTTCGAGTTTTATTTCTTGCAAGTCACCTTGTCGCACCTGTGGTAAAATCTGCGGTAACAGTTGCCCAGTTGTGGCAGCTGGAGAGATGGTGAACCATTGACGATCATTTTGCCAAATCTGCCAGGTGACGTGGGGATGACACATAGCGATTTGGTGAATTGTGGCTTGCACGGCTTTCATTTGCTGTGCTGCTGTGGGTAATCCCTGACGACGAGATGAGCAATTACCGAAAAGATGAGAAACTGTCACCACTGTACCAGGTGCGATCGCAGTTACTTCAACTTGCACAACTTCTCCACTATCGCCATAGCTAATCCGCCATCCTAATTTTCCACCCACAGGACGACTCAAAATTTCCAAATTTGCCAGAGTCGTTAAACTGTGTAACGCCTCACCACGAAATCCCAAACTGTTAATTTTCCATAAATCGGCACTAGAGCGAATTTTACTGGTGCTGTGAGCTGTGGCTGCTTGTTGCAAATCATCTAGGTGCATTCCACAACCATTATCTGCCACACGAATTCGCCATTGCTGCGGCCATAAATAAACCACAATTCGCGTTGCACCTGCGTCTAGGGAATTTTCTACCAATTCCCGCACCACAGAAGCGAAAGAGTCGATTACCTCACCAGCTGTAATGAGATATACGACTTCTGTTGGTAGAGCTTGAATAGTAGATGCCATAAATTATAGTTTATAGCTTCTGGGTGCAAGGCAAGTCTGACTTTTCACGTTATGTGGAAAAGTCCACGAAAAACCTAACCCCCTAACCCCCTACTTTCATAAGTGTATTTGTTTTTGCTGATGCAAAAACAAATACACTTATGCCCTACTCAACCCCCGCTCACAATCCCCACCTTATGAGTACATTGTTCGCGTTAGGCATCAGGTAAAAATAAGTTGTACAAATTGAATCTAGAATAAGCTGTGAGCTTAACTTCCCCATCAAAAATGTTCAAGTTATTTTTGCAAGGCTCCTTAGCGTCTGTCTACGACACGCTGCGCGAACGCAGAGAGTTTGAAAAACTTTTTACTGTTTTTATGTTGTTAATGAATTTGGGTAGTTCTGTTTGGAGCGTGTATTGAAATAGGAGATGCAAATGGTCACACTTTAAAAGAAATTGTTTAAGTATTTCGCTTAACCTATCAATCATTTCGTCCCGTAAAGTTTCCTGAAGCCGAGCGGTAAATTTCTGTTGCGTTTTGCTCAACTGCATTTTGTTTCTCACTATACTTCCTAACAAATAAAGCTAAATCTGCCTTCAAATTGTACTAACTGTGCGCTAAACCCTAATCTTATAACGACTCAAGCCGGAATTTTGAATGACGATTAATTTAGTCCCTTTTGTTGAAGAGGTGTAAAATGGCTGACTATCGAATTCCTTTTTCTGATCGCAATGATCCTCTAGCAGTCTTTCAATACGATACTAAGATAACGGGCACAAAGTTCAATAATCGTTTGCAAGGTACTAATTCTAACGACCTTATCGTAGGAGGTGCGGGAAACGACACGCTTCTTGGTGGTAATGGAAATGATATCCTAATAGGCATAGGTAATTATAATGAAACAGGCAGAGATGTTTTAACAGGAGGCGGAGGAGTTGATATATATGTGGTTGGCGACGGTAGGTCTAACTTCTACAACAATCCTGCTGGAGATGCCATAATAACAGACTACAACTCGTCAGAAACTATCGTCATAAATGGTGATAGAGAGTTAAAGTTCACGGCTAAATCTGTTGCAAATGTTGGAACCTCATCTCCTGATCTGATAATATCTGCGGGCGATTTGTCTCAAGTTATTATTCAAGACTTTGGAAGTACCAACAACCTAAATTTCTTCAAGACAGATTACGCAGGCGAGAACGATATTGGCGGTGTTTTCCTAGTGTAGATAAACCTCTTTCTCTCTGCACACGTACAGGGTTATATAGCAATCCTAAATCATTCGTGAACAACGAGATCCCCGACTTCTATAAGAAGTCGAGGATCTGAGTCTTGTGATTTTCACAAATCAAATAGGATTGCTATATTCCAATACGGTTCAGTTAAGGCTTAACCCTTTGTCAAAGTCAATTTTTTTAACGAACCGCATTCGCGTTAGCGTCTCCCCTTAGGAGAAGGACGCGTACTCCTGCAAAGAAGCAAGCTACGCGCAGAGTCTCGTAAGAGTTGGACGCAAAGAAAGAGGTTGATTCGTGCTTACCTACTTTGATAGTTCTGGCGTGAAGAGAATGCGGCTTTCACCAATCTTATCAAATGCAGGTGTAGGCCAGCGATCGACTACTTTGCCCAGAATTGACATTTCTTGAACTAAGCGGTCAAATTTATCAGGGGTGAGAGATTGGGGACCATCGGATAAAGCCTTAGCTGGGTTAGGGTGAACTTCAATCATTAAGGCATCTGTACCAGCTGCGATCGCAGCCATTGCCATAGATGGAACATATTCAGACCTACCAGTACCATGACTGGGATCAATCATAATTGGTAAATGGGTAAGCGATCGCAACACCGGAAGCACTGATAAATCTAAAGTATTCCGAGCATATTTGCCATCAAAGGTTCTGATTCCCCGCTCACAAAGAATCACATTTGGGTTTCCAGATGCCAAAATATATTCTGCTGCCATCAACCACTCGTCAATTGTGGCAGACATCCCCCGCTTGAGTAGAACGGGTTTATCTTGAGCGCCTACTTTTTTCAGCAGCGAAAAGTTGTGCATATTTCGCGCTCCGATTTGGATAATATCAGCTGTTTTCGCCACTGCTGATAAATCGGCAGCATCCATGAGTTCTGTGACGATACCCAAACCAGTAGCTTCCCGCGCTGCTGCTAATAAATCTAAAGCGCTTTCACCATAACCTTGAAACGCATAAGGTGAAGTGCGGGGTTTGTAAGCTCCACCACGCAGAAACTGCGCTCCTGCTGCCTTTACCCGTTTTGCGGTTTCGACAATCATCGCTTCATTTTCAACGGAACAAGGGCCGGCTACCACTACGATGGGGTGAAGTTCGCCGAAATAGATATCACCGTTAGGTGTTGGTACAACAACTTCACTGGCTTCTCCATGTCGGAATTCTCGACTTACCCGCTTGAAAGGTTGTTGCACCCGTAATACTTGCTCAATCCAAGGGCTGAATTCTTGAACCTGTAATTTATCGATGCTAGTGGTATCACCAATTAGCCCCAGCACAACTTTATGAGTGCCAACGCTTTTTTCTACCGTGACTCCCCAAGTCTCACTCACTTCTTGGCTAATCCGAGTAATTTCTTCAACAGGTGTACCGGTTTTAAGTATGATAATCATCTGTTTTTCCTTGCGTATACTTTTTGGATGTAATATATTGACCCCTCTCCAAACCTCTCCCCGAAACGGAGAGAGGCTTAAAAACCTTATTTTTTCGCTGCTCCTCCCTCTCCTCGTAGGAGAGGGAGGCTGGGTGGGAGAGGTTCGTCTAGCGCAAAAATTCAGCAAGTTGTTCTAGTTTTGTCCAAGCTGCACCGCTTTGCAGAATTTCCTTCGCAAGGACAATACCTTTAACACAACCAACTAAAATATCCGTTTCCCCATGAATGGCTTCACCAACTTGGAGTGCAAGGGCTGTATTTAAAGCGACTACATCTTGTTGCGCTTGAGTGCCTTTACCTTGCAAAACTGCCTTCAAAATTTCGGCATTTTCTTCAACATCTCCACCACACAACGCCGCAGTTGGTGCAAAACTCAAACCCAGTTCTTGAGGATTGAGCGTTAGAGAACGGACTTTTTTATCCTGGAGTACAGCCAAGTCAGTCACATCTGCTAAACCAGCTTCATCTAAACGTTCCCGTCCGTGAACTGCGATCGCTTGCTGACATCCCAGTTGTGATAAAGCTTGAACAATTTCCTCTAGTAAAAGCGGATCGTTCACACCAATAATTTGCCCTGTCGGCCGCATGGGATTTACTAGGGGGCCCAGCAAGTTAAAAACAGTCCGCACCTTCAAAGTTTTTCGCAAAGTTGCGATCGCTTTGAGTGCAGGATGCCAACCTGGAGCAAACAAAAAGGTAATTCCGATTTCATCCACTGCGGCTTGCACTTTTTCTGGAGTAGCGTTGAGATTTATACCCAAAGCTTCCAATACATCAGCCGAACCAGTCTTGCTAGATGCCGAACGATTACCATGTTTGGCAACTTTTACCCCGGCGGCGGCGGCAACAAAGGCCACAGCAGTGGAAATATTAAAGGTTGAAGCGCCATCTCCGCCAGTTCCGCAGGTGTCAATTAGGGGGGCTGGGTACTGGGTACTAGGTACTGGGGATTGGGATTGTAAGACACTGGCCATCCCTACTAATTCTTGGGCGGATACCCCTTTAGCTTGGATTGCGGCTAAAATCGCTCCTGAAAGGACATCAGGAATGGCATCTGTGAGCCAACCTTGCATCAAATCCGCAGCTTGGGAAACTGTTAAAGATTGCCGAGCAAACAACTGTTGTAATAATCCTGGCCAGTTGTATAACTCAGAAGTGACGGGGATATTGTCAAGTGGGGTTTTAGTTACAGCTATCATATTTATTGGGCATGGGGCATTGGGCATTGGGCACTCGTACTGAGCGAAGCCGAAGTATTGGGCATTAGTCATTCACGAAGGACAAAGGACAAATGACTAATGACAAGAAGAGAAAATTAAGGAATCAGGACTTTGGCGACGGTTTGCACATCTTTGTCACCTCTGCCGGAACAATTGATGACGATGCGGGGGTTGCCTTCTAATTGAGGACAAAGGGTTTCGAGATATGCGATCGCATGAGCAGTTTCTAAGGCTGGGATAATCCCTTCTAGTTGCGACAGCCTTTGAAACGCATCTAACGCTTGTTTATCGGTAACACTGTAATATTCGGCGCGACCAAGATCCTTTAAATAACTATGCTCAGGGCCAACGCCGGGATAATCTAATCCGGCACTAATTGAATGGGGTTCGATGACTTGACCATCATCATCTTGCAGTAAATAGCTCATTGCACCGTGCAATACACCTATTTTACCTTTTGTCAAGGTAGCAGCGTGTTTTTCTGTATCTACACCTTCACCCGCCGCTTCGACTCCAATTAGACGCACCGAGGGTTCATGCATAAACTCATGAAACAAGCCGATCGCATTGGAACCTCCACCCACGCAAGCCAGTAGAATATCTGGTAATCCTCCCCATTTATCCTGAGCTTGAGCGCGAGTTTCTACACCAATTATCGCGTGGAAGTCACGGACAATCATTGGGTAGGGATGAGGTCCAGCAACAGAACCCAGGATGTAATGGGTTGTTTCTACATTCGTCACCCAATCTCGAATTGCTTCAGAAGTTGCATCCTTGAGAGTTCCCGTACCCGCCTCCACTGGACTAACTTCTGCTCCCATTAACTTCATCCGAAACACGTTCAGGGCTTGGCGTTCCATATCGTGAACGCCCATGTAAATCACACATTTCAAACCAAACCTAGCACATACAGTTGCAGTCGCTACCCCGTGTTGTCCTGCACCTGTCTCTGCAATAATCCGTTGCTTGCCCATGCGTTTAGCTAGCAACACCTGAGCTAAAGCATTATTAATTTTGTGAGCGCCTGTATGATTTAAATCTTCGCGCTTTAAATAAATTTGCGGCCCCGTGCCATCTGGTCTAGCGTAGTTTGTTGTCAGGCGTTCAGCAAAATATAATGGGCTGGGTCGTCCCACATAATCGCGCAGTAAGTTTTGCAGTTCTGCTTGGAAACTCGGCTCGTTGCGATATTGTTGAAACGCCGCTTCTAACTCACTTAATGCAGGCATTAAGGTTTCTGGGACGTATTTACCGCCGAATTTTCCAAACCTGCCCAAAGAATCTGGTTGAACAGTTGCAGTCTTAATTTCTTGTATGCTTACCACTGGTTAAAATCCTTTTATGTTCGAGTATTTTTTACTTTTGTTCTAACTTTTGAGAACTTATGCCACTAAAATCTTCTTTGCGTTTTCCTTTCACGGGTTTCGTAGCTATAGCCCAGTTTTCTGTGATTCAAAACGTCTATAGGGCGCACCAAATCCTTAGAGTCAAAATTTGGTAATAGAGATAGTAAATCTCCTAATGCCGTAGCTTTGGGGGTAGACATACCGCCATCCCAAGGCCACATTAGGTCTTTAAGATTGTGTCCGTAAGGCTGACCATTAGCAGGATAAAAATCGCTACCTTGATGACCGTTCTCTTGCCATTCAGCCCAGAGGCGGTCTGCGTTTGCATGATTCAACCAAAATACTGGATCGTATGGCGAACTTGGTATATTGCTCATAGTACCTAGACCCTTAAACTTTATGGGTCTTGTGCTTGCGTCTATCTGTACCCCACCCACGAAACCATGAATATAGTTATGTAGAAATCCTCCTGGGGTGACTTTACCCTGCTCATCAACAGAGATAAATCCTTCCAAAGCGGGGCGAAATAGAGAGTAGTCATTAAGACTCAGGGCACGCTCAACATCTTTTTTGGGCACAGGGTAATCACTGGCGGGAGGTGCTTGTAGAAAGCGAACAAGTGATGTACCTAATGATGTTCCGGTATCTTGGTCGATGTTTAATACTGGATTCATAACCCAGCCATTTGCAACAGCAAAAGCTCCAGATTTTACAGTCCCACCTGTAAAACTTCCCTGATTTGGAATTTTGATGGTTACTCCTTGGCCGTTAGAACCAAGAAAGTCATCGTTAAAAATTACATCAATTGCTTTGGCGTCTGTCCAATCCCAGTATGGCAGAGTAACAGTTGGGTCTACTGCTTGCAGAGCTTGTTCAAATCTGCGGATATATTCTCGATGCCAAGGGAAAAATGCGGCATTTTCATGAGCAAGTTCTTGGACGGAAGCATTGGAATGCCCTTTATGATTATGAATTAAGCGTGTTGCCCCTATATGTACGGCAACGAATTGGTCGTAGATACTGACCTTGCTACCTGCGGGTATGACAGTTTTTAAGGTTTTGATAGCCTTGACGAAGGCTGTTTTCTCTGCTGATGTTAGGTCAGTTACGTTCTTTCTTACAGCTAGGTGAGCGTATTGCCCTGGAAGATTATGATTCCAATGGTATTTGTATTGTCTGTGGTCAATGCGATCATTTGCGAAGACTGTAATAGCACAGGTGCTAACTATAAGTAAGCTATAAATTAATATTTTGACAGATTTCAGCAGGGATTTCATTATCTTAATGGAAGCAGAGGGGCAGGGGGCAAAGGGGCGCTACGGTGTATACCACAAGTCTGAAATAGTTTACTCACCTGGTTCTACCCCACCCTAACCCTCCCCTTGTAAAGGGGAGGGAACTGGATTTTCGGTCTCCCCCCTTTACAAGGGGGGATTAAGGGGGGTAATTCGACTTGTGTGTACACCGTAGCCCTTTCTAAGGAAGGGGGTAATTTGAATTGTGTATACACCCTAAGTCTGCGGATGGATTTATCTCACCTCTTGAAGAGATGGACTTTCGCGCCGACTTTCTGTAATTGCTGTTTTAAGTTCTTGGCAGAGTTGTTCTACAGCTTGCAATCCTTCAGTTGGGCTACCTTCAGCTAACCTTTTAACGAAGGCACTACCAACAATCACTGCATCTGCACCCCATTCTTTTACTTGATGTGCTTGTTCTGGCCCTGAAATACCAAAACCAACGCCGATGGGTTTATCAGTGACGCTTCGCAAATCTGTAATTAAATGCTTTAAGCGGTCTTGGATTTGAGCGCGGATACCTGTAACACCTGTAACACTTACCAGGTAGATAAAACCTTGAGATTGACGAGCGATCGCAATAATTCTATCTCTAGAACTGGTAGGAGCTACGAGTAAAATTACCTCAATTCCGAAAGATGCAGCAGTTTGGATTAATTCTTCTGCTTCTTCTAAGGGTAAGTCTGGCACTACTAAGCCTCGGACGCCAGCAGAGGCAATTTTTCCTAAAAATGGTTTAATACCTCGGTGCAAAATGGGATTGTAGTAAGTAAATAAAATTATCGGTGCTTTTAGGTTAGGACTCACCACCTGTAACATCTCTAGCACTTGCTCTAATTTCGTGCCATTTTGCAAAGCGCGGGTTGCTGCTGCTTGAATCACAGGCCCATCTGCTAGAGGGTCGGAGTAGGGAACACCCAACTCGATGAAGTCTGCACCATTGCGATCTAAGATACGTAAAGCCTTGGCAGTGGTTTCTAAGTCAGGATCGCCTGCTGTGATAAAGGGGATTAAAGCACACTGTTGGCGATCGCGTAAAGTTTGAAAGGAAGCTGAGATAGAGGTCATGCTGAAAAATAGTTAATGATTGGTTAATAGTTTTGGAATAATTTACACTTAGCAATTAGCGATGCCCATGCTAAATTTTTTGTTAACGAGTCTTTGGTACTCGTGAATGAGTCTTTTATCTCCTTTAATGAGTCTTTTATCTCCTTTAACAAGTCTTTTATCTCCTTTAATGAGTCTTTTATCTCCTTTAACGAGTCTTTTATCTCCTTTAATGAGTCTTTTATCTCCTTTAATGAGTCTTTTATCTCCTTTAATGAGTCTTTTATCTCCTTTAATGAGTATTAGAGCTTCACTTTTTGAAGTAGTAATATAGGGCTTCTCGCTTGGATGCAATACACTTTGACCTCTCTCCAAACCTCTCTCCTAAAAGGAGAGAGGCTTTGAATCTTACTCCCCTTCCCTTGCAGGGAAGGGGCTGGGGGTTAGGTCTGTATTCTAAGAAAGGCTCAAAATCTCACGTACAGCTTGTTCTACATTGCTTTGTTTAACTAAAGACTCTCCAATCAAAACCGCACGCGCACCAGCTTCAGCGACAAGGGATAAATCAGCAGGTGTATACAGTCCAGACTCGCTGACGACGGTGATATCCAAACTTTGTAATTGTTGTTGGCGCTGTGCTAAAAGTTGCTGTGTTGTTCTTAAATCAAGGGTAAAATCTTCTAAATTGCGATTGTTGATTCCTACTAAACGTAAGTCGTCAAGCATTAATACCCGATCTAGTTCAGCTAAGGTATGGACTTCTACCAGTGCATTCATACCCAAATCGTGAATTACTTGTAAAAAATCTTGGAGTTCTTGATCTGATAAAATGGCGGCAATTAACAATACTGCATCTGCACCTGCTGTCCGTGCTAAATAAATTTGATAGCGGTCAATAATGAACTCCTTACACAGTAAAGGTAATGCAACTTGTTGACGCACATTCCGCAGATTATCAAAACCGCCCTGAAAGAACTTTTGGTCAGTTAAAACTGATAAACAAGCTGCACCACCTCGTTCATAAGCTTGAGCAATAGCTACTGGATCAAAATCTGCGCGGATAATCCCACGGCTAGGTGATGCCTTTTTTACCTCGGCAATTAAGCTAGGTTGATTGGGATTTTCTTGTAAAGCAGTCAAGAAATTTCGTACAGTCGGGGCTGTATTTAACTGTTGTCGCAAAGAAGCTAAAGGCAATTCTTGCTGCATTTGTGCAACTTCTTGCCTTTTATGCAACACAATTTCTTCAAGAATATGGCGGGGAGGGGCAACTTGGTTAGTCATAAAATGCTAGGGGAGTGGGGAGTGGGGAGTGGGGAGTAGTGGGGCAAGGGGAGATGAGGGAGCAGGGGGGGATGGGGGAGATGAGGGAGCAAGAAAAAATAACTAATTGCCAATGCCCCATGCCCCATGCCCCATGCCCCATGCCCTATGCCCCATGCCCAATGACTAATGACTCTTTCGTTGTATATGCACGCACCACATTTTTAATGATTTCCAGACCGACTTCTCCTGCTAGAGTCATGATTGACTCTGGATGAAACTGAACGGCGGCGATGGGAAGTGTCTGATGTTCAATGCCCATAATTACGTCGTCATCAGAAATTGCTGTCACCTTGAGTTCTTTTGGCAAATGTTGCGGTAGGGCAAACAATGAGTGATATCTACCGACTGGAAAAGATTCTGGTAAGTTTTTGAAGGTCACGGAATTAGAATCGGTGACGAAAATCCTTGAGGATTTACCATGTTGGGGATAGTTGAGAACTCCCAATTGTCCATCAAAAGCTTCGACAATGCCTTGCAGTCCCAGACAAACTCCGAAAATAGGAATTTTGCGATGCAGAAGAGCGCCGACTGTCTGGGGAACCCGAAAATCACTTGGTCTACCAGGGCCAGGAGATAATACAACTAAGTCAGGGCGTTCTGTATCGAATAGCGATTCCGAGAAACCATGACGCAGTGTGGTAACGCTTGCACCAGTTTGGCGAATGTAATTAGCTAGGGTATGAACAAATGAGTCTTCGTAGTCTATTAGTAAGATGCGTTTGCCAGTTGCCGCACTTGGAAGGATTTTAGTTGATTTTATGGAACTGGACTCATCAATTTTTTGACTGGTTTGCTTTACACGACGAATCGTCTCAAATAAAGCAGCAGCTTTGGTAATTGTTTCTTGTTCTTCTGCTTCGGGTATGGAGTCATAAAGAACAGTAGCGCCAACTCGCACTTCGGCGATGCAGTCTTTTAATCGAATTGTCCGCAGAATTAAGCCAGTATTTAAATTCCCATTGAAATTTAAATAGCCGACTGCTCCACCATACCAACGTCGAGCGCTCTTTTCGTGCTGTTCCAGAAAATCTATTGCTGCCCTTTTGGGTGCGCCAGTGACTGTAACTGCCCATGTATGCGAAAGAAAGGCATCTAAAGCATCAAATTGCGATCGCAGTGTCCCTTCAACATGATCTACTGTATGTATCAGGTGGCTGTATAATTCAATTTGGCGACGACCAATCACTTGTACTGAACCAGGTTCACAGATTCGGGATTTGTCATTGCGATCGACATCAGTACACATGGTCAACTCAGCTTCATCTTTGTGTGAGTTGAGTAACTGACGAATTTGCACCGCATCGTCAAGAGCATCTTGTCCCCGGCTAATAGTCCCACTAATTGGACAAGTTTCTACCCGCCTACCTTCAACCCGCACAAACATTTCTGGAGATGCACCAATCAGATATTCTCCACCTAAATTAAAAATAAATCCATAAGGACTAGGATTTATTTCCTTTAAGGTATTAAATAGTTTGCTGGGTTGGTCTTCATAGCTTTCAAAAAAGTTTTGACTAGGAACTACTTCAAATAAATCGCCTCGGCGGAAATAATCGAGCGCACCCTCAACTTTTTTGGCATACTCACCTACTTTATGGTCAGCAGTTTGATTTGGGAGGAGATGTTTGCCGCGATAGTCTACAGACTCACCTGTTCTAGGCAGATTATTAGTGCTGCCATGTGCTGTTTCAAACTCATATTGTAGACGAAATGCGCGTTGTTGATAGTAGTCAACAACTATCAAGTCATCAGGTAGATAAAGTACTAAATCTCGTTGATCCGCAGGACGTTCCAAACATTGGTTAATTGGCTCAAACTGCAAAACCAAGTCATAACCAAACGCACCATACAATCCTAAATGCTCGTCTTCTTGACTAGAGAAAGTATGTAGGATTTCGCGGACAACTGTAAATGCTGAAGGTTGCTTACTGCGTTCTTCTTCAGTAAACAATTTTTTTGTAGGTTTAACAAAGCCTACAATATTGTTCTTATCTAGGGTAAGTTTTTCAAGTTGTATTGAGTTGGATAAGCACTCTAATAGTAATGGCAAAAGTACCAGACCGCGTTCATTCAACGCTATCAACGTAAAAGCATTTCCCTTTGTAGTTAATTCCAATGGTGGATTGACAAATCCGATCGCCCATCTCTTATATCTGCCCGGATATTCGTAGCTGCTCCTTAGCAAACCCCCACGCTGAGAATTTAAGCGAAATAGAATATCTTCCAGGGCAATGTCCATCTTAACTTCGGTGATGGAGCGAGAAACAAGTACACCGCCAAGGGTTTTGTAGGAACGGGAATCAAAAATCATAAGAAATTTCTCTGGAAGAGTTATTAGTCAAAAGCTAATCATTATTGATAACTATCTTCAAATTAAAAGCAAATCCAGATAATCCGATGTCAATTTAATTCAAACTATCCAAACCTGTGTATTCTTTTAAAAGATGTAATGAAAAACTTTGTTGCTTCTTATTTAAGAATACTAGATATCAAGCAGTTAATACATTGAATAATTTTTCGATTAGGTGTCAATTTATTCGCTTTTTATACTGCTTTTCTAGTACATTTTCTGATAGCCATCTTCAAAAATAATCGCCTCCCTCAAAAGTAGTAAATCCTCTCACAACCTCCCCTCAAACCTCAGCGTCCCTCTGCGTTTCAAATCCCATCCTAAAACTCGCGCAACAGTGATATTGCTTGTCTGTACAACAATAAATCCACCTGGTGAACTTCAATTGCTTTTCCGATGCGTTTTAGCAAGGTTAAAGTTAATTCTCCACCCAAGTGTTCGCGGAACTCAGTTAAACCTCGGAACAGACAATGAGGATGTTCCATTTGTGATAACTTCTCAACCATTTCTGGCACATACAATGTAAAACCCAGAGCCGATAAAGTACTTAATATCCTTTGCCATTGTGAGCAATCCAGCAATCCTACCAAATAGGAATAAGTGCTATCCAAAGCGATACCGATCGCAACTGCTTCACCATGACGCAACCGATAATTTGTCAAATGCTCCAGTTTATGAGCCGCCCAATGTCCAAAATCCAGGGGACGAGACGAACCCATTTCAAAAGGATCGCCGCTATTGGCAATATGTTCTAGGTGCAACTGGGCGCAACGATAGATAACCTGTTGCATAGTATCCATGTCTCGCCGCTTCAAAGCTGCGCTGTGAGAGTGGATAAAATCGAAAAAGCTAGCATCCTTAATCAGAGCCACTTTGACTGCTTCTGCGATTCCAGAACGCCAATCGCGATCGTCTAGAGTTGTCAAAAAGGCAGAATCATTTATAACTGCATAAGGTGGCGCAAATGTGCCGAGAAAGTTCTTTTTCCCAAAGGCGTTGATACCGTTTTTTACGCCAACCCCAGAATCATTTTGTGCTAACACCGTCGTCGGAACTCGAATCAGACGAATACCCCGGTGAGCAGTTGCAGCAGCATATCCTACCAAATCCAATACAGCCCCGCCCCCGATCGCTAACACATAAGAATGGCGACATAATCCGGCGGCTTCAATCTGTTGCTGGATTTGATCTACTAAATTGCGATCGTTTTTAGCAGCTTCTCCTCCCGAAATTATCATCGGTTCAGCTGCGATCGCAAGTATCTCTGCATAGAACTTGGTATACGCTACTAATTGCTTAACCAATTCCGGTTGATGCTGCAATATTCCTGCGTCTACTATCGCTACAACTTTCTTCGGTTTTTTCTCCCCATCTGCTGTAATCACTTGAGCTAAGGTGGGGTTTTTCAACTCAAATAAATTTTGGGTGAAGTGAACTTCGTAGTCAAAAGTAACCGCAACCCGTTGATGAATTAATCTACTTTTTTGCTTGATGTCAACTATCATATTTTTGCAGGTATATCTAAAAGTGCAGCACGATTCAAAGTTTCCAGGAATACCTCTACCGAGTGAGAACCATTTACCTTAACTTTGTCATTGATTACGAAGAACGGCACGCTGTTGATGCCATTTAACCGAGCAAATGTTGATTCAGCAATAACTGTATCACTCACCGCGCGATCGTTTAATTGCAACTTTAATTCGCTAGCATTCATCTGATACGCTGTACCGATGGCAATAATAACGTCAAAATTTCCAATGTTCAAACCGTCTTCAAAGTAAGCTTGATAAATAGTTTCGACAACATCGTTTTTTACATTTGCGGGTGCAAGTGCAATCAGTTGATGAGAAAGCTTAGTATTGACAGCCAAACGGATTTTGTCAAAATCTAGCTTAACTCCAGCCGCCTCACCTGCACGTTGCGTACTATCAAATATCTGTTGTATTTCTTCCGCTTTCATCCCTTTTCTATTTTGCATAAAGCTGCGGAATTCGTATCCCTCCACAGGAACAGTATTGTCCAAAAGAAAAGGATGCCAGCGGATATGTACTTCTTGTTCTTGCTGTTGTGCCAGTGCATCAAACAGATGTTTTTTCCCAATTCTGCACCAAGGACAAACGGTATCGTGAAAGATGTCTATCAGCATATTTATATTTATTTAAATGCTAATATTTGTGTGCAGCTTTGGTTTAAAATCTCGTTGAATAGCCATTGTATTTAAAGGCTGCATAAAACTGTTGATTTTCTCTTCAAAAAAGCTTTGAGCCTTTTCAAATTCTTGAATTAATGCTTCCCTATCTTTCATCGCTACTAGTTTTGCTAAACGGCTGTAAGTATCCGCTAAAAAGCTAATTGCATCACACCTTTCTTCTGTAGCTAGCATAATATCAACACATAAATTAGGATTTTGAGAAAACAAACGTTTAACAATATCAATTTCTTGACGGTAGTTAGGAGTTGACATTGTTAAGCTCTGCTCTACATCCACTTTTACTTGCGCTAAGAAAACACCAAGGCTAAATCTACAGAAATGCTGCGTTGCTTGAATAACCACCATCATTTGATCGTGTTCTTCAGGCGTACAAACAATTAACTCACTACCTTTACTTTTAAGAAAATCTAATAACCATTGAAATGAATCATCGTTCCGGCCTGGACAGACTACCACTTTTTGTCCCGAAAACGATTTGATATTTGGCCCAAACATTGGATGTAAACCCATGACTGGGCCAGAATGGTGTTCGAGCATCGCTTCAGTTGGCTGAGTCTTTACGCTGGTGATGTCACACAAAGCTGTAGTTGGGGCAAGGTAATTAGCTGCACGCTTGATAACATCAACCGTATATTCAATGGGAACGCTTACTAATACTAAGTCTGCCTGACTCAACAGTTGATCTGCGTATTCCCAATCCTCATGTTCGAGAACGCTGACATTGTGGCCTACTAGCGAAAGCTGCTCTTTAAATAATTTTCCCATTCTGCCGCGTCCACCGATGATGGTAATTTGTCGGGGACTGACATGATTTGTTGCAGATTTAGGAATCAGAGTAGCATGGCAACTATTTATTACACCTGCCCAAACAGACTCAGGAATACCAGCTTGAGCAAGGAGGGGAGCCACATCAGCCAGCTGTTCATCTAAAGAAGGTTGTTCTGATGCTGCTAATAATGATATGCGATCGCTAAGTAGGGCGATCAAGCTTTGGTCAGTTTTTTTAAGCTGATCTGAATTTGTCATTTGTCATTTGTCATTTGTCATCTGTCATTAGTCATTTGTCATTAGTCTTTGAGATACCACGCGCACAAGGGGCAAGGTACGTACTAAAAGCCCTTGATCAACAGGTGATTCCTTGGAACTCAATTCGGGCAAGATATCCAATGTCGTTGCTTTTTTGGCGATCGCATCCGAAAATAACTCTTCATACCGATCTAGCGCTTGCTCAAAAGAATAGTTTTCTACTGCAAATTTTCTTCCTTTGCGCCCTAATTTTGCTGCTAATTCTGGCTGATTATATAAATCCAATACTGCCGCAGCTAAAGCATCTGCTGACTCTGGCTCAACGATAACGCCGCCGCCACTTTTTTTGATAGCTTTGGCAGCAGTCCCAGCGGCGGGAACTGAACCGACAATTGGGCGACCACTGGCTAACAGCAGTGGTATTTTAGAAGGCATATTGAAGGAAATCACATTGCTCTTTTGCACAATCAAGCCGACATCTGCGGCTGCTAACATTTGCGGTAGTTTTTCTCGCGGTTGCAATGGTAAAAGCAAAACGTTATCTGCACCACAAGCAAGACAATGTTTTTGCAGTCTTTCGAGAGCTTGGGGTTCGCCTGCGATCGCAAAGACAATATCATTAATATGACGCAAGCGAGATGCTGCTTCGATTACTGTCTCCAAACCTTGTGTGAGTGCAATATTACCTGAATAAAGCACTACAAATTTACCATCGAGTTGATGGGTAGCTCTCCAGGAGTTATTCTCCTTCGGTAAAGGGCGGATAAAATTTAGATTCACCCAATTAGGAATGCAGGCAATTTTATTTGCCGATACACCTTTATTTATTAAATTATCTACAAAGCCATCGGCAATCACGCTAATGGTATGTGCAGTTCGGTAAGCAAATTTTTCTAAAGCTTCTAGAGCTTTAATCATCAACTTATTTTTAATTAGCCCAACACGTACACCAGCTTCCGGGAGGATATCTTGTACATTTAGTACTACTGGGCAATTGTATAACCAACCTATTAAGGTTGCAGGTAAACAAACTAGTAGCGGCGGCACTGTTAAGAGAATTACATCAGGCCGCTCACCCTTAAGCGCTTGTGGCAAACTTGTAAAGACAAAACTTAACTCTAGAAGTAGCCTATCTATAAGTTTAGGTTTAGACTTAATCCGCAGGTAACTACGCTGGATGGTAACACCATTTTTTTGTTCAGTAACGTATAACTTCCCTCGATATCCATCGTAAATCTGACGTTGAGGATAGTTAGGCATACCTGTGATTACCCGCACTTGATGCCCTCGCTTCACCAGCCCTTCTGCTAGTTCAGTCATCAAAGGTGCAATACCAATTGGCTCTGGATGATAATTGTATGAATAAATCAGAATTTGCATGAACTCTTAATGTCCTGAAAGCACCTTGATAATGTTGGCTTTATTAGTTGTATCCAGTTTTTATCTCCCTTGTTCCAGATTTAATGACCAGAAATTTTTGTAGGGTGTATTACCCAAGGGCATAACGCACCCCACAAAACAGAAGTTTTAGATTTTGTTTAATCCACTTGAGTCTCTGAACTCGGAACTTCAACCTCTGAACTCGGAACTTCGACCTCTGAACTCGGAACTTCAACCTCTGAACTCGGAACTTCAACCTCTGAACTCGGAACTTCAACCTCTGAACTCGGAACTTCAACCTCTGAACTCGGAACTTGAGCCTCTGAACTCGGAACTTCAACCTCTGAACTCGGAACTTCAACCTCTGAACTCGG
>JBBSOX010000036.1:0-52941 GCA_038259325.1 Chroococcales cyanobacterium | reverse complement strand
TAAGTCTTCTATTGATGACTAGATATTGCCCAAAATCTTGAGTCTACTTTAGTAGACTTTCGCTTTGGCCCTTGGAATTCATTCCAAGGCGGGCGAGGAGGCGAAGCGAGAAGCTATTTTTAGCTTAAGTTGACACCAATGCTCACTAACTTGCAATCTGCTGTATGTCTTAGATTCAAGAATCCCCGTCGCTGATGCGCGGGGAGTGTCAAGCATCCTCTGTTTCACTCTCTTGATTTTTGGAAGCTAGCCGCCAAGAGGTGGTTTTTTCAATATCTACAGAGAGTTGTTCCAGATTTTGCCCTAAATCTTTTTGGAGTTTTTGAGTTAGTGTAATCGGAAAATCTAAATTAATATCTTGGGTTTGTACTAACTTTGCCAATTCTGTAAATGCAGTTTTGACTGTAGTACGTTCATAACTAGTTAGCTTGTGAGCAGAAGTTTCCGATATATTCTGAGCTTGCATGGCTTTTTTCATGCGTTCTTGCAAATGCTCAAATTCTGAATTCAACAACTTCCATTGCTGCTCAAGTTGCGAGTATCTGGTACTTAGTAATATTAAGTCTTCCGTTGCGGGTTCGGGGTTAGCTAGGGCTTGTAATCCTAACAAATTTGAGTGGATTTGAGCCAGATAGATACAGTCTAGGTAAGCATACTCCATCTGTTCTTCAGTCAGGGGGCGTTTTCCCCAATCGCTTTTTTGTTCTTGTTTCTCGATATTATTAAAGCTACAAAGTGCTGTAGCTATAGTCTTGAGTTGGTAATTGGGTAATGGCAAAAGATAGTAGGGAACTTTTTTTGCCATTTCCAAAGTGCAAGTAATATTTTTGGCTTTCTTGTTACCGAGAAACTTTAGATCGTAACTGGCGTTGTGAAAAATTTTTTCAATAGTAGAATTCATCATAATTTTTTCAATAAATTCAGCTATAATATCAGGCTGATCTAGTACATCTAAAAGGTAGACGCGATCGCCACTCATATCTTTAGGATTATCTAATACCTGAATCAGCGATAGTCGGGGATTACGACTTTTATAGTCAGCTACTTCTGTATCTATCCACAGTGTTTTAGCGTTGGTATATTCAGCAACAACGACACTAATTTCGTGGGCATAAGTAAGGTACGGCATTAGCTAATATTTCCTGATATTTGGGGGATTCTAAGTAAGCCATAGTTTTCTAAAGTAACATTTTGTTGGTGATTTTGTTGCCACAGTATTGCCAAAACGCTGAATTTTTGAGTCGCGTAGTTATAGACATCGCCAAACTAACTTAAATCTGATAATATCGAGTCATCATAGTAGCGTGGCATAATCTACCATTGAGAAAGCTACTGGGCATCTACATTAAATTAATCGAGAGCTACAGGCTGTATACAGAGGCATCCTACTTAGCAGCCGTCAGGAAAATTGAATTGGCATTTCTTAAAACTGGCAGCAAAATCTTAGCTGCAAGAAATCGTCCAAGTTTCGGTTTTCAGTAACCTGAGCTATTGCTTGGGCACTTTTGTTACTCCATCTTTAATTGCTTTTTAACATCTGCTCCTCACCATGACACACACATCAATTAATCGCTTCAAGTACTCAATTCGGAGATAGATAATGAAAAAGCTAATTCTATTAATTGTTAGTGGCATTTTGGTAGTTGGTACTTTTGGCTGCGAAGAAACTCCTAGCACTACTAATCAAGCCGCTCAACCACCAGCAACACCAGCTTCTCAGATAAATCAGACTGCCGATAAAACTACTGCTAAGATTCCAGCAAAAGAAATGACTCCTTTAGCAGCTAGTACAGGCACTAAAGTTAAAACCGATTCTGAAAAAACGGCAGCAACAAAAGCTAAGAGTGATTTAAAAACTGAAGTTAGTGAAAAGTTGAATCAAGGCTTACCAGGCAACAAGTTACAAGTTGAAAATAAAGAGGGTGAAATTATCCTCAAAGGCACAGCGGCTTCTGCTGAAGAACTCCAGAAAGCTGAAACCTTGGCTAAAGAAGTTCAAGGTGTGAAGATGGTAAAGGTGGAAGCAAAAGTTGAAGCTGTAAAAATGCCATAAAAGAATAACTGAAGTTCTCAGTTAATATCGACATGAAAGCCAAACAGGGGCTTACAAGGATGTAAGTCCTTGTTTTTTATTTGCTCAAATAAGGGTAAGCAAGTTCATAATAAGGACTAAAGCCTTAAAAGAGCTATTCCTGAGTAATTAAAGCAAGAAATTTTACTATAAAAACCTATAAAAACATAGATCACGTGTATTCACTGATGATGCGAAAATTTTACATGGTTAATATGTAGCAAATAATATAGCATCGGCTACTTAAGCTAGAAGGTAAAGTTTCTTTCGTTAAATGACTATCAAAAAACCCTTGGCTATCAACCAGCCAGAGATAGGCAGATCACGAATGATCTGTCCCATCTCTGGGCTAACGCAAGAACACCTTGTAGCTCAGTTGGGTGTGATATATAGCACAATCAACGTTCTACCCAACCTTCTAAAAGAATATGAAGAAACCACTTCGTAAAACTATCGTTGCGTTTGCAGTAATTGCTGCTTTAACAACGGGATGCCGTTCAACTGATGAATACAAAAAACTTGCCAATGCAGGAAGTCAGTACGCAAATGCAGTTGATAAATTACTAGATGCCGCAAGCACTAGCCGCATTGATACAACTTCTGAGCAATTATTACGCAATGACCGAATTCTGAATCAAACAATTGAGGATTATAAAAAACTTGCACAACCCGACGAAGAATATTTAGAAGTTATTGGGAAATTACGCAAGCATAACAGATTATTGAGCGATTATTTTCGATTGCTCAACGAACTTGCAAGCTCCGATGCTCCCACACGCGCTCAAGGAGAAATTGCTGGAGTAGTAGATAATCTCAACAAGATTGGAAAAGAACTCCAAGGCAGTGATTTAATTACAAATCCCGGACTTTTTCAGGGTATAACAAACCTTGTAGTTTCATCGCAGATTCGCGGTGCATTGCGTGACGAGCTAGAGAAACGCAATCGCACGATTCTGCTCGAACTGACAATCCAAAAGGAGATGTTGAAAGCTCTTGGAGATTCAATTGGACAGGATGTCAAACTTATTCGTATAGCCAGAGAAGAACGTTTTGTTATCCGTCCACTAATTCAAGATACAGCAATCCCCGATGCAGATACATGGATTGAAACGCGACGGAAGTTATTAACAATGGAAGCAAGAGGAAAGGAACTCAACGAAGCAAGCAAAGCATTAGGTAACTTTCAAGAAGTATTTCAAGCGTTTGTCGAGGGCAAATTAAGCCTCGCTCAACTCAACGCCTTTTTACAAGACGTTGATGCCTTCCTAAAACTTGTTGAAGCGGATAAAAGCTCAAAGTAGATATTTACATAGTAGGAGAATTACCATGACATACAGCAACGGAACAATTACACGCGAACAGCTTCCAACGATTGATAAACTTCGTGAAAATTTTATTAATAAACTCCGCGACTGCGAACTAAAACTTAATTCAGCAGAAATTCAGCAGAAATTTGAAAACGAAATTGATATTGTTAAAAAACGAAAATTTATTGACGAACGCACCGATTTGTCGGTATTACGCGTTAAACTCGAAACTACAATTATAGAAAAAATCGCTGCTCGGCTCAAGTGCCTTGAAGAAGACCTAAATGAAGGGCTAGAAGCATTAAGAAAATCCATTGATGGTGTTCAAAATACAGTAGATATTTTAACTAAAATCAAAAATGTTACAGGCATTGTTGCACGAATACTCGTAATTTTCTAATTACTTTTACCTCATTTTTATCAGGGTGCTGTGTGGTATTTCAAGAATAATCTGAGGAGAAAGGGGGCAGGAGGACAATTCAGATGGAGATTGTGCCCCGTCTGAATATTGCCACTGAAAGAAGTGAGGATTGTGATCCTTGCTCCGTTTCACTATAAAGCGAATAACAAATATTAAATGAGGTTAAATTAATGTCAAAAAAACTTGCCGTTGTCATCAGTGGAGCGGTATCACTAGGAAGTTATGAAGCTGGTGTTCTGTATGAAGTTCTGGAAGCCATAGCCAGACATAATGAAAATACGGAAAGTAATGAGGAACGCATTGAAATTGATGTAATTACAGGAGCTTCAGCAGGTGGTATGACGGCTTGTATTTTAGCCCAACATCTAATTTGTGGTGATCAGCCTCCATCCGATAATCCAAAACAATCTCTACGAAACCCATATAACAATCCGCTATACAATGCATGGGTAAAAGAAGTTGATATTCGTAAATTACTTGAAGTTGAAGAACAGGATCAGAAATACTCACTTCTACAAACAGCAGTTGTCGAAGAAATTGGGAAGAAATATCTGCAAGATGAGCCTAAGATGAATGAGAGACATCCAGCTGCTGCGTCTGAGATTCACGTTGGTATTGCTATGTCTAACCTCTCTGGCTTTAATTTCCCCATTTCAACCAACTATACTCGTCCAAGTGAAGACCAAAAAGACCAAAAAGACCAAAAACAGGGGACACAACAGTTTTCATATACCCGCTATAAGGATCAATTCTTTTGTGTCGCTCATCGTAATGAGTCTGGTGATGCGACACTTGCTGAAATAGATCGACAGACAATAAGAGATCAACAGCGAATAGAGTGGAAAAAGTTTAGAAATAAAGATACTAATTGGAAAGAACTACGCGAAGTCGGTCTTTCGTCAGGTGCATTTCCCTTTGCCTTTCGAGCCAGGAAAATTCAACGTTTTGGCGGTCTTGGTAAGCATGAGAAACGGTATGGTGAGTACCTATACACAGATGGTGGTGTTTTTGAAAATGAGCCTATTGGTATGGCTAAAATCCTCGTTGATAAGATTGATCATCAAGATCCATCTAGCAAGAGGTACTACCTTTATATTGCACCAGGTCAACGCAAATTACCTAAGAATCCTTTTACCCAAAAAGATGACGACCTATTGGTAACAGGAATTGCTTTATTGAATTCAATTTTTCACCAATCTCGCTTTCAGGATTGGGTCATGGAAGATGTAAATGCTCCGGTGTTCTCAATTACGGCTAGTGACTTTGAATTAATTGGAGATGTTTTCTCGGCCTTTGGTGGATTCCTTGAAGAGAAGTTTCGTGCGTATGATTACAACATTGGTCGTGAACGTGCTAAATCTGAACTCTCCGATCCGACTGCTCAAAGTCAACTCCAAGATTTAATTAAAAATGAAGTTCATAATATGCCATCTATTGAGTGGAAAGTGAATTGCGAAATTGGCGGTAAACATGTAAAGGGTTGGGCTGAAGCGAAAGAAAAGTTGAGTGAATTAGCACAACCGCGATCAAAAAAAGGAAAACTCTTACCAACTGATCAACTTGCTAAAAGAGATCAATTTGCAGAATTACGTGAGTTAATGAAAGAAGTTGACGTAGATACACGCGAGAAAATTTTACAACAGCTAACTTCGCGTCTAAAATCTCTAATTGATTTAATCAATGACTATTTAGGGTCATTTGATAATAACAATGATGGTTCTTTATTATGTAAATTTTGGAGTTGCATTAAGTTCACTGTAAGAGAAAGGCTCGGAAAACCTTTAACAAAGATTGTTTTGACACGGGCGCTTAAATTCTGGCTGCGAAGAAGTATACTTCCGCAGAAATGATTCCAGAGATCAAATTACTGCTGTAAGGCCCAACCGCGCAAGAAATGTGAACAGTAATGGCTTCCAAAAGCTTTGATATACCTCGATTGTTGCAATTGAAGTAAGAAACTTCATGCCGGAGTTTCTTACTTTGTGTTTTTCAAGTATTTTCACTATTTTTTCTAAAATTATTTTCACTCTCTTCAACTGGCTTTTTGATCTTCAATTTTTAACTATTATTTCAGGTATGATTGTATTTTGGATATTAAATGAGCTTACAAAACTTCGGTTAAATAAATACGTAGAATTTATACATTGAGAAAAAAGCCCAATTAGCGCGTAGAAATTTCAAAATTTAGAATTCGTTTTTTTAATTAGCTTTTTGTAATATTTGCGGTTTTGACTAGCCTACGCAAGCAATAAAAGGTTATTTACAAAAGCCTGAAACAACGTATTTAGGTTGATAGACAAGTTTATCGTCTTTCCAGTTAGTTACCTCAAAGAAAACTGTAATCAGTTGATATAGTTGCTGGTGAGCGCGTGCAATTAAATTTCATTCTCGTACTAACTCTAGCAATATTGTGTTTTCTCTAAACCACGATTCTCTTACCCTCTCTGCATTTTGCGGTAGCCTGCGATAAGCCGCTACGCGTCTACAATAATCCCTAATTTTCCCCTACCCTCTTGCGAATTTTTAATTAGTTGATACACTTGTTCTTCATTAGCCCAGTGAACCAGCGCCTATGGTGCATATCAAGCGCGTGGAACTTACCAACTTCAAATCCTTCGGTGGCACTACCTCAGTCCCTTTGCTACCGGGGTGTACTGTCATATCTGGGCCAAATGGTTCAGGTAAATCTAATATTTTAGATGCACTGCTATTTTGTCTAGGACTTTCTAGTTCTAAGGGAATGCGAGCCGATCGCTTGCCAGATTTGGTAAATAACACTCAAACCTCTAAAGGACGTGCTTCTATTGAGGCTAGCGTCACTGTAACGTTTGATTTGTCAGATGAAATCTCACGCAAAAGCCCAAAGGCGCAGAGTGAGAAAACAGAGGAAGCAGTAGATGAAGATCAGGAGAATTCCCACTCCCCACTCCCCACTCCCCACTCCCCAACTGAGTGGAGTGTTACTAGAAGGCTGCGAGTCACTCACCAAGGAAGTTACACGTCGAATTACTATATCAATGGTGAAGCTTCCACGCTGACAGAGTTGCATCAACAACTAAGTAACCTGCGGGTTTATCCTGAAGGCTACAACGTGGTGCTGCAAGGGGATGTCACCAGCATTATCTCGATGAATGCGCGGGAACGGCGGGAAATTATTGATGAATTGGCTGGGGTGGCGGCGTTTGATCGCAAAATTATCCAAGCCAAATCAACTTTAGATGAGGTAAAGGAAAAGGAAGATAGCTGTCGGATTATTGAGACGGAATTAACTGCACAACGCGATCGCCTTTCCCAAGATCGTGCTAAAGCTGAGAAATATCAAAAACTCCGCACAGAATTTCTGGCCAAGCAATCCTGGGAAGCTGTCTTATCATGGCGATCGCTACAAGCACAACAAGAAAAGTTAGTTCATGAAATTCAAACAGGCGATCGCAATTCTACTGAACTCACGACTCAACTCACAAACCTAAATTCCGAAATCGTTCAAAAAACAGATCAACTTGAACAACTCAACGCCCATGTCAAAGCATTGGGTGAAGATGAACTTTTGGCGGTACAATCTACCCTCGCCACCCAAGAAGCAGAACGAAAACAACTCCAGCGTCAACTCACAGAATTAGAAACAGCTTCCCAAGAAACTGCCAAACGTCTAACTCAAACTCAACAAGATATTCAAAAACACCGTCATTCCCTAGAAGAAATTGCCGAAACCCAGCTTGTAGAGACGCGATTCATCGCGTCTTCCCAACAGCAAAGAAACGAAGCCCACCAAGCCTTAGAAACCTCCCGCGAAGCCGCCGCCGAAATTGCCTCAGCTTCCGAAGCGTGGGTGCAGCAACAAACGGCATTCAACCGTCAAATTGAAACTCTGCTGCAAACTCTAGAACCACAACGCACCGAACAAGCCCAACTCAGGGAACGCAATAATCAGTTACAGCAGCTTATCCAAGAGCAAACCCAGTTAATTGAACGCGACGAACCCGAATTAGCCCAAAAACAAACTGAGTGCAGTCGAGTTGAAACAGAATTTAATGCCTCTAGCGAACCCATCCAAAATTTAGCCCAAAATCTCTCAGCCACAGAACAAGAATTACAAATCCAACAAGAAACCCAAAAACGCTTACTTTTTGAACAACGGGAAAAACAACGCCAGTTGGATAAAATAGAAGCGCAAGCGCAAGCACAGCAAGAAGTCCAAGGAACTCAAGCGAGTAAAGTCATTTTACAATCGGGAATGCCTGGACTTTGTGGCTTAGTTGTGCAGCTAGGAAAGGTGGAACCCCGCCATCAGCTAGCTTTAGAAATGGCTGCCGGTGGACGCTTGGGACATATTGTGGTGGAAGATGATGGTGTAGCAGCAGCAGGGATTGAATTGCTCAAACAGAAGCGTGCAGGGAGAGCAACTTTTTTACCGCTGAATAAAATTCACGCTCCCAAATTTACTCAAGATGCAACGCTGCGTTTTGCTAGCGGTTTCGTTAACTATGCTGTGAACTTAGTCGATTGCGATCGCCGTTACAAAGATGTATTTAGCTATGTTTTCGGCAACACGGTAGTTTTTTCCAGCCTTGAGGCGGCGCGGAAAAATTTAGGACTGTATCGCATCGTCACCTTAGACGGAGAACTTCTGGAAACCAGCGGTGCAATGACTGGTGGTAGCAACAGCAATCGTTCAGCGTTGCGCTTTGGCAATGCGGAAGCGGCGGAATCTGATGAAGCGATCGCTTTAAAAACTCGCTTGGTGGACATTGAGCGGGTTTTAGAGCGTTGTACGGAAGCGATCGCTACTTTGTCAGCCAGAACCAAAGAACTGACGCAGGAACTCACAGAAGCGCGTCAGGCGCGGCGCGAACAGCAGTTGCAATTGGAACAGTTGCAGAAAGATATTAAGAATTTAACAGCACAATTAGAGGGGACGCGATCGCAACTTGCCCAAAACAGCGAAAAGTTAGCCACTGCTCAATCCCGTTTGGAAATTTTGGAGCGGGAATTACCTGGACAAGAAACTCAGTTGCAACAATTGCGACACGCTTTAGCAGAGTTGGAAGCATCCCAAACTCCCAGCGAATGGCAACAAATCCAAGCAACAATTAAAATTCAAGAGCAACAATTGCAACAACGCGAGACAGCGTTACGCGAAGCTGAACAAAGATTAAAAAATTTGGAAAATCAGCAACAACGTTTACAAGAAAAAATCCAAGAAGCAGAAACGCGAATCACCGAATACGAAACCCAACAAATCTCTTGTAGAGACGCGATTCATCGCGTCTTGAGCCAAATCACAACGCTAAACGACCAAATCACCCAAACCCGCGCGAACCTCAGCCAAATGGAGCAAAATTTGGGAGAAGAGAAACAAAAACGCGACGCTACAGAACAAGAAGTGCGATCGCATCTTTTACGCCAACAACAATTGCAATGGGAAATTGAAAAACTCCAAGAAACCCAAGAGAAGCGGCGGGAGGAACTAATTGTACTGCAAAGCCAGTTGCGGGATGCAGGAGCAGAATTACCAAATCCCTTGCCGGAAGTTCCAGATAAGGTAGATTTGGAAGAATTGCAAAAAGAATTGCGATCGCTTACTAAACGCTTACAGGCAATGGAACCTGTTAATATGCTGGCGTTAGAAGAATACGAACGCACTCAAAACCGTCTCCAAGAACTGACGCAAAAACTAGAAACACTAGAAGGGGAGCGCACTGAACTACTTTTGCGGATTGAAAACTTTACTACATTGCGGCAACTTGCTTTTAAAGAAGCATTCGATGCTGTGAACGAAAACTTTCAATCGATTTTTGCCATTCTTTCAGACGGCGACGGCTTCTTGCAACTCGAAAATCCCGAAGATCCCTTTAGCAGTGGGCTAAATTTAGTCGCACATCCCAAAGGTAAACCCGTACAGCGCCTAGCTTCCATGTCTGGGGGAGAAAAATCACTTACAGCCTTGAGTTTTATCTTTGCCCTGCAACGCTACCGCCCATCGCCCTTTTACGCCTTTGACGAAGTAGATATGTTTCTAGATGGGGCAAACGTAGAACGATTAGCTAGAATGATTAAACAACAGTCACAACAAGCGCAATTTATAGTTGTGAGTTTGCGTCGTCCGATGATAGAATCAGCCGAACGCACAATTGGCGTTACTCAAGCACGAGGAGCTTACACTCAAGTTTTGGGGATTAAGTTACAATCATCCAATACATCTGCTTGAATTTTTGTTAATAATAGTGTATATATAAACCGGATTGGAGATCAGGACTCGGTATAGAATGACCTCTGAACAGATAATTAGGCGTTCCGACATATTAAATACCCAGGTGATTACCCGCGATAACGGCAAGCGGTTAGGCATCATCAGTCAAATCTGGGTTGATATTGATCAACGAGAGGTTGTGGCTCTTGGTTTGCGAGACAGCCTGATCTCTATTTCGGGCATACCGCGCTATATGTACCTCAACAACATCAGCCAGATTGGTGATGTGATCCTAGTTGATAACGAAGATGCAATTGAAGATATCGAAGTTGAATCTCTCAGCAATCTGATTAACTGGGAAGTAATTACAGAAACAGGTGAAGTACTAGGCAAAGTTCGGGGCTTTAAGTTCAACGGCGAAACCGGGAAGCTTAACTCCATAGTTATTGCTTCTTTAGGATTGCCCCAAATTCCCGATCAATTTCTCAGCACTTACGAGTTCTCAGTGGATGAAATTGTCAGCACTGGCCCCAATCGCTTGATTGTGTTTGAGGGAGCCGAAGAACGAGTAGAGCAGTTGACAGTTGGTTTACTAGAGCGCCTTGGTATCGGCAAAGCGCCTTGGGAACGAGATATAGAAGAAGAATACGGCTATACTCCACCACGCCAAGTTGCACCAGCTAATCAACTTCCTAGTGGAGTGCCATTGCAGCCACCCAGGCAAAAAGTTCGCGCCCCCGAACCCGTAGCGCGGGAAGAAGAATGGAATGAAGACTATGTGGAAGAAGAAAGGCCACAGCGTCAGGTAATGAAAGCGCGGCAGTATGAATCTATTCAATACGAAGAAGACGAGGAAGAAGATAACTGGAGCGAAGCAACAGGCAACGACAGGTATCAGCAACCGCAGCCGCTAAAGTATGAAGCCCAGCCTTATAGCAAGCCATACGTTGACGAATACGATGATTATGACGACGTAGAGGGCGATGCTTGGGAGGATGTGCCGAAGCCGGTGAATATTCCCAAGAAAATCAAAGAAAGACAGCCAGAATACGAAGAAGAAGGCGGATATTAGACTATCCCCACCCTTAGTCCCTTCCCCGCGCCAGCGAGGAGGGGGCTTTTTTTTATGAACGAAAGTAAAACGCATCCCAATAGTTGTCGGGTTTTAGGGAAAAGGGGAATGGGAAAGAAAAAACCTTTAGCCTTTACCCTTTCCCAAACATCTTGGCATTTGTTACTTTTGCAAGATGTCTATTAAATTCCCAGCAAGTAAAGAATAGTTGCAATGAATACAACAGTTGATTTGAAATTGATAAATTAGTAATTAAGGCTAAATAGCTTGCCTGACAGATTCAAAAGCCTAGAGTTGCTCGATTACTCAGATATAGTTTAGGGTCTGTTTTCAGATACGAAATTAATTTAAATGTAGATTGAATTGACATAAAGAAACCCAACATTTGGGTTGTCTGTTTGGGTTGCTCTTCGCTTAATTCAACCTACAATTCAATGAAAACTCGATTTTCTCGATTGCTCATATACATCTAGGAGGCTTTTCAGACATCCTCTTAGGAAAATTTTGATTGTCAGCTATTCCAAAATTTGAAGAGTTAAGGAGACTTAAAATGATTGTTTCCGACTTGGTTTTTTTTGATGTATCAATCTCTGAAGAATCTGACATTGTAGGTGGTCAATCTTCTGGTAAATACTACTACATCGATAAAGACAAATATCAGTGTTACAGTTACTACAATGCTAAATGGGGTGGAACTTACTATAAGTGCTACCAGGATAAGTACAAAATACCAGAAAAAGAGCTAAGTGGAGGTACGTTCTTACCTTAGGACGACAAGTAATTAAGGCTCAATAATGGATGCCAGGAATAGATTTAAGAGGATGTTTTAAAAGTCCTCTTCTAGGTATCAAAATGTTCTAGATACTTCTAAATCCCCCTCTTAAAAAGGGGGATTTTATTCCGGTTCCTCTCTAAAATAGCTAGGTTCGAGCCAGTTTTCTACTTTTAAATTAGGAACGCGGGAAAATTCACGAGTATTGGCGGTAACGAGAGTTAGACCAAGGGTTAAAGAATGGGCAGCAATTAATAAGTCATTACCTCCAATCGGTTTACCTTGTTATTCTAAATCAGTGCGGATTTCTGCGTAATATTGCTCTACAGGATGAGTTAGGGGTAGTATTTCAATGCTATCCAAAATTATTTCAAGTTTTTCTATGAGCTTTTGGGAGTTCTTTTTTCTAGCTCCAAATCTTGATTCACAAGCTACGATAATACTTGTACAAATTTTGTCTTCTCCGATATCTTGAATTTTTGAAAATATCACTCCTCTGGGGTTTTTAATTAGTTCGGAAATGATGTTTGTATCTAACAAATATAAATAACTCATTTTGAAAACTCAATATCATCTAAGGGTAATAATCCTTCGTCCACGTCGGCAAAGTCTTCGTCCAGTGGTTCAAGGGTGGAAAGGGTTTTCAGGAGGGATTTTTTCTTGATGGGGGAAATGATGGCGAAGGGGATACCGTTTTGGGTAATAGTGAGGGGTTCGCCTGTTTTTTGGGCTTGGTTGAGTAGGGTTTGGATGGTTTCGGGAAGATCGGAAAGGGTGATTTGTGTCATGGTGGGTTCTGGGGTTAGCGGATGGGGACTTGACGCACATCTATTTTACCTGTGACGGCGTTGGTGATGAGGGCGGTGCGATATTCAAAACAAGATTAAATCCGGGATTCCACACCCAGAACTGTCACACCGCAATTAAATGGATCTATCTAGTATTTATGAACTAATTAACTCTAGGATCAACCTAAAACAGTTTGTAACTAATTAGTGAACTATTCAGAAACTCCCCAAAAGCTGCTAGCGTCAAACACAGGAAAATATCGTTGTGGACTTTCGAGCTTGAAAACGCGTTCTAATTACTGGCAACTGCTGCCTTATATCCGACTCCAGTGGAAAACCATCGCCAAGGGATTTATTGGCATCTTGGGATATGTGCTGGCGACATTAGTGTTGATAAATCTTGCCGGTAAATTAGCAACTCCCTTTGCCCAAGGTAATGTAGTAGCGATCGCTCAAATAACTGGTAGTTGTGCTTTAGTATTTCTTGTTAGAGGCTTGTTTCAGTCTATACAAGATATGTATATGGCAAAAGCTGCTTTGAGAGTTGCTTTTCATCTCCGTCAGCAAGCCTATGCACATCTTCAAAAGCTAAATCTCAGCTACTTTGAAACGGCAAAAGCAGGTGATTTATCTTACCGCCTCACCGAAGATGTTGACCGGGTTGGCGAAGTGGTAAATAAAGTATTTCACGACTTTATCCCTTGCATTTTGCAGTTGCTAGCAATTCCGATTTACATGATTTACTTGAATTGGCAACTGACACTAGCAACGGTGATAGTTGCACCGTTGATGGGTATTTTAGTTGGCTGGTTTGGTGAACGCTTACGCAAGTATTCCTTAAAAAGTCAAAATCGCGTGTCGGGTTTATCAGCAATCCTGGCGGAAGTTTTCAACGGTATTCGATTGGTACAGGCTTTTGCTGCCGAAAATTACGAAATCGCCCGCTTTGGCCATGAAGCAGAACGCAGTCTCAAAGCCAAATACTCAGCCGAACGTCTGAAAGCGATTCAGATTCCCATCATCGGATTTCTGGAAGCCTTAAGTGCGTTATCGTTACTGATTGTAGGAGCGTGGCAAATTTCCCAAGGTAACTTGACAGTGGCGAGTTTTTTCAGTTATCTGGCGGCGGCGGCGCTGTTAATCGATCCTATTGGTCACACGACTAACAACTACAACGAATTTAAGCAGGGTGAAGCATCTGTTGATCGCGTTTTTGAATTGATGGCAATTCAACCGACAGTGATCGAAAAAACAAATGCGATCGCTCTACCTCCAGTCAAAGGCAAAGTAGAATATCGGCATATTTCCTTTGCTTATAAACCGGGTGAACCTGTATTAAAAGATATCAGTTTATTGGTATCGCCAGGTGAAGCGATCGCTCTTGTGGGTGTGTCTGGCGCTGGTAAAACTACATTTGTTAAACTTTTACCCCGTTTTTACGATCCCGAAGTTGGTCAAATCTTCATTGACGGTGTTGATATTCGAGATGTGAAGCTGCATAGTCTGCGGCGACAAATTGGCATTGTTCCTCAAGAAACCATCATGTTTTCCGGGACAATTGCCCAAAATATCGCCTTTGGACAAGATGTTTTTAATATGAAAGCAGTGAAAGAAGCGGCGAAAATTGCTAATGCCCATCAATTTATTAGCCAACTACCAGAAGGTTATAAGACTTGGGTGGGTGAACGTGGGGTAAACTTATCTGGTGGACAAAGACAAAGAATTGCGATCGCTCGTGCTGTTCTGCTCAATCCCCAAATCTTGATTCTTGATGAGGCGACATCAGCATTAGATTCTGAGTCAGAAGCACTGGTACAGGAAGCACTGGAAAGACTGATGGAAAAACGCACAGTATTTATTATTGCTCACCGTTTATCTACAGTTAGGAGGTGCGATCGTATTTTAGTTCTCGAACAGGGTCAAATTGTTGAATCGGGAACACATGAAGAATTATTAGCGTTAGAGCGTCGCTATGCGCGGTTTTATGCCCAGCAGTTTAGTTAGAAATGTGGGAAAAAGCTTTGTATTTCTACACTTTCTACCCTGCGGGTGACGCTCCTTCTCTGCGTTCGCGCAGCGTGTCGCAGACAGACGCTACGCGAACGTCGCTACCGCTGAAAGCGTTCTCGTAAGAGTAGCCGCTTTGCGTCTATACATCTTTAAAATTTTAGATTTGCATATTATATCTCCACTCTGCGATGGCGTACCCGCCCGCCGTAGGCGATCGCTTCTTGGTAAAAAATTAAGAATTACGAATTAGTAATTATTCGGTCACACGGTGGAGTTACTCATTTATTGGGAACGCTATGTTAATAACAGCGCTGCTTTAGATAACTTTTTTCATGTAATTACAGTCTCAGCTTTTTTGTATATTTTTGAACCTGTCTAACTACTAGGAAACTAGATAGTTTCTCTTAAGGTATAACGAATGCAGTTCGTTAGAGGCTCACGTTAAATTAACTGAATTCTGCACTGAACCATAGTTTAACAAGGAGTAATGGATATGACACTTATTAACGGCACCTCTGGTAACGACAATTTGACTGGTACTCCAGAAACTGATTCTATTTTCGGCGATTTAGGTGATGACACTCTCAATGGTCTTGGTGGTGATGATGAATTTGTCTTCAATAATGTAATTGATGTCCTCGTTTTTGATTCTGGCTTTTCACGGGATGTTTATGTCTATAGTAATGATGGTTTTGACATCATTAAAAACTTCTCTTCGGGTGAGGTTATCAGTATCGACCCTGTAAATCAAAACCGTAAAAATGTAAAAATATTTACACCAGTAGCTGCCGGAACTGCCACGCAATTGAGGTCAGGAAAAACCGAATTCATCTATGGCACCACAGATTCTGACACAATCCAAGGAACCTCGGCAAATGAGAATATTTATGGTTTGGAGGGCAACGATGTACTGTATGGCAACGATGGTTACGATATTTTGTATGGTGGCCCGGGCAATGACAGCCTTGACGGTGGTGCAAATGTTAACGAATTGTACGGTGGTTTGGGCAATGATTATTTGAAGGGCGGAAAAGAGAACCTTGGTAATGTACTGTATGGCGAGGAAGGCGATGACATTTTTGATAGCAGTACGGGCGTTGATACCCTAATTGGTGGAACTGGCAACGACACTTATATTACTTTTGTATACGCGTCTGCTGAAGACAAGGCAATCTTTAATAAGATTATCTTCGGTCAGTTTACCAATAAAATTATAGAATACTTGAATGAAGGAACCGATACAGTTAAGTCTTCATTTAGCTACAACTTGGATGACAACCTAGAGAACTTGGTTCTCACAGGTAGCAGCAATATTAATGGCATAGGAAACGCCCTAGACAATCGAATTGAGGGGAATGGCGGTAACAACTTTTTGATTGGCGGCGATGGCAATGACCACTTACTTGGCTATGGGGACTACGACATTTTGGTTGGTGCGGCTGGCAACGACACACTCGTTGGCGGTGCTGGTAACGACTTTTTAAATGGGGGTTCTGGTAGCGACATACTCGTTGGCGGTGCTGGGAACAACACACTCACGGGCAATGCTGGTGCTGATACATTTGTCTTCAACTTCAGTTCTGAAGGTATTGACATCATCAAGGACTTCAGCAACTTGGAGAGCGACAAAATTCAGATTTCGACAATTGGGTTTGGCGCTACTTCCACTAATCAGTTCAGTTACAACAGCAACACTGGTGCGTTGTCTTTCCAGGGAACCCAATTCGCCACTCTTGAGAACAAACCTAATTTCATACCCAGTTTCGATATTGAGCTTGTTGTTGAGAGTATAATCTCTTGAATTAGCTTGGTCTTGTAGTGCCTAACCAAACCCAAATTTTGTATATTAGACCTGCTTTGGCAAAACAACTTTCCATTCAATGCCCAAAGGTAGTGGTTCGCATGGAATTGAGTTCGATACTGCGGGTAATCTTTGGATAACCCTGGAATTTTTGGGTGCGATCGCACGTGTAGAATCGAGTGGTAATATCGTTGCTAAATTACCTTAAGCATCTCCTTTGTCAATACCCCTTTACCTGAATCCTTAAGAATTTTTCTCTGTATCTATACAATTCAGAATTGTTTATAGAGCAATACAGTTCAGTTAGTGCCAAAAACCTTGAAATGTGTAGGTTGGGTTGAGGAACGAAACCCAACATTTTCGGGGGGTTGTTGGGTTGCGCTTTGCTTAACCCAACCTACAATTTTCCTTAACTGAACCGTATTGGTTTATAGAGACGTTGGAATGCAACGTCTCTTATTAGGTTATTCGTAGTGTCAATTACAGCAGATTTAAGCTCAATCATCTGTCGGTCTGAAAAAGAAAATCGCTGTGATTTTACTATTTTTTAGACTGAATTCGCTGGACTAAATCATAAAAAGGTTGCCAATCGTCTTCTTGAGCGATTGCTTCCCAAATAGATTCAATCACAGGTCTTAATAATGCCGTTTTCGGATTATTAACAGCTAGAGTTTGAGCAATTACGTCAATGCGTTCGCTCTCCAAATCATTCAAAATTTTATGATACAGTATGCACCAATCATCAAAAATTCCTGACGCACCCGGTACTGGCACAATATCTGAACTATTCATCACAAAGCCTGGTTCATCCCGCCATTTCGATGAGAAAGTCCGAGCCATCTCATAAAAAAACTGGTAATAACCAACTTGGCTCTCTTTCAAAAATTCAACCGTTAGATTCAATAGTTCCACTGCTTCTGGATGTGGCAAATCGTCAAAACCTAACTTTTTCAACATCAAAGAACTGTATTCAGCTTGATAATATTCATCAAACATTGCTAATCCAGCTTCCATTTCCTCTTTATCGATAATCGCCTTTAAAGGTTCCTGGAGCATTTGTAAATTCAACTGACAAATACTTGGTTGATTACCGTAACAGTAGCGTCCATAATAGTCAAAATATGCAGCTATAAAGGATGGGTTATAAGTTGGGATAAACGCGTAAGGGCCATAGTCAAAACTCTCTCCCGTAATTGACATATTGTCAGTATTTAGGACTGCATGACAAAACCCAGCCGCCATCCACTGGGCTACTAATTCTGCAACTCGTTTCACTAATTCGGCGTAAAACAAGGCATATTTATTTTGTTCAGCACTTAAGTGTCGATAGTACTGCTCAATTACGTGGTCTAATAACTTCTTAGTTAAATCTGGACGCTGGAAAAAATGCAGTCGCTCAAAAGTGCCAAACCGAATATGAGAACTGCTCATTCTAATCATTACACATGAGCGAGTAGGCGAAGGTTCATCGCCCCGCCAGAGGGGTAAACCTGTTTCAATCATGCTCAGACAGCGTGAGGTACGTACACCCAAGTGGTGCAATGCTTCCGCAGCCAGAACTTCCCGTACCCCACCTTTGAGCGTCAGCATACCATCGCCACCACGGGAGTAGGGCGTTCTCCCAGAACCTTTCGTGCCAAAATCGTACAATTCGCCATCAGTGGCGCGTACTTGCCCGTAGAGAAAGCCTCTACCATCACCTAACTGTCTGTTATATTCACCAAATTGATAGCCGTGGTAACGTAATGCCAACAAGGGTTTACGCCCCTGAAATTTGCCAAAGGCTGTGATAAAATCTTCGTCTTTGACTATTTGGGGGTCTAAACCCAAGCGGGGTAGTAGTGCATCGTTACGCCAACGCAGGAGGTGTTGAGGAAATTCCTCTGCTGCAACCTCGTCGTAGTAGTCGTCGCCTAGAGATTCCAAGGCGCTTTCGTAGTTGAGGGAGAGAAAAGGATTGTTAGAATTTTTGTAGTTTGGAGTTTCAGCCAGAGTCATTACGAGCAAAGCTTAATTCATTCTTCCCTTAATACTACCTCTGGCTTCAGCATCAGCATAGACGCAAAAAGCGGCCCATATCTAAAATATTCCAGCGTCACCATTAAAATCTAGAACGCATAATGAATAAAGTTTTGCAATTCAAGAAAAAGTTAGCTCAATTAGCTATTTTAGACGCTACATTTGAGGTTTTTGGCTCAGAATCACACCAATATCAATTCAAACCTTGTTTGAGTAACAAAGATATTCAAGCGTTTGAATCCAGATATAATATTACGCTACCAAGTGAATATCGGAACTTTCTCTTAGAAGTTGGTAATGGTGGTGCGGGACCAGGATACGGTTTATCTGGACTGTCGGGAATTAAATCTGAAGATGTGATATCAGAAAAACTATACCAAGAGAACTACGAAATTCTCTCTAAACCATTTCCTTTAACAGAAGCATGGAATGATTTGGATTTGATTGTAACGAATAATACGGGTTCTGTTACCAACAATGATGCCTATTTCGATGATAAGTTTATCCAGGGTACTCTCACTATTACAAATTATGGTTGTGGAATTTATGCGATGTTAGTCATTACTGGAGAGCAGTCAGGGAAAATTTGGATAGATGACCGCACTAATGATAATGGGATATATCCTGCTTCTTTGAATTTTTGTCATGCTTTCCATGACACTATCCCTGATGATTTCCATCCAGATAGCGACCAAGAGCAGCCTTTGAGTTTTTATGATTGGTATGAAGACTGGCTCAACCGAAGTTTGGAGCAAATCCGCCAGTCTTCATAATTCGTAATGACGCTCGATAACTCGCTAATGCTGCGCTAACGTACTTCGTAATTTTTTGTGAAACACTAGGTAAATTGGAAAATATTATGATCTAGAATTATTTTGGGATTTATAACGATAATAATTCAATTATGAATTAGTTTAAAATTTAGGTGCTTGCCAATTAGGATTCATGAGACTTGTCATAATATGATCTTCCCATTGTCCATCAATTAATAAATAATCTCTAGCATATCCTTCAATGACAAAACCGAGCCTTTTAAGGACATTACCACTGCGCCGATTATGAGGCATATAATTAGCCATAACTCGGTGAAAATTTAACTCTTGAAAGAGATATTGAGTTGCGGCTTTTAGCCCTTCTGTCATATATCCTTTACCTTGTTGATTTTCAGCAAGGCTATATCCTACGTAGCAAAAATGAGCAGATCCTCTGACAAAATTACTAAAATTAATCGTTCCAATAATTATAGTGGGATTTGTTTTGGTAAAAATAAATAGTTTTAATGATTGACCATTAATAAATTCTAGAAAACTATTCTCTATCTGATACTGCCAATATTCTTCAGTGAAAAACCCATCAGCCCAAAGAGGATAAAATGGAGTGAGATAAGTTTTGTTAGAAATAAAGTATTTGAGAATTTGGGGTATATCTTCATGAATTGCAGATCGTAATAATAGGCGATCGCTTGTAATTAGTGGCAGTTCTGATATCATAAATTACTTAATCAACCGAATCTCTTTCTAGAACATTCTCTAGATTTTGTAAATTCTCTCATACCTGCGGTTTATCAGCAGCAGTCAGAACTCGAAACGGGCTAAACGCTCCACTACCGCTAACGGAATTGTTTTACCAAATACCGTTTACAACAGATACAGTGAGTATTTTTACTGTCAATCTGCCATTCTACCAAAATCTTGATAAGCTGATGTCTAATATCTAGAGCGCAAGGATTAAGGATCAATGGGTGATAAAGCACAGTGCGCGGCATAACTTCGATAAAATCGCTTTGCCCAAACACTGTACCGCAGGAAATTCTACCAAAAGACAGCTCAAGATTTAATCCAGTTTACAAGAAGGATACTGATGTGGTGGGAATACGCTACGATTGGCAGGAATTAGAAATTCGGACGATATACAACACACCATTGCTAGAGCTGATTTATCAAGCTGCTAGCGTGCATCGCCAATATCATGACCCAACAAAAATACAAGTTTGTAAGCTTATATCTATTAAAACGGGAGGTTGCCTAGAAGATTGTAGCTACTGCGCCCAATCTTCCCGCTATAAAACAGAGGTAAAGGCGGAAGCACTCTTAGAAAAGGAAACCGTAGTTAACATCGCTCAGAAAGCGAAAGAAACTGGTGTTAGTCGCATCTGTATGGGTGCTGCTTGGCGCGAAGTGCGGGATAACTCACAATTTGAGGAAGTCCTGGAAATGGTCAAGGATGTAACCGCAATGGGTTTAGAAGTGTGCTGCACCCTGGGTATGCTAACGGCAAATCAAGCCAAAAAACTTGAAGAAGCGGGACTTTACGCCTACAACCATAACTTAGATACCTCGCAGGAATATTACAGCACAATTATTACCACGAGAACTTATAGCGATCGCTTGAACACAATTGAGAATGTCCGTCAGACCAATGTTACTGTCTGTTCCGGCGGTATCCTGGGTTTGGGCGAAACTGTTGATGACCGGGTTGGAATGTTACAAACTCTGGCAAACTTACATCCGCATCCAGAGTCAGTACCAATTAATATTCTTTCACAAGTACCGGGCACACCCTTAGAAAATCAGCCGGATGTCCCCATTTGGGATATTGTGCGGATGATTGCCACAGCCAGAATTTTAATGCCAGCTTCTGATGTGCGTCTGAGTGCAGGTAGAGCCAGACTTTCTCAAGTAGAACAAGCTTTCTGCTTTATGGCAGGAGCCAATTCTATCTTTTCCAGCGACGACAACAAAATGTTGACGGTGACAACTCCCTGTCCAGATTATGATAGCGATCGAGAAATGCTGAATTTACTTGGTTTAGGAATGCGTCCGCCTTCCCAAAGACAAGAGAAGGTAGCAAGTCCGGCTGTTGTGGGATAAATATTTGATTTCGTGCAAAACATTTAGTCAAGGATTTAGATCCAGACTAAATGTTTTTTGTTATGCCCTTCTTGAACAAGGTTGCCGCTATTCTCCTTCAAATGAAGTCAAGAGCTTTCTTAACAGCACAATAAGTAATTCCCGCTCTGACTGCTTTAAAACACTGAGGATGCGATGCTCATTGGCAACATGAGCTTCTACAGCTTTCTCGATTAAGTTGAAACCTTCTTCTGTCAGTTTGATTAAAGTGCCGCGCCGATCGCTCTGATCTGGAATTCTTTGTACCAACCCAGCTTTCTCCAGTTGGTCGATGCGATGGGTCATTGTGCCCGATGAAACCATCAAAGTGTTAAACAATGCCGTTGGTGATAGCTGGTAAGGATCACCAGAACGACGTAAGGTGGCTAACACATCAAATTCCCCAACATTCAGACCAAACTGAGAAAACGTCTCTTGGATTGCGTGTTCAAAATGCTTGGCTACCCGTCCCATCCGCCCAATTACTCCCATTGGCGATACGTCCAAATCAGGACGCTCACGTTGCCATTGCGCCAAAATCATATCGACTGAATCGGAAGCCATTGTGCTGATTGCTTATGCAAGTTTCTTGATATCAAATATCTTAACATCAAGATAAATGCTAAAATCTCGTTATCAAGTATCTTGATGTCGAGATAAATTCCATGAAGATAAAGACTGCCGGAAGGTTTGATATTTGGCTGACAGCCTTAGCACCAGCAATCTGGGGAACTACGTACATTGTGGCAACCGAACTTTTGCCACCGAATCATCCGTTGTTAGTTGCAGCCTTGCGATCGCTACCCATCGGTATTTTGTTAACCGCAAGTTTGCGACAACTCCCCAAAGGTATTTGGTGGTGGCGGATTTTGCTGCTGGGAGGGTTGAATATTGGTATTTTCCAAGCCTTGTTATTTGTGGCAGCCTATCGTCTTCCTGGTGGAGTAGCAGCAACAGCCGGAGCAATTCAACCGTTGTTAGTGGTGATATTTTCGTGGCTATTACTGGGCGATAAACCATCAAAACGCTCAATAATGGCAGCCATTACCGGATTTATTGGCGTTGGTTTATTGGTTCTCAGTCCTGCGGCTCGTCTTGATTGGATCGGAATTGGTGCTGCGATCGCAGGAGCAGTAACAATGGGCTTAGGAACGACATTAACCAAACGCTGGAAACGTCCAGTTTCTCTGCTGGTGTTTACGGCATGGCAATTGGCGATCGGCGGGATCATTCTTTTACCTATTGCCCTAGTTGTTGAAAAACCGTTGACTCATCTGAGTGTGACAAACCTATTGGGATTTGTCTATTTGGGTTTGGTGGGAACTGGGTTAGCTTATATGCTTTGGTTTCGCGGAATTGAACGATTAAAAGCAACAGCTGTTTCTTGCTTGGGATTGATGAGTCCCCTAGTTGCAACACTGATGGGATTTATTGTGTTACATCAAACGCTAATGCCAATTCAACTGATTGGAGCAGCGATCGTACTAGTGAGTGTTTTAGTGGGGCAACAAACTAATCGATTGAGCGATCGTTCGACCACTTTTAAGCGCAACTTGTTGTGAATTGAGGGACAGGCAGAGTGCCCGTCCTTCAAAAGTCATAGGTTAACAGGTTGAATGTATCTCTGGGTTAAATTATCTTGGCAGTCCGCAGACCGAACAGCAGACCGACAGCCAAACCAAAGAACAAAGCTAAAAATCCGATGTAAGCTGCAATCGCAAACATTTATTTTTCTCCACAATACTTCCTAAATCTATTGAATCACTAGTCATTGGTCATTTGTCATTTGTCATTTGTCATTTGTCATTGGGAATTAGTCAATTTCTTCCCATGCTCCTCCTGCCTCCCCACTCCCAGATTGCGATACAATACAGCCCACGGGCGCTTGTTTAGGGGTTGGGCAATGACTTCTGTAATTAATGTAAATTTACCAGAGCAGTCTTATGAAATTGCGATTGCACCTTCGAGTTTAGATCAACTGGGTCAACAGATGTCCAGTCTCAAGCTAGGCAAGAAGGTATTGCTGGTTTCTAATCCTACTATTTTTAAGCATTTTGGGGAAAGAGCGATCGCATCCCTAACATCTGCTGGATTTGAAGTTGGTAGCTGCACCCTACCACCAGGGGAACGCTACAAAACCCTCAATTCCATCCAAAAACTTTACGATATCGCCTTAGAAAACCGCCTAGAACGTTCTTCTACTATGGTGGCTTTGGGCGGAGGTGTCATTGGCGATATGACTGGCTTTGCAGCCGCAACTTGGCTGCGCGGCATTAATGTTGTCCAAGTTCCTACCACTCTCTTAGCGATGGTAGATTCGGCAATTGGTGGCAAAACTGGCGTGAATCATCCCCACGGTAAAAACTTAATTGGGGCATTCCATCAACCGCGTTTGGTTTTGATTGACCCAGAAGTATTGAAAACTCTACCTATGCGTGAGTTTCGCGCCGGAATGGCAGAAGTTATTAAGTACGGTGTGATTTGGGATGCCGAATTGTTTGCCCATTTGGAAGCAAGTAAACGCCTCGACCAACTCCGCTATGTAAAACCTGACCTGATACATAGCATATTAATGCGCTCTTGTCAAGCTAAAGCTGATGTTGTTAGCAAAGATGAGAAAGAAGGCGGATTGCGGGCGATTCTCAATTATGGACATACTATCGGTCATGCAGTGGAAAGTTTGACTGGTTATCGTCTAGTAAATCACGGTGAGGCGGTGGCCATTGGTATGGTAGCAGCCGGTCAAATTGCTATGGAATTGGGAATGTGGCAAAATGTTGACACAGAACGTCAAAATGCTTTAATTCAAAAAGCAGGTTTACCGACTCAGTTACCAACTGGGATAGATATTGAAGAAATTATTGACGCGTTGCAGTTAGATAAGAAAGTCAAAGCGGGGAAAGTGCGGTTCGTTTTACCAACAGAGATTGGTGTAGTAACAGTTACCGATGAAGTGCCATCGGATATCATTCGGCAAGTTTTGCGAGGAATGTGAAGAATTCAGGAGTCAGAATTCAGGAGTCAGAATAAAAATTAGTTGCTCTGTTCTTCAATTACGAATTACGAATTACGAATTAATGAGCCATGATACTCCAAGCCAAGAATCAATTAACCTTGCAAGAGTTCTTAAATCTCTCACCAGGTCAGGGAGATATAACTTATGAACTTGTTGATGGGCAAGCAATTCCTAAAATGTCACCAAAAAAATTTCACTCTAAACTAACGCGCGTCCTACTGAATTTGATTGAGCAATGCTGTGAGGATCAAGGAGAAGTTTGCCCAGAATTAGCTGTCGCATTAACCCGTCGAGGGCGAGATTGGATGCCAATACCAGATATTTTATATATTTCTAATGGACGTTTACCCCTTGACTGGGATCAAGAAGGAGCATGTTCTGTTCCTCCTGATTTAGTGATTGAGATTATTTCCCCAGGACAAACCTTTGGACAAATGGCAGCTAAAGCCAAAGACTATTTAGATGCTGAGGTACTGCGGGTGTGGGTGGTAGATAGTAAAGCCAGAAGCATTACTGTTTTTTATCCAGATGCAGCACCACAAACTTATATGGGAGAAGAATTACTCAAAGATTCTTTATTTCAGGGATTGGAATTTACTGTTGAGCAGGTGTTTCAAAAGGCGAAAATACCATTAGACACCAAATAGTAAACTTTTTACATTTACCACAATTCTCTTCATCTCAAAGTCCATCGAAATTTCACTCGGCGGTTACTACTCAAACTTTTATATCTTTATCTTTAGTCAGCAACGCCCTATTTTTGAGGCTGCGGTTCTTTCTGCGGTTGCTGCTGGCTATTTGTTGGTTGCAGTTTTTGAAATAAAGCTGGTGGCGTAGCTTTGCGGAATGCGCCACAGTAGTGCATAGTCATAACTGCTTTAAAGGCCCAATGGTCTGATGGCACATCAGTAAAGGGATTTGGTAAAGTTTCTGCTTGATTTTGGATACAAGCATTCAAAACTTGATTCGATTTTGCTGGAGTGTTGGTTGTAGGTTCTTGAGATTTAACAGGGGTAACAAAGCTAGTAGTAGCTAGCACCACAGCCACACATGTTACCAGAAGTTTCCAGTTCATAATTTGAGTATTCTAGGGATGAAAGTCTACCCTATGTTAGTTCCCAGGCTGTTGCCCAGGAACTAAAATAAACTTGCTGAGATTAAGCGTTAGAAAACATGGTAAGCATTACTAACATAACAACTAATGCACTGATCCAAAGAGCTAACGATCCCCAACTAACTGAATCTTTTTGTACTTTTTGCCAAAAATTGCTAAATAAGTTATTCCGAATTGCCATTTTATAACCTCCAATTTTTATTAAACTTGCGCTGACTCAATGCATTAAGTCTGTATTGAGTAAATAAAAGTTAATCTTTAGAGGGATCAGCCTTTATTTACTGAATTCCAGAAATTAACCTACAGAGATTTAAATTCATTCATGCAGCGAGTGCCAATGCATGTAAGCTGCTACGCATTACTAAAATCTAAAAAACGAACAAAAATTTACAAAAAGATATTTGTTGATGCTTAAATTAATTTTCCCATGCGTAACTGTTTACACTCCAAAATTTGGCGATTTTGAAAAAATTCTTAACGTTGTCTTAATTTAGGTATAAAAGTTAGTGTTTTCAAATCCAAACTACTTAAAGGTTGACGATATTTCACTTTTAGTCGTTATTTATCTAGACTTGAAAATAGACACAATTAACAGTAAAAAGGTAGGTAAATAATGGTGCAACAAATAAGACATAATGAACCGCAATATATTTGTATCATTCCAGTTGAGAGAATTACAGCCAACCAAGACGAAGAAATCATGACCTTTGGTGCATCAGCCGACGATGCAAAAAAACAAGGTGAAAAATTGTTAGCATCTACCTATGGTTGTAATCAATCACAAGTTTTGGAATTAATCCAGCAAGCACGAATTGAATTAATAGCTCAGTGGTGTGCCCCTCAAGAGCGCAGAGCCATCTAAAATCAGGTGGTTGAGCCATTAAAAATTACTACTCGCGCTGAACGTGAACAGGCGATGTCTACGCATGAGGTAGTAAAGGCACTGAAATAGAAAAACTAATATAGAGAAATGTAAAAAAACAGCGCCGCACTACCAACTAAATTATGCTACCGTTCAAAACTATGCTACGCGTCCGACACTATGAGATGGACGCACTTGGGCATGTAAATAACGCCGTATACCAAAATTATCTAGAGCAAGCAGCCATTGAGCATTCAGAATACCTGGGCTTAACTTTGGATGTATATCGGCAAGTAGGTGGCGTATTTGTCATGCGGCGGGTAGAAATTGACTATTTACGCCCAGCGGTAGCAGGCGATACCCTAGAAGTCACTACCTGGTTGAAGGAAATGCGCGGGACTCGTGCCTTCCGATGCTACAAGATTCGTAAACAAAACCAAGATAATTTGTTGGTAACGGCAGAGGCGCTATGGGTTTGGGTGGATGCACAGACAATGCGCCCACGACCAATTCCTAGTGTAATGTTAGATAAATTTTTGCAAATCCAAAACCCAAGTGTTACAACCTAAAAATGGTTAGTGATTCACTATTTAATCAATCTTAATTTTTCTCATGGAAAACAAATGATTGATTTTGTTTCCCAGGTAATGCTGAGGATCAAGAATACACAACTATGATGTTATAAGTGCAAAATTTAAATTTCTAGGAACTGCAATCAAAATTAGCTTAGTAAATCAGGATTTTCCAGCCAATATTATGGAGCAAAGTCAGCCACAACAGCGCCGCGTCGCCGATGAAGTGTTTCAAGAATCCCTCGAACAATTGGAGGATATCTTACAAGAAAGTTCAACTGAGGAAGAAGAAATCCCACAGATGCATACTAGTAGTCTTAGTGAAGTCGAATTCGATCAAGACTTGACAAATATTGATTTAGCCGCTCTTGAAGATGCAGTTGCTGATATTGAACAATATCTCGAAGAAAAAACAAAAACTAAAGAAAATTTATGAGTTCTAAGGTTTAACTACTAACTCCTAATTCTTGACTCATTTGACGCCGAGCTTCGTACAACATTAAAGCAGCTGCGATCGCCACATTCAATGATTCCACCCCAGGACTCAAAGGAATTCTTACTTGCTTGTCTGCCATCGCTGCTAAATCTGCCGACAATCCAGCCCCCTCATTTCCCAGTAAAATCAGACTGGGTTTGCGCCAATCCACCTCCCAATAAGTTAAAGTCGCACTGGGTAAGGTTGCCACTACCTGCATTCCTGCCTGCTGACTTTGTTGAACTGTAGCTTTTAAATCCTCGGTTACGGCTGTTGGTAGGCGAAACCATTGCCCTGCTGAAGCCCGGAGAACTTTGGGACTGTCTAAATCTACACTATCTCCACTTACCCACAACCCTGATGCTCCAGCAGCAGCAGCAGCGCGGATCATTGTACCCAGGTTGCCGGGATCTTGCACTGTTTCTAAAGCTAAAATTATACCAGTAAATGGTAGTTCAGTTTGGCCTCCGCTTCGTTTTGCGGTTGCAACCACACCATCGGGTTGGACTGTGGTAGCGATCGCATCCAAGATTTCTTTACTGACAATTTCGGCGCGATCGCATCGGCTACAAGCTTCTTCCCAAAGTGAGGAGTGAGCTGCTTGCCATTCTGGAGTACAACACACTGTTTCTAATGGGTAATTTACCGCACAAGCTTCTTCTAAGAGGTGTGTCCCTTCTAGTAAAAATAACTGCTGTTTGTGCCGCTCCTTGGTGGAGTGGAGCTTGCGGATTTGCTTGACTAAGGAATTTTGTAAACTGGTCAACACGATTTTAAATTTTGGATTTTGGATTAATCTAAAATCCAAAATTGATATGCGGAACCCGGGACTTGAACCCGGAAGCCTTGCGGCACTAGAACCTGAATCTAGCGCGTCTGCCAATTCCGCCAGTTCCGCTGGCATTTATCTTTATAGACAATTTCCTATTATTGCGTTATGTTTTACCTTTGTCAAGTTAAAACATAACGGCTCCTTTAAGAGGCTCAGACTGGAAACAAGTTTTTCAGGGCGTTGGCTCAAATCAAAATATTAACTGAAAAGTACAGCATTGATTTTTAGAGAACACTTAAGTTATTTTACTGAGTATTTAATTTAGCTTAAAACTACTACTCATTCGTTCATTTTTGTTATTTTTTTCAAAAGCTCAAAACGCTTGTTGTTGTTGGCTTTTAACCATACTTTTTCACCAAAAAACAATTTTTTTATGTAATATGGTGTTCTAAAATGTGGACAATTTGAATCTTTACTGTAGAATCAAAACCAACTTCAAACATATAAAATACGTATTACTTTTGGAGGTAGGCTTATCAATCCTTCTACCAGCTTACCAGATGCCAAAATTGCTCCAGAAGCAGACTCCTCAGTCTTGCAAATTTGGGGTGGGCATCCTTTGCGAGGTCATGTGAAAATTAGCGGGGCAAAAAATGCAGCACTGGTAATCATGGCTGGAGCCTTGCTGTGTCCGGGCGATTGTCGTATCCGCAATGTCCCTTTATTGGCGGATGTAGACCGGATGGGTCAGGTATTATCGGCTTTGGGTGTAACCTTAACGCGACAAGGCGATATTTTAGACATCAACGCTAGCGAAATTAAAACATCAAAAGCTCCCTACGAACTAGTTACCCAACTGAGGGCGAGTTTCTTCGCCATTGGTGCCATTCTGGCAAGATTGGGAGTAGCGCAGATGCCTTTACCCGGTGGTTGCGCTATTGGGGCAAGACCAGTTGACTTGCATGTTCGGGGATTGCAAGCAATGGGAGCAGAAGTACAAATTGAGCATGGCATTTGTAATGCCTACGTCCCTGGCAGCAGCCGGAGATTACAAGGTGCGAAGATTTACTTAGATATCGCCAGTGTTGGAGCTACGGAAAACTTGATGATGGCGGCTACCCTCGCAGAGGGTGAAACGATCATCGAAAATGCTGCCAGAGAACCGGAAGTAGTTGATTTAGCTAACTTCTGTAACGCGATGGGAGCGAAGATTAAGGGGGCGGGGACTAGCAGGATTATTATCGAAGGAGTCCCCAAGTTGCATTCTGTTGACTACAGTATCATTCCCGATCGCATTGAGGCTGGAACGTTTTTGCTAGCAGCAGCAATTACCCGTTCCGAACTTCTTCTCTCGCCAGTGGCTCCAGAACATCTCATACCAGTGATTGCCAAGCTGCGGGATATTGGGGTGACTATAATTGAGGAAAAGCCTGAACACTTACGCATTCTACCGGCGGAAAGCCTTAAGGCAACGGATATTGAAACTCAATACCATCCAGGTTTTCCTACAGATATGCAAGCGCCGTTCATGGCTTTGCTGGCAGTGGCAGAAGGCGATAGCGTGATTAACGAATCTGTCTTTGAAAATCGCTTGCGTCATGCCTCAGAGTTGAATCGCTTGGGGGCAGACATTCGTGTTAAAGGCAATGCTGCTTTCGTTCGGGGAGTACCAAAATTGTCTGGCGCACCAGTATTAGGTACAGACTTACGAGCATCGGCAGCGTTAGTCATAGCAGGACTGGCGGCAGAAGGAAAAACTACCATTCAAGGATTACAGCACCTCGATCGCGGCTATGATCGACTCGATATGAAGTTGCAGCAATTGGGCGCTAAAATCCTGCGTGTGGGCGAAACATCAGCAGATGCCGAAATAGCTCCCAGCATCAGTAGCCTTTCAAGTTGAAATTGATAGGTTGAACAAGAGGAATTGCGGCAGGGGAAGGGGGACAAGGGGAAAGACTTGTTGCAAGTTCTCACCCAAGTCACCTTGTCACCCCCTGCCTTTTCGTTGAGACTGAGGCGGGAATGAGGGAGACAAGCAAGGTAAAATTTTCTCCCCCCTGCTATCCCCAGGGCTGTTTCATTCCCCAAAAAGCTTTAAAAATCAAGGGTTCTAGCAATTAAAAATTGGTTATTTTGTTACCAGCGTGCCGAAAAAATGAACTATTTTACTGATATTTAAGTGCTTAAATGTTCATCTCATCGTCACCCTTACTTACAATTTTATCGCTAACCATCTTGACCAATCCTGTTTGAAATGGGATGAAACAGCCCTGCCTGCTATCCCTGCCCACCCTGGTTAACAAATATTCGCGGAATTCCCCATTCGTCTTACGGTGGGCATAGATAGCGAGTGAGGTGACAATTCTACCCCTGAACAAATTGATATGAGCAGATATCAACCGTCATCGAGTGGATGAGGAAAGGAACTCTCTTCCATTAGAATAGAGATATCTTGACCATCAATGCCATAAGCGAAAACCAAGCTAATAGGTATATGTTGCAAGGAAAAGTATGGGTCTTGGGAACCAGGACTCCTGCCCTTGGAGGGAATGTAAGACCAATAGAACTACGCAGTTTTGGAGGCAGTTCCCGTTGAATTGGGAAGCCCCATCCGCATGAGCGGTGGGGTAGTTCACATCGTTATACTAACTGTAGGTGACTGGTTTAAATGAACAGCCAGATTCCATAGTTGTGTTTTTTATAGCTTGCTGCACTATGTCTTTCTTCAAAACCCCTCTGATTGGTTTAAAAGCTGACTCATTTCGTCATCCATTAGACCTGGAAGCGACTAAAACGCTCAAGCAAATACCAGGCATTGATATGTTGGTGCGAAATTGGCTTGGGCCAATGGCAGAGCAGGTTTTCTATGTAGAAAATATTGCTTCCAGCATTCTGGTGGGTGAAAAGCAACTGCCTGATTTATACAAGCTATTGTTAGATGCCTGTAAAATTCTGGATATCGAGCCTCCTCAGTTGTACGTCCGGCAACATCCGGCTCCCAACGCCTATACTTTTGCTGTGCGGGGTAAGCAGCCGTTTGTTGTACTACACACATCCCTGATTGATATCCTCACACCAGAGGAAATACAGGCAGTAATTGCCCACGAATTGGGGCATCTCAAGTGTGATCATAGTGTTTATTTGACTCCTGTAAATTTATTAATATTAGCTGCGGCGATTGTGCCCAATGTCGGAACCTTCGTTGCTCAAGCGATACAGGCACAGCTTTTAGAATGGGTACGCTGTGCTGAGTTTACCTGCGATCGCGCCGCATTACTAGCAACCCAAGACCCTAAAGTTGTCATGTCAGTGTTGATGAAGCTAGCGGGTGGTTCCCCCACCTTAGCGCCACAACTGAATCTCGATGCCTTTGTTGCCCAAGCCCGCGCTTATGATGACATTAGCAAGACCGAATTAGGTGAAATGGTCAAAGCTGCCCGCACAGCCCAATTAACCCATCCAGTGCCAGTGCTGCGGGCGCGAGAAATTGACCGTTGGGCAAGCAGTACAGAATATCAATCTTTAATTCAAAGTCATGGATTGAAGTCTACAAGTAATCAAGTTGCGCCCAAAGGCGGCTGGCGAAACTGGTAGAGTTACTAATGATGCGATCGCACTGTGATGTAAAATACTGGTACAGACCAAAAATCAGCTAATGACCAGGTTCCCTTACGACCAATTCGCCAAAGACTATCTTAAAGAATTGTTACAGCCATTGGGAGAAGTGGAAACTAGTCGGAAAGTTCCAGCCCAAATCCGAGAGATTGATGTTTATTTTGTACCTCCGCCCCAATCCACAAAAAATCCCATAGAATTAGGGCTGTTAGGGAAATTTGCGGCTGAACCTGCATTAGTTGAACCATTTAGAAATGCGGCGACAATTGCGGAAATCCGCAGTTGTATAAATAAGCTATTTGATATCTTTGCTGAAGTAAAACGTCAGGCTAAAGGTGATAAAAGTCGTCTTGCAGAATCAGAATTACCACGTTTATGGATTTTATCACCCACGGCTTCTGAATCTATACTAGATGGTTTTAGAACTAACCTAGATCAAGAAAATTGGGGAACAGGAGTACATTTTTTAGGCGATTGTTTTAGAACAGCAATTGTGGTAATTCACCAATTACCATGTACAGAAGAAACACTATGGTTGAGAATTTTAGGTAAGGGAAGAGTTCAGCAACAAGCGATAGATGAACTAGAAGCACTTCCCCAAAATAATCCCTTACGTTCCAAAGCAATTGATTTATTATTGAATTTAAAGACTACTTTAGAATTCAATCAGAATATAGACGAGGAGGATAGAGATTTAATTATGCGTTTATCACCTATTTACGAGCAAAAATTAGCAGAAGTTAAACAAGAAGGAATCCAAGAAGGAATTCAAGAAGGAATTCAAGAAGGAATTCAAGAAGGAATTCAAGCAGAACGTCGTAATGTTATAGAGAATTTGTTGCGAGTTCGCTTTGGTTCTTTAGATGCAGAATTAAGAGGAATTACTGAAGCTTTATTGGCATTATCTCCAGAGGAATTTACTCCTTTATTACTGCAACTATCCAGAGATGAATTATTAAATAGGTTCCTTTAGAAGAACTCAGTCGGAGATACTGGGTTTTACAGCTTTACTAATCGGATTAAAAAACATCCCATTGCTTAACCCACAGCCTCTACCATGACAGTTGTACCCAACGACCATCGCTCTCAACCCATAAATCTGTTTGAGTACGAAAAGCTAGCAAAAGAGCGTCTCTCTCAAATGACGCTTGATTACTATAGCAGTGGTGCTTGGGATGAAATCACCTTACGGGATAATTGTGCTGCCTTTGAGCGAATCAAACTGCGACCTCGTGTATTAGTCGATGTTAGCGATCGCAATCTCACTACCTCCATTTTAGGACAACCCCTGCAACTACCTTTGTTAATTGCGCCGATGGCTTTTCAATGTCTAGCTCATCCAGATGGAGAAATTGCCACGGCTCTAGCTGCGGCATCAGCTGGTGTGGGTATGGTGTTAAGTACAATGGCCACAAAAAGCATTGAAGAAGTGGCAAGTGCATGTGATAAATTTCCAGATTCTCTGCGATGGTTCCAGCTTTACATCCATAAAGATCGGGGATTAACCCGTGCTTTGGTAGAAAAAGCCTATAAAGCCGGCTACAAAGCACTTTGTCTAACTGTAGATGCACCTGTTCTCGGACAGCGAGAGAGAGATAGACGTAACGAGTTTGCCCTACCCCTAGACTTACATTTGGCTAATCTCGCCACCATCTCAGGGCTAGATATTTCCCATGAAAAAGGCGAATCTGGATTATTTACCTATTTTGCCCAACAGCTCAACCCAGCAGTAACTTGGGGCGATTTGGAATGGCTGCAATCTTTATCTCCATTGCCTTTAGTCATCAAAGGAATTTTACGGGGAGATGATGCTGTTCGGGCTGTGGAATATGGAGCCAAAGCAATTGTAGTTTCCAATCATGGTGGGAGACAACTCGATGGTGCGATCGCTTCAATAGAAGCCCTAGCTGAAATAGTAGCAGCAGTGGATGGTAAAGTAGAAGTACTCTTGGATGGAGGCATTCGTAGGGGCACAGATATTCTTAAGGCTCTGGCATTAGGAGCAAAAGCGGTACTGATCGGACGACCTATTTTGTGGGGACTAGCAGTAGCAGGGCAAACTGGTGTGTCTCATGTCATCTCACTACTACAAGATGAGTTAAATGTGGCAATGGCACTTAGTGGCTGTGCCAAACTGCATGATATTGATCCTAGTTTATTGAACCTGCCACGCCTTTAAGCCAGAAAATTCTTAAATTTCTTATTCCAGCAAAGCTTTTAAAATTAATTTTTAGACTTGTTACAAAATCACTTAATTAGAGTATACTAGTTAAGGTTGGATATATGGGCGGGTGGCGGAATTGGTAGACGCACCACACTCAAAATGTGGCGGCCTTGCGGTCATAGGAGTTCGATTCTCCTCCTGCCCACTACCAAACAAGTACGAGAGAGGTAAAAACTTATGCGCCTGAAAAGATGGGAATCTCCCCGTAAAGAAGGCAGAAATGATAAAGGTAGAGGCGGTTCTGCAAGGAAGAGGCAACTAAAAAAACAAAGGCAAATGTTACGGCAAAAACTCAAAGAAGCCAACAAACCAAACAATGACAAAAATAATAGAGCAGGGGAAGATAAGTTTATCTTCCCCTTATTTTTTGGGCTTTTATCTCATAAAAAAAATTGGCTCTCAGTTCTTTTTATGGAGTCGAATAATAAATAAAATCTAATCAGAGCCTATATTCCTTGCTATGACTGAATTTTAAATTTTTAAGCCTTTCTATAAAATGGCTATTTTAATGCCTTACCATAAAACCAATGCAAGAGCCAAAAAATTTAGGTACTTTTCAAGCATAGACTAAATTAATTTTGTAATAAATTGGAAAAGTCATAAGAAAAAACTATTAGCCATTTTTTCAAATAGACTAATTTGAATCAGACCTCTCAAGCGCATACTTACGTGTCCAAATCGGTAAGCTGAGTGTCTGGTATTTCGCTTTATATGACATAAAAATCTGTATAAAAAACTACTTAGATACAAGATGGCTATAGGAATTTATTGCAATTGTAATGCTTGCATGAACAAATCAAAAATTAATTATGAAGGAAGTATGAATTTTGTCAGATAGGGTCTGAAATCCCTAACTTAAAACAGTAAACTAGGACACAGTAGCAAATAATCATAATATTAACGATTAAATCAAAAGCATATTAAGAAGGCAATTGCATCTCCATGTGTTAACTTCCAACGATGACATAAGCCTACAAAAAGTCAGGAGTCATCAAATCTGAATTTTCTAATATTCGGAATGGTCTAGGTAATCTATGGATTTTTTTCTTGGACACAGGAGTTATTGATGGCGGCAAGAGTGCTTCTACCTACTAAAAAAGTACTGGATTTTCCTATTACTGCTTTGCGCTTTGATGATCAAATACAAACAATACTGAAGTGGGCGAGGAGGCGTGAAAGTAGAACTGTATATGTAGCCAATGTACACATGCTCATTGAAGCTCATTGGAATCCAGAGTTTGCCACGGTATTACGAAATGCAGATATAGTTACTCCTGATGGTATGCCTCTGGTATGGATGATGCGAAAGATGGGAGCGCTTTACCAAGACCGTGTAGCAGGAATGGATATCTTCCTAGCATTGTGTCAGCTAACTCAAACACAAAATCTTAGTATTTTCTTTGTAGGTTCTCAAACAGAAGTTCTTTCTAGGATGCAAAAAAGGTTAGAGCAGGAATTTCCGCAGGTGAAGATTGCGGCAATGGAACCTCTACCCTTTCGCCCTCTGACTGAAACTGAAGATGAAGCTTTGGTTAAAAAGATTAACTCTAGTGGCGCTAGCGCCGTATTAGTATCTCTGGGATGTCCTAAGCAAGAAAATTGGATAGCTCAACATAAGGGTAAGATACAAGCTGTAATGATTGGATTGGGTGGAGTTTTCCCCGTTTATGCAGGAATTCACAAGCGTGCACCCCGCTTAGTTCGAGACTTAGGGCTTGAATGGCTATATCGATGGATTCAAGAACCGCGCCGCCTTTGCGGCCGCTATGCTAAAACTATTCCACTATTTATATGGCTGGCTACGAAGCAACTACTATCATCAAGCCGTATTGCAGCGGTCTTCCTTCACGAGACTGGAGATTAATAAATATATGTTCTGTCTCGCAAAATCTCGTTGATACAGATATCAACTTTAGTAAGAGTGAGTAAAAAATATATCTTCTTATAATTAATGCTTATTAAAGCTGCACACCATTTAAAGTCTTAAAAGTAAAGCAAAATTGCATTTTATAGGAAAATGCAACAGACTCATCAGTAAATATTCTGCAAATATTTTCTGAAATTGGTACTAATTTACAAAAATATTGTGGTAGGCTCTTCTAAGTAATTACTTAACATAAAATAAAGAGTATTTTTCAGGAGTTCAGAAAAATTACTATTACATATTATTACATATACTTTGTAATAGGTTCTGGAGCCATAAATACTCTATGTCCTTTCATTGGTAAATTTTGTAATGCCATCACCTCAAGATTCATCAAATTTACGACAAAAGGCAGTTAAAGGGGTATTGTGGTCTGCCATTGAGAGCTGGGGTCGTCAGGTAATTTCATTCGCTATTTTCTTTATACTTGCTCGTCTTCTAGGCCCAGAAACATTTGGTCTGGTTGCATTATCTGGCGTATTTTTGGCATTTTTGCAAGTGTTTATTGACCAGGGATTTAGCCAAGCAATTGTTCAACGTGAGGTTTTAGAATTAGAGCATTTAGATACTGCCTTCTGGACTAATTTGTTAATCAGCATAGTACTAACAATATTCTGTGTTGCTAGCGCTAATTTAGTTGGTAACTTCTTCAAAGAACCACAGATAATACCAATAGTTCGCTATTCGTCCTTTGGCTTTTTAATCACTGCTTTCAGTAGTGTTCAAAACGCAATATTCCAGCGTAAACTAGCATTTAAAATTCTTGCTACGCGCTCCTTACTGGCGGTGACGATTGGCGGTGTCATAGGTATAACTATGGCATTTATGGGATTTGGAGTTTGGAGCCTTGTCGGTCAGCAATTATATACTAATTTTGCTGGAGTTTTAATAATATGGCGAATAAGTGATTGGCGACCAAAATTAGCGTTTTCGATACGGCACTTCAAGGAACTCTTCTCATTCGGAGTGAATGTAATGGGAATGAATTTATTTTACTTCTTTAGCCGTCGCTCAGATGACTTGTTAATCGGTTATTTTCTAGGTTCTTCTGCATTAGGTTATTACACCGTTGCTTATCGCGTATTTTCAATACTTACAGAATTGCTTACTGCCACTATAGCAAAAGTCAGTCTGCCAACATTTGCAAGGTTACAACACGAGCCAGAAAGATTACGAAATGCACTTTATAAAGCAATCCAACTAACAAGCTTAATTACTTTTCCAGGCTTCTTAGGCACATCAATATTAGCACCTCAAATAATAACAGTAGCATTTGGAGCACAATGGGTACCCAGTATCCCTGTAATGCAAATTTTGAATCTTACTGGGATTGCTTACGCCTATTTCTATTTCAATGGTTCTGTGCTAATGGCGATTGGAAAGCCTTCAATTAAACTAGCTATCGATTTTATGCAAGCTTTCATAAATATTATTGGCTTCTCTATAGCAGTTAAATGGGGAATTGTAGCTGTTGCATCTGCTTTTGTGATTAGAATGTACCTGATAGCACCTATTGTTATTTGGATAATTTGGAAGGAAATCCATATTAATGTGGTTACCTATCTACGCCAAGGTGTTGTTGCTTTAGCTGGAACGATAGTAATGTTATCTGTTATCTTTGCCATTAAATATTTTTTGAGTAATTCAATAAGTTCTTTTACAGTATTAGCTATTGCTATAGTGGCTGGGGGCACAGCATACATATTGTCAATTTTCTTGATATCGCCAAAGTTGTTTTGGCAAATAGTAAATATAGCCCGTTAGCTCGATATTATCCTAAATTAAAAACTTGGTTTTATTTATCCTGCAAAAAGATAGACTTTTTAGCAAATACTTTTTCAACAACATCACAGAATTATTATTGACAAAGTTAAAAAAGTAAAATTGCTGTACTAAAGATATTTCAGCAATAGCGTTTGTGCAACCACTCCTCAGGAGCATTGCGTTGCAAACAAAAGGGATAAAGTTGAGCTAAATATCTGGCAAAAAATGTATATCATTTGCTGTATACTCTAATTAAATTGATAAAGTAACTTTGAAATTTCGCTGGAGTTAATTGTCGTGGAAAATAATCAAACAAAAAGAATTATTTTTTTTGCTTCACAAACTCAATACGAAAATTTAGGAGATTTAACTATTATTAAAATATTATTAAATAATTTAAGGCAATATGGAACTCTGGTGATCAATCAGGAAGAAGTTCCAGAGTGGTTTTGTCAAGAACTAGATATCAAAGATCATGAAAAAGCTAGCAAATACAGAATTAAGTTTTTTACCTTAATGTTAGTATTTGCTTTTAAAGCCTTATTGAATCAAAATACGAAAATTTACTATATTCTAACTCCAGGGCATCGTTTTAGTAGTCCTATAAATAACAGGTTTAAACATTCCATTGAAACAATAAAAAAACTTGTGACTTTGACTTTACTTAAGCTTTTTGGGGTTCGTATATGTGTATTTGGAGTTTCCATTGGACCTTTTACTAAGCTCGATCAGCTAGCAGAAGCATGGAAAGCTAAGTTAATGTATTTTTATTCTGTTAGAGACACGAAATCAGAAGATTATGCAAACAAAATAGGGATAAGTAAAGTTGAAATTTTTCCTGATCTGGCTTGGTTAATGAAAACACCATATTCGAGTAACAAATTACTTGAATTAAAACAGGATGAATATGTAATATTTACTTTTAGAACATCTACTAATTCTTTTGACGATCCAGATTTATATAAAAATAGGCTTTTTACAATTATAGATAAAATTGTTACAGTAGTGCGTCAAAAGTGGCAGAAAAAGCTACTAATCTCTTATCAAGTTGATTTTGATTATGAAATTTGTCAAGAGATTAGCAATAGATATAAAGATGACTGCAATGTAATTTTCATTGAAAAAAAGATAGACAGTCAATCTATGTATGATTTGTATTCTCGCGCCTACATTGTTTTGAGTAATCGTTTACACGTACTGATGTTTGCAATGCTTTGTGGCTCAATACCAGTTGCAGTAATAGATGCACTTCGACATGATAAAATTACTAGTATATTCTCAGATGAAGGGCTAATGCGGATGGTTATAGATATCTCAGATGAGGCACATGTAGATGAAATTTTACATAAGATTGATGCTGATATTGATGATATCAAAAAATATATCGCTTCATGTATTGAGCGTAACCAAAAATCTGGAGATGCAATATTTAGGTATGTAATGACTGGAGAAAGACAAGACCATACAACATGAATATCTTATCTCAACCCTCGTAAATTGGCTACGGTATTGCCAAAGAGACGCGATTAATCGCGTCTCTACAACTTTTTTAATTTGCTTGCAACGGCGCATTCAACACTTTCTCGATGCGATCGCGTGTCTCTAGTATGTGCGCTTTGGTATATTCATCCTCAGAATTAACTCCCTTGAGTTTCTCCTCTAGTTGCTTGAGTTTATACCAAGCTAAAGTACGAGCATCTTCTGGAACATATTCTTTTCGCAACACCATACCAGTCAAAATATCCAGGTATTGCCGCTGCAAGCCTCGCCGCAAACTGGCAATCTTCATTGGTTGACCTTTTGGTTTGATTACTTCTGTCCAGATTCCTGATTGCAAGGTGTCAAATAGTTCAGGTAGAGTCAGTGCATTTTCTATCTTGGTTTTGAGTTCAATATCCTTGAGGCGAGAGAGGCGATCGCCTGAGAGTAAATCCCGCAACACAGAACCTTGCATGAATAGTACCAAGTCATGAATGGGAAAGTCCAAACGGCCAACTTGAGGAGAAGTACCCCAATGTCGCCAACGGGAAGGCGCTAATTTATTCAGTAGTTCTGGGGAAAAGCTCAGGGCATCTTCTGCAAATATATATTTTTGCAGCGTTGCTAAAGCCTGCCGTTGTTCTTCAACTGGTACCGGTTCAAATGGTAGTCGGCGTTGGCCAACTTCGGAAGCGTTCCCGGAAGGTATCTCGCTAGGATGAATGCGAGAGAAAGACTGTCCCCCAATGTATTTTGTGGTGTAATATATTTGCTGAAAATAGTTACCCAATACTGTACTAAAACGTTCGCTCACATCGCTGTAACTATCACCAGCCATTGGGAAACGTTTATCAAGACGTTCCCACATCACCCGCGAATTATTCAATTGCCACTGTGAATAAAGCAGCACATTGCTGCTATTATCCCAAGCATCGGCAGTTGGATCAAGGTCATACACATCTTCATCTGTAGAATAACTCAATTCTGGCTTGTAGGATTGTGCAGCAATTTCCTGTAAAATCGGCTTTTCTGCTATGGGAGTTGATGTCTGAATTGGTATGTAGCCATATTTAATCGCCCATTCATCATAAGGCCCCACCATAGTGGGAAAATAATCTCCCTGCTTTGTACCTTGAGGAGCGATATTTGGCGGAATATAATCCATCACCGAAGTTGTCAGACCTTTAGTTTTGGTAATTTCCGTATTATTCATCTCCTGTGGTGATAGCAGTGTACTACCACGGAAGTTATGGCGCAAACCAAGAGTATGCCCAACTTCGTGAGCGATGATTAAACGTAAATATTGATTGGTATATTCTTTCATCTGGTCAGGAGTGGCCGTCGTCTCTGGCAGCAATGACATTGCCAGTGAACCAACGGCAAACTGGTTAGCAGCTTCCATCCCGTAGCATAAATCGTACTCGCTTGCCATTTTAGATAAACGGTTTAATAACCCTTGTTCCTTTTGCATCTGCTGGGGGACACCGTTATTTTTTGCATCTAAACCATTGGCGCAAAGTAGACGATTTTGCATCAAAGCTGATAGAGTAGTGCGATTTTCTGTTTGGCTCGGTTGGACGATTTTGCGATACTCACTCTTGAGTACCCGCACAAAGCTAGCATCTACGAGAATATCTGCATCCAAAATTTCCCCAGTCAATGGGTTAACGCGAGATGGCCCCATTGCAAAATAACCATCGACTGTGTTAATCCAGCGAATCGTGTTGTAACGAATATCTGCTGGGTCCCATGTGGCGTCATCTGGCATTTGGCGGGCTTCAATTGCATCCTTGAATCCCGCTTTCAAAAAGGCTTTATTCCACATTAGGACGCCTTCTTTGATGGCATCGCGGTACTCTAAAGGCACAGCGTTATCAATCCAAAAGACAATCGGTTTTTTGGGTGGAGAAATTGCTGCTTTCGGGTCTTGTTTTTCCAAATTCCACCGATTGATGTAACGGACAAAAGAATCGCCGCGATCGTCTTTGGATAAATCTTGGTAGGCGGTGATGAAATAGCCGATGCGCTCGTCAGCAAGGCGCGGGCGATAATTTTTATCGGGTAGTTGGGAGAGACTATAGTGGACGCGGAGGGTATAGCCACGGTTATCAGCTAGCGACGCAAAGTTTGCCACTTCACGGTCACTACCACTGCCACCAGAGAAATTTAAAACTGACTCAATTTCTAAGTTTTGGGGAAAAGCTTTAGCAGTACCAAAATAAGATTGGTCTGTGGTTGCTGGGACTCCTAAACTTGCAGATAATCCACCTAAATCGGTCAGTAGCAAATCTCCTAAGTCGATGAGAAAAGTTTTGCGTTCTGGATGAATGCTTTTAAGGGAAATGCTATAGAGAACAGAATCACTAAAAGACCGGGCTAGCGATCGCGCCTGGGGATCTCCCTCACGAGTGCGAAAATTAACATTGCGGATGACAAAGTTTAATTTATCATTCACCCGCTGGAAATAAAACAAAAAATCTTGCAAAGGCATACCGCTGTAAATACCTCGTTCGCCAATGCCCGATTCTAAGGTTGCCGTAGCTAAGTAATTCTTATTGAGTTGCTCTGGCTTAATTTCTAAATAAATTTTATTCTTTTCTTTATTACGATAAAGGGTAAATAATCCCCCTGACTTTTGGGTGTCTTTGATTACTTCGTCAAACGGCTCCAAATCATCCTTTGGTGTTGGTGTTTTGCTTGGTTTAGGCTTTTCTGAGGGTTTTGCAACTTGCAAGAATGGTTGTTGCCCTGCTTTTTTAAGGTCTTTTACTACCCAAACAAATGGTTGAGGCTGTGCGTGTTTATTTTGATTAACCACCCAAACTTGCCCTGAAGGTAGCCTCTGCTCCTGCGAAATATTGATATTCTTTGGTAATAATGCTGAGGTTTTAGTTGAAGAAGTTTCTATCTTTAACTGACTATTGGATTTCTCTCCACTTCTGGCTGTCACTAAGGCTTCTACAACCCGCACAGCTTTATGGTTATCTGACAACTCTGCATCAATGTCAACAGACGGTGACTTGGCACTAGCCGTTGCTACTCCTAAAAATAAACCATGTAACAAAATCATATAAAAAGTTAATCTGTTCTTCATACCATGTATCCCCGATAACTATTTCGTCATTAATTTTTAACTTTTGCAAAGCTATATAGCCTGCTTTTTGCCGATTCTTTAAACTGCTTTATATCAAGCAGCAAACTTTAGACTTCAATTCTAGTTGACATTTTTCAGGTTTGTTACCCTGTTGTACAGTTGAATTTTTCCTAACAATTGCAACTCTGACAAATAGTAATTATTATTTTTACATCAGACTAATAAATATTTTGGGAAAAAAGTATAACAAATTAGCCAAAGGCGAAAAATTACTTGATTTTTGAAATAATTTTTCTGATCAGAGTTTATTTGCATTAGCAGAAGAAGCTTGAGCTTAGTACGGGTTAGCGAGAAGCCGCCCTTTAGGAACACCGTCGATGTAGTCCATCGGAAATATCGCCAACGTATGATATTTTTCGTGTAGTATTTATTGATACTATTAATTTTCGGCAATGAGAAGCAAAGTAGCATAGAAAAATTGTCAAAATTCAGAATTATCAAAACAGTAATTTAAATGTAACAACGGACACAGAAATGTCAACATATTTATCTCAAGTCTGGCAACTGCTGAGAAATTATGTGAGGGATACAAGGTTAGAAGAGATGCCAAAGACCACATCTGTGAAAACCGAAGTAGTTTTACCTCTAGGAAAAAGTATTAAAGAACCATATAAAAGCGTTAATTTTGCTCAAGATAATTTACAAGAAGATTTATGGTTTCAAAGACTGCAAAAAAGCTTAGAAAAATGGACAATACCAAAGAGTAGTTTTACTTCTGAGATAGTTGATCAGACATCTGGCGCACTACCTTCTAGGTTCTCTTTTGGAGTGTGCGATCGCCAGATGCATGAAGAGATTTATGATTTACTGGGCAATCGGGCGCTAAAACCAGAAATAGTCAACCAGCTAATGGAATTGGTTATGACTGGTAAAAAAAATCGCCCAGAACTGCTTTTTTGGCGGCTAGAAGATTTTTATCGTCGCTGGTGCCAAGGAGAATTTATCGATGGGACACCAGATGATAACCTACCTCAGAAAACAAGGTTAAAGCTAGCGGCACAAAATATTGCGATCGGGCTGAGACAGATAGATATATATACAGGGCTGAACGTATTGATTTTACTGTTAGAGTTACACCGCTACGCTCAAGAGCGAGATGAACTCAAACAAAAAATCACCTTTTATCCATCTGCTCAACCAGATACAGACAATTTTTTCACATCCCAACTGCTACGGGTCATCAATTATAGTGATGCCCTGGAAATTGGTAATTTTAGTAGTATAGTCGGGCAATTCCTCAAAGGCGGCAACTTTAGGGGTGCTTACCTGGGCGATGCTAACCTTACTGGGGCAGACTTTAGGGGTGCTGACCTCAGCCTTGCTTATCTCGGTGATGCCAACTTAACTGGTGTTAATTTCAGCGGTGCCAACCTTAGTAGTGCTAACCTTGGCGATGCCAACCTCAGCAGCACCAACCTTAGTGGTGCTAACCTCAGCAGTGCCGACCTCAGCAGCACCAACCTCAGCGGTGCTAACCTTAGCTGTGCCAACCTTAGCCGTGCTGACCTCAACCGTGCTGACCTTAGCAACACCAACCTCAGCAGTGCTAACCTCAACCACGCCGACCTCAACCGCGCCGACCTCAGCAGCACCAACCTTAGCGGTGCTGACTTAAGTAACGCCATTCTTTTCGGTGCAAATCTAAGTGAAGCCAACCTCCGCAGCGCCAACTTTAACCATGCCGACCTCTGTCGTGCCGACCTCAGTGGTGCTGATTTGAGTCACGCTAGCCTCAATGGTAGTAACCTTAGTGACACAATTCTTTTCAGTACTAACCTTAGTGATGCCATTCTCATTGCTGCTGACCTCAGCTATGCCAAACTTAACGGTGCCAAGCTGAACGACGCCAGACTCAACGGTGCAATGTTCTTAGGTGCAGACCTTAGCGGTGTAGACCTGAGTCGGGTAATCCTCAACGAAGCCGATCTAAGTGGAGTGATTCTCAGTGAGGCCGACCTCAGTGGTGCCGACCTCACCGACGCTATCCTTTTCGGTACAGACCTCAGCTATGCCAACCTTAACAGTGCTAACCTCAGTGGCAGTAACCTCAGTGGTGCTATCCTCAATGGCGCGGATCTTAGCCACAGTAATCTTAGCTACGCTATTCTCGGCGGTGCTGACCTCAGCGACGCCAATATGGAAAAAATGGACTGGGGTAAAAAACAACAGTGGGAAGGAGTGCGGGGGTTAGAGACAGCAGTTAATGTGCCAGAAGCGTTGAAGGAAGAATTGGGGATGAATTGAGATGAGGGGGCAAGGGGACAAGGGGACAAGGGGACAAGGGGGAAGGGACTGGGGACTGGGTGAAAAGTCTTTTTGTGTCTAAGTTTTATCATCTGTTGATGTCCTAAGCTGTCGCATCTGTAATTTTCTAGAGTATTACAGAGTTACTAATGGTTGCAGACCCTAAAAAGTGTAAGTTATATGCACGACAGCTTAATCACCTTGGCTGTTGCTATAAAACTCAAGCTTTGAACACCAACTTTCCAGTTTTGAACACGACTTTCCGAGTTCTGAACACCAACTTTCCAGTTTTGAACACGACTTTCCGAGTTCCGAACACGACTTTCCGAGTTCCGAACACCAACTTCCGAGTTCTGAGCACCAATTTCCGAGTTCCGAACACCAACTTCCGAGTTCTGAGCACCAATTTCCGAGTCCCGAACACCAACTTCCGAGTTCTGAGCACCACTTTCCGAGTTCTGAACACGACTTTCCGAGTTCCGAACACGAACCTCCGAGTTCCAATCTCAAAAGATGGGGATCAGAGCTTGAGCAGTGATGAATACTATCTCGAAGCCCGCTCTGAGTATGCTAACTGTACATCACAAGCCGATATCCCGCTTGCTAGAGTGTAAGTCGTTCACGTAAAATATAATGCCATTGTTGCAGCAGTTCTCATGACCTCATCTGCGTCGTTTGACACATTAGAGTCTTTACAGGCGGATATCGCTGAATTGATCGCTCGTTTACCGACATTAAAAAATCGGCAATTTATTCAGCAAGCACTTGCTACTATTGTTCGCCTAGCTGATAACGAAATTGAGCGTCTCGATTGGAAAATCTTGTCAGCTGCATTAGCAGATATGGAGCGCGGTTTCGAGCTTTTTTATGATTACCGACACGTTCGCAAAGTCACCATCTTCGGTTCTGCTCGTCTAGCGCCGGATACGCCAGAGTACCAAATGGCGCTTGAGTTTGCTCGCGCTGTGTCTCAATTAGGATTTATGGTGATGACCGGCGGCGGCGGTGGAATCATGCAGGCGGGTCACGAAGGGGCCGGGCGAGAGAATTCTTTTGGATTAAACATTCAGTTACCCTTTGAGCAGGAAGCAAACCCTTTTATAGAAGGTGATCCCAAGCTCATTCACTTCAAATATTTCTTTACCCGCAAGCTGTTTCTTCTCAAAGAAAGTGATGCTGTAGCCTTGTTTCCTGGAGGTTTCGGCACTCAAGATGAAGCTTTTGAATGTATGACATTAAGCCAGACTGGTAAATTTGGCCCAGTACCTTTAGTTTTAATTGATCACCCCGGTGGTGAATACTGGCGGTCTTGGAGCGAATATATTGATAAGCAACTCGTACAAAATGGTCTTGTAAGTCCTGAAGACCCCAGCCTTTATACACTGACAGATAACGTGGATGTAGCTTGCGACGCTATCACCCGCTTTTACCAGGTTTATCACTCCTGTCGATACGTAAGCAATCAGTTAGTCATCCGTCTGAAGACAGATATATCAGATGCTCAGGTAGAGCAACTCAATGCTAATTTCAGCGACATTATTATTCAAGGGCGGATTGAAAAAAGTCAGGCATTACCTCAAGAAGCACAAGATGAAACTGTTGGATTACCTCGGCTTATTTTGTGTTTCAATCAACGCGACTTGGGGCGCTTGTATCAGATGATTGCCACAATCAACCAGATGGGTACGCCTTCACCAGAGGATGCAGCGCATCCAGAAAGGAAGTAGGTCTTAACTAATTCGTAATTCGTAATGACGCTCGTTCGCGCAGCGTGCCGTAGGCAAGACTCGCTAACGCTACGCTAACGTAATTCGTAATTACGTTCGCTCTTAGCGTCTCGCAGAGAATAAGTCCGCGAACGTAATTTTTGGGTTTGAGTCCCGTACTAAATGCTAAAATTGCTGCTCTATAATTAGTCGGTGTATGAATCCTTAATTAATTCAATTGCGAATTACGAATTACAAACTATTTTGATTTTTATTGCGAATTGCGAATTGCGAATTGCGAATTGCGAATTTGATTTGTGTGGCTATCTTCATGAGCAATGGGCGCTTTGGCATTGTCGAAGGAGCCGTGAAAACAATATGATTCACCCTACTTAACAGATGAGAAAAACAGCAGTTATTAAGACTCAATACTGATTCTTGTAAAAAAGCTTGTATATTAGCACAGTAAACTCAAATCCTAACAGAGGAATAAAAAATGCTGGAATTATTGGGTTCAGGTTTAGTGTCGCTCTGGCTAGAGATGGCCGGGGTACAAATCAAACCTCTAGATGCCTTAGATGCTTTGACTTGGCAAAGTAGCCCTGGCTTGGTTCTTGCTCCTGATCCCAATCCAGCTGGGGCGACTACGGTACAGCAATATCTCAAACAGCTAGTAACATCGAAACTAATAGCACAAAATCTGGCTGAGAGTCAGGGAATTTGGATGCAGTCGGGGCCGATGCTAATGGCAAATCACCAAGGTACAACTCCTTTGCCGGCTGCCTCTTTAACCAAAATTGCCACTTCACTAGTTGCTTTGAAAACTTGGGGCCCAAACTACCAATTTGATACCTTAGTCAGTGCTATTGGCCCAGTGGTAAATGGAGTTGTGCAGGGCGATTTGGTGATTACTGGTGGTGGCGATCCTTTGTTTGTTTGGGAAGAAGCGATCGCTCTTGGTAATACTCTCAATAAAATGGGCATTAAGCAGGTAAAGGGAAATTTGATTATTACTGGCAGTTTTGCCATGAATTTCCAACGTCAGCCGATGCTAGCGGGTCTAATGCTCAAGCAAACACTAAATAGTGCGACTTGGGGCCGTCCCGCTGTTTATACACACTCAATCATGCCCAAGGGAACGCCCAAGCCTGAAGTCTTGATTGCGGGTGGAGTGAAAGTTGAGGCGCAACCAAATCCTCGACAGACTTTGTTACTACGTCATCGCTCGTTGCCCTTGAAGCAACTAATCAAGGAAATGAATGTTTACAGTAACAACGATATGGCAGAGATGCTGGCAGATTCAGTGGGGGGAGCCACTGTAGTACAGTCAACTGCTGCTAACCTTGCTAGAGTGCCACAAGTAGAAATCCAGTTAATCAATGGTTCTGGATTGGGCCAGGAAAATCGCATTTCCCCCAGGGCCGCTTGTGCCATGCTGATGGCTATTCAAGGGGAAGCAACCGCCCATCAACTGAATTTAGCTGACTTGTTCCCCACGTCTGGATTTGATCGCCGGGGAACAATGCACGCTAGACACATTCCGGCGGCAACTGTAATTAAAACTGGTACTCTCCGGGATGTCAGCGCTTTAGCGGGAGTAATGCCCACACGCGATCGCGGTTTGGTTTGGTTTGCTATTATCAACCGTGGTACAAATGTTTGGGGTTTAAGGACTGGACAAGATCAACTATTGCAAAATGTTGTAAAACAATTACAACTACCTTTGGCTGCTCCTGTTACTCTCACTCCCCACTCAGGCATCAACTCTTTACCCCAGCTAGGCGCAGCCAGTCGGAATGAAATTTTACTCAAAAGTTAGTTCAACGTCCAGAGTCCATCTGACAATATTCTGAACTAAAAGTGAGCATGGGTGTCCACTATCCTCTATCTTCTTTTTATAGGTGTCACGACTAAGCAACAATTAAGCTTATAAATTAGGTTGTGATTATGCGATTTCCCAAATCATCCCGGTCTATACGACAACTCAGTACTCATGTTTTAGCGATCGCGCTAGGAGTTTTGCTAACCGTTAGCACATTGCAAGTGTTGCCCTCCCAAGCTGAACCAGCACCCCTAGTAACTACTGGAGATACTTCACAACTGATGGCCCAACGGCAATCAACAGCCACAGATGCTATGGGTAGCAGTAGCTTTGTGACAGCAGCAGTGAATCGCGTTGGTTCAGCAGTTGTTCGGATTGATACTGAGCGTACAATTACTCGTCGCGTTGATCCATTTTTGGAAGACCCCTTTTTCCGTCGGTTTTTTGGTGACGGTTTCTCTGAACAAATGCCTCCTGAGCAGCAGTTGCGCGGTGTAGGCTCAGGTTTCATTCTTGACAAGAGTGGCTTAGTTCTGACTAATGCTCATGTGGTCGATAAGGCTGATAAAGTAACAGTCCGGCTCAAAGATGGTCGCACCTTTGAAGGGAAAGTTCAAGGTATTGATGAAGTCACAGATTTGGCAGTAGTCAAAATTAATGCTGGTAACGATTTGCCAGTAGCGCCCTTGGGTTCTTCCAGTAATGTCCAAGTAGGAGACTGGGCGATCGCAGTTGGTAATCCTTTAGGATTTGATAACACCGTTACCTTAGGAATTGTCAGTACCCTCAAACGTTCCAGCGCCCAAGTTGGCATTAACGACAAACGTTTGGATTTCATTCAGACAGACGCCGCCATTAACCCTGGTAACTCTGGTGGGCCACTATTGAATGGCCAAGGTCAAGTGATTGGCATTAACACAGCCATTCGTCCTGACGCGATGGGTATTGGGTTTGCGATTCCTATTGATAAAGCGAAAGCGATCGCAACGCAACTGCAACGTGATGGCAAAGTTGCTCACCCCTATTTAGGTGTGCAAATGCTAACTTTAACACCCGAACTTGCCAAGCAAAATAACACCGATCCCAACTCTCCTATTCAGATACCAGAAATTAATGGTGTTTTTGTAATGCGAGTTGTTCCCAATTCTCCAGCTGCATCTGCGGGTATCCGACGCGGAGATGTAATTCTTCAAATTGATGGTAAACCAATTACCAGTGCTGAACAATTGCAGAATCTTGTGGAAGACAGTCGTCTTGGTCAAGTATTGCAGGTAAAAGTACAACGAGGTAATCAGACACAGCAGCTTTCAGTCCGCACAGCCGAGTTGCAAAATGCTTCGTAGGGGCACAGCAATGCTCACACGTGTCAACTTAACGCGAAACCCTCATCCCGCAAGGAACTGAAGTTCCTTGCTCATAGCTTAAGTCTTCTTTTGATGACTAGATATCGCGCAAAATCTTGAGTCTACTTTAGTAGACTTTCGCTTTGGCCCTTGGAATTCATTCCAAGGCGGGCGAGGAGGCGAAGCGAGAAGCTATTTTTAGCTTAAGTTGACACCAATGAGCAATGCTGTGCCCAAAGCGCGTGTAGTCTATAAAGGTTTTTAGGCCACGGAGGTAAGAAAGTCTCGTGTAGCCGCGACTTCCAGTCGCCAAGGCGAGTAACAATTTAGACTTTTCAAACATCCTCTTTGAATAGAAACTGCGATGTGTGATCGCAGTTTCCGGTGCTACTGGTTTCCTGTTTTGATAAGTTGGAATTGATGGGTTGCGATGCCTACGGCGGGCTACACCTAAGCATTGGGGGAACTAACGGAGTTAGATACTTTCGCTCACTTATTACACGTATTAGCCAAAACGTGTAACTTGATACGCTCGGTGTACAACGGGATTGTTGGGTTGCTCAAGTGCATCTGAGACTTTTGGTATCCATCCAACCATAAGCCACTTCAATTAACGGTTTTCCACCAATTTCAAGTTCTTTTTCATAAACTGGACTGCCTCCAAGTGCAGCATAAAATTGACACGCAGGATTATCGCCCAAAACCCATACCAGCATGGAATTGATGCCTAACAGATGGAGCCTTAGAGCAACCGCCTGTGCTAAACAACGTCCAATTCCCTTGCCTTGATTATTTTGTAGGATGTAGATTGCCATCAACTCGCCTTTATACACAGAATCACCTGTGCGCTCCACTCCTCCGTTCACAAAACCGACAATCTCACCAGGTTCTTCCTCAGCAACGTAAGTAAAGTTGCTATCTTCTGGAGCATGGTTAAAAATTTTATACCAACCATTTGCTCTCCGCTCATAAGATAGATTCGCCAAATGTTCATCTGGCACGATGCCTCGATAGGTCGTTCGCCAAGTATCTACATGAATCCTTGAAATAGCCGATACATCGCTGTGAGTTGCTTCCCTTACAATCAGAGCCATTACGTGTAATTAGTGACTATATATTATGTTGAGCTTTTTTAGGATTGAACCGATATCTGTGTAATTTGGGTTTAGTTTGTACAGAGTAGAGCATATACTCTGAAAAAAAGCCTGCCTGATCTCAGAAAAATAGGTAAAATGGCTCTTTTATAAAGGCTGCCAATCACTTGTAGTAAGGGTTTAGGGCTACGAGCGCTGCGAAACTTCCTTCCCCAGTCAGGGCTATGACCCTAAACATAACTTAAGCGATCGCTAGAACGACTCTAAATCACTTACCAACAGCTAATACTAGACCTTCATGGGCTAGTATTGCTTGAGGAAAGGCAGATTTAATATCGACTTGAACTTGGTCAAGAAAATCATCATGGTCATCTGGGTGATGATGAGAAATGGCTAGCCGTTTAACACCAGCATTCAGACCTGCATTCACCGCCGCTTGCCAGAGTAAATCAGCAAAGTCATGGTTGTGAGACGTAGGAGGAGTGTAAGTGGCATTGGCAATCAGTAAGTCAACGCCTTTAATAAACTGTAAAATCCGCTCTCGCTCCACTTGATCAGCATTCTGGTGCAAATCTGTGACGTAGGCAACACTATACCCTTTCCAAGTAATTCGGTAGCCAACTGAACGCTGAGTTTGATTAATTAATGCAGTTGTAATGGTGACATCATCTAGCTTCACGTCACTGTCTGGAGTCAGATTGTAAAACTGTAATTCCGACTGCATTACCTGTAAAGGGTAAGGAAAGTGTGGCTGGAGCATCTGATCGTACAGACATTGTTTGATTGAGGCTCCATTTGATGCAGCTGTGCCGTAAATATGAAAACAATTTTCCCCAATAAATGCTGGAGCAAAAAAGGGAAACCCTTGAATACGATTTGATTGGCAGTTGGTAAAAAATAAATGGGCTTCTAGTGGCTGTTGCAGTTCTTGCCAAGTTTTACCCAGTATGCGTAAGCCAGTGCCGCCATCAAAAATCAAGCGTTTTCCTGCTACATGCATTTCTACACAAGCAGTATTACCACCATAACGACTAGTATTGCTACTTGGAGTGGGAATTAAACCTCTTACACCCCAGAATTGCACGATAAATTCACCTGCTGGGCTACTTGGCATGGTAGATGACTTTTCAGGTATGTAGCTCTGGGAATCCGACAACTCAAAATTTGACATTTTCCTTGAAATTAGACCTTACCGAGCAGGTCATCATAGCGCCGCACTTCCAACAGCCTGTTTTTTTCGTCCACAATGACTACTGTAGGAGAGTAACTTTTTAACTCTTCTGGAGTGAACTGCCCGTAAGTCATTATAATCAAGCGATCGCCAATAATGCCTAGACGTGCCGCACCCCCATTCAGCTCAATTACTCCTGAATGGGCTGGAGCCGGGATCGCATAGGTAATAAAGCGCTGACCGTTGGCACTATTAACTACTTGCACCTGCTCATAGGGTAAGATGCCAGCTTTTTCTAAAAGCATTTCATCGATGCTGATACTACCCACGTAGTTGATATTCGCCCCCGTGAGGGTGCAGTTATGAATTTTTGCCAAAAGGAGAGTGCGCTGCATTTTGGTTTTGAGTTGGTAGCAGTTTTGCGATCCGTAACAAGCGAAAGTTATGAGTAGAGACGCGATTAAGCGCGTCTCTACAGGAGTGAGGAATTAGGAATAAAAATTTATAACTCTTAACTCCTCTATTATCCTCTATAAGCTTTGACGGATTTTTCTACTAAAGCTGCAACCTTATCCACATCTTGCCAACCGAGAATTTCAGTCACCTTTTTTTCCAAATTTTTATAACTACGGAAAAATTCGGCAATTTCATCTAAGCGGTGTGGTGCTAAGTCTTTCAGAGATTTGACCTGAGTGTAGCGCGGATCTTTGTCAGGAACACAAAGGATTTTCTCGTCGCGATCGCCACCGTCAATCATCTCTAAGAAGCCAATCGGTCGTGCAGCAATAATACAGCCTGGAAAGGTCGGCTCGTCAATTATGACCATACCATCTAGGGGATCGCCATCATCAGCTAAAGTATTGGGTACAAAACCGTAGTCGTATGGATATTGCACTGAGGAATAAAGGACTCGATCTAGAGCAAAAGCTTCTAGTTCCTTGTCGTATTCGTATTTATTTTTACTTCCGCCAGTAATTTCAATCAGAACGTTGATTAGACCAGGTTTCGGTTGGGCAGGAATACGAGATAAATCCACAAAAAGCTCCTCTGATAACAGTGAATCATGGGGGCACTCAATCAGCTTCGCTCCCCGTGTAGAATTTTAGGGCAATATGGATCTCTTCCCAAGGTATTCATTCCACGGGATGGGGGATTGGGGATTGGGGATTGGGGATTGGGGATTGGGGATTGGGGATTGGGGATTGGGGATTGGGGAGTGGGGATTGGGGATTGGGGATTGGGGATTGG
>JBBSOX010000035.1:0-53999 GCA_038259325.1 Chroococcales cyanobacterium | reverse complement strand
CTTGGCTTTGAAGTAAGCCGTCGTTCAGTGATCAACGATAGAGCCTGTTCAGCAAAACCGTTTTCTGCCAGAAAATGGGAAAATCCAGCTAGTTGCAATGCTTCTGCTTCCAGAAGTAGATATCAAATGGGTTCTATATATTGTTCCCTTTGATTCCCTAATCCTAACTTTTTAGTTTTTTATTCTAAAAAGGTATCCGTAACCAACGAATCACAGCATCGGATAAACGATCGCGCCATGAAGGGGTACGCCAATTTTTTCCCTGATATTGTTCCACCAACTGGCGACCCAAGGGTGTGAGGCGAAAAGCATCTGTAATTCCCTGGCCATCGACTTCACGGCGCAATACCCCCACTTGGATCAGCCAGCCCAAGGCGTTGTCACATGCCAATTCTGATAAGGGGCGCTTAGTATAGCCCTGTTTTAGACCATTCTCCAGAGCGATCGCAGTTAATGAAACACTCTGGTGTCCCATGACTTCAAATAAAGATACATTAAAGGGTGAACACACTAGCGATCGCTCGGCTCTTTCTACTGTGGTCTGAGGATAGACAAAAATATTTGGGTTTTGGGAATCAACAGCAGGCATTGTGTATTGGTAGAAATTTTTCTTCTGATAAAGATTAATTTAAGAATATATTTTTTCTCGTAACAGCTACCTCATCTAACCAAAATTTGGTTACTTAAAGTATATTTATGCTGTTTTTTACTAATTATATTTAAACATTATAAATTAATGTAAAATTTCAAGTGCATCAACAATCTGAAACAGGAAAGGTTAATTATGCCTCTAGCAGTTGGTACGGATGCGCCTGCATTTACCGCCAAAGATACAAACGGCAACACAGTTTCGTTATCTGATTTTGCCGGAAAGACGGTCGTTTTGTATTTTTACCCCAAAGATGATACGCCAGGCTGCACCAAACAAGCCTGTAGTTTTCGAGATGCCCAGGCTCAATATCAAAGTAAAGATATTGTAATTTTGGGAGTCAGTGCAGATGATGAAGTCTCTCACCAGGCATTCACACAAAAATATAATTTGAATTTTCCTCTACTGGCTGATAGCGACAAATCCCTCATCAAAGCTTTTGATGTGGACAAGCGTATCACCTACGTAATTGACCCCAGCGGAAAAATTAGCCATGTTGACGCTAATGTAAATACCGCCACCCATGCTAGCGATATTTTAGCTGCACTTGGGCTGTAGTTTTTTACCTGATAACTAAGGTTTTTTTAAAAGCCTAATTTCAACCCCAAACCCTCAAGGGTTTAGGGTTTTTTATTGGAATTCAGTTACCTGATGCTGGTGGAACTGATTGGGGTATAACCAATGGCGAAATGGGAGTTGCTTGCTGTTGTTGACCTTGAATTAGTTTTTGTTGCCTAGCTTTAAAGGCTGCTGCTGCTGAGTCTAGTTGTTCGTTCTGCTGGTCAGAATCCCAGTTGAGAGTCCCAAAATTTGCCTTATGAATCAGGTCAAACATGTTGAAATTGTCTGAGTTCGTGCGGGAGAAGGGATCGGTATTTTGGTCTGTTGTACTATTACTAGGAAAAGCATCCGCTGGGCTGACTTGAGCCGAACTTGGTTGAGCCATAAGCAAGGAAGCAAAGCTAATCCCTGCCACGGTAGCTACAAAGAGTCTAGGAATTTGTAAAAATGGTTTTTTCATGGGACTGTGACTCTAAAATTGCTCTATTTTATCTCTTTAAGCAAGAGTTCGCCGCAATTGTGGCTGAATGCTCAGTAAGGCGACAAGAGCAAAGCCAAACAATACCAGCAACGCTCCCCCGAAGGTAACATCACCCCAAGGAGCTTGCATTACTACGCTACTTAGTTCCCAACTACTATGGAGATACAGATAGCGAATGGGTTCTATCGCATAGCTGAGAGGATTTAGGGTAGCCACAACCTGCAACCACTGAGGCATGAAAGATAGAGGAGCCAAAGCAGTACTAGCGAACAATAATGGTAGATTGGTGACAAAAATCACTGCAATCAATTCAATGTGTCCGGGTAGAGCAAAAGCTAAACCAAGGGAGATGGCTGTTACACCCAAAGCTAAGAGGAAGACAATTAAAGCGATCGCAAATAAACCCGTTGCATCCGGTAGTCCAGCCCCAATAACCGCTGCTGCTGCAACAATCACGGCTGCTTGCAGCAAACTTTGGCTGATGATGAAGATTGCTGAAGCAAAGACAATGGAAAACCGTGATGCTAACGGTGCTACCAGCAAACGATTTAAAAAGCCGAACTCGCGATCAAACATTACGGGCAAACCAGCATTCAGCGCCCCAGCAAAGGCTGTAAACACAATTACTCCAGCAGCCAAAAATTGCCCGTAATTTGTCGTACTGCCAAACAATCCCTTGGGTGCATTTTGAAATAATGCACCAAATAGCACCAACCACATCACCGGCTGAATAATTCCAGCAACCAATGTGGAGGGACGGCGTTGCAACTGAATAAACAAGCGACGAGTTAAAGCTAGCGTCTCTTGCACCAATTCACCGAAAAAGTTAGGTGCAGGATTAGCATCTGCTTGTGGCGATGCTAACGGCTGCCAATTGATATCAGATTTAGGAGTAACGCTCATAATTAATTGGGGAGTAGGGAGTGGGGAGTAGGGAGTGGGGAATCGGGAATTGGGAGTGGTAAATATCTCCATGCCCAATGCCCAATGCCCCATTGACTATGCTTTATCTCATATTCTGCTTTTTCTCAGCTTTAGGATCGCGAGTGGCAACGGCTGCTAGTTCTGCATCCATCAGTGTGCGTCCTGTAGCGGCGAGGTAAACATCATCGAGGCTGGGGCGAGATTGGGCAATGCCAAATATGGGCAAGCCAGCAGCGTTTAGCGCTTGCTGTATGTTAATCAGAACATCATTCTGAGGTGTCACCACCAAGTTGAGGGAATTACCTTGAGCGCTGTTAATGATCACTTCTTGCACAAAGGGCAAAGCTTGCAAGAGGTTTTTCGCTTTTTCGGCTTCCTCAATCGGGGAAAACTCGCGGATTCGCAAAGTGATGCGATCGCCCCCTACTTGATCTTTTAATTGTGAAGGTGTGCCACTAGCAATTACAACGCCGCGATCTATAATTGCCACGCGATCGGCTAAAGCGTCAATCTCTTCTAAGTAATGGCTGGTAATTACTACCGTCGTCCCAGAGGCGCGTAATTTTCGCAGGAAGTCCCACACCACAAAACGCGTTTCTATGTCAAGCCCCACAGTTGGCTCATCCAACACCAGAACATCCGGTGAATGGAGTAACCCAGCAGCCAAGTCTAGGCGCTTGCGTAAACCGCCAGAGTAGGTTCCTGTCTTTTTATTGGCGTATTCTTGCAAACCAAGTAAATCTAATACAGTCTCAATGCGCTGTTTGGCTACTGCGCCTGGGAGGTGATAAAGTGCGGCTTGCAATTGCAGCAATTCTTTTCCAGTCAACACCTTATCGGGTGCTACTTCCTGGGCTACATAGCCTAGTCGTTGTCTTGCCAGTCTCGGATTATCTAATACAGATATGCCAGATACTTCGATTTTGCCAGCATCTGGTGTGGTAAGTGTACATAAAGCACGCAAGGTAGTAGTTTTACCAGCACCGTTGGGGCCAAGTAAACCAAAAATTTCTCCTGGTTCTACCTGAAAGGAAACATCCTGGACGGCAACCACTGTACCGTAACGTTTTTGCAAATTTTGAATCAAAACGGCGGGAGCCATGACAGCTTATCCCCAACTATACAAATCTCAATAAAGTCTATCTTTATTGTAGAAGGTGAAGAGCAAGGAAATAAACAATTCCAAATGTTCGTGTGGTGTCTGGTAGAAAAGAAAGTCTATTATTGTTGACTGATGAGGGTTGACGGTTGACTGATGACTGATGACTGATGACGGTTAACAGTCTTTCGTGTTGTCTCATACCCTTTTAGGGGTGGGAGTAGCTCAACACTTTCAAAGTTTTGAGGCTAGTGTCATTGCAACCACTGATAAATCCTCCCATTGCTTGGATTTGTTGCAGATAGTCAAGCACGGGTTTGGTGATGATTTCTCCCGGCATTAATAAGGGAATTCCTGGGGGATAAGGACAGACGATTTCGGCACAGATGCGATCGCTTGTTTGTGCTAAAGGTAATATTTCACTGACGGCAAAAAAGGCTTCACGGGGAGAAAAATGTAAAGCATGAGCCTGTGTAGTTAAAAGATTTTGCCCATTAGAATTTGTAACAGTCAAGTTAGTTCGGCGATATTCGTTGGCAAGAGTGGTAAAACTTTGTACCAGTTGCTCAATATCGGCTGAGGTATTGCCTAAACTAATGATAAAGGTGAGATGTTGCAGTGAGGCAAATTCGGCGGTGACAGCAAATTTTTCATCCAAAATTTCATCTGCCTCGAATCCGGTTAAACCTAAACCAGAAACAGTGACAGTTAATCGCGTTTCGTCTAAAGACATAAAGCCGGGAGATCCCCGCAACCCACCTATAGAAGATCCCCCCAACCCCCCTTGAGAAAGGGGGCTAGGAATTTGTAAGACAGATAATCCAGGAATTTGACTGATTTTTGTTTTAGTTTCATTAGCTAGTTGCAAAGTGCGAGACATCAGCATTTTTCCGTGGAGTGCCATTTGCTGACGCGCTGCATCTAAAGATGCTAAAAGTAAATAACTAGGACTGGTAGATTGTACGATCTGCAAAGCTTTACTGATGCGATCGCAATCTATCCTGTTACCTTGGATGTGCAGCATCGATGCCTGTGTCATTGCACCGAGTACTTTGTGGATGGATTGTACACTTAAATCGGCACCTGCGGCTAAGGCTGGAGTGGGTAATTCTGGATGAAAAGCAAAGTGTGCGCCGTGTGCCTCATCTACAAGTAAAGGGATATTGTATTGATGGGTGATGTTGGCGATCGCACTTAAATCTCCACAAACGCCGTAATATGTTGGGTAAACTGTCAACACTGCTTTGGCATCTGGATGTTGTTGGAGTGCAGATTCTACAGCGTTGGGTGTGATGCTGTGGGCAATATCTAAAACTGGATCGTATTCAGGATGGAGAAAAATAGGTATTGCACCAGAGAGAATTAAACCAGCGATCGCAGATGAATGGACATTGCGAGGCAGAATAATTTTATCGCCTGTGCCACAGGTAGCGAGAATAGCTGCTTCAATCCCACAGGTAGAACCATTGATTAGGAACCATGTTTGCGAAGCGCCAAATGCCTCAGCCGCTAGTTGTTGTGCTTCTTGAATAACACCTTGGGGTGCAAATAGATTATCTAAATCTGCTAATTCGGTTAAATCAGCACGAAAGACAGCTTTACCAAATAAGTCAGCCAAGGGTTGAGAAATTCCTTCACCTTGTTTATGTCCTGGGGTGTAAAAAGGCGCATGGGGTCTTGCTGCATTGGCTTTTAAGGCATCTAATAAGGGTATTTGATTTTGATTTAGCATTAAGATAATTCGTAATTAAAAAAAACAAACTTTTATGCAAAAAATAAATTAGTTAAGTAATATGTTTGTTTTTTAAATATTCCTTTTGTAACTATAGATTAGGCTACAAAACCAATTTATAAATTCCGAAAATAGTTACTAAATTTTAGTAACCTTTTTGTAAATATAAATTTCTAGTGAGCGGAGAAATGGGTTTTCGAGACGCGATAAATCGCCGTCTCTACAAGTGTTTTGGTATTATCTGAACTGTATTCCCCAATATGAAAATTGCTGTAACCGCTTAAACTTCTAGTAAAGGGAGGGTGACGGTAAAGGTTGTACCGAATCCAACTTGACTATTGACTACAATCTCGCCTCCTTGTGCATCGACACATTTTTTGGCGATCGCTAGTCCCAAGCCGGTACCTGGAATGTTTCCCACATTGCCTGCACGTTGGAAAGGCTGAAACAATCGCTTTTGGTTTTCTTGAGGAATACCAATTCCCCAATCTTGGATTCGGAAAATTACTGCTTTTTCCTGCCCAATTAGTTCAAAGCGCACTATGCCGCCCGGTAGTGAATACTTAATAGCATTGCTAAGTAAATTGCCCAAAATGTGCCGCAGCAAGCTTTCATCCCAGAGTGCTTCGCTTAATTGCCCGAAACTGGCAAATACCAAAGTCAGTTGCTTATCATTTGCAAGCAATCGAACTTCTTCGACCATTTGGCGGCAAAAAGCTTCTAAATCTAAGCAGATGAGGTCACACCCTAGTCTACCAGAATCAGCTTTGCCGATGAATGTAACTTCATCCAATAGCTTCGCCATGTTTTTGATTGCCGAGCGAATCATTTGTAAATGATTCAGTTTTTTCTCTTTGGTCAATCTTTCATCTTGGTTTTGTAGTAATCCAGCAGCCAACAAAATAGTATTTAGGGGATTGCGAATGTCATGGGAGAGCATTGAGACAAATTCAGATTTGAACTGGTTGAGTTCATTGGCTTTCACCAGTTCCGCAGTTCGTTCTTCAACCCGACTTTGTAACGTTTCATTGACTGTACGTAATGTTTCTAAAACCTGCTTACGCTCGATCGCATAACGCAAAGAGCGAACCAATACATCTGAATTTACCTGGCGCTTGATTAGATAATCTTGTGCCCCCTGCCGCACTGCCTCAATAGCCAGTTCTTCGTCATTAGTATTGGTTAGGACAACAATCGGTATGCTTGGGGCTTGACCAATCAGAGGAGGTAAAGATGACAATCCTTGGCTGTCAGGTAGAGTTAAATCTAATAAAATAACATCATAATTACACTTACTTAGTTCCTCAAGTGCTTCCCCCAATCGCGTCACATGAACCAGAGTAAACTCTTGGGACTGGGCTTGCGTTAGAAACTCTTGTAACAACCTAGCAGAAGCTGGATTATCCTCAATTAACAAGATTTTTACTGAGTAGCTCACAGCCATAATCTTCGGGTTTCACCCCCTATTGCTCCTCTATCTTGTAATTAGTCATTAGTCATTAGTCATTTGTCATTTGTCATTATTTCACCTTGTCCCCTTGTCCCCCTGCTCCCTGCCCCCTGCCCCCTGCCTCACTCTGATGGTAGCGTCACAGTACAGAGCCAAAAATCTTCAATACTTTTGACGATTTGGAATAATTGGTTGAGGTTGCGAGATTTAGTGATGTAGCAATTCACATGTAAATCATAGCTGTGAAAAATGTCATCCTCATTTTTTGAGGTTGTTAGCACAACAACTGGAATACGCTTTAGTAGTGGGTCGGCTTTAATTTCCGCCAGCACTTCTCGACCATCTTTCTTGGGCAAATTCAAATCCAATAGAATAAGGTCAGGGCGTAGTGCATCAGCATGTTCACCTTCTTGGCGTAAATATGCCATAGCATCTATGCCATCCCTGACCGTTACCACTTGGTAGGGCACTGAACTATTTTTTAACGCTTCTTGGATTAAGCGAATATCAGCTTTATTGTCCTCGACCAAAAAGATGCTTTTGTGTTTTTCTCCCGTTTCTACGCTCAAGTTCGCGTCCTCCAACTGGAATCGTAAAGTAGAAGGTTGCCCCTTCGCCCAGTTCTGACTCTACCCAGATCCGCCCCCGGTGACATTCGACAATCTTCTTACAGATGGCTAAACCCATACCTGTACCAGTATATTCATCCCGCGTATGCAAGCGCTGAAAAATGACGAAAATGCGATCGCTAAATTTCGGGTCAATGCCAATACCATTATCCCGAACTGAGAACAGCCATGCATCTTCTATCCTTTCTGCTCCCAGATGGATTTGTGGCGGCTGGTCACTGTGGAACTTAATGGCGTTACCGATGAGGTTTTGGAATAGCTGCATCAATTGGGTGCTGTCAGCCATAACTATTGGTAAGGGGTCGTGGGTGATAGTAGCGCCAGTTTCATTAATGCGTTGACGCAAATTGCCCAACGCCCGATTTAAGGCTTTCTCTACCTCGGTCATTTGACATGCGATCGCTTGCATATCCACTTTCGAGTATGCTAGTACGTCATCAATCAATGTCTGCATCAGGCTAACTCCCTGCACAGCATAGCTGATAAACTCCTGAGCATCTTCGTCAAGTTCTTCGCTGTAGCGCATCTCCAACAATTGCACGTAATTCACAACTTGATTGAGTGGTTCTTGCAAGTCATGGGAGGCGACGTAGGCAAACTTTTTCAGTTCGGCGTTAGAACGTTCTAAATCCTGCGCTAACTGGGCTAGTTCATCGGCTTGACGCAGCACAATATTCACAATTGCTTTCCGCAGTTCCAATGCTGCTTTAACTTCTACATCTTTCCAAGGTAAAGATGTTAAGCGAACCGTTTCTTTCCAAAGTTCAAATGATTTGCGTGGACACAGGCGGACATTTCCTTCTAACTGACTAACTTTAAATGCATTATTAGGATCGCCACCCCAATTTACAGTTTGAATTACTTCCGGTCGGAACCACAAAACATAATTCCGCTTGGCGATGGGAATAGCTAACAAACCGCTAGCGACATTTTTAAAGCTTTCGGCATCTGGATAAATATGTGGTAGGGAATCTGTACAGAATACTTCTTCCTCAACATTATTCTTGAGCCATTGGACTAAAAAATTCAAGTCTTCTTCTCTAGGCGTTTCACCAACTACCGTGCAATTACCGCCAAAACATACGGCTGCGCCTTGAGCGTTACCAAAATCTAAAAGATGCTGCGGATTTTTAACTAAACCATCAATAAAGTTTTCTTCTTGAGACATATATTCAATCAAGATTGATTGAAGGTGTGTCAGATTTATCCGGTGATAGTAGTCTTGGGTTTCTTCTCTCGCTGAGATTTCTGCAAATATTACTCGCCCCAAAAATTCGCAAGCTTTCCGCAATTCGTAGGAAACATATTTAGGGGACTGATGATGACAAGCAATTAGTCCCCAGAGTTTTTGGTCTTTAATTAAAGAGATAGTAAGCGTTGCACCAACACCCATATTATGCAGGTACTCCGTATGACAGGGAGCAGCACTTCTAAGAATAGAGTTGATTAAATTAATCGGGCGATCGCTAATTGGATTATTGATAGGAAAAAGTTTTACTGGCTGAGAATAAGAATCCGGTATGATTCTGATCGAATTGGCAGCAAATAATTTTCTCGCTGGTTTGGGAATATCTGACTCTGGGTAATGCAGCCCTAAGTATGGTTCTAGGCTTTCTAGTTTTTCTTCAGCGACAACGGAACCATGCCCATCATCATCGAATTTATATAACATTACCCGGTCAAATTCCGTTATTTTCCGAACTTCTTGAACGATAACTTGACAAAAATCACGGAGATTTGCTGTTTTTTCTAGTTGATTTATAGAGGCTCTAGCAAGATGATAAAAGCTTAAAAATGGAATATTTTCCTGAGTAAGAGCAGGTTCTAATTCCAGGATTAAAAATCCTTCAGTATTACGGTGAAATACTGCATCAAATACTACGTATTCATCACCTTTTTTTCGTACCCAAACTTTGGTGGGATTGATGAAATCAAGATTTTCCCCGGATAGCCCTGTTTTAATTCTCTCTATTTGAAAGGGATCAAGTAAATCTTCTAGTTTTTTGTGCAACATATTTTTGGGAGCAATTCCGAAAATTTTTAATGTATTAGTGCTAACTTGTAATATTTTTAGCTCAGGCTCCTCCAAGACTAACAGGACACCATGAGGCTGAATTTGGCTAGAAATATGAATAGGAGCCTCTTTCAAGCTAATTAAATTAATACTTGGGAATTGTAAGTTTATTTCCATAACGATCCTCCTGTGTTATCCGGGAGCATCAAAACTAGAGTATCTGTAATAAAACAGAATGGTGAATGTAAAAATTATAATTTACTATTCATCGTTTTTACTTAGTATCTAATTTCCCATGCCCTGGTGTCGCGTTTTGCAGCCATAGTCTCATCTGCTTGCGCTTTGAAAAGTCTAACAGTCGTTAAAGTTACATAGCTATAAGAAATATCAAAACCATGTGATTAAACAATCCTGTATATGTGTAGCTATATTAAGTTTAGAAATAAGTTAGGAGTTTGCAGTTATTATTTCAATGCCCCATGCCCCATGCCCCATGCCCAATGCCCCATGCCCATTTAATCAAATCCAAGAGTTGAACCACATTCGCAGCTTATAATCGTGAGGTGAGAGGGGTAAACCCAAATAAATGGGCATCCAGAAAATAAAAGCAGCCAGAATGATAAAAGTAATGGTGACACCTAGCACCCGGAGTTGTTGATAATAACTGCGAAGGCACTGATCAACAAACCAAGCGATCGCTAAAAATACAAACACCACTGCACACATATAGTGGTAAATAAAAACGCACCTTGTCACCTTTACCCAAGGTAATAAATTATCAGCATAATTTATAACTAAATACAAGGCAATCCAAGTATCAACACTTAAAGTTGCAGGTACAGAAAAACGCTTTTCCTTCACCCAAGGAATTACTGCTTGTGACACCAGTATTCCTACTAAAAACAACATGGCAGCGACACCAAACCACCACAAAAATGGATTGCCCATTGCATGGACATCATAAATAACTTGTCCAGCATTGGCAGGCAAAGGCGGGCCCATCACAGGTAACGATTCGGTGACACTTGCAGCCGTTTGATAATAATATGCCATTGGCCGAGTCATCAACGGCCATTTGTACCAAGCTGCACAATAAGGATGCACGTTAGGATTATTGCCACCTAGCTGTAAGTGGAACTTTAAAATTTGCTGATGTACTGCAATAAATCCATAAGTTTTATCTAGTTGAAGGTGAGGAATCCAGATAATGCTGTAAATCAAAGCTGGGATAATTCCTAGATAAAACAGTATGTGAAAAATATTTAGCTGAGTTAGGTTTTGTAGTGGCGTCTGAGATGAGGGGGATGAGGGAGATGAAGAGGCAGGGTGCAGGGGGCTAGGGGGAGAATAAGAAATTACCTCTTTCCCCTCTACTCCCTGCTCCCTGCCCCTCTGCCCCTCTGCCTCCTGCCTCCTGCCTCCTGCCTCTTTCAATGAAGAAGATGTAAAAAAGAGTTTGGAGTTCAGAAAAGAATGTATTAAATGGATTACCCAAGCTGCTATCCAAATGAGATAAGCACCTGAGAGGAACCATAAACCGTTCCACTTAGTACCGACTGACGCACCAAAAGCAATGCCAGCAAAAATTAACCAAAAAGAACGTCGTCGGTTTTGGTTATCTAATGCCAATAACAAAAACCAGTGTCCTAATAAACCAAAGATGACGATATAAATATTACTTAAAGCATAGCGAGACTCAACGAGAAAGATGCCATCACAAGCTGTAAATAAACCTGCAAGCAGAGCAAAGCTACGACGATAACTCAATTGATAAGCGATCGCAGCCACAACTAAAGGGATAAATGAGCCAGTAAGGGCATTGAACCAACGATAAGTCCAAGGCGATCGCAATGATCCTGTTAATCCATTTACCGTATCGTGCCCAAAAGGAATGTGACTGCCAATCCAAATACCGATGCCGATCATATATTGACTTAGCGGCGGATGAGCATTAAAAAATGGCGTATGCGTGAGATAGTTATTACCGAATTTGGCAAAGTAAACTTCATCAAATACCAGAGTGTTGAATCGCTCCAGCCCCCAAAACCTCAAGGCGAGTGAGAAAAGGAATACACTCACCATCCCAATTCGGAACCACTTTTTAGTCATTTGTCATTTGTCATTTGTCATTGGGCATTGGGCATTGATCAATAATCAATAATCAATAATCAATAAATAGTTCTTCTTCCCCTGCTCCCCCTACTCCCTACTCCCTATTCCCTACTCCCTACTCACCTTCCACTCTTCAGGTGCATCTAGTTGAAACAGGAGTAGTTCAATATTGTAATACTTGTTTGTTCGCCCTATTGGTTTCATACCCAATCGTTCTGTTACACGGATTGAAGCATGATTTTCTGGCTTCACTACGGCATAAATCACTGGCAAGTTCAAAACACTAAATCCGTATTTGAGCATAACTCGCCCTGCTTCTGTTGCATACCCTTTACCCCAAGAAGCTCGCCGTAAGTGCCAGCCTACCTCATAATCTTGAGTGGGTAAACCATCTTTGTCGGGCAATTGTTTGAGAATGATAGTTCCTACAATTGTTGTAGTTTCCTTTTCGACAATTGCCCAATATCCAGTACCATTGTTGCGTCGGTGCGAACGCTCGATATTGTCGATCAAACGCTGACGCTGTGACTCAACACTTGTAACCAGAGAAGCTTTACCAAGAAAGTGTGTAACTTCGGGGTCACTGTAAATTACAAACGCTTGTTCGGCATCGCGTTCGGGTATCCAACTGCGAATAATCAAGCGTTCGGTTTCCCAAAGATTTGTCATCTTGCTTTTGACTAAGCTAAATCGCCATTCTGCAAAATAGTAAGATACTTATGGTTAAGCAGTCAAAAGTTTTGTAGACAGTTAGACAAACAAAAAATGGCGATCGCTATGCTATAGGCAATTATCCAGAAGTTTAACTACCGTTGGCTATGCAATCGCAAATTCTGAATTTTTCCGCAGTTCTTCAGACCGAAATCCCAATACAATCCGATCCTTCGGCACACCAGCCCTAACTAGTTCCGTTGCTAACCCCTCTTCAGTGCCATCACGTTGAATCCAAATTTTGCCATCTATAATATCAATGTGAATTAGACAGCCGTGAACGCGACGCGTTGCAGTTGGAGAGATTTCTGGCACTGGCTCTCGACCAAGAATCATTACCAAATATCGATCCTGTTCTCGATCAAAGATAGTTTCATGCTGAATATTGCCATAAGAGTAAGGAATCTTTGTGTGTTCAGTAAGAATGCTGCAAATTAGCTGCCTGTATTGCTCCAGATTACCCATCGGACTATAACCTCCCGCTTTGGATTAAAAACGATCAGAGGAATTTTGTAGTCTTCCAATATAAGTTTACCAAGCGGCTCTTCCTCAAAAATGTCAGTAAAAATATCCTCATGAACAGCGATATACAAAACCCTATCTCGATAATTAGGGCATTCTTCAAGTTTTCGTGGTAACGGTCTTTAGCTGGCATAAATTACTCGAATTACGAATTACTACTCTCGACTTTTGCCACTTCCAGCATCGTTTTTAAAACTGAATCTGGATTCAGACTGATTGAATCAATTCCTTGTTCAACCAAAAACTGAGCAAATTCTGGATAGTCGCTGGGTGCTTGTCCACAAATGCCGATTTTGCGATCGCATTTTTTCGCCGCTTCTATGGCCATTTTCACCATTCGCTTCACACCCTGACTGCGTTCATCAAATAATCGCGCTACTAAAGCCGAATCCCTGTCTATGCCTAGCGTCAGCTGAGTTAGGTCGTTGGAACCAATCGAGAAACCATCAAATACCTCAGCGAACTCCTCAGCCATAATCACATTATTAGGCAACTCGCACATCACATAAACTTGCAAGTCGTTAACACCCTGCTTTAAACCGTTTTGTGCCATCTCTGCCAAAACTAAACGCCCTTCATCGGGAGTGCGACAAAAGGGAATCATTGGGATCACATTTGTCAAACCCATTTCTTCCCGTACCCGCTTGATGGCATGACATTCTAGGGCAAAAGCTTCTCTGTAGCCTTCATCATAGTAACGCGCCGCCCCCCGCCAACCTAGCATTGGGTTTTCTTCATGGGGTTCAAACTGTCGTCCACCTAACAAATTGGCATATTCATTACTTTTGAAATCTGACATTCGCACAATTACTGGTTTGGGATAAAATGCCGCCGCAATTCTACCTATACCTTGGGCTAATCTATCTACAAAATACTGGGGTTTTTCGTCGTAAAGTGCGGTAATTTCAGCAATTTTAGCTTTGGCAAATTCATCTTTTAACAAATCATAGTGAATCAACGCCATTGGATGAATTTGAATTTGGTTAGCGATGATAAATTCTGTCCGCGCTAAACCTACGCCATCGTTGGGAATTGCCGATAAACTCAATGCTTCTTGGGGATTACCTACATTCATTAAAATTTGAGTGCGGGTGCGGGGTAAGTTTTCCAAAGGAACTTCTTTAACTTCAAAAGGTAATAAGCCTGCATAAACTTTTCCTTCTTCCCCTTCAGCGCAAGAAATTGTTACTTCTTGGCCAGGTTTTAAGATTTCCGTCGCATTGCCACATCCCACGATCGCAGGTACACCCAATTCTCGCGCAATGATTGCTGCATGACACGTGCGGCCGCCAGAATTGGTAACAATTGCACTGGCGCGTTTCATAATTGGTTCCCAATCGGGGTCAGTTCTCTCTGTTACTAAAACTTCCCCAGGTTGAAACTGTTCGAGTTTCTGAACATCTAAAATCAGCCGTACTTTTCCTTGACTAATCGCTTCCCCAATCGCCCGCCCCGTAACAAGGGGAATTGGGGATTGGGAAGATTTTTCCCCATTCCCTATACTTCGGCTTACCTCGGCTCCGCTCGGCACGAGTCGCTCAGTACAAGTTCCCCATTCCCTATTCCCCAATAACAACCGATAACTCCGCAGTACATTTCCCGTCTTTTGCGACTGAACAGTTTCGGGACGCGCTTGCACAATAAAAAGTTGGTTAGTAATTCCATCTTTTGCCCACTCGATATCCATTGGAGTGGAAATACCGTGAACTTGGGAATAATGGTCTTCAATTAAACACGCCCAATTTGCTAGTTGTAAAATCTCTTCATCACTCAGGGCAAATTTACCTCTTTCACTGGGCGAAACAGACACATTTTTCGTAAATTTGGAGCCGTCGTCATAAATCATTTTCAGTTTTTTACTACCCAATTTTTTATCAATAATTGGGCGAAAACCAGCTTTTAAAGTTGGCTTGAAAACATAGTATTCATCAGGATTTACAGATCCTTGGACAACGTTTTCGCCTAAACCATAGGCAGCTGTAATCAGTGCTGCATCTTTAAATCCGGTTTCTGTATCAATAGAGAACATTACCCCAGAGGTTGCTAAATCAGAACGCACCATTTTTTGTACACCCACAGCTAGAGCAATGCTAAAGTGGTCAAATCCTTTGGTGTGACGATAAGAAATAGCGCGATCGGTAAATATGGAAGCAAAGCATTTATGACAAGCTGCTAAAACTCCTTCAGCGCCGACAACGTTGAGGTAAGTTTCCTGCTGTCCAGCAAAACTAGCGTCGGGGAGGTCTTCGGCGGTGGCGCTAGAACGAACTGCAACATCTGTCTCTGCGTTGTATCGTTCACAAAGACTTTGGTATGCTGTAGCGATCGCCTCTCGCAATTCTACAGGAAATGGGGTGTGGATTAATAGCGATCGCGCTTTTTTTCCCCGTTCTCGTAAATTTTTGACATCCTCAACATCCAAGTCAGCAAAGAGTTTGCGTAGCTTTGCTTCTAAACCTGCTGATTTGATGAAATAACGATAAGCGTAAGCAGTGGTGGCGAACCCAGTGGGAACGTTAATACCTTTGGGCGTTAGCTGTTGAATCATTTCGCCCAATGAGGCATTTTTACCACCAACTACAGGGATATCAGCAATACCAACTTCATCAAACCACAAAATGAGCGATCGCTCTTGGGAAGATTGAGATAAAGTGCTTTTAGATACTGTAGCCATAATTACCTTTTAAATTTATACTTAGTTTCTCAGTGCGTAACCGCTAGTATATTTTTCCCATATTCAATTTTAGATATTACAGCTACTAGCGTAATTTTGTATTGTGCAATTAAATGCCAAACTATAGTCCATAAATAACAATTATTCGGGATAATAGCTATATTGTAATATCGGATGCAATGCACAATGCCACAACTAGAACGACTGCTAAAAATGGCAGAAGATGAGCTAACTGAATACAGCACTGATGCCCGCAAAATCGAAAAACTACGGCGGAAAATAGGTTTATCAGTATCCGCAGCCGATCAACGGCAAGTCAAGGAGGCATTACTTGCCACTAAGCAATCTTATAATATGATTACTCAAATTGTGGAAGAACAAAGACAAGCAGCAGCTTTACCATTTTGGGGAATTGCTGGATTGGGTTTGTTATTCGGAATTTCTTTAAATCAACCCATAGGTTTGTTAGCAGCTATAGTTGGAACTGTATTAGCTTTTAGAATTCAGAAATGGGGTTGGCAATTGCAGGCAAGTCGTCTATTGTTACAAACATTGGAAGATATTGAAGCGCGTATTGCCCAACCGAATTAGTAACAAAACAGATCCACTTTATAAACAAAATATCTCTATGTATTTGTATTTTAATATACAAAGCAATCGACTATTCACTTGATTCACACCTCGTAATTACTTAACAATTCCTTTGGGATCACCATAGCAAAAAAAATTAGAGATTGGATTTGATTCAAGTATTTATTCACATAATTTGCGTGCAATGAATGCTACATGACCTTTTGACAGAAGGTATTGCCCGTAACTACAAGTCTTTTCAACTCTAAAGCCTACGCGCTGGAGTTCAGTTTCAACGGTTGTCACTTGGTATAATCGCAGACGGTGTACTTCGTCAGATCGTCTATAGTGTTCCCCTACTTTGCGGAAGCTGGTAATTCGACGAGTCAAAGTTATTTGCTCTTGATCCTCTTCCTTTTCAACTAATACTACCCAGCCTTCTCCTTCGGTGAAGCCCTTAGTTGTGTTTCCCTGCGCGACTTGTCCTGTTGTTGCAATGTCGAATATGAATACACCCCCAGGAGTTAAGGCATTATATATGCGCTGGAAAAGCTGAACAAGAATTTGGCGATCGCTATCTGAATCAAAGAGGTAGCTTAGGCATTCACCAATCGATGTGACAGCATTGCATGGTGGAATATCTGTCTTGAATAGTGAATCGATCCGAAATTCGGCATCCGGCACTCTTGTTCGTGCCATATTAATCATCGACTCAGAAATATCAACTCCGAGAACATGATAATCAGCCTTGCTAAGTTCTTGCGCCCATAAGCCGCTACCGCAACCCAAGTCAACTACTAGTCCATCATGTATTTTATTTTGAGTCAGGATTTCTAAAATGCCAGGAGCAGATTTGAGGGCGAAGTCACGGAAACCGTCATCATGAATAAACGCCAGGTCTTCTTTGTACCACTTATTCATATTGCTTAGGATTCAGCAGTCTAACTTAAAAGAATTCAGGATTAAGAACTTGTTCCATAGTGAAAGGACACTCAAGGGGAAAAATTTCTATTGCCTTTTGAGTCTCATTTGCTGCATCTCTACGGGCGCGGCGATAATATTTCTCTATCCACTCCCAATCTTCAAGAAAGCGCTGCAAACTGGGAGTGTCTTCTAAGGAATCTTGAATTTTGTTTCGGCAGTTTGAGATTGTGTTAACCCAACTTTTGGTTTTTCGCTCTGGTTGATATTGGCATTTGAGTAAGTGCATTAAAAGCACCTGCAAATAACTTCCAAGTTCCTTTTGTTCACTCCGACCCAAAGCCGCTAGTTCCTCTACCAAATTTTCAACATCTAACTCAGCCCAGCGTCCTTTCTTCAGACACTCAGCCTGTTGCTGTGTCCACAGTAGAAAGTCCTGATTGTAGAGTGTTGCTTTACTCATTAACAGTTACCCCTTTGTTTTCAGCAACATTTTGCCTATTTTTGCTCAATGTTGACCCACGAATAATCTCACAAAAGTAATCTAGCAATTACTACTCTCATCAGCATCGTCATCTTGCAGGTTGCGTTGGGTACAGCAACCGCTGATATCTGGGTTGAAGATAAATTCCTTTTTGAGTTGAGGTTCACCATGTACTTGATTAGGCCTGTATCCTAAATTATCGATCCAAGTTACAAATAGTTTTACGTATGGCTGATTTGCTGTCGATTTGTGTCCTTGGTTTTTATGAACAAGTGGAGTGAGCAAAGCAGGTAAATGAACAGCCTTATCACCGAAGTAGTAGAAGTGCCGTGACATCAAAACATTTATACCGCCTAAATCTGTTTCTTGATTACTAATATTATGAACACTTGGTCGCAATACTGGTTGTTCTCCTTGGCTGTAATCATAGATGCAATCACCAACACGATACTCAAATATTTTGCTGTTCCACTTTGGAATTTTGTGAGGATTATGAACTCGGCAAAACTCGTCGTATTTTCGCAATGTCATTTTGTCCGTTACCTGCATTGCATATACAATGCAATCGGTAATATTCCCAATTGGTGACTGTGTAGAACCAAGTCCTACAACCCAATCTCCAATGCTTGCTGTTCGTCGGATAACAGGCTTGCAAATTGCGAGAGTGCAAAGTTCCCAGAATGGGTTAGGAGCCGCGCCATCATCATAACGTAGGCAGTAAGAGAAGAGTTTCATCAGTACAAAATTACTAAAGCATTTAACTACTACACTATGGCGCACACTGCGGTTCAATACGCTTATTTATGTATTTTTTGTTACTAAAAATTCAGAAATAATGAAGAGTGAAGAATCGAAATTTTAATCCTTCACTCTTCATACTTCATTCGATATTTATTTCTACGATTCTCTTCCCGATGCCCAGGTATCACGCCATTTTACAGTACCTTCTTTGGCAATCACCCAACGGCGATTTACCAAATTTTCCCGCAGAGGCGATCGCCCTTCCCGCCACATGGCATATTTATAAGCAATCAGCTTACCAGCACTCTCATCAAAGGGAATCTCAGCAGACCAGGTATTCGAGTTAATGTACTCTAAAGGATATGCTTTACTGATATCCCAGTTCCCCAACTCAGGGCAATCTCCTGTCACCACAATAGTTTCGCCGGGTTGGGTATCCACGCCAGTGAGTTGGACGCGCACAATTGTCTGTCCTTTGATGCGTTCACCAACGTGGCTGAAAACAAGCACTCCCCGTTCTTCTAGTACTAGGTCATAAATCTTGCCGTCTTTCACCTCATACTTATTGCGAGTCACCACGCAAGTATATTCTCCATCGGGTAATTCTGTTTCTACTTCTGGTAAGGTGACTTCTGCTCCCCGGTTTAAAGCTACAAAACACACGGAGTCACGAGAGCGACGCACATAACAGTAAATGTCGGGGGTGAGGTATTTTTGCCAGTGGCTACCCATTGACACGGCTGGATTCAGTCGCCGTAAGCCAGACAGCAGCCTGATGCAACGATAAATCTCACTCTCAGTATCCCAACTTTCCATCATCGGGCGGTTATAGGGGTCGTTACCGCCATCGGTGTCGTTATGCAAATACTGTTCTGTGCCGTAGTAAATGCAGGGAATACCGCGACAGGTCATAATTAAGGCGATCGCAACCTTCAACATCGCTGGATCGGGATTCAGCGATTGGAAGCGGGACATATCATGATTATCGATGAAGGTAATTAGCTCTGTTGCCCCGTTATAGCGATAATCTTGGTCAAAAATGTATTGAATTGTCTGGAATCCATTTTCTGAACCTTGCGCCAGTGCGGCTCGAATTGCCACGCACAACCCAAAGTCTAGCAGTGTCATGCCTGAGTGATTGGCAAATTCCACTGAGAGATCGTCACTAGGATTACTGTAAATCCATTCACCAAAAATAAATACATCTGGTTTGTGATTGGTCATGTCGCCAGTGAATTCTTGCCAAAACCAGATAGGCATATGCTTGACAGTATCCACCCGCAGTGCATCCACACCCCGGTCTAGCCATTGTTTAATTGCTGACTTGATATACTGACGATATTCAGTATTGTTTTCATTAAAGGTTGCTAGACCAGATAGTTCACAGTTTTGCACTTGCCAATCGTCTTCCCAGTCTTGCACTTCGCCATAGTGGTGATACCAATGATTGACATCATCATTGAAGTCAGCAATTTTGACGCCATCATCATACAATTCACCTTTACTACCGCTGGTATCAGGGCTGCTGTGGTTGCAGACAATATCTAGCACCAGCTTCATATTCCGCTTGTGCAGTTCTGCAATTAACCGATCAAAGGTTGTATTTTTTTCTTCTTGGGTAGCGTTTAAAGAAGGATTCTCTCCATCAGCAATATAGCGAGGATTGAGCCGCTTAAAGTCTTTTGTCCAATACCCATGTAGCGCTGCATTGCCAACAAATAACTCTTCAACCTGCTCGAACAGCGGAGTTAACCAAAGGGCAGTAACTCCCATATTTTTCAGATAATCTAATTTATCGATGACACCTTGCAAGTCACCACCCCAGTACTTACCCCAATCTTGTCTAGTTGGATCGTACAGTTCTGAATTTGCACCTTCGCTGTTATCTGGATCGCCATCATAAAAGCGATCAACCACAAGAAAGTAAATCGTTTCCTGACGAAATTCAATATCTCTGGTGTAAAGAAACTCTAGATCAATTTCAGTATCTGATGCTGGTGTTTCTATAAGAGCTTCTACTTTTTCTTGTGCAGAATCAACTTTGTATTGATCTGGTGAAAACTGAGATGGAGGGGTTTTTACCATAAAAAAAACTCAAAATTTCATGTAATTCACACTTGTAGAACCAACAGTACAACGTTTCGAGTATTGAGTGTTACTACAAACATCGGTATTGTGACATCCTACCCACGGTGTAGGTATCTATCGCTAGCTAGTTTATAATTCTATCGATAGACATAATTCATCCGCTAGAGGATAAAAATAGAGGAATATAGCAGTTATTAACGGTAATTGCCTCATCATAAAAATTTACAATATCAAGTTAAAGTCACTTGCGGTAAATATGGAGCCAAACTCGTGTTTAAGTGTATATTTCGATAACAGATTTTAGAACACCTCAACTTCTTTGGTGTAAAACCAGAATTTGTCCTGCAAAGTCAATACCTAATTAATTAAAAGACTTCCAACTAAAAAAATAGTCCATTGCTACCGTGAAGCGTCAACAGTCAACACTCAACACTCAACACTCAACGACCTCAAACTGACTTAACCATGTATTACCCAACTTTTTCTCTAGAAGATTCGCTCCATTGGTAAACTGACCATTGTCACTTCCAATCTGTTATTACTATCAAGGAATGAATTTAGGTAGCATTTATGACTAAATATGACAAGGTTTTTAATTCATCAAAGACATCAGAGGAATCGCTAAGTCCAGAGGAAGCGGTGGCGGCGATCGCAACTGTGACTGCGATCGCTGATTCATCTATTGAAGATGTAGATGCAGAAAGTTTAGCGGGTATCCTCTGGGAATTCGAGGTTTTTGAGGAATACTCAGAAGATGAAATTGCCGAAATAGTCGATAGACTCATAGGCATTGCAGAAGAAGAGGGAATCGGGCCCCTGTTTAATACCGCCAAAGTATCTCTCTCAGATGAATTAGTGCTGGATGGTTTTGCTGGTGGGGTGATAGTGCTTTTAGACGAAGAACTCGCCATCCCTAAATCGAAACAAGCCTACCTCAAAAAGCTACAAGCAGCCTTGGAACTGGAGGATGAAGAAGCAGAGGAAATTATTAAGGAGGTAATTGCAGCTTTTAAGGAAGCAGAAGAAGAATATGCAGACGACGAAGATGAGACTGTAGTCATAGAAGATTTTAGTGAACAGACATATGAATCTCCTTTAGGTAATTTTACCGTACCGATTCCGGTTGATCCGCAGCAGGGCGGTAGAATTCAAAGTCAGGAAGGAGTAGTTGGCTTTTCCGATGACATCGGTACTTTGCTGAGAATCGATTATTATCCTTTCCCTCTAGAACAGTTAGAGGAACTGGAGTCTGTTGGACAAGAAGAATATTTACAAACAATCTTAGTAGACAAGTATGTACCCCAGGCGATTTTTGCCAATGTCCCAGATGCTTCTGTGGAGTATAGCGAATATCTGGCAGACACTTTGCGAGGTGCTTACTACGTGTTAATCGATATGCCCAAAGGTTCAACGATTTCTAAACAAGAAAATAATGGAACTGCTATGAGGTTAGATGCTTACCGGGGGCTACTTACCTTTATCAGTGGTGAATTTTTGTATATAGTCAGTAGTCAGCACAGCTTTATTAACGGCGAAACTCCCGATTCTCTTGAAGAAGAAGCTGAAGATATCAAGGAGAGTATTTTAGAGTTTGTTGAGACTATAGAGTTCAATTAAGTAGGTAAACCTTAGTTAACTTGATAATATTGCTCAAATCACAGATGCGATCGCATCTGTGATTTCCATGCCTTTTTGATGATGAAGTTTACTAAGCTGTCGCGCATTTAACTTGCACATCTTTTCGTGCTGACAGTCAACAGTCAACAGTTAACGACCATCAAGAGTGTTTATATACTTTAGACGCGCATCAGCTTAACTCATGTGATGTACATTTGAAAAGGGCGATGTCTGACGACAAGCCCAGAGGCGGAATGTCTCCGGTGTCTACGCTTGTGATTTTTCATGACAATAACCCTGCTAAACAATCGCTATCAAGTTATCCAGGTAATCGGTGCTGGTGGGTTTGGCGAAACCTTTCTGGCAGAAGATGTGCATATGCCTTCTCGCCGTCGCTGTGTAATCAAGCAGCTAAAACCGATAACCAATAATGACCCGCAAGCCTACCAACTTATCCAACAACGGTTTGAACGGGAAGCCGCAACCTTAGAGTACTTGGGTGAAAGTAGTAACCAAATCCCTAAACTCTACGCCTACTTTTCTGAGAACGGGCAATTTTACCTCGTCCAAGAATGGATTCAGGGTCAAACCCTAACAAACATTGTCGAAGCCAAAGGATTTGAGAGTGAAACTGCTGTTCGGCAAATTCTCTTGAGTCTGCTTCCAGTTTTAGATTACGTCCACAGCAAAGGCATTATTCACCGGGATATTAAGCCTGAGAACATTATTCTCCGTTCTGTTGATGGCAAACCAGTTTTGATTGATTTTGGCGCAGTTAAAGAAACAATCCGTTCAGTAGTGAATTCTCCAGGATACCCCACGCGATCGCTCGTGATTGGTACACCTGGGTATATGCCGAGTGAACAAGCCGTTGGCCGCCCAGTTTACGCCACTGATATCTACAGCTTAGGTTTAACGGCGATTTATCTACTGATTGGCAAACACCCGCAAGAACTAGCAACTGATCTCAAAACTGGAGAAATAGTTTGGCAGCAGCACGCCCCTAATGTCTCTTCCCAATTGGCGGCGATCCTCAATCAAGCAATTAAACCTCATGCTGGCGATCGCTACAGTACTGCTAGTAAAATGCTACACGCTTTGCAGTCTGCTAGTAATATACCTCATGAGTTAGCTGGAAATACTCCCACAGTCAGTTTTTCTCCGGCTGCTACATCTACTCGACAAACTCAGGCATTGTATTCGCCGCAAAAAAATTCTGCTATCGCATCTCCAGGAAACTGGCAAAAACCTGCTGTAATTGTTGGTAGTTTGCTGATCGGCGGTTTACTTAGTGCAGTGGCAATTTCTAACATCACTCGTCAGCAACAACCAGACACAACCATTGCCACAAGTCCTACCCCATCGCTAGAATCTTCTCCGACTCCTGTATCTACCGAACCGCCCATTTCTTCCCAAACTTCTCCAGTCCCAGTTATACCAACCTCACGACGAAAGCCAGTAATTTCCGAACCTCTGCCAACCTCTAATCCCCCAGTATTCATACCACAGCCAGAAAAGGAGCCTGTAACTTCAGAGACTCCAGCACCAGTATCTACACCACAGCCAGAACCAGAAAATATTGCATCTCCTAAACCAGAAGCGCCTTCAGTACCAGAAAACAACGATCAGCCGCCTAGTAGGCAAAGCGTTCCCGCTTTTCCTACAGGTACACCAAGAAGCACCGTAGAAGCGGCCCTCGGCAAACAAAATAAAGATTTAAGAGGTGTATGGGGCAATACCCGTGCTGTTGTTTACAAACTAGTGCCAAACAAAATTGACCTTGGTTACTTATTCGATCGTAATTCTAAAGTCCTGCGTCAAACTGAGGTATCTTTTGCCCAATCGGTAGACTCGCAGGTAATGGAGGCTACCTTGAATGGATTGTTAAATGGGCAAGCCACTGAAGAAATTAAGCAGGGACTCAAACAGGTACAACAGCGCCAATCGGATAATTTTAGGTTTAAGAAAGGCTCAGTTAAAGGTCAGATTATCCGTCAAGAATGTAATTTTATTTACATTAGTATTTGGGATGAAGATTTACATGATTTTGTGAGTCCATCTACAGCCAGAAAGTGTTAATTTCCTGGTAAACATTGTTTTCAAAATTTAGATATTTGTATCCTATCAGACAGATTAAGCATTCAATATAGCCCTTAAAAAACCTGGTTTTCTTGGGCTACAATCAAGACAATTTCGGTCTTATCAAGCACAAAAACCCAGTTTTTAGAATTAGTGCATTTGTTTTCAAATCTATCTTTCCCATGCCCAATCCCCAATCCCCAATCCCCATTTTCAAAACTGAGTTTCAAATTCTTAATCTTCATAAAGTTATAAATACCATTATTAAGTTTTTAATAATACTTGTCTGAGCTTCTACATTCATGTCGTAAAGTGCCATTGTAATTGTGTAATCTGAAGACAACTAAGCTAATTATTCAATTGAGGTCTGATGACTCCTACAATCATGCGTCAGCTTTGGTCAGTGGTTGAAACTGCCCAAGCCAAGCTCCTCTTACAACTGGATGATGCTAGCTTGGTGCAGTGGTTAGTGAAACAAACCGAAACGCAAGTGTTGTTAGATTCTAACGAAACTGATTTTCTGTGCCACTACATTCAATCTCGGCTAGCCCTTATACGTGATCTTGCCCATGAACGCCAGTGTTCATGATGCCTACGGCGGGCTACGCCAACGCAAAATCACGATAAATTGATTTGATTTCTTCAAGCCGCACACTCGTGACTTCCAGTCATGAGTTAGGCGCTAAGAATTTTTATAGTCAAGAGTTATTACTATTGACTATTGGCTTTTGGGGAAAATAACCTTCCACTAACCAGTCAGAGCCGACTACACGCCAACGAACACGTTCTAGAGACAACGCCTCAGTCATGTTAGTAAAGCCTAAATCGCCCACAGGTGTGGGAGCAATGCTACCACCAATAATTTTCGGGGCAATAAATGCCAGAACTTTTTGCACTGCTCCTTGAGCGATCGCACTAGCAGCTAAGGTTCCACCACATTCCCACAAGACGCTACAAAAACCCCGCTCATACAAGTACGCCATTGCCTTATCTGGTGTAAGTGATGTTAATTCCACTACTTCCACCCCCTGCTTGAGCAACAGTTCTTGGAAGTCGGGATTAGCACCCTTCTCTGTCAACACCAAAGTGGGAGCATCCACAGTTTGCCAGAGATGGGCACTTTCCGGTAAGTTGAGATGGCGGCTCATCACTACCCGCAGGGGATTATGTGCCTCCACCTGACGGGTAGTTAAGTAAGGATTATCTTGTCGGACTGTATTACCGCCGACAATTATGGCATCGCAAGCCGCCCGCAACTGATGTACTTCAGTGCGGGCTTCTTGGCTTGTCACCCAGGCGCTATGACCAGAAGTAGTAGCAATTTTTCCGTCTAAAGTCATGGCATATTTTAAAATTCCCAAAGGTCGTTTGTAGAGAATGCGATGCACAAAAGCTTCATTTAGCTGATGACAAGCTGACTCTTCTACTCCTACCAACACTTCGATCCCCGCCGCACGTAAACGGGCAATACCACCTCCAGCTACGAGTGGATTGGGGTCAACCATACCCACTACCACTTTTGCCACTCCTGCTTGGATCAATCCTTCTGAACACGGGGGAGTACGTCCGTAGTGATTGCAAGGTTCCAGGCTGACATAGATTGTTGCACCACGAGCGTTATCACCTGCTGCCCTCAAGGCAAACACTTCTGCATGAGGCTCACCTGCACGAGGATGAAACCCTTCACCCACAATCTCGCCATCCTTGACAATCACCGCTCCTACTAATGGATTTGGCGAAGTCCGTCCTAAAGCGCGGCGAGCAAGTTCCAAACACCGCAGCATCATGCGAGAGTCAAAGTCACTTCCGATCTTTTCCTTTGGTGGTGAATTCAATCCAACTGCTGGCTCCACTAGATGTATACTTTTCTGAGTGTAATTGGCTAAGGATACATCTGCTTGAGCGACCACTGGGGAATTATCCATAATTTTAGGAAATACTGTAAATATTCTGCACGCGATCGCGCAGACTTTCCACAGGAGAATCGCGCTTTGGTCAGGGTAATGTTCCTTTAAGCGATCGCTCGCCCAAGACGAGTCAACCATCCCCTGAGTAGCAACTTTTACTTAAATAAACGATTATGTAGCCGACGTTTTATCCAAAAGTTATTCCTAAAGAAGTTGACCCTATTTTGTTCCCGATCCCCTCTTGAGTCTGCAAGGTTTTGTTTCTTTTTTCTCCAGTGATCGAGGGAGTAAATATTAAAGCTGCTACCTGCAAGCAAAATAAACAGCACAATCCCGTAAGAAAGCATAGAAGTAGCTGCACTCCAGTTTTGTATCGATGTCACCCCTAACTTTAAAATAATCATCAGGGCAAAGGTGACAATCAAAGCGCTTCTGGTTGCTAACCCAAGTGTGATTAACACCCCCACAATTAACTCTACAGGGGGCACTAGGTAAGAATTAATTCTCACCAGAAATTCTGGGAAATAAGAATTTGCTAGTTGTTTGACAGTATCTTCAGCGAATCCAGGGATGTTAAAAATGCGAGTGAATCCGTGATTAAAGTAATTCACACCGATGAGAATTCGCAGCAATAAATAGGCGATCGCAACATCCTTTGATTTGAGACTAATGTAGTTTCTATTTTCATTCATTGCCTGAACTCCAACTATAGTACGTCAACGGTGATTGATTTCAATTGCAGGAATTGAGAAATACTTGGCGGTTTTGAGAGCTAACGTTCTTTCATAGACAAAATTAAGCGAACTGAGCGATCGCGTAATAAGTAAGTGTGAAGCCAAGTAAGCAATACTAGCAAACGACTGCGATAGCCAGGAAGATATACTAAATGAACTCCTAGCCACATCAGCCAAGCCAAGCATCCTGTAAAGGCAAATGCGCCAATTTTTCCCACACCTGAATAACAGCCAATAATCGCTAATCTTCCCTTGTTGAAATAGCTAAAATGCTCTGGTGATTTACCTCGAAATTGCCGCTGAATATTTCGGGCTACAGCAACACCCTGCTGAAGTGCCTCTGGTGCAACCCCAGTTAATGGTTTACCGTTCTGTTCCATATATGCCAGATCCCCAATGGCATAAATATTGGATTGCTCTAGCAGTTGTAGGGTGGGATGAACAACTAACTTTCCCTTCTTTGCTGAAGATACTTCCTCAGATGTTGTGGGATAATTCGCCTCTAACCCCGCAGTCCAAATGACGGTTGCAGTGGGAATTACCTCATCGTTTTGCAGATGTAAAGATTCAAAAGTCACTCTAGTCACTTTTGTTTGCAGATAAACCTCCACTCCTAGCTGATGTAATCTTTTGTAGGTGTAAGTTCCCAACTTCTTTGGCAAATCTGCCAATAAGCGATCGCCAGATTGCACGAGAATCAACCTCACTTGCTGCCAAAGTGTCGGATAATCTCGACGCAAGTGGCCTCGAAGCATTTCAACGAAAGCACCTGCAACCTCAACACCCGTTGGCCCACCACCGACGATGGTAAATGTCAGCAGTTGTTGGCGTCGTGATGAATCAGATTCCTGGATTGCTCCCTCAAAACAAGAGTAAATTTGATTTCGGATTGCTATTGCTTCTTCTAATGTTCTCATCGAGAAAGCATATTCTAAAGCTCCAGAAACTCCCAAAAACTGGGTTTGGCTGCCAGTTGCCAGCACAAGAAAGTCATAGGTAATTACACAACTATCTGTTTCAACAGTTTGCCCCGAAAAATCAATTTGCTCAACCTCAGCCATCAAAAACTGAACCTTAGACTTATTCCGCAGGAAAGAGAATCGCCGTAATATCGTGCGGATAGGGTAAGCAATGTACTCAGGTTCCAATTGACCTGTCGCAACCTGATACAACAACGGTACAAAGGTGTGATAGTTGTTGCGATCAATTAACAATACATCTGCACCAGAATCAGCTAAAGATTGGGCAGCTTGCAACCCACCAAATCCAGCGCCAACAATGACAACGCGGCGACTGTTCATTCTTCCCCTCTTGATTGAGCTAGCCAGTTATTAACTGTCAATATATTGATAACAAATTATCGATAGTGCCATCAGCACTTAGATCAACGTTACCTCTTTCTGCCTTGAACTAAAGTTCAAGTCTGTCCCTCTCCGACTCGGAGAGGGACAGGTTTTGCGTAGTAAAACCAAGGAGAGGTCTTTTATTATGACCAATCGCCCTACCCATTTACAACGTCGCTACAAGATCCTGCAAGCGATCGCGCCCATCGCGGAAGACAGGCCAGCCATCCCCTACCAGCACTGCTTCTACCCGACTCAGTTGAGCCAACCTCTGCACAGAAGCAACAGCCTCCTCTCGATTCAGCAGTTTGTCATCTGGCAATATAGTTAAACTACCTGCTTTGCGTGCCCTTACTAAATCTCCTGTGATCAAAGTTGTCTCCTCCAGTAACAGAGCCAATTCACCGGGAGTTTTCGAGCCTTGGAGTTCAATCACCTCCAGTCCTGGCACAAATTCTTCACCGTCAGACAGCCAGCGATCGCAAGCTATAGGAAAAGTGTCTTTTTCTGCCACAGGGCCGGCTATCTTAGCATAGGTTTGATCAGCAATTTCTTTACTTGCCCTGACATGCTCAGAATTCGTCAGCACAATCCAAGCTACACCACCGAGGGATTTCAGATGATTCCAATCATGGTTTGATAGGGCTACTGGGTCAATCAAGATGTTGCCATCTGGGCGAATCCAGGCAATCCCATTGAAATCAATATTTCTTGCCGGATTGAAATTAGACCAGCTATAGAGATCGGGACGGTGCAAAGATTTCATGATGATTCTGGATTAGTACTTCAGTAATTGACTATTAATATCAATAATTAAGTATATAGATTATAAGGTTGCATTCCCTCTATCTCTGGAATTTGACTATACTACGATAATCTTATCAATATTATGTGTTTTATTGGCTTTAGAGAAATTCCTGCATCACCGCAGTAGAGATCAACGGAGATATAGCGTTTCCTGTATGGGTAATACCAATTTTTTATGAAGCTGCATAGAATTCGATCCCCCCTAGCCCACGCCAGTCACTCCACTTGGGGAGACCCCAAGACCGCGCTGGCTCCCCTTAACAAGGGCAGGGCTGTTTCATTCCATTTCAAACAGGATTTGTCAAGATGGCTAGCGATAAAATTGTAAGTAAGGGTGACGATGAGATGAACATTTAAGCACTTAAATATCAGTAAAATAGTTCATTTTTTCGGCACGCTGGTAACAAAATAACCAATTTTTAATTGCTAGAACCCTTGATTTTTAAAGCTCTTTGGGGAATGAAACAACCCTGCCTTAACAAGGGGGGAACCGGACAAACATCTATCAAAGTCCCCCAATTTATCGGGGGATTTAGGGGGATTAAGATATGTGCAACTTCACATTAAATTGGTATAACCCTCTTCTGTCACTCTCCGAAAAGTTTTGCCATTTCTGAATTCTAGAGCTTTTGTATAGCCTGCGATCGCTGTGCGATGTCCTGTGAAATGATGAGCGATGATGCCAAAATGATGCAATGTGCTGCTGCCTGCCGCAAGTGTGCAGAGTCTTGTAGAAGTATGCACATGATGCCTGCATAATTCCCTTAACTAGCAGAAGTTTCTCTGCAACCTAATATTCAAGCGCCCAGACTCTTTGAGCCTGGGCGCTTGAAGTAATATTTTTTTGAAAGATTTCCTGCGTCCCATATATCTCTGCGTTCACTCCATCAAAATCAAGCGCAGAGGATCTAAACGCACATACCAAGGAAAAGGTTGGTCTTTCATAGTCGCCCATTTTTCTTTGAAGACTTCAGCTTGCAAATGGTAATCTTGAGAGTTCTTGCCAGCAGAATGTAGTTTGAGAAACAACGTCATCCGGTGAGGCGTTTCACTTGTTCGTACTACCCAGCAGGGAAAGGTATTTTCTTGGGATGAGTCGTTGGTAAAAATGAACTGATGGGCACGAATGCCGATGTGGGATAATTTGCTCTTGATTGGTTCAATTACTTGAAGAGTACAATCCCAATCAATTGCTTCTACCTGTTGCGATGATTGGAGAACAACACGGGAAAAGTTTTTACATCCAGTAAGTTGGGCAACACTAACGGTAGCAGGATGCTTAAAAATATCATGTTTGTTGCCATAATGAACGGCTCTACCATGCTCCAATACCAACAGATTCGGGCAAATCCGATAAGCTTCTTCCATATTATGGGTGACAAATAGAGCCACACCTTGATAGCTAGCAAGAGTTTCTGTCATTTGCTGCTCTAATTGACTACGCAGATGGGTATCAAGTGCTGAAAACGGTTCATCTAAAAGCAGCGCTTCCGGTTGACTTGCTAATGCTCTTGCCAAAGCTACCCGTTGTTGTTGTCCCCCTGAAAGTTGGTGCGGATAGCGATCGCCTAATCCTTGCAACTGCATTGCTATTAGTTGCTGTTCTACCTGCACTCTAATACTCCCAGCCGATAGTTTTTTGGGCAAGCCAAAAGCGATGTTTTGCGCCACACTCATGTGCGGAAACAGAGCGTAATTCTGCACTAAAAAACCAATACGGCGATCGCGGCTGGGTACATTAATTCCTTGCTCTGAGTCAAACAGAACTCTGTCATTTAAAACTATGCGTCCATGAGAGGGTGTTTCTATCCCCGCAAGGCAGCGCAAAATCATGCTCTTACCTGCTCCAGAACCCCCTAACAATCCCAAGGGTTGCTCATCAGCAGTGAAAGCAACTTTTAAATGAAAGCTAGCAAGTATTTTCTCAATGTTGACAAACAATCCACCAGATTCAAAGCTAGATTGCGGAGTATAAAGATTTCTCCCCCCCACTCCCCACTCCCCACTCCCCACTCCCCCCTTCTTCTCCTTAAATTCTTGCCAAAAGTTAACCCCAATAATTCCAGATAGAGAAATCACCATAATTGCGATCGCCCAGAACCACGCCTCATTCATTGCTCCTGCTTCCACCGCAAAATAAATCGCCATTGGGATTGTTTGCGTTTGTCCGGGAATATTACCAGCCAACATCAACGTTGCGCCGAATTCTCCCAAAGCACGGGCAAAAGCAAGCATTGTGGCGGCGACAATGCCGGGTAGTGCTAAAGGGAAACTGATCCGCCAAAAGATTGTGGCTTCGGTTGCACCAAGGGTTCTGGCTACTCGCAGCAAATTACCATCTATTTGTTCAAAAGCTCCTAGTGCAGTTTTATACATTATAGGGAAAGAAACTACGGTAGCTGCGATCGCTGCACCATACCAAGTAAAGACGATGCTGAAGTCAAAAGCCTCCATGAGTTTCCCTACAGCGCCATTTTTGCCAAAAAATAGCAGCAACAAAAAACCAACAACCGTAGGTGGTAAAATCAGTGGCGCAATAAAGATACCCTCAATCAACGATTTACCTTTGCCACGATATCCCAGCATCCAGTAGGCAGCAGCAATACCCAAGAAGAATGTGATAAATGTAGCAAGTAATGAAGTTTTGAGTGATATCCAAAGAGGCGATAAATCCAATGGCATAGTTGCGGAGAGAAGAATTAGCTGAACTAATCCATAATTTACCAACTTTAGTTTTAATATGTTGTAAAAGTTGGTAACTTACCTAATAAATATAGTAATCCTGAATCATTCGTAAGAAACAAAATCCCCGACTTCTCAAAGAATTCGGGGATATGCGGCTTGCAATTCTCACAAATAAAATAGGATAGCGATGAGATGAAGAGACTTCTGGCATCATAATGACTTCAGAAGGCCCAGAATTACAATTTAGAGTAAGTAGTACTTGGTGAAAGCGTTCGGCTAACAGGGGCAAGATTACTGAAGCTGGAATCACTAAAAACTGCTAGCTTATTTTGTAGTTACAACTACTCAATACTCTTTATTGGTGAAAAAAAGCACATAATGTCTCAAACTGAAAGTGATAAACAAATTGAAAAAATCCGTGAAAAATTGATTACTAAATGGACTCAAATTATTGAATTGATTAGTGATCATCAAGTGGAATATTTCTTGGAAACAAAGGCATATCCTAAAGAGTCTATTAAGCTACTCAGAGATGTAGGAAAAAAACCTGTACTTATCGAAAAAGCTAGTCTTTGCAGAACAATCAGTATTTTACAGGATAAAGATCCACAGGTATTTGACTGGCTTTTGCCAGAGGTTAAAAAATGTTATCCGAACCTAGAGAAAGAAGGTTCTCAAAATACCTGGAATACAACTTATCAAACATATCTCAAAGAATATATTAATCAGCATCTTCAAGAAGTTGTTGAACTTTTTGATGATCTATTAGATGGACTAAAAGGCATAATCGAACAATAAGGCTAATCAACCAAGCTCTAAAAAGTCTATCTGGTAAGCTTTTTGAAAAGATGTTAGGCAAGCTTGAGGCACTATAAAGGGTTAATACAAACTTAGAGCAAGCAATAATTTAAGAAAAACCAATTACAAAACTATGAATCAAAAGTATAAAATGCTTTTTGTATATCTTATGATGTCTTTTATTCTAGGAGGTATATTTTATTTAAAGCTCTGTGAAGATAATAAAAAAATTGAAGCGCAACAATCTCAGTATGGAGGATATCTAGCAGATGGTAATTACGATTACTGCAAAGACTTAACTTCATTTTCAAAACAAGCTTGTTTAGAAGAGAAGACACCCGGTTTAAGCTCACAGTATCCTTGGTTGGCGCAAATTGCTTATTTTGGGGGATTTCCATTATTTTCCATACTTTTTTGGTACTTTCGTGAAAATAATTAATTTTGGACATACTAGATAAATTATTCAAAATCAATTGTTTTCCGTTGAAGTTCTGGTAAATCCTGAAAGCTTCAAACCAGCTTCGCAAGGTATGCTAAATTTCTTATCTTGTTGAACGTTAAAAGCTGTTTTGATTAGTCAAAATCAGGTGTAAGCGCCATTGAGAGATTGACGCTTACACCAAACAAATTTGGGTTTTATCTTCTTAAGTTGATACCAATGAGCAATGCTGTGCCCCTACAGTATGGTCTATTTACCTGAAAATAGCTGTAATTAGTCCAGTTGAGTGCTGTAGGCGCTAAAACCATAAGCTAAAGTTTCTTTTAAAGCATCTGATGGCTTAAGGCTTCTATTGATAGCATTAGCAAAGGGCACTGGAATTCCTTTAATCGTTTCCGGCAATATTGCATATTCTTGCGTTGGTTCGACACTGTATTGAGGACACTTAGCTTTTATCCCAGCAGTCGCCAACATTTCATTTATTTCAGCAGATGTATATTGCTTGAGGTAAACTGGATTTCTCACAAATGGGTTCAGCCTTCTGATAAAATTGTGGATAACATGAGAAGGACAAGACTTGTTGTGAAAGGAATGGTTAAAAACAAAAATTCCACCAGGTTTTAGTACGCGAGATATATCAGCTAGCAAATTTCTTAATTGTGCATCTGGGATATGCATAAAGACGCAGTTAGAAATTACCAAATCTATAGAATTATCTTCTAAAGGCAATATTTCAGCAGAATTACAAATCAAGTTAAATTCAGCTTCAGGGAAAAAATTATATTCTTGTTTAACCTTGATTAACCGCCGCAACAAAGGTTCAGAAATATCAATTCCATAATATTTTTCACATCTCAAATTTTTAGCTTTAGATAGATGTAAAGGTGCGCGACCATAACCACAACCAATCTCTAAAATAGAATCAACAGATTTATTTAGTGGAAATTTGTCCCAAGTACCTCCAGGTGTGCCAGTTAATAGAGTGTAATCTTGTTTGATGGGCGATGTCTCTGCAAGTTTTTCAACTTTTTGGGAACCATAATATGTTTTACCAATTGCGTCCCATCTTTTTTTATGTTGAGTATTATTCAATTGTTCATAGTCGTTAGGAAAATAAATGCCATCTCGTAATTCAAAGTCATTCAGACTGGATTTTATATTTGCTAATTGAGACATTATGATTATTCCTCATGAATAGTAAAGTCTGTTTTCTGTTATACTCTTAACTCAGCATTAACCGCAAGCAATTTTTACTGAATTGCTCCACCTTAGCCTTTCTCAAAGTCTATAACTATTTTAAATTCGATGGAATGTGTTAGCAAAGCGCCTATTGCATCCAAGTGAAAACCGCTATACAGCAGATTTCAGGTAAATGAAGTACATATAAACCAAAAATCTTGTAGAGACGTAGCACTGCTACGTCTCTACGTGTATTCGATTAGAGCGCAATCTGCTGTAATAGCAACCCGTCGCCTGATGAGAGCGGCAAGTTCGTATACATTAGTTGATAGACTGCAACAATCGGAGGCTGGGATGGTAGAAGGGTCGCAACAAAAACGGGTGGTGGTTGTAGGTGCAGGTTGGGCTGGTTTAGGAGCAACCTACCACTTGGCAAAACAAGGCTATGATGTGACACTTCTAGAAGCAGGCCCCTATCCCGGTGGTCTGGTGGCAGGTTGGCAAACAAGCGCCGGAAAATCTGTTGAAGCTGGCATTCATGGCTTTTGGTATCCTTACAAAAATATTTTTTCCCTAATCAATGAATTAGGAATTAATCCTTTTACTACCTGGACTCGTTCTTCGCAATATTCGCCAGCGGGTTTGGAAGTTGAATCACCAATTTTTCAAGACTTACCGCGACTTCCCTCGCCACTAGGAACTTTTCTCTACACTCAATTTAAGCGGCTGCCACTAATTGACCGTCTCAGTGCCTTGCCTTTACTTTATGCTGTTGTTGATTTTGACAATTCTGATGAAGCTTGGCGGCGCTATGACTTTGTAACTGCCCGTGAATTATTCAAAGACTTTAATGTTTCTGCACGGCTTTACCGCGATGCTTTTGAACCAATGTTATTAGTGGGCTTGTTTGCCCCTGGTGAACAATGTTCAGCCGCCGCAACTTTAGGGATGCTTTACTTTTTTATTCTGGCTCATCAACCAGATTTTGATGTAGTTTGGTGTCGAGGAACTGTTGGAGAAAAGATATTTCGTCCTTGGGTGGAACGAATTGAAAAAGCTGGTGCGCGAGTATTACCCAAGCGCCGAGTTACAGACTTAATTGTTGATAGTAATCATCGAGCCAAGGGTGTGGTTTGCGGCGATGAAGTAATTGAAGCAGATGCCGTGATTTTTGCAGTTGGAATCACCGGTATGAAGAAAATTGTCTCAACTAGCCCTAGTTTACAAAACCATGAAGAATTCCGTAATTTGAGCAATTTAGGAGCAATTGATGTTTTAGCAACCCGAATATGGTTTGACCGCAAAATTGATATTCCTCGTCCTTCCAATGCTTGCTTTGGATTCGACGCAAGTACAGGTTGGACGTTTTTTGATTTGAATGCTCTACATGATGAATATCGGGATGAGCCAGGAACGGTGATTGAGGCTGATTTTTATCACGCGAATCAGTTTCTAAATTTGAGCGATGAGGAGATTTTATCAATAGTTCAGGGTTATTTAGCAACTTGTGTACCCGCGTTTCGGGAGGCAAAGATAATTGATAGCAGTGTAATTCGGCTACCTCAAGCGGTGACTCACTTTGCACCTGGTAGCTATCGTTATATGTTGCCCGCTAAGACAAGTTTTGAGAATGTGTTTATGAGTGGGGATTGGATTGTGAACCGTCATGGTTCTTGGTCACAAGAAAAGGCTTATGTTACTGGTTTGGAGGCGGCGAATTTGGTGGTGTCTTATTTGGGAGAAGGTCAGCCTTCTGAGATTTTAGCTGTAGAAGAGGATGAAGCGCATATCCAAGTGGCGCGATCGCTCAACCAAACTTGGCGTGACTTGAGCAAATCTATCCTACCTGACTTTTGGTTGCCCTAATCCGTAGGGACGCGAAAAGGTAATCATTAATTGTAATCTAAATTCGGTAAGCTAAAGAAAGCTATTGCGATACCATTCTCCTAATGTAAATCAAATCACATAAGCTTATGGAGCCAGACTCTTTACAAACCGAGGTGATTCTGACGCATCCGCGTGAGTCCCTCGGTAAAGTGCAACTTGATTGGACACCCCAACCCGGAAATTATCTCGATTTTGAAGGTAAAACCTACGCAGTTTTAGAACGCCGCCATCGATACCAACTTAGAGCAGGGCGCTACCGCTTGCATAATATTGCCATTTACGTGCAGTCGGCTAAACGACCATCTGAGAAAAGTTTGGTAGCGGGACGTTGGGTAGTTGGCGATGCCACCTGCTCTTACAATGCTCATTCAGAAATCATGCGCTGTGCAGTCAACCCAGATGGCCCTTGCGAATCCTGCCGCTTTTATGAAAAGTTAGAAGCGATTTAATTTTAGATTTTAGATTTTAGATTTTGGATTTCGGTGTGAGCGCTACTTCGACCCTTCTCTAAGAGACGCTGCGCGAACGGCAAGAGGAAGGGCAAGCAAGCTCAATCAAGTCAGTCGAATACTTTTTCCTTCAATCCAAAATCCAAAATTCAAAATCTAAAATTGCCAACCCCTCAACTACCCGTACCAAAAACTTCTCCCACAGTTAAGCGGGTACCATTAACAAAATCCCATCCCGACTGGGGACGTTTACCAGCTAGCTGAACCTCTCGTAATAGCAACAAACCTTCCCCAGTCTGGACGATCGCCCCAATTCCTTTAGTAATGTTAACTACAACTCCCGGTTTGTCTGATGTATTTGACAAATCCGGCAACTTATGCACTAATTCTTGTAATTCTGGTGGGACGCGATCGCCTACAGAACCAAGGGGAGCAGAAGCGGTGATTTTCAACAAGTTGTCACGAAAGGTAGCCGTGCAGTTAGGGTAAAAACCTCTAATTTGATTGTGTAATTGGATAGCAGTTTTTGACCAATCCAAACCATAATCTTGTTTTTGAATCAGAGGTGCATAAGTAGCTGCTAAATTATCTTGGGGAATTGGTTGAATTTCCTGGCGTTCCAACTTCAACAGAGTTTCTACCAACAAATCCCCACCGATCGCAGCTAGTCTTTCGGCTAAATCTTGGGTAGTATCTAATAATCCAATTGGTGTAGTGGCTATTTCTAGCATTGGGCCGGTATCCATCCCCACATCCATTAACATGGTCGTGATCCCCGTTTCTTTCTCCCCGTTGTACAAGCACCATTGAATCGGCGCTGCACCCCGATATTTGGGTAAAATCGAGCCATGTACATTAATGCAGCCCAACTTTGGCATATTTAGGATTTTTGACGATAATATCTGTCCATAGGCGACAACAACAAATACATCTGCATCTAACTGTTTAAGTTGGGTTAAAGTTTCGGTGTCCTTTTTCACCCGTTCAGGTTGCCATACTGGCAAGTTGTGAGCAGTAGCGATCGCTTTTACTGGTGAAGGCGTAAGTTTATTTCCGCGTTCCCGACGTTTATCTGGTTGAGTGACAACTGCCAACACCTCAAATTCTGAATGATTCAATAACTTTTCCAATGTGGGCACAGCAAACTGTGGTGTACCAAAGAATACAATTTTCATTAATAATTAGCTGTTAATCGTTAGTGATTAATTAATGGTAAATAATATCGGCTGTTTGGTGGTAGAATATTTTCGTATTGGTGAAACAAAAGGCTGCAAAATTTAACTTAACAGTTAAGTTGACAAGTGTAACAGCTAGTACCGCAAAGCGGAAGTCAAAAATCAAAAGTCAAAAGTCAAAAGGCTTTAATTATGGGCTTTCCGGCTGTAATGAAATGGTAAGTTTATTTTCGCCGATCTGTACTACTATCAACTGTATCTACCTTTAGTGATCCTAATCGTTTAGTGGTGTCTCGTCACCAGCCGCTAGAGCATCTACCTAATAAATTTTGTTGTGTTCCTAATCATTTCTGCCAAATTAGCATTAAATGCAATTGTGTTTATAAAAACTATTGCATCTTATAGCTATTTTTGTAGTAGTTGAGATTGCAATTTATAATTTTGGGGTTGCTGACAGCAGGATTTTCTGAGTATGATGTATTGTACGTCCGCTTTAAGAGCTTTTCATCTAACGCCTCACGTTTACCATTATGAGGGTTTGCCCTCTTATATTAGTGTGTAACCTGGCTTATTTGTTGTGTACTAGCGATCGCTAGTACGATCCCCAAAGGCCGATTTATCGCAATCTTAGTTGCCAGCGTCATTGCCTAATCTATAGGCTGAATATCCCCTAACTAATACCTGTTTTTGGTGTGGTTAGGTGTAGCAACAGCAACATTACATAGCGTGTAGTAATTACTGAGTTATCAGCATATTTACTATACTCGCATATTTTTGGAAAAAAATATCCAATACCTGAGTAAGAAAAGGTGTAGACGATGGTACTTAACTTTTGTAAAACTCTGCAAACTTTGAAGCAAATATATCGTCAAAGTTTTTAGTTTCTTGTTATACATATAATTACTGCCTGCCCTATTGCTGCATAGGTATTGCTTCTCACACAGCAACCGCCCCTCTAGAGAGTCTACAAATGCTTAAACCCCTCTTGCTGTCAGGATGGTTCCGCGCGAAACCATTTCTCAATTACGTTGTCGTTGTGATACTAATCGCACCTTTACTAGGGGCGTCGGGGCACTCGATAGCAGTTAGATCCGAAGTAGCTAAAGTAACTTCCATAACTGGAGAGTCTGACTCTGGATCAAAGGAAATAGCTGTAGTTAGGGAACCTGAGATAGCTGAAATACTAAAAACAGAGCAAACCAACTCGTTAACAGAAGAATTTGACTCTGTGCCAACACAAACTACTGCTGTTCAGGAACCGCAAATATTACCAGCGGATAAAATTGAGTCTTTAGCTCAAATAGATAGTTTTGTGTCAAGCAGCGATTTAACTCTTCCTGATTCTTTGGCAGCAGTTGAACTCGCACCATTAACAGATGTTCCTGTTAGTCAGCTTAATTTAATCCGAAAACTCAAAGCTGCTAATATCAAATCTTTGAAAAGACAAGAAAAATCTCTATTCAAAGAAAAATCTTTTACTAAATCATTGACAGCAACTCAATTAGCACCAACTCCTAGAGAATTACAACCAACCACAACAACAGAAATACCTGCTACTGAACCACTTGATGAGTCCCAAGCAGAACAAATAGACCCAATAGGTAGTCCTCATCCTATTCCTTGGAAATGGATTACAGCGACTCAAGAGGCAATTGCTTCAAATGGTGGTTCGGGAGTGCGTCACTACCGCAGCGTACCCGTAGTTTCTCCAGATGGGAAATATGCTGTTTATAGCCGGGTGCAGCTGGAAGTAAAACCCGAAATGTACAACAGTCGTGTCACCAGCGTTCTGTTTGTCCAAGATATGCAAAGCAAGAAGTTGTGGGTAATGTCTTCAACTACTCCTGTTAGTGATCCTTTATTAAAGGTAAAGGCTGTAAAGGCGGCGGCGGCAGAAGAAACTGATACGAGTGGTAAAATTGGGGTATTAGTTCCAGTTAGCTGGTCAGAAAAAGGCGATCGCTTCTTAGCACGCAAGTTTGAGGGTATATTTAATACAAGCGATTCTACAGATAGTGCAGTGATTTGGGATCGGCAAAAAAATCATGCTAACACTGTTGCTCCTGCTAATCAGGAAGATGAGCATGAAAAAATTGCAGTATTGTTAGGTTGGAGTAAAAGGCAACCGGATCATGTGTTGTTCCGTGCAGGTGAATTAGGTGACGAAAACTGGCCACTAATGCAAGTTGCTAATGATGGCAAGACTGTACCCATGACGGACGAAGATCAGCCGATTACTTTTGGTAAAAAAGCTACGGAAATTTGGGCAGGGCCACAAGTAGCCTACCGATAATTTATTAAATATCTTATATACTCCCGTTGTCGTCACTGCTGATAACGGGATTTTTTTATTTGAACGGAGTGAAACCCAACCTATTGCTCCTAGCTAACCAGCTACTTAAATCAGGAATTGTCTGCTGAACATCAGTAGCAGCTTGTCTAATTTTTGCTTCGGTTAGCATATTTCTTCGATTGAAACGAGGTCGTAAAAACTCGCAAAGTATTTGTTAGGTTTTGCTGTCTTCAACCCACCAAAATATTATAAAAGATAAAAAATACCAAGATTAAAACTATAGATACTTATTTATCACCTCTTTCCCATTCAGGTATGGCACCTTTGACTCGGCGGATGGGCAAATTAGCAATTAAAGCTGTAGTTCGTTGGTTGCTTTCTAAAGAAAACTCCAAGCCCTCTGTCTCAATTTCGACATAGCGACAGACTACATCTAAAATTTCTTTCCGCATTTTTTCCAATGTTTGAGGATCTAAATCAGCACGATCGTGAGCAATCACCAATTGCAGGCGACGTTTAACTTGAGTTCGACTGCTATCAGGACCGCGAGAAAAAAGTCGTTCTAGAAGTTCAATCATTACGAATAGGTCTGTGGCGGAGACTGGAAAAGTAAGTTAAACAATCTTTGTCCTGAACAACCTTCGTATACGGGCGAAGATGCTGTCTTGGGACGAGTCGATCTCCAGAAATTCGACACTTTCCCCTTCTAATCTACGAGCAATGTTCTCAAAGGCTGTGGCAGCTAAAGAGGGATTTTCCGCTAACACTAAGGGTTCGCCGCGATTGGTAGATACAATAACACGCTCGTCGTCAGGGATTACCCCGATCAGGGGAATGGCGAGAAGTTCCTGAACATCTTGCACTGACATCATATCATTTGCCTGCACCATTGCGGGTCTTATACGGTTAATTATTAAATGAACACGCTTGATACCTTGTGCCTCAAGTAACCCCACTACCCTGTCAGCGTCACGAACTGAGGAAATTTCTGGTGTGCTGATAACTAGCGCTTCTTTTGCTGGGCCGATCGCATTTTTAAAGCCATTTTCAATACCAGCGGGGCTATCAATGATCACGTACTGATATTTTTGCGCCAGTGCATTCACCAATAACTTCATCTGTTCAGGCGTGACTGCATCTTTCGAGCGATTTTGGGCTGCCGGCAAAAGTACAAGATTGGGTTGGCGCTTATCTTTCACCAAGGCTTGTTCTAAGCGGCACTCTCTGGCTAAAACTTCCACCGCAGTATAGACGATACGGTTTTCTAGCCCTAGCAGCAAATCCAAATTTCTCAGACCAAAATCCGCATCAACCAAGGCAACTTGACGCCCCATTTTGGCTAAAGCCATGCCCAGATTTGCTGAAACTGTGGTTTTACCCACTCCTCCTTTGCCGGAGGTAATCACTATAATGCGAGTCATGATAGAAATGCGGTCAATAAGGGTTCAGAAAATATAAAACAGTAAATTGCAGTATAAAGTATGAAGTATCGTATCAAGTATGAAGAAATATCTGTTCTCCCTCATCAGGGCGAGGCATGAATATTTGTCTTATTTCATCCTTACTTATATACTTCATTCTTTAAGTAAATATTTATGGCTCTTGATTGCTCTTGGTAAATTGGTTTCTGGAAAAATCAGTAGCCCTAGCGATGCGAATTCCTTGGGGCGTAATATGTGCCACCTCTGGAAAAAACTGCATTGGTGGTTTTTCTGGTGCCCTAGCTACAGCATCTGCGATCCGCAATTGGGTTGGTTCCATTTGCAAAGCCATAATCAGACACTCACGATTGCCTCCAGCACCAGCATGAGCAATTCCACGTAGGCGGCCCCAGATGATAATATCTCCATCTGCAATTACAATACCACCTGGGTTTAAATCTCCCAAGATAATTACTGTACCAGGATGACGAATTTCTACTCCAGAACGGACTGTCATTTCCAAATAGAGAGGATCTGCTTGGGGTATGGCTGTAGCTTTTGGCTCGGAATTCAGGGAAGTTACGGGCTGAAGTTGTTCTACAGAATACCCAGATGTGACGGCAGCGATCGCAGTTTGCCGACGACTTGTCGAGACTGATATTAGCCGCAGTTGGACTTCACTCAAAGCCTCGGCGAGTTCTTGGAGTTGTCTGGCATCTACTAGGCGGTCTTGTGCCATTAGATGCACAGGTGTATTAGATATACGGAAGCGATCGCCTGCATTCAAACGCTGTCTTATTTGTTGCCAAATATCAGACCAACTCAGTTCTGAAGCAGATACTTGAGATTCCGGGGGCAAAATTAATAAAAGTCGTCCCTCCTTACTTTTTAACTGAACTTGAGTATTGTCATTTACGCGATGCCCTGGTAATGCCGACTCATTGGGATTTGAATCAGTAAGGATAAAATCTGATGCCGTATCAATATTTGACTCTACATCAGGTTTAGCAGGATTTGACTTGACATCAGGGTTAGCAGGATTTGACTTTACATCCTCAAGGGCAGTATTTGATTGTAAATAAAGAAGGACAGATTTTAACTCCGCATCCGGGAGGATAGAATCTGACTCTACATCAGAAACAGTAGGATTTTTCTCTACCTCAGAATGGATAGAGTTTGGTTCTGCATTAGGAAGTGCAGAATTTGACTTTAGATTGGGAATCGCAGAATCAGAAGTCATGCAGTACTAGCCAAAAGACAAGGGACACTCCGAATAATTACCAATATTAGATCAGTGTCAGGCAAGAAAGTGCGGAGTTAGGGGGCAGGGGGCAGGAGGAGTTACAGTACTTTATCAAGTAATTGAACTACATCACTGCTTAGTGAAGACGCGATTAATCGCGTCTCTACTTTCTATTCTCTGTCTGAGTTGTGGTCTCAATACTTAAATGTTGTAATAAAAAAGATTTTTTATCTGGCTTGTAGACCAAAATACTATACCTCACTAACTTGCAATCCGCTGTAGTTCGGAATTATCTTCCTTTTCACCAAACACTTTAGACTGTTTTAGTCAACCTCTGATATATTGTCCCCAACGCATCAGCATCGCCAACGTTACCTGGAAATAGCACCACAGGCAAATCAGGAAACTGGGGATGATCGGATGGCGTTAACACCATTGAACAACCAGCTAAAATTTGACCAAGTAAGCGGGCTGAAGTTAAAGCAAGTCCAGTACTCAAGACATCGTTTGAGGTAATACCACCTTTGCTGATTAAGAATCCTATATTAGATGGTAAACCCCGCACAATATCCATCAATAAACTTGAAACTTTTGCCCCAAATTCCAATCGTGTGTTGATATCTTTAAAACTCAGTTCCTGACGGCTAGTATAAACCACTGGTGTTTTGCCAGCCTCATGTACTGCCCGTGTACTCTCCTGAATTTCAGTTAGCAGTGCCGCAGATTGATTTATCCCATCATCAAGTAATCGCGCTACATTCACTTCAATTCCCACTGTTCCTTCTACTCTTAACAGCGCCTCTAATTGTTGAGTAGTCTTTTTCACATGGGAACCAACAATGATCGCACCTGGTTTGCCTTGACGCACGTACTGCGCCATATTTTCGGCGGCAATGGGTTGGGGTGGTAAAGCGGCTAAAGCCGTTAAAATACTTGCTGCACTACGAAACAGAAAGCGTTTCCCTTGACTTGCAGCTGCTAAAATATCCACTGCAAAGCGGTTGAGATCATCTTGAGTTTCACCATCTACAACGGCGCACTTATTACCACTCAGTTGTAACAAGCTCTCCAAACTACCAGCGCGAATATCAGCCAGGAGAAACCTTTCTACAGCTTCGGCACTAATTCGTCCTTGAGTCTTTTCTTCGACGTACTTGGGTAAGTAACTGTGATGGTAGCTGAAGACTGAATCACGGGCAAATTCAGTTTCATGGACTGGGGTGGGTACACCAGCAATAATCAAGTAATGAACGCTATCGCGGGTGATGCGTCCACCCTCGAAAAAAGCTGGTACAAGAAAATGAGCATCAAAAGGGCCGAGTTCTTGTGCGATCGCATCAGTTTCAATGGGATAATGTCCCCGCAAAGTAGAATCAGAACGGCTGACAATCAAAAAATCGTCAATTCCTTCAGCATTTAAAGCAATTTTCAGGTTCTGGCAAACTTCTTTGGTGATAGATGCAGCCGACTCTGGCGTTAGCGATCTAGTATTAGTCAGCACAAAGAAAATCGGCGAATCATCCTGCAACCCGCTGCGTAGAGTGTCTACATCCCAGCGCATTAGCAGCAAGCAGCTGTGGACTGTTTGAGAACCTGTAGGGTCATCATCCAGGACAATTATTTTTGGTTTGTTGCTCATTTAAGTCAACGGGGCGATTGTTTTTTGAAAAAGTCATTAGCAAAGAAAAACTCTACTCAGCCTTTGTGCAATTTTCTGATTTCTGCTTGCACATCGATCGCAATTTGCAATGATTGATTTAGAAGTTGAGCATATTCGCCTGCTTGACTACTAACTTGTAAAGCTTGCAGACTGGCTAAATTATTCACAAATAACTCTTGGTTATTAGCAAGCAATTTTTTATTATCCCGCAAAATTCGTTCCGTTTTCAAAGCGCGGACTAAATCTTCTCTAATTAGTTGCAGGGCTGCGGTTACTTGATCTCGGTCATGGAAACTGCTTTCTACGTTTCCTGATGCTGCCAATTGGTCATTAATATCTATAGCAGCAATCAGGTCATGATATTTATCAACTTCATCTAAAAGTATTGTCAATCCTTCGGGACAGGTCAACTGCCGCCACAGCCATCGCCCCACTAATATTGGCATTGGCACTAGAATTAGTAAGAGAATTCCTAGTCGAATTGAAGAACCAATTGTCGGCAGAATAATAAATGCGTAAACAAAACCAACAATTATTGGCGTTAACGCCAGCGTCACCAGCATTTCATTAATCAAAAACCCTAATCGCTTCTTGCTATCTCGCAAAACAGAGGGACGAAAAACGTCTTCTGGATCGAACCCAGTCAAACGTCTTAGTTCCCCCTTACTAATTTCCAAACCTATTAAATCCGGCTGCACGTCTGCATACTCCTATGGAAACCCAAGTTGCGTATTCATTTTAATCGGGTTTACCATGATGATTGTGGTTATATTCAGGAAACCAGTTTTCATCTAAGATTTGTTCTAAAGAACCAATGGGTATAGAAGGAAATATGTCAATGGCAAGTTGAGAGCGATCGCTTGCTTCTGCTTGTAAATTATTTTTAATATTGCCTGAAAAGCCATAATTCTCCAATGCTTGTGATGGCCATCTTTTGCGTGGTTCAATGATTTGGTTGCTGCGACGTAAATATTGAATTGCTTTATTTACAACTTCGATTGAGCAAGTTTCTGTTAATAATGGTTTATTGAAGCACACAGCACATTTGCCGCAAGCAATTGGATGAGGATCATCTAATTCTACCGCCAGGAAACTCATCAGGCATTGTTGGCTTTGCATGTATTCCAACATTCGAGCTTGTTCTTGGCGGCGAATTTGTGTGAGCTTTTCAATTTTATCAGTGTCAGGTTGATAAGATACTGCGGTAAGATACCATTTTGAATCTTGCTTAGTTATAGGTGCAGGAAATTCCAGTGACAGTAGTTTTAAAACTTTCTCAATTTGTCCTCGTGAAAGATTAAGTTGCTGCTCCAATTGCGGAACAGAAAAACCGTCTATAGCTTCGTTGAGTGCATTTAAAACCTGTTGCGTATGTACTTCTGGAGAAAAGGCTGTATTGATAAAGTAGTTAGTGATATCATCATCTTCATCACCGCTAAGAAGAATTCCATAAGCTTTTTCTACTGCTCTACCTGCCCGTCCCACTTGCTGATAATAGTGGACAACCGAGCCAGGGCGCTGGTAATGGATTACAAATCCTAAATCTGGTTTATCAAAACCCATTCCTAATGCTGTAGTAGCAACTAAGACTTTAATTTTATTTTCAATAAGTTCATCTTCTAATACTACGCGATCATCACTATCTAAATTACTATGATATGCTTTAGCATTAATATTTTGAGTTTTTAACCAATCAGCGACTCGTTCAGCATCTCTAACAGTTAATGTGTAAATAATTCCACTTCCAGGTAAGTTAGGAAGCTGTTGGGCTAACCATGCCATTCGCGCTGCTGCACTAGGGATAGAAATATTTTGCAGATGCAAACTTTCTCTGATTAAATTGCCTCTGGAAACACGCAGATTTGAACCCAATTGAGCAATAATATCATTTACAACCCGATTGTTAGCTGTAGCGGTTGTTGCTAATACTGGGATATTTTGTGGAAGTGCTTGTAAAATTCTGACAATTCGTCGATAATCAGGGCGAAAATCATGTCCCCAATCAGAGATACAGTGGGCTTCGTCAACAACAAATAAACCTATGCGTTGAGATACTGGTAAAAGGATTTTTTCCCGAAATTCTTCGTTAGCTAGTCTTTCGGGAGAAATAAGCAGAATATCTACTTCTCCTGCTATCAACTGCTTTGCTATTAATGACCATTTATCTGTATTGCTGGAGTTAATTGTTTCGGCTTTTACACCAATGCGTTGGGCTGCTGCAATTTGGTTTCGCATCAGGGCAAGTAATGGCGAAATCAAAAGAGTACAACCAGCACCTTGATCTCGTAACAAGCGAGTTGCTAAAAAATAAACTAGACTTTTACCCCAACCAGTGCGTTGAACAACGAGTAACCGCGATCGCTCCTGGAGTAACTCTTCAATGGCTTCCCATTGTCCAGGGCGAAAGTCGGCTGTGGAGTTATCAAGTGCTTGACGCAGAAGCAATAATCCCTGTTGGTGGAGGTCGGTTGCCATATATACTAAATATTTACTTATCACTTGTGTTGTAACATTAAAGACAAGCAAAACTTAGTTGTGTTTTGGATTTCTACCAAATAAATGTGCGGGAATTTTCAACTGGCATTCAAGGTTTGGGTCATAGCCTTGGGCTGCTAACGCTATATACTCAGTATCCATCATGCTGAGGTTATGAATTTCAGCTAGGGTGTAATAGCGCAAATATTCCTTAAGTCTAAACTAAAGTTTACTGAAAGAATGAGGTTTTAATTTACCAAGTCATTGAGAATATACGAGATCCCATTCATCAATCTCCAAATTCTCAACCCTATAAATAAATTGATTGTTACTGAGGGGAAAAAATGGCTAAAACTAAAGCAACAGACATTCTTTCATTAATTGAAGCAGAACATCGCCAAGTTGAGAAACTTTTTGCAGAAGCAGAAAAAGCTAAAGGCGCAAAATTGGTTGAGCAATTCAATCAAATCTATATAGCATTGAACTTACACGCTAGAACTGAAGAATTAGTCTTCTATCCAGCTTTGCGAGAATACGAAGAAACTGAACAATATATTGAAGAAGCTGAAGAAGAACATGAAGAAGTTTCAGTGATTTTAGAAGAGATTAAGGTGCTTAAACCTACTGATCCTGAGTTTAAAGAAAAAATGAGCGAATTAAAGGAAACAGTTGAGCATCATGTAGAAGAAGAAGAAAGCGAAATTTTTAATGCTGTACGCGAATGTATGGGTGAGAAAGAGTTAACTAAATTGGGTCAGGAATTTCAAGAAGCGAAAGCTAAGTTGGTGCCCGATATAGAAGCTGCATTAGCAATGTAACAATGCATTTTCTTCCAAGTGTTTGCATAAGCAATTAGCCATAATTTGCACGTAATTAGTGCATGAAAATTACAAAAGTATTCCTTCATCAGAGAGTAGAAAAATGACTGCTAGAAATGATAAGGGCAAAATTCGCTACGCCGTCGTTGGTTTAGGTTGGTTTGCTCAAGAAGCTGCCTTACCTTCCTTTGCCAACGCCGAAAACTCAGAATTAGTGGCACTGGTTTCAGATGACCCCACTAAAGCTGAAGAACTGAGTAAAAAGTATAATATTCAGCATACTTACTCCTACGAGGAGTATGAGGACTGTCTGGCAAGTGGCGAGATTGATGCAGTTTATATTGCCCTGCCCAATCACTTACATTGCGACTACACTGTGCGGGCTGCCAATCAGGCAATTCATGTGTTATGTGAAAAGCCGATGGCAATAACTGAACAAGAGTGTGAGGCAATGATTAAAGCTGCCAATGACAACAATGTGAAGCTGATGATTGCCTACCGCTTACATTTAGAAGAAGCCAATTTACAAGCAGTCGAAATTGTCAGCTCAAAGCAAATTGGTGAACCACGGATTTTCAACTCGATTTTTACTCAGCAAGTAGAAGAGGGCAATATTCGTTTACGAGATGTAACAGGTGGTGGCACGCTTTATGATATTGGCATCTACTGCATTAATGCTGCACGTTATCTATTTCAAGATGAGCCAATTGAAGTATTTGCTGTAGCTGCCAATAAGGGAGAACAACGCTTCAGCGAAGTAGAAGAAATGGCTAGCGTTATCTTGCGTTTCCCCAATGAGCGATTGGCAACATTTACCTGTAGCTTTGGAGCCGCAAGTGTTTCAACCTATCAGATTGTAGGTACTCAAGGCGATTTACGAGTAAAACCTGCTTATCCTTGGCAGGGAAAAATCAAGCATTACCTGACAATTAATGATGAAACTCAAGAGCGTACCTTTGAGGATCACGATCAACTAGCGGCTGAATTTATCTACTTCTCTGATTGTATTCTCGAAGATAAAGACCCAGAACCATCTGGGACGGAAGGGTTGATTGATGTTTCGATCATTCAAGCGCTTTACCAGTCAATTGAGACGGGCCAATTTGTGCAGATCCAAGCTAGCCATCGCCATCAACGTCCCACATCGGATCAAACTATTGAGCGTCCTCCTAGTGATGAGAAGCCAGACTTGATTCATGCTACTGCACCTTCTGGGCAGTCGTAAGGCATCAGGTAAAAATAAGTTGTACAAATTGAATCTAGAATAAGCTGTGAGCTTAACTTCCCCATCAAAAATGTTCAAGTTATTTTTGCAAGGCTCCTAAGGTTGGTTTAAAGGTGGGAATGCATTCATTTGGGCTGCTGACTCAATTTCTGGCTAAAGGCAGCAGCCCCTATCGCTCAATAAAAAAAGGCAGATAAATCACTGTCAACAATGATCCATTCTGCCCCATAAATAACTAAGTATAAAAACTAAGGATAAAGGCCTCTGTCAGTTAGCGCCTGAGCCACTCTACCCACCCCTAAAGTGTAAGCTGCTAACCTTAAAGGAATTTGACGCACCTCTGACTGGTGAATCACTTTGTGGTAGGCTTGTACCATCAAATGCTCCATTTCGCGGTTAACGCGCTCCTCATCCCAAAATACGTAGGAAAGGCCCTGCACCCACTCTAAATAACTGACTACCACACCGCCAGCATTCGCCAAGATGTCCGGTAGCACTGTCACACCCCGCGCTTCTAAGGACAAGTTAGCTTCAAGGGTAATTGGCCCATTAGCCGCTTCTGCGATAATCTGTGCTTGCACTTGATTCACATTTTCTTTAGTGATTTGGTTTTCTAAAGCCGCTGGTATTAAGACATCGCAAGGTAAAGTTAATAAATCTGCATTGCTAATTGGTACGGATTGTGGGAAACCCATAATACTCTTGCGATTTTCAGCAGCATAGACTTTCAACTTGGGAATATTAAGACCAACTTCGGAAAATACTCCCCCAGCACCCGTTGAAACAGCGATAATTTTTGCGCCTGCTTCATATAGTAGTTCCGCTGCGGCACTACCAACGTTACCGAAACCTTGAATAGCTACTCGCACTCCTGCTAAGGATTTACCTTGTTGTGCCAGCGCCTCACGGACAATAATCATCGTGCCACGTCCGGTTGCCATCTCCCGCCCCAGTGAGCCACCAATAGAAAGTGGTTTCCCAGTTACAACCCCTGGTACTGCATGACCGACATTCACAGAGTAAGTGTCCATCATCCAAGCCATCTCACGGGCAGAAGTACCCATATCTGGGGCAGGAATATCTACAGAAGGCCCTATATCTTTAATTAACTCGCTGATATAACGGCGGGTAATTCGCTCTAATTCGCCAACACTGTAGTGCTTGGGATCTATGGGAATGCCGCCCTTCCCACCACCGTAAGGAATACCTAACAAGGCACATTTCCAGGTCATCAGCATTGCTAGAGCGGATACTTCCCGCAGTGTTACAGCCGGATGGTAACGAATTCCGCCCTTGTAGGGGCCTAAAACATCGGAGTGCTGCACGCGATGTCCAGCGAGAACTTGTATTTCCCCATTATCTAGTTTCACGGGAATGGAAACCGTGACAACCTTACGCGGGTGGCTGAGAATTTCTAGCAAACCCTGATTTAAATTTAATTCTTTAGCTGCCGCTTCTAAGTAGCTACAGGCTTGGTCAAATGGGCATATATGCGCTGGGGAAGCAGGTTCTAGCGGCAGCAGTGACTTTGAAATCATAAAGTTTTTTCCTATCGCGGTATATTTGCGAACTGGATATATACACGCCTAGCTTATCCTTGTTTTCGGAAAAAATAAATATTTTGTAGTTTTCGTTACATTTTTATATTGTATATCATGCTATGGATTCAAAGCAGTATTCGGAATAATACATTCACGCACAAGTTTTTACCTTGCTAACGCGATCGCAACATTCTGTCCCCCAAAGCCAAAACTGCAACATAATACCTGACGAATTTTACTTAGACGCGCTACTGTCACGATATCTAAATCAAACTCTGGCTGCTGGAATCCTACACAAGGTGGTAAAATTTGATGCTTTAAAGCCATGAGAGAAAAAGCTACACCTAAGGCTCCAGATGCTCCTAGTGTATGACCTGTGCTTCCTTTGGTAGAACTAACTGCCACCCCTTGAGGAAACAAATGCTGGATTACCATGCTCTCCATCTGGTCATTTAGCTGGGTAGCTGTGCCATGAGCATGAATGTAATCGATATCGGCTGGTGTTAGGCTACTACGTTCTAGACATTGTTTGATGGCAGCGATCGCACTTTTTCCTTCAGGTTCTGGTGAATTACTATGATATGCGTCGTTAGTTAAGCCAAAACCGAGAATTTCACCATACACTTTTGCTTGACGCTGTTTTGCCAACTCTGCTGATTCTAAGACAAACACAGCTGCGCCTTCGCCCAAAACTAAGCCTTCCCGATGCAAATCAAAAGGATAAGCCCCAGTTTTTGCTAAAGCACCCATCTGCTGAAACCCAGCTAAAGTTAAGGGTGTGATTGGTGCTTCTACTGCACCTGCGATCGCCTGTTGACATTGCCCAGTCTGGATAAGCAAAGCTGCTTGGGCGATCGCCCAAATTCCAGTTGCACAAGCTGCCATCGGTGCTAAAACTATCCCAGATGCACCGATTTGTCTTGCAACTGCGATCGCATTCATGTGAGGTAATGTATCTAGCCAATTTCTAAAAGAGGACATTGGCAAATTTGCCACATCTTCATACATTTGCCGCGCCAGCATTTCCCAAGATGCTTGATAAGAGCGACTCGATCCAATGACTACAGCACAATCAGCTGCATGTGAAACTAACCCAGAATCTCGCAAAGCAGAAGAAACAACCATCTGAGTCAAAATTGTTAACTCAGATGGTTTTTGACCAATCAAACCTAGAGGAAATGGTTTTAGTTCTGGAAATGGTTGATGTAACCTAATTCCAGATTTACCTGCTCTCAGATTTTTCCAACTATCCTCTAAACTTCCACCCAAGGCGGAAACAAGACCAATACCAGTGACAAGAACTTTCACTAAATTTAGGAGTTAGGAGTTAAAAGTTAGGAGTTAAAAGTTAGGAGTTATTCTCCCCCTGCTTCCTCTGCCTCCCCTGCTCCCCCTGCCCTCTTCCTCCTACTGCCCTGGTGTTTTCAGATTTTCAGCCCCCTGAGTGACTTTAGCTGAGTCAATGCGATCGCCTTGCTGAATTTTGTTCACTACATCCAAGCCTTGAGTGACATTGCCAAACACGGCGTAGTCACCATCCAAGAACGCCAAATCTGCTAAAGCAAAGTAAAACTGAGCAGAAGCGGAGTCTGGTGATTGCGATCGCGCCATCGCTACTGCACCCTGCTTATGGGGCAATATGACAGGTTGAGCAGTAGCATCAAAGGGTTTGTTGTAAATCGGAATATCTGAACCTTTAGGCTTAACTTCTAAAGGTATATAACGAGCATTTCCCGTTTTTGGGTCAATATAACTACCTGTTCCCAGGCTATCTGCTGGAACTTTCGGGTCTTTGCTTTGGGGATCGCCCCCTTGAACTACAAACGGTTGGGGTTCGCGGACAACTCGATGGAAAGCTAAACCATCGTACACACCCTTTTGCACTAAATCTACGAAGTTGCCAGCTGTGATGGGGGCATTGGTACCGTCTACTTCGATAGTAATCGGCGACCCTTTAACCGTGACCACCACAGTAGCTTTGCCTTCGAGTCTTGGTAAATCTGTCAGCCCAGGAATACTCTCACTACTAGTTTGAGATACAGATGTTGCTTCAGTAGTTGTCTTAGTACCTGCCTCTGTGGTCGAGGTAGCTGTCGAAGATGGAGAAGATGTATTAGAAGCTACTTGCTCTGTTGAACATCCTCCCAACATCAAAGCACTGATAATCACAAGAGAAAGCAAAAATTGTGAAATTTTTAACCGCATTGCCAGTTACTGATTTAACCAGAGTATTTTATCGTTAGTCATTGGTCATTGGTCATTAGTCATTGGTCTTGAGTTCTTCTCTTCCAATGCCCAATGCCCCATGCTCCATGCCCAATTCATTAAAGTCCTTCTAAAGACACTCCCAAAAAGCGGGCTAACTTTGCACCTTCTGTTTCCAACTCTGTTAAAGATAACGGTTGTCCAACCCGTGTTAAGGGTATATCTCGACGGCCCTTAATGCGTAGATAGAGGGCGCGACGGGGATTAAGACCTTCTTTAACATCTACTAGCACAGATTGCACATCTTCTATGCGGCTATCAATTTGAATTCGGCGGTTTTTGCCAGGAAACCCCCAACGGAAGATTTTGATTGTGCCAGTTTCCTGATTAAATTCGTTGTAACCGCCTCCTACATCCAATAAAATCACTAGCCACAGGTATGTGGCCAATAGCAAGCCAGCAGTGCCATATAACCCCATAACCAATCCTTGAGGGACGAATACCAGTTGAGTTGGATCGGAAACTATGAGTAAATTAACTTTTAAATAACTGGATATGCCAGCCAATAAAAAGCCGCTTGCTCCCAAGGTAACAATAGTTGCCCAGCAATAGTTGCTGAACCGACGAGAACCGAGAACATTTTGATGCAGGAGGCGATCGCCTTTGTTAATCGTTGTTGATGCCGTCATTGAACTACCTTGGTCAGTGAGATACTCGCTGTGACATACTCGCACACTTGATGCTCTTGCATAGAGTGGCGGCTCTCTGTACCAATCCGGCTATTGCTTTGGAGGCATTGAGAGCTATCTTTTAAGTCCACGGGATACTCTACCGCAGACGATGAATTTTTTACCCTCTACCCTACAAATTTTATTGTCCCGGATAATGGCTTACTTGCACTATGGGACAAACCACTTAGGCTGTTTGTATTAGTCAACATGTGCCAACTTCCTTTCCCCTTATCCAAAGTTTCACATATTTTCCAGAGGTGTATCAATGGCTGTGGCGGCGAAGTAACCATTCACATTTTAGCAAACATTGCTCACAAAAACTCAACTGCGCTCCTCCCTGTTCCTGCTACCCACATAACTCAATATAATTTGTTAGGGCACGTTATATAATTTCTTCACTCAATCGTCCATCTGGACTAATTTTTTTTACATTTCTGAGAAAAGTTGTGTCAAATTGTAAAATTTCTGATATTCATATTATTTATAAGGTTCGTGTTTTATGCCTGATTTGCTTGGTGTGTATCAGGCAAAAACGCTTAGTAGTGTGATAAGTTAAGAATCATTAAGTTACCACAAGCTAGATTACTAGCCGATGGTACGTGTAATGGCATAAAGAAAGAGAAATGCTGACTTCACTAGTCGGCAAGTTCTCAGAATCTCAGTTGCTTTTACGCTGTTGAGATTGTCAAAAAAAACGTTAATTCCTCACGGCAGTCGGTTACACTGACTCTCCGCACTGTCTTAAAAACGTTGCAATTTTAGTAAAAAAAGAGGATTTTAGTCCGATGACCATCGCAGTTGGACGTGCGCCCAGTAGAGGGTGGTTTGACGTTCTAGACGACTGGCTCAAGCGCGATCGCTTCGTATTCGTAGGTTGGTCAGGGATACTATTGTTTCCCTGCGCCTTCCTAGCACTAGGCGGTTGG
>JBBSOX010000034.1:0-54973 GCA_038259325.1 Chroococcales cyanobacterium | reverse complement strand
ATTTTTCTCAGGGAATTTACACAATTTCTTGTTGTTAATAATTAAGATAGGAGCTAATGAAAGATATCTCCTTTAATATAATACATTGGTACTACTAATTTCTGAATTTGCGATCGCTCTGTGCCAGTTGCGTAAGTCCTGTAAGATATTGCTAATTCAATAGAGAGAAGCAATTCATTTCTTTGTTAAGATAATTATTTATCCATATTATTATCAATTAATTAGAATAATTTTTTGAAAAAGAATTGATAATCATTTTTATTAAATAAAAAATAGCTAAAAGCAATAATTTCCAGATAGAAATTATTTTTATGGAAGTCGGCGGGAAACTCTATCCCGCAAGTGGCGTGGAGAGGGATAGCCGCCCGCCGACTTGGGGCATAGGGCATTGGTGACTTGACTCTTCCCCATGCCCCATGCCCGATTCCCCATGCCCAAAAAACAACGTAGGTATTTTTTGGGCAAGCAGATAGGATCTATGAAAAGAGTAAAATTTTAGGAGTAAACCTCTGTCTTTACAATTTATTACCGTTCCCCCTGAAACTTATCAATCCCCCGCAGGCTTAATTGTCACTTTGCATGGTTGGGGAGCTAATGCTGAGGATGTAGCATCTTTGTTACCCTTGCTCAACTTACCTGATTACCAGTTTGTATTACCTAACGCACCTTATCCTTATCCTTATTCGCCAGAAGGGAGGGCATGGTATGACTTGCGGGTGGAGAATATGTATCAAGGATTGGCAGAAAGTCGGCAACAGCTAATAGATTTTTTGCAATCTTTAGAAAGTACCACTGGCGTACCGTTGTCACGCACCATTTTATGTGGATTTTCTCAAGGTGGGGCAATGACTTTAGATGTCGGATCAAAATTACCCCTAGCAGGTTTAGCCGTCATGAGTGGGTATTTACACCCTGATGCAGTAGCGGCAGATCAAAAAGGGATTCCGCCGACTTTAATCAGCCACGGGAGATATGATGAAGTTGTCCCCCTAAAAGCTGCTTTGAAGGCACGAGAAACTCTAAAGTCTCTAAAAGTGGCAGTAGAATACCACGAATTTGACATGGGGCATGAAATCAATCCACAAACGTTAGAGGTGCTACGGAATTTTGTTGTAAATGTAATTGGCTAGTCAGAATTACGAATTTTTTATAAATTCTGGTACAAATTCTGACAATTTACACGAAATCAATGACCTCTAATGAGTAATATATATAGGGTGGCTGCGTTGGGCGCAACTTAACCCATGCTGAAGGCGAGTTCTGCATAAGGGAGGGGCAAGCATTATGACAACTCTAAGCATTTCCAGGAAAGAAATTGCTGCCATGACTGCGGCAGAAGTAGAAGAACTGGCTACACGTCTCGAGCTAGATAATTATAGCAATGCTTTTGAGGGTTTAAATGATTGGCATTTATTGCGAGCGATCGCATTTCAGCGTCCAGAGTTAGTTGAACCCTATATCTATCTCTTAGACTTGGAACCTTACGATGAAGCGTAGTTGAGAGTTAGGAGTTAGGAGTTAGCGGTTAGGAGTTAAGAGTTGGAAATTAATATTCGTAACTACTTGCTCCTAAATTCCTACTTACTCCTAACTTTTTACCATGACTAATCCAAAATCGAACAAAGTTCTAATTGGTGTAGGTGGCGGTATCGCCGCCTACAAAATCTGTGAGTTGGTTTCGACGCTGTTTAAAACTGGGGTGGAAGTCCGAGTTATCCTCACCCGTTCAGCGCAAGAATTTATCACGCCTCTAACAATAGCCACCTTATCCCGTCATCCCGCCTACACAGATGATGATTTATGGCAACCAACTCACTCTCGTCCCTTGCATATTGAGTTGGGTGAATGGGCAGATATCATGGTAATTGCCCCGTTGACAGCTAATACATTAGCAAAGTTAGCCTACGGTATGGCGGATAATTTACTCACAAATACCGTGCTAGCTTCTACTTGTCCCGTGCTGTTAGCACCCGCAATGAATACGGATATGTGGGAACAGCTATCGGTGCAGCGAAATTGGCAACAGCTATTGATAGATAGCCGATATCATGGGATGAATACAGCATCAGGATTATTAGCGTGCGATCGCATCGGTGCTGGTAGATTAGCAGAACCTCCAGAAATTTTGGCTCACATCCAATCGTTGTTACATACTCAAGGCAAACGAAATTTAGCTGGTAAACGAGTGTTAATTAGTGCCGGGGGAACGCGAGAGTATCTTGACCCAGTAAGATTTATCGGCAATCCTTCCACAGGTAAAATGGGATTAGCTTTAGCACAAGCCGCACTTCACCGAGGCGCAAACGTCACCCTAGTACATGGCCCCGCCAATTGGGATGTACCATTAGGAGTGCAAGCAATTCCCGTCATTAGTGCCGAGCAAATGCAGCACGCCATGCTGGAATGTTTGCCCAACGCTGATGTAATTGTGATGTCAGCAGCCGTGGCAGATGTGAAGCCAAAAGATTATAGTACAGAGAAATTGCCCAAGCGATCGCTCCCCCAAGCCTTACCCCTGGAATCTGTAGCGGATATAGTCGCCCAATTAGCACAACTTAAACAGCCGCATCAGATATTAGTTGGGTTTGCTGCACAAAGTGGAGATATTGTCAAACCTGCATTAGAAAAATTGCAGAATAAAAAACTAGATGCTATTGTTGCTAATCCCATCGATCAACCTGATAGTGGTTTTGGGAGTGATAATAATCAAGCAATATTTTTAGATAGCCAAGGACGGCAAGTAGCGATCGCACCTTGTTCTAAATTAGAAATGGCACATCAATTATTTGATTTTGTCCTATTTTGACCAAGTTCCCTAGTACCGCGCCAAGACACAAAAATTCCTTTTTGCGTCTTGTTGGTATATTGAAATTTTAAATTACATCATTATATTAAAGAAGGATTAAGCGATCGCGCTGCTTGTGTACATACTGTTTTAGATAACGCTCGATACTCTCTTGGTTGCGATCGCTGGCAGTTAGGGGTTTTTAACCAATCAGACTTTCGCTTTTCTAGCGTTACCTTAATCGATCCAGATTTACGAGTACCCACCTCAGACTGTGCAGAGATTGCCAACTTGAGCGGGGCTTTTGGTGAAGACAATGTGATTGAGCATCGCTTATATACTCAGTTATGCCAAGCAACTGAACGATTGGGCGGTCACAAAGCTTACACCGTGCTACGAGAGTTATTTGGCAGGTACTCTCTGATAGGAGAACGGCAACTATTAGACTACTTGGTTGAATCTCAATCGTAGTATTGGCGGGCTGATTCACTATCGCCGCCGGATTCTTGCTGTGAGCGATCGCTTAATCGAGGACAACCCAAGCTACATTTTTACCCTCATCTCAACACTAGATAAAAAGGGCGATCCCGCCAGTTTAGAAATTATGTCGGTTTCCTCTGTAATTGATTTTTTAAAGAAGATGCCTTATGCGAACCAAACCTGATTTTTGGAAAGGTGTAGACCGAATTTGCTGGCTTTGCGTCTTACAGCAGTTCCCGCTATTGTGAGGTACGTGTTTAGTACCGAAAGAGCCGAAAAAGATTGAGTGTCGCGGGGGAGAGACTGTACTTCATAACAGTAGGAAGTGCTGTAACGTATTCTTTCGAGCAATTATGGGATTGTAGAACTGATTACCGATCCGATCGTCTTACCTGACACAAAAGGTAAATTCAGTTTTGTGGTCAGCTTGGAAGTTGTGACTTATCCATCTTTGCATCAACCTTTGTTAAAAGTTGAGGTTTCCAAACGTCGCTGGTTCACTCAGTTAAAAGCTCCTAAATATGACCGTAGGAATATTAGCGGGTTCATATTTTCTCAAGACTATCCCGATCGCGCCTTTAGCTATCAAGTAAAATGCAAACAAGATAAAAATAACGAACAAGATAAGAAGAATTGGCGTTGGGTGACAGATACAGATTTTGAAATCCTGCGGAGAGAATTGAAACTGCCTCTGGAATCTTTTGATGGGCAACAAATCGCTTTGGGCAAAGCCTCTACTGATGAAATTCGTTGTGTTGTCAACGGTTCGGGTCGAAGACATGACTACAAGTTGTTCGTCGATAGTAAAGTGCGTTTTCATCCCGAAACCGAGAGCTTAGAAGATAGTGGCTACCAAGGTATTAGCAAGTTACATAGGAATTGTCGTTTACCAAAAAAGAAACCAAAAAAGGGCAAGTTAACTCCAGAAGATAAGCATTACAATCGTTATGAGGCCAGTCGTCGGAAAGACAATTGAGCATGTGAATCGACGTTTAAAAGTTTTTCGGATTTTCAGTCAACCTTATCGCAATCGTAGAAAACGGTTTGGGCTACGTTGTCACTTAATTGCTGGAATTTATAATTATGATCTTCAAATAGCTAATTAACTTGAAATTTCCCTAACTCTGCATAATACCACAAAAGTTTTTTGCAAGAGGTCTAATCAAATCGGATTGCTATAACAATTTCAGTGTTATAAATTTTTGGCATGTTCTCAATCTTCTTTCTACTTAAAAAATTAAAGCAAATTTATGATGTTATACCAAATTTATGTGAGGCTGCATAGAATAATTTCCTTGTCCGGCAGGAGTTTCAAGTGTTTTATTCTGTGCATCTTCATAGAGAATTGGTATTAGGGTCTAAAAAGCTGCTTAAAAAGCCACTTTCTGATGCCGCCTGTGATCTCATACCTGATAGCGATCGCTTGCTTCCATAGATTTGTCCAAACCTTAGAAAAGGATTTACTTTTATTGAGTGCTTCGTCAGACCACACTCTCGCGCTGAATGAATTTGACGAATCTAGGGCTAAGATGAATTGATGGCGGACTTCTTCGACTTCTTTGATGGCGCGATCGCGGCATTCTCTAGCCTTTGCTCTTGCATCTTCTGTTAGACAGTATTCAAAAGCTTTCTGCAACATCTCATCTGAGAGGTTATCAATAGAGAAGACTATAGGCCAACCGATTGTTTCTACTTGACGTACAACTTTAGCTCCCCCAGAAATTGCATCTATAGCAACTACAGGAACTCCATTTTTAAGAGCCAGCACAGTACCGTGTAAGCGTGTAGTTACCACAATATCCATACGAGCAATCAGGGATTCAATCTCAGCGGCATTACGGAGATTTGTACTGTTAGGGTCTAAACCCGTATCGATATGCACTGCTACCATTTCTTGCGAAGCAATGAGTCGCTCAATAGCATCATTTGCAACTTTATGTCTGCCTTTATCACCATACTCATCTTGCGGATGAACTAAGATAATGCCCACTACAGGCACTTTCGCTTGACGAGACAGGAATGTAATATCTGGGTGTGAAGCAACAGAACTATCTCTCTCTATCAGTACATCAAAAGGATTCCAATTGTTAATTGGCTCGATCATTGATAGGTCAAGACCGATAAGACGACAGCTACTGAAACGCTGTAGAAATTCAGTAGTTAACTTGTTAAGAGGAAAGGGTCCGCATACAAATACAACATGTGAATAACTACTAGGATCGACTAAATGCCAATCAACACCTCCAATAAAGGGAGCAACAAGAGCAACATCATATTGATAACCAGCCTGTTCAAGCCACTCGCAAGCGAGATCTCGCGCCATTACATCACCAGCTGTAACATTGCAGTCCTCAAAACTAAACCAACCTGCTACAAGAGTTTTCCTAAATGTACCTTTGTTCTGCCCTGCAGCTAGTGTTTCGTAAGGAATGTTTTGATTTTCCATCTTTTGAGAATTGTGTCAATATCACTTACTGATAAATAAGTACAGCAGTTATATGATCTAAAACTGCTCATTACAATCTAACAAAACTGTGAGAGTCGTAGTTTAGACATTCTTATATCCTCTATTTGACTTTGCCGTTATAAGCTCATCGAAGCTTCGGGTGTCACAAAACTCGCCATTTATAAAAATCAAACACGACGTTTTGTAAGTCATTAAGCTTTGATTGTGAATCTTAGTTCTAAGGCTCCAATCAGAGCATCTGACTACCTGAATGTACTTAACCCTTCTTTGTCTGCCGGACACCGATAGCTTGCCCAGTAATACTATCTCCAAAGCAACCTTAAGAAATTCTTTCTTAAGTCAGTGAACTACAGAGCTTGGAACTCCCAAGTATTTACACAAGGTAAGTTTAGAGATAAACCAGGATTATCAGCAATAAAATCTTTCACAGCAGATTGCACACTATCAATCTGCCAATCATCACCAGCAATCACTGCACCTTTTCGTGCAAGCCTAGTCCATGCACGCAGATCTGCCAAAACAGGTTCGTAATTGTGATCTCCATCAATAAAGACAAAATCACATTCCCCTCGTGACCAGGTAGCTGCAACATCAATACTGGTTGCCTTGATCGGTTCTATCCACTGCTTCAACTCAAACCTAGATAGATTAGTCAAAAACTTATCGTAGACCGAATCAACCGAATCAACCCCGAACTCACTCAGTCGAGAACTAAGTAAACCCTTCTTGGTTTCATAATCTATCCACGGATCAACAGCATAAATACGTTTGCCAGTTCCACGGCACGCCTCACCCATCGCTAGTGCAGAACGTCCCTGCCAAACTCCTATCTCAACAATTACACTGTTGTCAGGTAGTTCCTTTACTCGCTGCATTAAGTATTCTAACTGCTCTTTCTGAGTCCAACCTTCTATCTTGAGCAGTTTATCCATTACGCTGGGAAACAATTTAGATTTTACGGAGGTAACCAATTGCTTGATCATTACAGTTCACCAATTTAAAAATCAATTGCCTAGAAAATCTTAGCAATCTAATAAAATTACTGAAGATTTTTTACCTTTATATCATCAATATTCAGATTTCATTATTAATTATCATTGAATTTACTTTAGATATATCATAATTTCTCTAATTTAGAAAGGTGTAGTTGAATAATTAACCTCACAACAGAAACCTAGTAATTACCCAAACACTAAAAATAGGTAGAATTATGAGTTGGGAAATACATACTGAAATCGCAATGCCTAAAATTCCCCATTGAACTCCAATTAATATAGAAAGTGCAAAGAGCAAAGTATAAATTAAGTTCCAGTATAGAGTAATATGTGTTTTTCCTACGGCATTAAGGAATTCGTTAGTAACGATTGCAAGGGGAAGCATTAAAGCTGAAAGACAGATAATTACTAAGATTGGAATTGCCGACACCCACTTTTGCCCAAAAATAATTGGTACATAGAAAGGAGCTAAACCTGCCTGTAGAAGAATCAGTGGAGTTACAACTAAAGAAATCTTTTTGAGACTACCAAAATATCTCTCTTCAAGCTGCTTAATGTTTCCACGTACTTCACACAGATAAGGAAACAAAGCTGAACTCAAAAGGTTGATTACATTCAAACTAATTCCTAATCCGGCATTGAAAGCAAAGTAGTATACTCCTAGAGCTTCAATTCCCAGAAATCTTCCAGCTATCAAATAATCTAAGTTCCCTCTTAGCTTTTTTAATAGTTCAATTCCAAATAAATTACCACCATAATTCGCTATTTCTTTCCAATTGTCAAGTTTGAAATATGAGGGTGGTCGCCAGGGGTGATTTATCCAATTAATTGCAATCAACACCGGAGTAGATAGTACTATAGGCCACACTACAGCCCATATTCCCATTCCTGATAAAGCTAAAATTATAGTGACAATATTACTAATTATTGACTGTATTACATTACATAAAGCCGTAATCTTAAGCCTATTTTCCCTTTGAATCAAAGATGATTGAACCATGAAAAATGGAAACATTAAGTAAACTAAGGCAACAGTACAGATAGGTAAAATAAGCTGGTCTTTACCGTAAAATTGAGCAATGGGAAAGGCAGCAATACACTGAAGAATAAAAATTGTTACACATAGAATCCAGTTCAACCAGTATGCTGTATTGCAGATAATTTTTAAATTCTGCTCATCAGCCTGAATAATTTTAGCGCCAATACCATACCTAAGGGTAAAAACACTGGCGAATTCAAAAGTGGTGTAAATAACTGCCATTAAACCATAGTCTTGTGGACTAAACAAGCGAGCTAGAGTGACTGTTGTTCCCAAGCGAAAGATACGATTAATTAACTCGGCTCCGCCTAACCAACCAGCATTACGTACAAATTTACCAGATAATAATTGCTTGAGTTTGTTCGTAAACATTAAGGTCTAAAAGCACGGTAATTACTAAGAAAGCTGTTCAGTCATCAGTCAAGTGTAAAATTGAGAGTTTTTTTAGGGTTGGAGTCTGGGATCTGGAATAGCAAATTTTTTTTTGAATTGTCGAATAATATACCCAATAACTCTTGCAGGAAATAGTTGCCTTAGCAGCAGTTTGATAGTTAACTTCTGAGCATCACTATTTAGTAAAATTTTAGGATAGAGTTGGATAGCTAAACATAATTTCTTTTGAGCTTGCCTAACTTCACTACTATCAAGGCTATGAGTTAAATATAAATCCGCACAATACCTATAAAGGTTAGCAAGGCTTTGATTTTTGAGATATTGAAGTTCTAATGGAGCAGTTTGATAAGCTTTGTCAATTACGCGTAAAGCTTCCTGCTCCATGACCTTAGCTTTGGATGTCATTGAACCAGGAGCTTTACGATAGATAATTTGGTTTTTAGGCACTACAACAAAATGCGAACTATTAGCCAACCGTATATAAAAGTCCCAGTCTTCACATGATTTAAGTGTAGGTTCAAACTTGCCTGCTAACTCAATTGCTTGCCTACGCAACAAAATATTTGACCCACTTCCAATAAAATTATTCAGTAATAATTTATCATAAACATTACCTTCAAAAAAGACCGAAGCGCTTTTAACAAAAGACACAGTTTTCTCTGTTTCAATCATGCAAACTGTCCAGCTATAAGCAACCCCCACATCTGGACTATCTTCCAAGGCTGCTAATTGTAGTTCTAACTTATCTGATGTCCATAAATCATCTGCATCTACAAATGAAATGAACTCTCCATGTGCTTGATAAATACCCCGATTACGAGCTGTTGGTAATCCTCCATTCTCATAAGAAAAAACCCTTATTCGCTCGTCTTTAATCTGAGTAACAATATCTAAAGTACTATCGTTTGAGCCATCATTGATAATAATTAACTCGAAATCTTTGAAGGTTTGCTGTTGTACAGATTTAATAGTTTCCAAAATAGTACGTTCAGCATTATATGCTGGGATAATAACAGAAATCTTTGGCATAAATTAACCTGCTAAGTTTTTTAATTGTTGTTGTGATAAGCTTTACCGCTTAATAAATAATAACCGCTGGCGCCAAGTGTGAAACATTGCTAAGAATTTTTCATAATACTCAAGTCCAAACCATTGCATCAAAGCAATTGCTACGCTGAGGCGAATGTACTCTTTGGAAAAGCGTAGCCAAGGATAATGTGCAAGAGCTTGCTGGCGAAAATACATTGCTTTCTTCCAATTTTTAGCCCGACTTTGTAAAGCTTTCCAAGCTAAACAGAGATTAGCAAAACAATAGCTGCGGTTTTTCAAATACTGCAACTCGGATGGTGCAACAGAGAAAGCTTTTTCGATCACGATCTCAAAACTTCGTGCCATCGCTTCCCAATTTCTCGATGCGCTACTTGAGCATTGCCGATAATAAACCAAAGGTTCCTTCACCACCTTAAAAGGATAGCGAGATGCCATTCGTAGCCACATATCCCAATCTTCAACATAGGAGCCTAAGTTGCAATCAAACAGTCCGACAGCCTCAAAGCAGGAGCGACGAACCATTGCGACACTGCCACATTCAACAATGTTGCGTTCAGTCAACTTTTTCCAAACATCACCCTCTGCCTGATTTTTGAACACTCTGCCTGTAGGTTTGCCTGTCTCATCAATGTAGGCAACCCAGGTGTATACCAGCGCAACTTCTGGATTTTCTTCGAGAACACCTAGTTGTTTTTCTAGCTTTGTTGGCTCCCATAGGTCATCAGCATCTAAAAATGCTATATACTCCCCTTGAGCATTAGTGATTCCTGTATTGCGTGCTCCTGCTAAACCTTGATTTTTCTGAGTAATCAGCCTCACTCGCGGGTCTTTTATCTGAGAAACCCATCGCTCAATTTCATCTGAACTTCCATCATTAACAACTATCACTTCAAAATCATCAAAGGTCTGACTAAGAACATTTTCCATAGTTTCAGGAAGATAATTCATAGCATTATAGGCTGGGATAAGTACAGAAATTTTTGGCATGTTTAACTCCTAAGAAAATACTTGATTAATAAATCTTCAAATAATTTATTGTACAAAATTTAGATTGAGCCTCATTTTCGAGGTATTAATTAACATAGTTCGCATTTGATAGAATCTGATTGATATTGTTGAACTATAAACTCGTTTTTAAATGCAATCCCCAAGATTAATAAACCAGGCCAACAGATATAAGCTAAATTTTCTATATTTTCAGCAAAGGTGAAGAAGAAAAGAACTAAAAGGATGCTTAATCCGACCTTTGCCTGCTCATTAATTTGAGCTTTAATTAGCAAATCAATAAAACTCCATAAGAAAGCTACTGCTAAAGCAATACAGCCAACTAATCCATGAGCATACAAAATTCCAAACCATGCGTGATGAGAACCAATCGGTTTATATGCAACTACTATCGGTCCCTTTGCCTGCATACGGCCATGTCCCCATATTGGAGCCTCATTCCACCAAGCCTCTTGTGCCATACGCCCTAATCTAGCCCGTATTTCCGAAGAACCAGAACGAGCTTTATTAAATTGATCGTTGAAATTCTCTAGAGAACTAATCAAAGTTGATGAAAATATCCCTAGCAACGTACTAACAAACCCTGCCACTAAATGTACCCAAGGACGGACAAGATTCGTTAATATCCACATCAATACTAAAACGGATGGTAGGCACACTATGGCTAATCTGGATACTGATCCAAACACCATAGCAACAGCACCAACCATACCAAGGAATCGCCACTTTTTGTTTGTTTCTTGTTGAGCAATACAGAAGTAGATATTCCCGATTAAACCTAAAGCAGGAGACCAGGGGGCAAACAATGTTAAGCGTGATTGATTCTCATCAAGAATATAAAATAAATAAATTCTGTAACTATCAATTACTCCTCCAAATGCTTGCAATGGAGAAACATAAGATAAAATAGGAATTTTTAATAACTGAGCTAGGCTACAGATGCTGATTATAATTAAGCTTTGTAAGCACAAAATACATACAGAGCGATAAATTATTTTAGAACGTATATTGAGGTGACCTATTAGAGGAAATAATGCTAACAGTCCCCAATTTCTATACCACGTCAATGATGATTTTATAATTTGACTTATTTCTAAATCAAAATTTAAGTGCCCGATAATTAAAGCTACTTCTATAACCAGCATAGCAATAATCCATACCCAAGCTGATGGAGAGATAGTAATTTTTTCATCTAAAGGTGTCTTTTCAGTTTGATTCCAGCACTTTCTGAGCAGATAAAATGTTAAAAAAGATGCTAGAAAGGTTGCACAAACATACTGTGCGCCCAACAAATAGATTGGATAAGTACCAATAATGTAATACCAAACTAGAGATTCTGGAAGGTTTTGTGGCTTGATGGTAATTCTACTCACGATTGATTTAAGAATAACGAATAAAATAAAGAATATAGATGATTTCAGACATCTGATTTAGCTTTCCGACTTTTATCGCTGATAAACCATAGCGATACTATTCCTGTTGTTAAGAAAAAAGAACCTAGAGATGTACCAAGCAATACAAATATTGTCTTAGGTGAGCTGGATTCTTCTGGTAGGCTAGGTTTAGATAATACAGACATTGACGGATAGGAAGCAGAGATATTGGAATTGCTGAGATCAAGCCTTGTTAAAGTTGATGAAAAAACAGCTTCTCCTATGCGGACATTTCGTTGCAGACTGTCTAGTTGTGATTCTTTCTGAGATAGATTTGCAAGCCTTGATTCTAGTTCAGTAGTCTGTTTCCCTAACTCATGTGCTTGGGCTTGAAGCCCTTTCTGTTGTCCTTGAAGTAATATTAATTCTTGGAAGAGAACTGCTCGCTCTGAGGATGAGCTAGATAAACTACTACTGAGAGTTAATTGTTCTATGGTTGCTTGAGAGACGGGGCGACCAAGCAGTGACTGAGCTTTTTGAATTAGGGCTGTACTCGTTGCATCCTTTTCCATCTGTTTGGTAATTATTGCCGGATGGGTTGGCAAATATTTAGCGCTTAAATTCGCTAATTCTGTACTAGCTTTGCTGTACTGAGCTAAATACTGTTGAGATAGGGGATTTGATTGCAACACTAAAGCATCTACAGCTTCTTGAGGAGATAAGCCTAAACTAGCTGACAATTGTCTGAATCGAGCGCTTACTTGTTCTAGTTGCGCTAAAGTCTCAGATTGTTGCCGCCGCAAACCTTCAATGTTGACTGATACATCGCGCAGTTGCTCAGTTGCACTTAAGCCTGATTGAGCTTTGTAGTTTGAGAGGCGTTTTTGAGCTACTTGCAATTTTTGTTCAGCCCCACTGAGGACACCTTGCAATCGACGGCTTTGCTGAGTAATCTCTTCTTTTCTGAGTTGATCTAATTTTTCTTCCAAAGCTCTGTTAAGGGCTAACGCTTTTTTCTGAGATTGTTCCGGTGTATCTCCTTTGATCTCAAACTGCATCAGGTTGGTATTATCGAGGATTTTAATCTGAGGCTTACCGAACTTTTCTACAGACAGATTGAGATGATTAGCTGCAGCTTGTAAAACTTCATTAGTTTCAGCTAGATATTTATAGTTTTGTCTGGGGTCTGAAGACTGGATGCTGTAAGGAGAATCGCTGAAAGAAGAGGCTTCCCCGATTCCCGGTAGATTGATATTTGTAGATGACTTAGCTCCAGGGAGAATAATTTTCCACTCACTAGAGTAAATAGGTGGTGTTTTTTTGAGATAAAGTAAAGCGCCACTCCATATCATCCCATTAGCTAGTAGCCATATTGGGAAATAAAGTTTCCAGCTTTTTTGCATCCAAGTTGAATGGGAACGAGAATTACGGATTACTGTAAAATCAGACATTGAGGGATTCCCATTATGTTAAAGACAACTACAAAATCATCATTTTTTGGAATTTTGGTTTTTGCTAAATCGTCTGTTCAGGAATTCCTTTATAAATTGCTATGAAAAACACTAAACTGCTGTTTACTTACTGCCATAATACTCGGTTTATTCCCGTCGTCTGATTTAGCTATGGCTTTTAGTCATTAATGAAGTGCTTGCCCTTTTAACTTTCTCTCACTGAGAACTCCTCTTTTGGAGTTTTAGTGAATTCACTAGGTAAGCCAGAAATTGCTCCATACAGTCTCAAGTTGTCAGCAGTAATCCGCTCCCAATTGTAATTTATCTGTACATAGTTTTGTGCATTTTTAGCCATTGCTGCTAATTGTTGAGGGTGATGAATCGCCCAGTCTAAGGAATTAATACAAGAGTCTAAATTTCCACATTCAAAAAGCATTCCCCGTCCCCCATTAATCAATTGCTGGTGGGGTGGGATGTTGCTTGCTAAAACTGGTATACCTTCCTGCATTGCCTCTAACATCGCTAGAGGGAGTCCTTCTAAATCAGAAGGAAGGACAAATAACCCTGCTCCTCGAACAATTTCCCAAAGACGAGTTCCTCGCAGTTCACCGGCAAATACAATATCTCGATTATTTGCAACCTTTTCTAATAGGTTTGAGGTAAAGGATTTAGTATCACTAACACCTCCAGCCAGAACAAGTTTCCATCCAGCTGGTTTCAGAGCTGAGAAGGCATCAACTAGCAAGTCGGGGCGCTTTTCTGGAACCAGTCTACCCAAAAACACAACATAGCGCCCTTGCTCAAGACCCAGTTGCTTACCGTAAGCAAAGTTGGGGTCTGATTCACCGTAGCTGGCGGGGGCATTGGGAATGTAGACTGTCTCTTTACCGTAAGTTTGCCAAAAGTACTTTTGTAGTGCTTCTGATACCACAATCATTCCGTGGGCAAAACGTACTGCCGCCTTCTCTCCTGTGTGAATTAAGCGAGTAGAAAAATTGCCCCACTTTGCACGTTGCCAGTCTAGCCCCTGACAAGTAACTACAATCTTTGCATTGCTAATTCTTGGTAAACAAGTAAATAGAGATGGTCCCAGAGCATGGAAATGAACAATATCATAGCTTTTGCCAGTGGCAGCGATCGCTGCCAGTGCTGAGGTGACAAAAGCATCTATCCCTCTAAAATCCACACTAGGCACAGATATAACTCGAACGCCCTGAAAGTCATAACTTTCAAGCCAAGAACTATGAGTGTAGGAAGAGCGGGCGAATAAATCTACAGAGTGTCCCTGTGCAACCATACGGGGATAAACTTCTGCACAATAATGCTCAATTCCGCCCTGCTTGGGAGGTAGACCTTTTGCACCAATCACAGCAATTTTCATAGTCAAAAGTTATGCTCAAAAAGGTATAAAAACTGATACTGAATATATCCAGATGCTCGTTTTGTGGGTTCAAATCAGTATCACTGCTTTTTTTCAATCAGTCTTTGTGTTAGATTTAACTGCTACTTCATCCAATTAGCTAACAACTGATAGATTTCGCTTCTCCCAGCGAGTAAACATATCGCTGTAAACATCCCTCACAACAGTACGAGCGGCATAAGGCTGTGCTGCTCGCACACAGGACGTACTTGGGTAATTTTCTGGATGCAGTACTACCTTGCGTAAACTATCTGCTATGGCAGCTGGTGTACGTTGTTCACAAACTAATCCACTATCAACAGAAAGCAGTTGTGGGGTATCCCCAGAGTTTGTTGTTACTATTGGTGTTCCGCAGGCAAGCGCTTCCAAAACGACAAAAGGTAAACCTTCAAAAGCGCTAGTCAGCACTAAAGCGTTACAGATGCGGTGTAAATTGGCAAGTTCCGATTGCTGGAGCGCACCCAACATAGTTATTTGCCCAGATAGACCAAGTTGACCAATTTCAGAACGTACCAAATTTGCTAACTCACCATCACCCGCTATTAGCAGGTGAATTTTCGGTTCGTTCAAAGCTGCGATTGAACGTATTAGTAGTAAGGGATCTTTTTGGGGATGCAGACGTCCAGCAAACAGGACGAAACGTGTGTCCTCTGACAAACCCAGATGCGTTGCTAGTTCAAGTCTACCCTGCTCACGTTCTGCCAAAGGCAATGGGTAGAAAACTTCCTCATCAAAAGTATTTTTTAGGTATAGCAGACGATCTTGCAGACTGGGATAACGCTGTCGATAAAGTTCTAATGAATTAGTATTGCACGAGAAAACTTGGTGAAATTGGCTCACTAACAAGCGTTCTAAAGCAAAATATGCTTTTGGAAATCTTCGCCAAAGAATTGCATTTTTATCGTCATTCGCGGCAATTTGCTTCTGGATATCGTTTTGAATAAACAGTGTTTTTTCGCCCTGCCAATGAATAGTTGCTAAGGTTGGCTCCAGCCTGTAAAAGTGCATAAAGTCTGATTCAAAGGAACGGCCAACAAGTGCAGCCGCATACTTGAGGGTTGTCGGTATCAAACTTCTGAAGTTATCATTTTCCAAGGTAAATAGCGGGAAAAAACTAATTTCTCTACCTGCTAATTCTGCTTCTTGCCACTTCCCTACTCTTTGAGTACGATCGCTTCCTGTCCCTACTAGTCGCACCTCAAATTCATTGGGAGCGTATTTAATAAATGTATTAATAAGTGTTTGTATGCCTCCAATAGTAGAGTGCCAAGGATTAAACTGGTAAAAAATAGTTAAAACAGGTTTATGCATGACTTATATAATCTCAGCATATCTCGCCAAGGTTCTTGTAGCTTTTCACTATGTAAAAATTTTTGCTAATTAAGCTTGTATTTTTACGTCCAAGATACTGAGCGCTTTACTAAGTAGTTAAGTATCTTTACTCCTATAGCATCCTCTGAAAGCTCAAATAGCAATACTATCTATAGATACCGTCCTAAGCAAATATATAGTTATCCACCAAGTTATCCGCTTGGATATTATACCTAGACGTATCAAAAGTTCTTGATTTTTAAGGGTAAAAACCCTAGCCTAAAAGTTTTACCTAACACAAGTTGTGACATTTAATACTAAATGGGGTTTTGCGATCGCCCAAGTAAGTGCATTTACAGTTTGATACCAAGTAAATCGGCACGAGAAAACCAAATTATGTAAAGATAAATGAATACGGAGAATGCATCTACTCAGGTAACTGAGATATGGGTATTCGTTTAAGGGTATTTCTGACTCGTGAACAAGATAAAACCCTATTAAACCTGATAACTGCGGATTTACCACAAAAAGTAGTCAATATTGCATCAATGCAGACAGCATCCTCTAGGGTGAAATAAAATTATCCAGTCAGCTATCCACCTAGTTGTACCTGATTGCTAAATATTTACTTCCTACAGAGTAAATGCTTGCCAATATGCTAAAAAAAGCAGATTTACTGCGATATAAAGATGACAAAAGTAAATCTTAGGATTTATCTTTATTCTATACGCAGATCATGCTTCAGACTCTTCTAATGAATGAAATTATATTAACTGAAAATGAAATCCTGAGGCTCCAAGCCCTCCAGCAATATAGCATTTTAGACACTAGTTGTGAAGCTGCCTTCGATGATCTCACCCGTTTAGCGGCACAAATCTGTGGTACACCCATAGCTTTAATCAGTTTAATTGATGAGTCCCGTCAGTGGTTCAAATCGAAAGTCGGATTAGACAGGGAATCAATCTCCCGCGATCTGGCATTCTGTGCCCACGCGATTTTGCAGCCCCATGAAACTTTGATTATTTCAGATACACTACTCGATCAGCGTTTCGCTACCAACCCATTAGTAACTTCCGACCCTTATATTCGGTTTTATGCTGGTGCGCCGCTAATAACACCGGAAGGATATGCTTTAGGAACACTCTGTGTGATAGACCATGTACCACGACAGATGAACTCAGAACAACTGGAAGCATTGCAAGCGTTGAGTCGTCAAGTCATGGCTCAAATGGAGTTAAAGCGTAATTTATACAACCTAGAACGTATAACCAGTAATGAACATAAACAGATTGAATACCTAATTTCTGCCCTTTCCCACGATCTACGTACTCCTTTGCTAGCCACTCGTGGCACTCTGTACGCGATGCTAGGTGGAGCTTTTGGTTCTGTGAGCGACACTTGGAGAGATGTGCTAGAAGATTGCCGCCAAGCTAATGAAGACCTCTTGAAGTTTGTCGAAGCTCTGTTAAATGTATCTCGCTACAAAATCGAAGTTTATAAAAGCTTGAAGTGCGAAATTATTAACTGGAAAAACATTTTTGTCGAAACCATTCTCCGCAGCAATAGTATTCGCAAACAAAAGTCTACAATTAGATATAAAATTGCTCCTTCACTGCCGATTGTATATGGTGATGCTCTTGAGATTCAACGAGTTGTGCAGACAATACTTGATAATGCTGTAAAAGTCAATAATCCAGACCAGGAAATTACTCTTGAGGTAGCATTATTTGGAGTTGAGAAAGTAAAAATATCAGTGCGATATAATGGTCGGGGGATTGCTCCTTTAGACAAGAAAAGCCTTTTTAATAGCTTTATTCAAGGACGTGGCCGGAATAATATAGATAAGCTAGGTCTCTACTTATGCTTTCAAATTGTGGAGGCTCACAAAGGTACTATCAACATGGAAAGTACTGTCGAGGATACTACATTTTGGTTTACCTTACCTGCCACCTTATTGAAATGCTAGATACCTAAAGCGACAAGAGATGTAAAAAATGATCTTAAATCGATTCGGAGCACACATTTGTCAAAATTTGTTTTTAATAATTATAGCCATATCTTGCACATTTCCGTATTAATCTGTATTTCTTAAAACTTTAATAGATCAAGCTACATTAGTTTTATTGACTTTGATCACTAAATAAAATAATTTGCTTAAATACTGAGTTATTTAAGCAAATTATTTTTTTGTAAAATCTTGTGTAAATTTAATAAATGCAATTTATACATTGAACTTAATCAATCAATATGAGCGATCGCGGTTTCTGGAGGCTGATAAAGAAAACAATATGTATCGCTATAGTCGTTGGTAAGCCACAGATGGGAAGCAAAATTCCAGCACTATATTTGTATGGGGAAATCGTTGGCGGAAATCGTTGGCATAGGTGAAGGAATTTTTCGCTCTTTAGACAGAGGAAAACATGGGTAAACATCGCCTTTTTAAACCAGCCTATCGGCAATTAGTCTAATGTAATAAAGGCTAGCTGGCAGCAATTAGGACTAGTCTTTATTGGCACTAACGGTAGGGTAATCTACTATGGTACTCCGTAAAAAATGTTACGCATTAGATTTAACATCTAATTATAAACTTTCAAGTCGGAAAAGTGGGTCAAATTAAGATTAAGATGTATTAATTTATATGTATCATGTTATTATCAATATTATTTAATGAAATATAGCTGTTAATACTGAGATTATAAAAAATAAAGGATATTTATATGATATGAACAGTTAAGGCTTTTGAATAACAACATTGAAAAGTCTAAAATTTTAATTAACATGCTAAAAAACTGTTATTAAGGTGGTGGAGATATTAGATAGTGATAGCTATTAGCTTGATACCTTTCCTAGTTCATTCATCTAGGAGAGGTAATTTTTTAACTCCTCTCCATACTAGTATTTTGGTACTAGTGTTATTTTTATTTGGACAGCAAGTTTTCAATCTCTTGATAGCACACCTAAATCATGAAGCATGTGACCGAGTAACCCATGCTTTATCGGTAAAGCGAGAAGGAGAACGTCTACTCGATGCTGTGATAGATAATAAAGAAAAAGGTTTTCTAGAAAATTCTCGTCAGGGACGAAGCAATCCTATAGATCATGGTGACAAGAAGCCCAGTTTTCACAACAGCTTCAACCATCTATACAATCTCGTACAAGACAACCCTGCTCAAATAGAGCAACTCGATAAAATTAGATATATCTATAACCAGTGGCAAAGGGAATTGAAGCAAAAAGCCCTTTATGTTTCTGTCAGCAACTCTGCTCTAGCAAAAAGCACTTTATTTGATTCCTTGCACAACGAGATTGAGAAACTGATTCAGCGCGAAGAGATATTTTTGAGGGTTTGGAAAAATCGTGTACAGCACTTGACTGATATTAACACTGCGATAAACATTTTCAGCACATTAGTCATTTTGTTTGGAGCGGTTTTAAATCTCCATTTGTTGCATCGGCGAGTCAAGCTTCCATTAGACAAATTGACACAAGTTAGTAAACTTTGGCAAGCGGGACAAATGGAAGTGCAACTCTGCTATACTTCTAAAGACGAAATCGGGGAACTAGCTGGAGTTCTGAACGCGATCGCTGATGAGACTCGTCACCGTCAAGAAAGCATTGAGGTGCGTAACCAACAGCTTGAAGACATGATATCTGCACTTTCCCACGACCTCCGTGTTCCTTTACTTGCCACTCGTAATACCCTAGACTGTATGAGCAGAGGAGCTTTTGGCCCAGTAAATGACACTTGGAAGGAAGTGTTTGAAGAGTACCATGAAGCTAATGAGGATCTACTTAAGCTTGTAGAACTTCTCTTAGATATCTCCCGTTATGAAGCACGCAGCGCTTGTTTAATGTGCGATCCCCTGAATTGGGAAAAGATTTTAATTAAAGTAATTGGTCAGGTAAAAGCAATATCTACACGTGAGCTAGCCTTCATTTGTAAAATTTCTCAATTGCTGCCAACTGTCTACGGTGATGAATTAGAAATTCAACGGGTTTTACAAAACTTACTTGATAACGCTGTGCGGGTAAGTAAGCCTAAAGGGGAAATTGTTCTTGAGATAGCGCCTTATGGAGAGGGCCAAGTGAAGATTTCGGTGCGTGATTACGGTTCAGGAATTACGCCGCAAGCTCAGGAAAAGCTGTTCCACCGCTTTATTCAAGGACGAGGGCATCGTGGAAGAAGTGGGCTTGGTCTGTATTTATGTCGTCAAATTATTGAGGCTCACGGAGGAAATATTGGTATCGAAAGCTCTCTTGGAGAGGGAAGTACTTTCTGGTTTACTCTCCCAAGTGCCATAAATAACGTTAATTGCAAATATGAACATCATATAACCACATGTAGCAAGAATAATGCCTAAGATTGACGAAGACAAAACTGTGCGTGTTCTATTAGTTGATGATCACGCTTTAATCCGCCGAGGAATGAAAGGACAATTTAGCCTTGAACCTGGTTTTAGTATAGTTGGAGAGGCATTAGATGGTGGACAGGCTGTTGAATTAGCTAGCCAACTGCAACCAGATTTAGTCTTAATGGATATTGATCTGCCAGTAATGGATGGGATTACAGCCACCCAGCAGATAAAAAGTAGCTGCTTGAACACTTGTGTTCTAGCCTTAAGTGCCTTCGACGACGATATCCAGGTCATGGGGATGCTTGCAGCCGGTGCTGATGGTTACTGCCTTAAAACCATTGAGTGGGAACAGCTCATCGCCGTCATTCAATTGATACTTCAAGGCGGTGCTTATTTAGATCCTCTAATAGCTCAAAAAGTTGCTCGGATGCTTAGATCAACTGCTGTCGCTCCTGATATTCCTGTATCTAAAGTAATAGCGCAACCGATTCTCAGTAATCGTGAACGCGAGATTCTTAAACTTATTGCACAAGGGCACTCAAACCAGCAGATTGCAAACCAACTCTACCTCTCACTTGGAACCGTCAAGTCTTATGTACGGATGGTTCTCAACAAACTTAGCGTTGATGATCGTGTCCAAGCAGCAGCTTTAGCAGTACGCCAAGGGTTGATTTAAGCTTAGAGGAATTTATCTAAACAGGCAGATAATTCTGTAAAAGTGGTAGCCAGTGGTGATTTGTCATTCATAAGTTGTTCTGACCACAAAATGCAAGGCTGAAGTAATTGATGCTGGAATTTCTCAGGTATGGGCAGACATAGCACCAATACATGAGGTGCAAACAAACTTATCTCTTCAAGCGTAGGAATACAGTAATATGGAAAAACTTCTGCATTTTGTTTTAGGCAATGACTGCTGACGCGCTGCACTGTCGTGACATTGCTACCAATAACCATAATTCGGTGTCTTCTCATATAATTTATGAACCTATCCTACTAATAATATTTGTGTTATGAAGCTTAAGCTTATCGATAAATGAAAACGAAAAATCAAGGTTTCCAAGAACACTTTGAAAAAAGAATTAGGGAGCTTTAGAATAGTGGGATATTTTCATATATTTAGACTTGTAGACAAGTTGTAAATGCTTGCTATACAACGGTTATATTATTTGTAAAGGAAGTACAATTGTAAGCAATTAATGGACATAAAAATAAGGAATTGGGCGAATAAAGCGGGATAAATCATCAGTTAGGAGTGCATAAATAGAAAAAAATCTATTTTTTCCAGACAAGCTCAAGCATTAAAAGATAAAAAGCATAACCAATTAGGCTGCAATGTAACAAGTCCACAGACTACTATTATTGCCTGACTATAGTGATTACGAGATAAACAAAATTTCTCACTCGCTACTTGAAATATTTTGACTTACCATATCATGCGTTCAACACTAATTCTGCAAATAACTTAGAAATTTGGTCATTCCATATTTACCAAATTAAACATATCATGGGTTTTATCATGCTTACCCATTATGAAATTTAAACTATCTGTATGACTACAGCCAAGCGGATAGTTAGCTGGATAATTTTATTCCTCATTAGGATACTGTATAAAAAATAATTTAAGTAGCCATAAGATAGTATTTTATAGTGGTATTTACGTATGAAAGTATATGTAGGCTTCACTAAGTCTTTACTTAACAACGATTTAAACTTTTAAGTCACCACCAAGACTGATTAAAAGCCAGGGCGAACGTAGAAATTTCTGAAACCCATGAAGGATTTGGATATTGTCGTAAAACTAGGCTAAATTAAAAAACGCCGAAACCCTTGCTATTAAAGGATTCTTATACTTTAGGCGCATTTGCCCAGGATTAAAAACTGCTTGTGACAATACTTAAGGGATGTTTGGGTTAATTATGGCGAGACGAGCATATCTAGTGTATCACTCACCTCTGATGCTTTTTAGCTAATTAAATTTATTCTCACTTTTACTAGTTACTGAAGTAAGGAAATGTGCAGACCATTGAGTTCATAAACTTACCTACTGAATGTGTAATTACTGTGTCTAATACCTCTACTTTCCACCGTTTTGATATGCCAGTTCTAGATGATACCCATAATGTTCCTAAAGCTGAACTTCCAGTTCATCCCTCTGTAATCAGTAAAGCCAAGCGGATGATTGACATCTTGGGTGCTATTGTAGGGCTATCGATTATATTAGTGGTAGTAATTCCTATTGCGATCGCCATTAAGTTAGATAGTCCAGGTTCTATCTTTTACAGTCAAATTCGCTGTGGTTTGAATGGGCGTTACTTCCGAATCTGGAAATTCCGGTCGATGTCAGTCGGAGCTGATAAACTTAAGCATTTAGTTAAGAATGAAGCTCAAAGCGATCAGATATTCAAAAATGAGAATGACCCCCGTGTTACTTGTATAGGCAGGTTTCTCCGCCGCACTAGCTTAGACGAACTCCCTCAGTTTTGGAACGTACTAGTGGGGGAAATGAGTCTAGTCGGCACCCGCCCTCCCACTCCCAATGAAGTGATACACTACTCAAGACATCACTGGAAACGGTTGAATGTCAAACCGGGTATAACTGGTGAATGGCAGGCTCATGGTCGCTCCAGTATTAAAGACTTTGAAGATATTGTTCACATGGACTTAGACTATCAACGTAAGTGGTCTATCGTTTATGATATGCGTTTAATATTGAAAACTTTAAAAGTTGTGTCAGATAAGAGCGGTGCTTGCTAACGTACAGTCAGTAGACAAAAAGTTATAAGTTCACTAAAAAGTAAGCCTACATCTGTATAGCTTTGATGATTCAGTCTTTAGGGACTTGCAACTTTTGCATCCATGCATTGATTACAGCTAATTTATCAGCACTGCTAACAACAGATAAACGACTTGCTATAGGACTAGTATTTGATTTCTGAAAAAACTCAGTACAACTAGGAAGCCTTCTTTCCTATTGCCTATTGCCTACCTACGCAAATCAGTTCAGCAATCAAATTGGATTCCTATAGTTACAGTGATAATGTTATCCAAAGCTGAACAATTTACTCAACTTCCTCACACAGAATTAACAGCGTTTCCATCACCTCTGCTAGAGAAATCAACTCTGTCCAAGAGGAGCCACTAACTAAATTTTGGGCATGAGCTAATCGGTTTCGTAACTGTTCAGCAGACTTGAGAAAGCGTTCACCAAACCGCTTGGACTTGAGTCCTAGTTGCTGGAGAAGTTCTGGTTGGTTTAAAACTAACTCTCGCTTATCGCAGAATTGCAGATAATCTAATAAATCGGTAGCTTCGTTTCTTTCCTGGCTCTCTCGCCATAGTCGTTGGGCAACTTCTAACCGCTAATAGTATCTCCCGTTTCAACGCCGATCACATCAAAATTTTGTGTCTGCATCCAATGCAGTACTTCTGTCACCTCCGCATCAGATGGCATCGCTTTGAGGGGTTCTGCCACGTATTCAATAGTAATATTGTTCTCAAATAAACTCCGCAGGTCTTGAGAACGCGATTTTAGCTGTTTCATCAATTCTATGAGACTTGCGTAATCGCTCGCCGAATTTTGTGCCAGATTAGCCCTGCGACAATCAACCCTAAACCCACTTGCCAAATCGTAGATTCTACCCAGAAAGCCAAGAAAAGGCAAGACACAAGACCTAACCAACCTACCCATACAGGATAGAGTCGCTCCGATGGGGTAAGACGCAAGGCGGCGAGACTGGTAATTGCGTAATAAATCAAAACACTAAAGGCACTAAACGACCAGGTAGTTTTGACATTACCCAACAGTACCAGCAGAGCGATCGCTATTCCTACAAATATCACAGCCCAGTATGGGGTTGTCTGTTGTTGGTTAAGCCACGCTAAGAATTTTGGAGCATCTGAACGGCGTCCCATTGCCAGTAACACACGGGATAAGCCCAAAATCAGGTTCAATAGCACGCCTAGCATGGCTGTCACCGCACCAATCCCTAAAACCAAAGCACCACCGGAACCAGCAACGCTGCGGACTGCCACTTCTAGGGGCGCTGCCGTCTGCCCTGTGCTACTTTCTAAAACATCTGCCCCCACAGCCCCAATCGCAACTATCGCCACTGCCATGTAAAGCAACATTGTCAGCAGCAGACAGACAATCATCGCTTTCGGAATCGTTTCCCTTGGAGAGCGTGCTTCCTCTCCCATTGTGGCAATGCGCCCATAACCTGTATAGGCGACAAACATCAAGGCACTAGCATGAAGTACTGCTCCTGGGGAGGTTCTGAAAAAAGGTGTCAAATTCTCAATTCCCACCTCAGCAGCACGGGGTAGACAAGCAAGGATAAAGAAGCCTAAAGATAAGAGTGTTACCGATACAATCACCGTATTGGTAAGGTTAGAGCGGCGGATACCACTTAAGACAACCAACGTCATCATCACGACAGCTAAGAGGGCTGTAGGAACTACCCAACTGGAACTCAAACCCCCAATATTTAGCAAGTAACCAGCAAAACCTAAAGCGGCGGTTGCGGCTGAGGCAGTCTTAGCTACCAAAAACATCCACCCGGCGGTGAAGCCAAAGGCGGGGGTAAGATATTTGTAACCATATTCATAAGTGCCACCACTGACAGCATGACTAGCTGCTAACTGGGCGCTGTTGAGTCCATTACAAGTGGCAACAATTGCCCCAATTGCTACCGCCAAAATTACCGCCGGCCCAGCAATCCCTGCTGCAATCCCGATAGTGACAAATACACCCGTCCCGACAATAGAACCCAGTCCCATCAAGGTTGCACCAAAAACCCCTAACTCTCGTTTCAGTTGGGGTGGAGAATTTGTGGCGGACATCTTTGATCTCCCTGTTTAGATTGCAAGATGTAACGTTCATTAGTGAGGATATCACGACAGAAAGGCTCGCAGATAATCATAATTTTAATGATAATTGTTTTATTACCCTTGTAATACCAAATATATTGGTACAAAATTTATACTGAATTAATGTTAAGTAACAAATTGTTTTGTACCTACCAAAAATAAATATTTATGTAGTTAAATGTATTGGATTAGTTGATGAATTATCTAGAAAAATGTAGGAAGTCCTTGAGAAAAAATATTTTTATTAAAACAGCATATAGAATTGATACTTGATAGAATCATACCAAGAATAACCAAAACTGATAACATTATGCCAAGAAAAGAACAAGGATGGGTCACATTTCAAACCTCAGAGGACGAGCGAAAGATTCTAGAGGAGTTCTGCGAACAGTCTCAACGCACCAAGACTGAGATTCTGCGGGAACTCGTGCGTAGCCTCAATCAGCACACCTGGGCACCAATATCACCACCAATTCACGAGGAAAAACAGGAAGGTATTTACACTCAAAAGCCTGAGATAGAAAGTAATATTCAAAAGAAATCACTAAAAGTTAGCTCTCGCAATATTCTTAAAGGCGTTGTTAAACGAGTTGTTTATGGAGCAGTTAATAGCGAAGTAACTCTGGAGATTATTCATAAAGTAGAATTAACCTCGATTATCACCAGAGCTTCCGCAGAAGAGTTAGAACTATCTGAGGGAAAAGAAGCTTATGCAGTCATTAAGTCTAATGATATTGTCATTGCTAGAGAATAGAATTAAGTTGATTTGAGGCGTTGGATATTAAAAAGATGAATTATCATTAATGCGATCGCACCTGACAAAATAAAAAGCGCTATAGTTCTATTGAGAAGTTACGTCTTGACAGGTAAACGAGAAATTGTCCATAAGATGAGCAGGAAGATTAAGTAAATTACACCAACCAGCCCAAACTCAATCAGAGGAATATAGGTTATTTCGTAAATTCTACCCAAACCGCGTTCTGTCAGTCCATAAACAGCCATTACACTCACTAAAAAGGCTCCGTAGATAGTTCGTTTAGTCAAGTTACCCACAGGTAAACCGTGGAGTTGGGTAAGCATCAGAATGCCCAGAAAACCAAAGAGAAATGTGGGCCACTTTGTTTGTCCTAGCATCCACGATACAACTACACTATGTAAAAGCACTGTAATTTCCAAAGTGAATGTCCACCAACGGTTTACATGAGTGCGGTTAAAGATCAAGGAGGATTGGAGCAGAAGCAAGAACATATAAAGAAAACCAATTAAATGCCCCAAAGTCGCTTCCATTGGATGATACCAGAAGGTATAAATAGCGGCAAAGGAGAAAAAGTAGCCGTGGTACAGCTTGATAATTTGCAAAAACTGTTGATGGAATGGAACAGAATTGCCAAAAAACAAACCGCGTCGAGGCGTTTCTAAAATCAGTACGAATACCAGTAAGAGTACAACCGCACCTTGAGAGGCCCAAATTGAAGTATCTTGAGCTAGAGCATCGTACCAAATATAGGTCTGGAGGAAGTGTAAAACGATGAATACACCATTAATAGCAAGCATGAGGTAATTAATGGGATGCAACGCTGATTTGTATTGCAACTGCGATCGCTGCGCCCACCAGATACATGCCCAGATGCTAAACTGATGCCCAAGGTACATACCCCAAGCCGTCGCTCGACTCCAAAAGGTCGGATTGGGAAGCTTCCAGTAGTACCAGTTTAATCCTTGGTCAGGAAGTTTGATAATGCTTGCAGGAATACTCCCACCTACCCAAATTGCGTAGGTGAGGAGGATGCTTACAAAGATGCCTAAAAACAATACTCGACGACCAGTCATATTAATCCGTAATTCTTAAAAAAAAGGGGGACTTTGACTCTATAAAGTCAGTAATAAAATCGGACGACGACCGTAGCGATCGCTAAATTTGCCCCATAATGGTGCAAATAAGAACTGCATTAAAGAATAAATAGCTACAAGTAATGTCGCTTCATTAGGTTTTGCGCCGAATTGTTCAGCATACAAAGGCAGTATCGGCAGGATAATTCCAAAACCCAGCAAGTCTATAAATACAGTCAAAAATAAGACGAATATAGCCCTGTTGTTATTTTTACTCTCCATAATGCAATTCACTTTTATCAAAATATGTGTAATATCGATTACCAGGAGATTAAGCGCCAAGCCTGACCAAGCCTGATTTGATTTTATGCAGCTTCTTAGACAATTGGTATAACTTGGATTAATTTTATGAACATTAGGGAATGCTTGATAATTAAGACCCATTAAACGCAACCAGAATCATCTTAAGCAATATGATTGAATTTGAGTGTGGTTGAGCAAAATAGCATGAAACAAACCCACTATAAAAATCAAGCCAATAATACTACTAATAGAAGCAACTATGACTTCGTGCTTTCGTATAGCTTTTTGTATCTTAGCGTCTATGATATGTTCTAATTCTTGGTATGACATTGACTTTAGTATTGCTTACGTTTGACAGAAGTTTGAGTATCCCCGAAACCTCAAATTTATTCAATGACGAATTATTTCGACGATCGCTGTGAAAGCGTCAAAATAATTCCTCAGTGATAATACTTTCCTCTGATGAAAAACAAGCTAAGTAATTGTTTACTACAATAACTGTTAGGCGATTTCCGGGAAATAAATCATTTGATATAAGATTTTTATTTCATTGCGTAAAAAACTTGCCCTCAACTTTAAAAGTCTGATTTCCTACTCCCTGCCTAACGAAAAAGCAAGTTTACGTACCCCTACGACAATCTTGCTAGCCATAGCGTCTCGTAGACAGCGTTTTCCAGACCACCCAATTCAGAGATTGTGGTGTTGTTGTACACTCTTCAATCATGAATTACGTAGCTTGCTTCTCGCTGGAGGCGAGTATTACGAATTAGTAATTATTTGGCTAAGTACGTTGACGTCGTTTTAAAATAGCACCTGAAATACCAAAAGCTAATATCGCCAAGGTCAAAGTGGGTTCGGGAATTGCAATAATACTTACCTTATTAATAGCCAAGCCGTATTCTGGATTAGAACTGCTAAAAATGAGTCGTGAGATGTTTGGAGTGTCACTACGAACCCCCAAGAATACTGCCGAATTATCTAATGCTAGCGACGAAGTACTTAGAACCGAGAAACTACCCAACAAGTTATTGGTGGTATCAAAAGCGGTGATAAAAGTTTCAACTTCTAAATTACTAATATCTACAGCTATCTGAGTACCAGCACCAAAAACAGGCTGGGCAAAACTAATGCTAAAAGGGCCTCCGTTACCCTGAGTACGAGGATCAGGAGCACCAGGAGGAAGAGGTTGAAAACCTGTTGGGTTTATACCTCCGAAGAGAATAAAATCTCCTTGGGCAAAATTAGTCCGAATGCCAGGTGGAGGTAAAGTTTGAAAAATAAACGGTGGGGTAATCTGAGGATTGTTCGTTGGAGCTATATTTACATCCAACCCTAAACCACCTTGCGATGTTGCTGAAAAAGAGTTAGGTAAAAAAGCAGAAAAGTCAGGCGCGGAAGGATTGAATACTTTCCCTAAACTTCCCCAATCAACTTCATCATTACCTCCTAAAACAGCACGTTCATTTACAAAAAACGTAGCTGCTTTAGCTGGTAATGGGAGAACCGTTATTATTGCTGTAATTGCTGGTAAATATTTGATATCTAGCTTGAATAATTTATTTATCGTAAATGCCACAAGGGTTACTCCTTAATTTTATTTCTTAGAAAAACATCATCAAAATGGAAGAATTAAACACCAATGATGAAGCAACTAGCATGTTAAATAGTTATGTTGTAAAAACTTTTTGATGGCTAGCTGGTAAAAGTTGACCCAATTCATACTTTTACCAGCCCGACCTCATTTTTGCAACACAACTTTAGCTTTGGTTACAAACACAATTGCTCAGGTCTGTACCACTCTAAATCTGTTATAGTAAACTACTAGCTAATGCTTCCACAACAAACAAACTTCAAAAAACTTTAACTGGCCATGAAGTTGTTGTTACTGATAGTAATTTTAGACTAATTGAATACTCAAATTGGATGGGAGATTTTCAACGAAGGCAAATTGAGTTCCTTGGAAAGACAAGTTACCGTTAGAGGTATCGTAGAAAAAGTCGCTACTCTTAGTAGTACCAAACCCTACTTTAGAAACTTCGATTACGTCGCCCTGACTAAACCTGTAATCTTTAATGGTGTCAATACCGTCCTTGAGGCTGTTGAAGATAAACTTATCTGCACCAATGCCACCTGTGAGAACATCGTTACCTTCTCCACCGATAATGCTGTCATTACCGAAGCCACCAGAGATAGTGTCATTGCCAGCATTACCAACTAATCGGTTATTTTGCCTATCGCCCTTAATGCTGTCACCCTCATTTGTCCCGATAACATTGTCAAAATTGACTACATTAAATTTCAATGTTCCCAAACCAGGAACATTATTGGCAGTGATAGTTTGGGTTTCTAGGTCAGCGGTGGCAGATACCCCAGACAAAGATTGGGACGCGTCTATGGTGTTGTCGGAAACATCAGCATCAGCAATAACTGTTTCTACTTTAAAGACTTGATCTGTTCCAAATCCACCTGTTTTGGTAATTGTCCCTACACCTGAGAGGGTGATAGCTGTACCTAATTTGCTGTAGTCTGCGGTATCAATGCCATCTCCGCCATTGATGCTATCGTCACCGCGACTGCCCTTGAATGTATCATCGCCTGCACCACCTATCAAGGTGTCATTGCCCAGTCCACCGTCAATCAGGTCATTACCACCTCTACCATCAATTAGGTCATCCCCAGCCAGACCAGATAGTTGGTTGTTTTGACCGTCGCCCTTAATACTGTCACCCTCATTTGTACCGATAACATTGTCAAAATTGACTACATTAAATTTCAATGTCCCCAAACCAGGAACGTTATTGGCAGAGATAGTTTGGGCTTCTAGGTCAGCGGTGGCAAATACCCCAGACAAAGATTGAGATGCGTCTATGGTGTTGTTAGCAACATCCCCATCAGCAATAACTGTTTCTACTTTTAAGAGTTGGTCTTTTCCGAATTTGCCAGCTTTTTCAACTGTCCCTACACCTGACAGGGTAATGCTTCTATTTAATTGGCTGTAATCTGCGGTATCAATGCCATCTCCACCATTGATGCTGTCGTCACCGCGACTGCCTTTGAAGGTATCATTGCCTGCACCACCTAGCAATGTATCATTGCCTCTACCACCTAACAATGTGTCATTGCCTGCACCACCATCAATCAGGTCGTTGCCACCTCTACCATCGATTACATCATTTCCCAGGCCACCGGAGATATTGTCATTGCGTCCACGACCAAAAATCTCATCGTCACCATCAGTGCCCGACAAAAAATTATTGTTAGAAGTTCCAACAATAGTAGAGGTAATATCTACCTCTTCATCATTTTCCAGACCAACGGAGATATTGACATTGCCCCCACCAAAAATATCATCGTCACTATCAACGATGGACAAAATAGCATTGTTAGAAATTTTAACAGTGGGCATATATACCTTTGTAGTTTTACAAATCAGATGTATTTGATCGTTGTAATACTTGCATAGTAAAAACACTTGAATTATAAATTTATGATGAAATTACTTTCAACTTAATTAATGTTGTTTTATATATCTGGTCAACGAAAGATGCATAAGGATTCAGGTTTCTAAAAAATGCGTTCTTGTGTCCGAAATATTGAGAATTAATAAAATTACGACTTACATACTTTACAAATCAATCATCTTGTGAGTTAGGGTAAATAGGTCGTTTCAGCTTTTTGCTAATCACTCTTTCTCGGTTGCGTAACCTTCGCAGATATCGCTAAAAGGTAATTGAAAAATCTAGCTAGAAGCCTTGAAAACATTGCTATTTTGGCTTTTGACTCATATTTGATTGCGTGAAAAAACTCAGTATAACTCAAAGAGCCTTCTTGTCTATTCCCTCAACTAAAAATTGTCCGGAGTATTGTGATATTACACCTAACAGAAAGAAGCAAGCTGTGAGGGGACAAAGTAGGAAATGTATTAACATTTATTTTGTACGGCTTGCTCTTGTTAAGTATTTATACTTGATTTTGGTAAGCGATCGCTTGTCTTCTTTACGAGAGGCTGCCTCAACGTCTTCTGGTGCAGCGATCGCACCAAATCCAATTTGAGCCTTATTTGGATAATTTCAGATACATTACCGCAAATGCGCTGATACTTTATTTTCTCCTCTTCATAAATTCCGCAAAAACACCGTTACGCTATTTGCACTTGTGATCAAAACTTAGAGCATCCAGTTTATTAGGGCGTGTTTATGACCAACCCTGTAAAGACGGTTATCCAAGTCAATCTGGAGATGGCTCTAGAAGTAGCTCAAGAATTGGAGCAAGCTCCATACACTCAACTCGGTGCTTATTGTTTGGAGATTTTGCGAGAAATAGGATGTCCTGGTACTGAACTCCCAGTTAGCTTACAAACTCGCGATCAGCAGCTCAACTTTATCACAGGCTTTGCGTCTTATGCTTTTGGGGAGGTACAAAATGTACAAAGCATTAATTGAAGATATCTTCTATGATCCAGAAGAGGCAGAAGAAGCTACTTTCCCCGCCACAGATAAAGATTTGTTGATTTTAACAGAAAAATTTTTAGGGTTTGAAATTCCTTCAAAAGTTTTTTTACAAGCTATAGCCATTGCTGATTACGATGGTGCAGCAGCTTTCCGCTACGTTGATAATTATTTGACTGCTCACAAAAACAAGAATAAACGTAAGCATAAGAAATTACTTGTGTTAGGTGCTTCGACTAGGTTTGACAATAATTGATGTGTTTTTTTTACAAGCTAACTAACAACCAATACGATTTAGATAAGATAATCGACCGATGTAGAGACATTGCATTGCAACGTCTCTACATATTCAAAGCGCCTAAATTCCTAGTAAAGCCCAAAAAGCTAACAAATACTCTTTTGGTTGTAGGACAGTATTTTCAGCTTTTTAGCGGATTGCTTTAGCATACTAAGTACTGAAGAGCCATCTTTATTAGATCAAGCATTTTTATGTGTGCGCTAATTATGTTAGCGTAGCCCGTTACGAATTAGTATTACTCTCTGCTAAGACAAACTTGTTCATAGCTTTTACCAGCGATATCCCAAGTGAATTCTGTTTCTACCAGTTGTCTACCGTTGTGAGACAATTCTGAACGCAGATGTGGATGCTCAAATAGTTGACTAATAGCGCTGACATACTCCGCCGGTTTATTAGCTCGTAACGCCCGCAATGAATGACTAGCAGCATCTACGGCTAATCCTTCTAAGCCGCGATCGCTAGCCACTATCGGTACACCAGCGGCCATTGCCTCTAAAGTTTTATTTTTAATACCAAACCCAGTCCGCATGGGTACAACGCAGATGGTAGATTGATGTAAATATTCAACCATCGAAGGCACACGCCCAATTACATTAATTCCTGGCTTTTGATCAAGTGCTAAAACTTCTGACACCGGATGAGAACCGACAATATCGAAAGTTGTATCAGGATACAATTTTTGGATTTCTGGTAAAACCTCGTTGCTGAAAAAACAGACAGCATCAATATTTGCCAAATTATCCATTGCACCGATAAAAATTAAGCGATGTCCACCTGGATCGGTGGTACGGTTGGGGAAAGAAACTAAATCTACGCCATTGGGAATAACTGTAATTTCACTATTGGGGTTGAACTCTTGTAGTTGAATTTTATCTTCTTCTGTTGTTGCGACAATTGCCGAAAATTTAGCACAGTAGCTTTGCTCATAACGCCGCAAAAGTGGCAGATTAATTTTGTCTCTAAGGGAATTTTCCGAAATTCCCGTTGAGAGTTGGTTTCGACAGGTAGCGTAAACGGAACTATGAACATTAACTATAGTTTTTAACTGTTTCTGAAAATGCGAACGCACATAAACTTCATTAACGCTATGTTCGCAGGTAATTACATCGCATTTCCCCGCTTCCACCCAGTTATCAATCCATGTTTGCATTTCAACTGAGTAGCGGTTGAGGACACTTGGCGGTGTCCCCTGTTGCAAAAATCTACCAAATCGCTGTATTTTCTTCAATATTCCGGTAGTTCCAGAATCTGGCGGGCGTTCAAAAATGGCTAGATGATCCACACAATCGCGTAATCCTGCTACTTCTGCGTCTGTAACATCGCCTTCGCGTTGAGTCGCCAGGGTAACACTATGGCGTTGACTCAGATATTTAAGTAAATTAAATGTCCTTACTTGGGTTCCCCCGCGCGTTGGTGGGTAGGGGAAGGTGGAAGATAGAATTAAAATATTCATATAAGTGATGAATTAAATGTGATACATATACCATGACCTGATTGAAGGCTATATGTCATCATTTGATTTACAGCAGTTTTCAAATAGACGCTAGATTTAATACATACATTTATAATGGCTTTGATTTTAATACGTATGCCAAATAATACATTGTTTACACTTAATATTAATTTTTTAATAAATTTTTATAATTTTTAATGCTAAATAAACTGTAGGATTTATTTCAGAATTTTACAAAAATAAGATTGAAGTTATGAGTGAAAATAAAAGTAATTTCTGGACTACATTGCCAGGCATAATTACAGCAATAGCAGCTATGATCACTTCAATCGGAGGATTGATTGCCGTTATTCCTTCTATAGATGGCTCAAACTCTAATTCAAACCGGAATGAATTTGTGGTTAAAGCTAATAACGTATCTCCTACCGTATTTAGACTAAAAGAGAAAAATAAAAGTCAAGTAAAAGTAAATTTTAATACCACTGGAACTTGGAGTGTAGGAACAAATCCTGAATTTCCAGATGTTGATGCTAATGGATATGAAAGGGATATTGAACCTAGATACAGGTACGAGTGGAAGTGCCCAAGGGAAAAATTAGGAGCATTAATATATAAAATAAACGAAAATGGATTGTGCAAGGTAGCAGGTCAACACGTAGAACTCACCTTAGATGAGGAAGATATAGTTTATTTTTATATAAATGACAGACCTGATTCACATAATGACAATCATGGTTATATGACAGTTGATTGGAAACTTAGTAAGTAGAACGAGATAAAAACGACCCGACGATTAGATTTAATTGAATGATCATCCTTGGTAGGGTGCAGCTTAGAAAATTCTTTTTAGAGTATAAATTAGTAGGAAAAAGCGTATTATAATATACTAGATTTTATGTAAATTTTTGTGGGGTTACAAGGCAAGTCTATTGCATTCAACTGATAATCACTACAGATTACAGCATAATCAAACCCAATCTGACACCCACAGCAACAGCCTCGGTGCGGCTGGAGACACTGAGCTTTTGAAAAATGGATGAGAGATGAAATTTGACGGTATGCTCAGAAATGTGCAAGCTTTTAGCGTAGGCGTAGCCCGTCGTAGACATCGCTTTATTCCCCAACCCAGAACCAAGCATTCCTAAAACCTCTATCTCTCGTGGTGTCAAGGTTTGTACAGGATTCGCCACCACTTTTTCCCGGATAGAAAGTAATTCTACAGCATCCGGGTGCAGCACCACCAAACCATAAGCGATCGCCTCCACGGCAGCGACAATTTCTGACTCTGTGCTAGTACTGGGCAATACCCCCCGGATACCAGAACGTAACGCCATCTCTAAATCAATGCTGTCGAGTTCCTCAACAATGACGATCATTCCTAATGGATATTGCTGTTCTTGAATAACCAGCAATTTTTCCCACACCGATTGTTTAAGATTGCCACTCAAATCTACCAGCACCACATCTGGTTCTAATTGCCCAACTTCCCTAGCCAATACATCCAAATCGGATGCACTTCCCACAACCGTTAGCCGAGGATTGGTAGTTACCACGGCTGATAACCCTGCCCGCACTACAGGGGAAGTGGCAACTACCATCACTCGGATCATTTCGCCTCCACAGCAGTTTTCCCAGACTGCACCTCAACATAAATCACGAATTGCTGCCCACCGCGTAGGAGTTGTAGCGGCACAGATCCTTTACTCACATGGAGATATTTAGTTAAATCATTCATGCTAGTGAATAATCGTCCCGAAACTCCAATTAAAACATCGCCAATTTGTACACCAGCAGTTTCCGCCGCACTGCCAGGTAGAATTGACAACACTAATAAACCCAAGCTACGCCTACTTAAAAGCACAGGTTGGAGTGTAACTCCCAGTTGCGGACGACTATTTCCCTGTAAAAAACGCTTAACGGTGCTGCTGGGAACTGCCACAGCCAAACCATTAACAATCATCGTATTAATTCCCACAACAAGGCCTTGACAGTCGGCAAGTGGCCCCCCAGAATTTCCAGGATACAATTGCAAATCAGCCATAACAGCCCGTGGATTATTTGCATAGATAATTCCAGTTGTCACAGCACCACTGTCAGCAAACGGATTACCCACCGCTAAAACTAATTCACCTACTCGTAGCGCCTCAGAATCACCAATAGTTGCAGCAGTTAAATCAGTGGCGACAATTTTCAGGGCTGCTAAATCCTGCTGTGGATCGAATTGTGTACGCACCGCATCAAATACCCTTCCATCTGCCAATTCCACAGTTGCGCGGTTGCTGGTTGCGACATGGGCATTAGTGATAATTAGTCCGTCAGATTGCCAAATTACACCAGAACCGACTCCCAGAGAACCACTTTTCACTTTAACAGTGCAATCGCGTAGTTTAGCAGCTACCTCTGTCAATTCAGCAGCGATGTTAGTTAATGTTGTGTTTGCCATGTTATACAATTTTTCCCCATGTCAAAATAGAATCAGTGGGCTGACAATAATTTTTAGTCGGGTTGGGATAATTGAGAATGCTGCAATATATCAGTCAACCCAACTTTAGAAAGCAAATTCTGACAGTTCCGAGTTCAGAAGCTCAACGTCCGAGCAAAAAGGTCAAAGTTCCGAGTTCAGAGGCTCAACGTTCGAGTAAAAAGGTGGAAGTTCCGAGTTCAGAGGCTCAACGTTCGAGTAAAAAGGTGGAAGTTCCGAGTTCAGAGGCTCAACGTTCAAGTCAAAAGTTAGAAGTTCCGAGTTCAGAAGCTCAACGTTCAAGTCAAAAGGTGGAAGTTCCGAGTTCGGAGGCTCAACGTCCGAGCAAAAAGGTGGAAGTTTCGAGTTCAGAAGCTCAAATGAATAGAAAATTTAGATAAATCTTGACACAGCTAGTTAAACCCATCCCAAATTGGATTATTCCTTTTTAGTAGGTCGTTCGCCAACTGCGATCGCTAACTCAACTAACACTCCACCCCGGACAACTTGCAGGTTGACAGTTTTACCAATGCGATCGCTACTATTGAGCAGCGCCAATACATCACCTGTATCGCCCACAGTTACGCCATCGAATGTTACCAAAACATCGCCAAGCAGCACACCTGCATTGTCAGCAGGCCCAGAAGATTCAACATTAACCACAATTACCCCAGTTGCAGAAGTTAAATTGAGAGCAGTTTTCAGGTTCTTAGGTAAACGTACTGGTTGCATTCCCACACCCAAGTAGCCTTTTGAAATGCGTCCTTTTGCTACTAATTGGTCAACCACGCGATCGACTGTAGCATTGGGAATAGTCAAAGCAGTACCACGCCGCCCCGATGTATTCATGCCTACAATAAAACCAGCAGCATCTACAAGCGGCCCGCCTGCAAAGCCAGAGTAAAGGGTGATGTCTGGGCGGATGAATTGATCAATATTCCCGCCATTCATGCTTCGCCAAGCACCGCTAACCACACTCACCGCACCCATCGCCGCCCTTAAGTCACCTTCGCTACCTCTTGCCAGTCCTAACACGAGATGACCAACTTTGAGCGTTTTGGCATCGCCAACTTTTGCCACAGGAATTTCTACATTTTCTAGTTTAAAAACAGCTATATCGGTGCTAGAGTCGTGACCGATGAGCGTTACTGGTGCAGTACTACCATTTGATAGGGTAATGGTGATGTCGTCATAGCGTTGGAGAGATTCATCAGAAGTAACAATAATGCCATTACGCCAGTGAATGCCACTTGGGGAAACACGAGTACCCCCATTCACAGCAACCACAGCACTTCCAGCTTGTTCTACGGTATCAGCTAAACTGTTGGACAAAGCCAGTAATGAAGACATAAGATTTTTGTACAAACGTTCTTAGATATTCATATCGTCCCGTTTTATCAACACTGATGGCATCGGAAAAATGGGGAGAATTCATCCTAGAAAAATGGCTAGTAGCCCCTTTGGGGAAGTCAAAAGTCAAAAATCAAATCGGATTGCCATACAAGATTTGAAGCCATGTACGTGACTATCCTTCGTGAAAGGGAAAATCTCAGTCCACTTGAGTGGACTTGAGCTATTAGCCTTGGAATTTATTCCAAGGCGGGATATCGGTAGCACGACACTTTGACTATTAGAAAAATGTGGGCAAAATATCAGGAACACCAAGCGTATTGCATGAGACATCTCCAGAAATTAATTATGCGTTACCTGAAACCCTTGTAGAGACGTTGCAATGCAACGTTTCTACATTCATTTTCACCAGATGTCTATTCTAAGCTTGAATAGCAATGAAATGGCAGATAAACAAATGCACACCCAATCAAGAACAATCAATCTGCTCACTCCATCTAAAGAATTACCTCTATATGGCAAAAGAATTTTAGTCACAGCACCGAGAAATTATGCTTATAGGTTATCTGAACAAATCATCAAAAAAGGTGGTTTACCTGTTTTCATGCCTACGATCGAAACCTGCTATTTATCAAACTACACTAAGTTAGATAATGCTCTAAACCAAATATGTGAATTTGATTGGATTATCTTCACAAGCAGAAATGGTATCACTGCATTTTTTCACCGGATGAATGATTTAGATATTCCTGTATCTGTGCTAAAAAATTGTCAATTATGTGCTTTAGGGAAAGATGCAGAAAGCTTATTGTCTTTTTGTGGCAAAGTGGATTTAATCCCAACAGAATCTAGCCCAGGTGGGATTGTCGCTGAATTAGCGAAACTACCGGAAATTCACAATACAAAAGTGCTGATACCTGCTCCAGAAGTTGTTGGTTTGCCTGAGCCGGATATTGTACCCAATTTGATTACGGATTTGCAGCAATTGGGTATAGAAGTAACTCGCGTACCCACCTATATTACACAGGGTTTAAACACAAGTATCTACAGTATTGAATTAGATATGATTCGTCAAGAACGGATTGATGTAATTGCTTTTAGTAGCACGGCAGAAGTAGAAAGCTTTTTAACAATGGTCAACTCGCAAAACGATTACGAACGTTGTATCATTGCATGTTTCGGCCCTTATACAGCTGCTAATGCGCGAAAGTTGGGTATGAATGTCTCCATCGTGTCCAGGGATTATAGTTCATTTGAGGGATTTGCTGAAGCGATGGCAACATTTTTTTCTCAGTGAGTTTGGTCTGAAGCTTTTGGTACATGTAAACTCGCCCCACTCATCGCTTGAGAATCTAAAATAGTCAACCACAATCAACTCTAGACTAGCAGCACATAAACCCGTAGTATCGAATATGGAGTTTATATGAGTTAGGAATTGTTACATGGCAACTTACAAAGTTACATTGCGTACTCCAGACGGTGAACAAGTAATTGACGTTCCTGAAGATGAGTACATCCTGGAAATCGCTAACGAGGAATATGATCTGGACTTGCCCTATTCCTGTAACGCTGGTTCTTGCTCAACCTGTACCGGGAAGCTGATTTCAGGTACAATTGACCAATCAGATCAGAACTTCTTAGACAACGATCAAATGGACGAAGGATGGGTTCTTACCTGCGTTGCCCGCCCCACTTCTGATTGCGTCATCGAAACCCATCAAGAAGAAGCGCTTAATGCTTAACTAAGAAATGTGGATTTAATAAAGAGCAAGTTTTGTAAGATGCGTTAGAACATTTATCCTAGCGCACCTAAAATCTGAGATGCGATCGTACTTTTAGCGATAACACACTCTACTAGATTTAAAATTTTGCACTTTTGTAACAAATCTGTATCGACTGAGTAATTCACGCAAAAAAGCGCTCTCCAAAAAGGGAGCGCTTTTTATTTAATTTAATAGATAGCTAGCAGATATAAAGCTGAAATTAGCCAGATGATGCTAAATTAACTTTGACAACTTTATTCTTTTCTTCTTCAGCTTTGGGTACGGTAAACTAAACTATTGAGGTTTGGTAAATTCGACAACAGCAGACTTGAAATATAGAAATTATATATAGGGCTAGTATTTGATTTATGAAAAAGCTCAGTACAGATCGAAAAGCCTAATTCCTTATTCCCTACTCTCCACTCCCCACTCCCCACTCCCTGCCCACGTAGATAATTTCAAAAATCAAATACGATTCCTATATAAAATGTCGGTATAAATGTCACCTCGCCCTTGCTCTTAAAGCTTGCAACGCGTAGCGTAACATATAAGTTTTTAGTAGATTCACGCAAATAATTATAATAATTAGACTTATTGTACTTTTTGATTTTTACAGAGATAAGATAATGAGAGATTCCTCACAAACCGCTGATAACAAATATGTCAACAAGTTGGATTTACCTCATCGCCGCAATCCTGTTTGAAGTTTCAGGCACAACTTGCATGAAGTTATCGCAAGGATTTACTAAAATAGGCCCTTCCATATTTATAGCTGTCTTTTATGTACTTTGTTTTACTTTTTTGACCCTTGCTCTCAAGAAACTTGAAGTGAGTGTGGCATATTCTGTCTGGGCTGGATTGGGAACTGTCTTAATTGCTATTATTGGTATTATCTGGTTTCGTGAATCTGCCACATTTACCAAGCTCATTTCTATAGCCTTAATAATCATGGGAGTAATTGGCATAAATGCAAATGGGAGATAAGAATTAGGCAGCTTATGTATCATCGAGTTTACCAAAATATCCCACTACAACAGCCACTTTTCACTATGAATGTAATATATTGAGGACGAAGCGCTAGCAAGTTACTTTACTTGAAGCGATGCTCGTCTCAAAGTTAAGCATCTTTACCCAGTTTTTGAAACTAACAAAATCGTTGATTATAATGCAATACAGTTCAGATAAGACCAAAACACTTGTAGAGACGGCGATTTATCGCGTCTCTAAAACCCACAATTTTGTACAATTAGCCCTTAACGCAAGCGTATTGGATTATAATAATTCATCATTTTCACCTTGCCATGCCAGTAGCGTGTGTTATGCCGTAGACCAACGCACCAGCTTTTGAGCAACTTAAAAAGAGAGCGATCGCATAATATATCGATCGCTCTCTTACCCAATAATTAATATGCTCAAACTGTATTTAAGCCAAGTAATTTTCTAAGTCCAATAAAGAATGTCAGCATTTGGAAAGCGCCTACTAATCTCACTCTCAAAAAAGCAACGCAACGCTTTCATTGTCTCTTTATCGTAAACGTACTTCGTCCCACCAAACTTATTACGCTTGACACTGCGTTTTGCCTCATCCATCTCTAATTTGGATTGCGGATACCAAGTTTGTAACACTTCTTTTGACCCAGGTGTGAACCGATGCGAGATTAACTCAAAGGTAAGGTTACAATCAAAATCCAGTGCCTCGTTTATCTGGTCAAACAAAGAACTATAGTGCATTTGCCAATCGTCTATCGGCATAATTGGCGCGATCACCAAGCCTACTGGATAACCGCCACCGCCACGCTCTTGTGGTAACGCCAACCGTCGCAACGCATTCAGTCTAGATGATACGGATGCTGTGCCACCTTCAAATTTGCCAGAAATCGGTGCAGCATTAACGCTCATCCGACAGCGAGTATGCCCATTGTGGGGTAAATCGAGTAATCCATCCACAGCATCAAACTTTGATACCCAACGTAGATGTGTATTGGGACGAGTGCCAAAGTAACGGATACATTCAGCAAGACTTCCAGTTAAATGCTCAATACCCAATGGATCTGTGTAACAACTAACTTCAAAACTTGTGGTTTTCCCCTGTTGCTCGTATTTAGCTGAATTATCTAATATCTGCGGTAAGTTAGCAAAAGCTCGGATGACAGGTGGCCCCGACAAGCTACCAGCTAGGTAGCAGTATTGACAGTGAGCCGGACAACCTTCGGCAAGGTGAAACTGCCAATCCGCAGAAGGTGGGATGGGACTCAGTTTAAAAGAACTGGGTGGTGCAGTAACCACCGCTAAAGTACGCTTGGCGATGTTGTAAGTATCGCGCTCAGACTCACCGCGTAATCCCTTCAGGCGGTTCTGTGATAATTCTTCTATTGGTAAGTTGAGTGACTGCACACGCTTAAGAATCTGCTGCCCCCAATCTTCATTTAGGGCAGCAGGTGTAAACAGTACCCGTTCAGGTATCCACAACCTTGGCAATCTTGTTTGTGTCTCTGATACTGAAGCCTGGTCTGTAATGGTATTCAGCAATATCTTTCTCCGTTATTTAGTTTGCTGACTTCTGCAATTAATTTTCCAGGACTTGCTTGATTCGTCGCTCTAACAAATCAAGATCCAAACTGCCTTCATCACGGTTAATCCGGCGCACAGTAGAATTAACATTAGCTAAATTAACTAATAAATCTTGAAGAATTTCCTGCTGCTGACGGGCTTGGGTAACTTCGCGTGGTTCCTGTACCAAATCACGGACAATGGTATCTTCAGCGCGAGAGGCGATAATTGGATCGCTTTGCCCTTGAATGTGAACAAAGGTTCGCCGTCCTGGGCCTCGCTCCTCTTCTATTGGTATAACTGCTGTTACTTGATCAGAACGCACATATTTGCCAAATCCTAAATGGACTAGCTCTGATGAGAGTATTTTCATATAGAAGGGTAATTTTTATGTCTTACTTATATTGTAAAATCTAGAAAAGTGACTTAAAGGTATAGACCATACGGGTTATACCCAATTCAAAGTAGTAGTTTCCTTTCCAATTGCTGCTTGATATCTCTATGTCAATCACACTATTTTTGCCAGCTTTCGGGCTTGTTCTAGGGTTTCACTAAGCTCAATAAACTCAAGTTTTAGGTTGCAGTCTTAACCTTGGCTTGTTAAGTACAGCATTTCATTTATTTGTAGGGAATTAAATTTGGCAATATCTTGCAATGCTAATACTGTAAGCAAATCAGAGCTTGGTCTTCCAAATCTAGCTTATTCGGACAGCCTCGCGTTGATTTGAGACTAGCTGCATCTTCTAACACCTTGACCATCTCATCAAACGTGCGTCGCTGCACCCCAACCAAACGTTTGAACTCTCGATTCGATAACTTTTTTGTTTGCTCGTATTGCATAGGTCGATTAATTTAAGCGCCAAAATCTTTAATCATACCAGAAAATAATTTTGCAAGAGGTCTATTTCTGAATCACTCATAGAGGTAAGGGACTGGGGACTGGGAAGAAGGAATAAAGGTGTACTGAGTTTTGTTCAAAAATCAAATATGAGTCCTATAGTAAGAAGCGTGTTAACGAGCTAGAATCTCTGCGCGGTGAATAATAACACTGCTACAAAAGCGAAGAATTACGAAGAATAGAAGTATGGTACTGACTAACAAATATTAGTAATATGCGAGTTAAAAAAATACCTTTCCTGCTCTGTGTAATTGCTACAGTACTAAGCTGCTATTTTGCCTACAAAGTAAATCCACAGATTCCAAAACCAATTAATTCAATCGCAACTATCATTGACGATATGCAACCACCTCATGAGGAGATGCCACGTGGTGTTCCCAAGTCTTACGATTGGGCAACTAAACCTCGTGTAGGTAGCAACAACTGGAAACAATTCAAAGCGATGACCGCCTGGGGGCAGCTATATGAAGCACATCAAGGTAATCCTGCAACTAATACCCGCGTTCAGATAAAAAATATTAAGGCTTACTATCTCAGCAAGTCAGACGGTAAATGGCATCTTCTCCAAAGTTCAACAAAAGTTGAAGGGGCTGCTTATAGAGAAGATTTTACAGGTGATATCAATAAACCCGCAGATATTCGTTATGAATCTGATAGTAGTGTTTCCGTCAAAGCTGGTAATGGCTACAACTACCATTTTTGGCCTACCACTGGCAGAGCCGCAATTAATCCCAATGATGTGCGTGGTATGTTTACTACAGTTCAAGCACGGCTTGTAGTTGACAATCCTAAAAAACGTGATGATCGCTCTAAGGCTCGCTATTTGCTTAGTATGGGTGGTGATTACTGGTTAAACTTAACTGTAGAGTGGGACAATTGGAAGACGAACGAAGATTTCGGTATAGGTAAATTTAAGTACGTTACAACCAAATGGCAGGCTTTTAATATGATTACTCTGCCACCAGACCAAATTCGTCGTAACCCACCGCCAATTAAGTAAAGACTTTGGTATTGGTAAATTCAAGTACGTTACAACCAAATGGCAGGCTTTCAATTTGATTACTCTGCCAGCAGGCGAAATTCGTCGCAACCCACCACCAATGTGACTTTTCACGGGATAATGGACATTGAGTTTGGGGCTATATAAAGTAATGACAATCACAGATGACTACAAGCTCAATGAGGGGGATGAAGGAAATGGAGCTTTAGAATAATCAATCCCCAATCCCCATTAACAGAATAAATTTCTCGCCAGAATGATGATCATTGGTACCATTAGCATTTAAGCTAGTACGGGTGAACTATATCCAGCATGGAATGTCTGACTTAATTCTGTTTTGGCATCGACGCGATTTACGCATTTCTGATAATACGGGACTGGCTGCGGCAAAACAACAGAGTCCGAAAGTGGTGGGCGTATTTTGCCTTGATCCGCATATTTTAGAACGGGATGATGTTGCTCCTGTGAGAGTAACTTATATGATTGGCTGCTTGCAGAAACTCCAAGAGCGATATGCTCAAGCTGGCAGTGAGTTATTAATACTTCACGGTGATCCTATACAAGCGATACCAGCTTTAGCAGAGGCAATAAATGCCAAAGCTGTTTTTTGGAATTGGGATGTAGAACCTTATTCGCAAGAACGCGATCGCACCGTTATAAATGCCCTCAAAGAAAAAGGGATTCAGTTTCTTAACCAAAACTGGGATCAAATCCTCAACTCTCCAGATGAGATCCGCACTGGTAGTAATCAACCTTATACGGTTTATACCCCCTTCTGGAAAAATTGGATTATCAAACCGAAAGCGAACCCAGTAGAAACACTGCAAAATACTGAGGGTTTAACGGAAGCTGAACAAGAAATTGCTAAACTTGCAGGAGCGATAGCTTCGCCAACCTCTTCGACGAACGCATTACCTTCAGCCAAAGATTTAGGATTTATTTGGGATGGAGAATTGATTCTTTCACCGGGAGAGATGGCAGCGCAAGAACGGCTAGAGGAATTTACTGCTAAAGCCATTACTGAATACCAAGAACAGCGGAATTTCCCCGCAGTAGAGGGAACATCGCAACTGAGTGCAGCTTTGAAATTTGGGGTAATTGGCATTCGCACCGTTTGGCAAGCCACTATAGAAGCACTAGAAAACAGCCGTAGTGAAGAAACAGCAGTTAATATTCGCACATGGCAACAAGAATTAGCTTGGCGGGAGTTTTATCAACACGCAATGTATAACTTCCCGGAATTAGCTGATGGTGCTTTCCGCGATACCTTTAAGAACTTTCCTTGGGAAACAAACGAAGAACATTTCCAAGCTTGGTGTGAAGGGAGAACAGGCTATCCCATTGTGGATGCAGCAATGCGTCAGTTAAACGAAAGCGGCTGGATGCATAACCGTTGTCGAATGATTGTCGCCAGTTTCCTTACCAAAGACTTGCTAATCAATCCCCAGTTGGGAGAAAAATACTTTATGCAAAAGCTGATTGATGGTGATTTATCTGCCAATAATGGCGGTTGGCAATGGAGTGCTTCTAGCGGCATGGACCCCAAACCTGTGCGAATTTTCAACCCAGCCAGTCAAACACAAAAATTCGATCCAGAGGGGGAATATATTCGGCAATGGGTGTCAGAATTGCGGTCTGTAGATACAGAATATTTAGTTACTGGGAAAATTCCATCTTTAGAACGTCATGCTGTTGGCTACCCTGACCCAATTGTGGATCATAAAATACAGCAGCAGCAGTTTAAACTGCGTTATCAACAGCAAAAAACCCTTAGTAACGGTGAGTAAATATGTGTCGCGCGTTACAAAGACAAAATTTCACACAAAAAACCAATAAGCCTATCAATTTGGATGAATGACTAAATGCAATCGCACTTTTAGTTATGGCTTCATCAATGTCTACTAAGTATTAATCCATAAAGAAAGCCTTCTTACTTCACAATTAAATGCTTTTTTATAGAATATAAAACCAGGATGTAATTTTATTTAAAAGTCAATATTTTTTTACAATAAATTCATTATTATAATGAGGATGAATAAGCTAAAAGTAGCTTTATTTATAGTAGTGCTTTTGAAATAAAGATAAATTAAATAAATTATACCTACCATTCGGAGGATTTTTAATCCTAAATTAGATATACATTTAGATACAAGTAAATCGTTAACATTGATTAAAATTTGCCTTATGTTTGTTTTACAGTTAATTATATAGTTCTGACTTTTCACGGCATTTGAAAAAGGTTATTTTGAGGGTTTCTCAAGCCTTGATTTTTTCATTAGCAGGTAAAAGTCACAGAAAGTTATAATAAAATATAATTTATGGAACCTTCTGGAACTCTTGCTGGTTTAGATATTCTGGTAGTTGAAGATGATGATGATACACGCTTCTTCATCAGTACTGTATTGGAAATGGATGGAGCAAAAGTTATAGCAGTGATATCAGCAGATGCGGCACGCAAAGTATTATCCGAATTGCAACCCGATATTTTAATTTCTGATATCGGCTTACCTGGGGAAGATGGCTACACTCTCATCCGCAAAATTCGTGCGCTCAAACCAAAGAATGGTGGACGAGTCCCGGCTATTGCTTTAACAGCCTATGCTGATAGTGAGGATCGTATCCGTGCCTTGGAAGGTGGCTTTGACACTCATGTATCTAAACCTATTGATCCAGAAGAACTAGTTGAGATAGTGGCTAGTTTGGCTGGTTCTTGTAATTGGTAATTATGAAGTGCTATTGTTCAATTAATTTTTCACTCACCCAAAAAGTCAGACTACCTTGCTACTTGAGCACTGCATCGTAAGAGTGGCAGTTACAAACTTTTTGCTGAAACCTCCCTAATGTCTCGATGCCATCTTCCATCTTCACCTAGTCCAGGAATTTCATTGATTCCTAAGGTTTTTCTCAAAGCTAAATACGATTTACCTTCTTCTGTAATTTGAAAATAGTTTTTTAAATCTCCTTCTCCATCTTGTTGAACTTTTTCAATTCCTTTGCCTACAAAATTATTAATAAATCCCATAGCTCGGAGATGCTTCAGTTCCCTTGCTAAATCATCATCAAATTTAAAGTTAAATTCTTCTTGGGAATTAAGTTTAATTAGATGCCTAAGTTCATTGCCATCAATCAGATATCTAACTAGAAATTGCAATGTTGCTGATTGTTGCTCCTGAAGAGAGTCAATCCGCTTCTGTTGTATATTCAGGTCAGCGATTTGCTCATCTTGCAACTTATTGATATCATCCCAAACCTCTTGCTTCAATCTCCTTAGTGCAATTCCCGTACCTGAAATTGAGATATCATCTATGCTATCTAGCAAACCTGAGTTAAACAGCAAAATCAAACTAAATATAATAACTTCCGTATTTCCGATTCTACGGTTTCCTTGAGGAGGTGGGGTAGGAGTAAGTACGATAAAGAGTAAATACAATAATCCTGTAATAGACACTATCTTTAAAGACCACCAGTTCATATTTCGCTTAGGCTTTTCTTTGCTTAAGCTAGCGTTGGAGTCTGGTGGCGACAACGGCGGTTCTAAACTACGCTCAGATTGATTAAAAGCTAGTTTTTTGAGCGTTTCTAGCTCTTTATTAGCCATTTGGGTTTGCTGGTGGGATAGAGGACAGAAGATACTGAAATAGTATTTTCAATTTGAAGCTGCTAGTAGCCCGTTCTAAAAATGGTTATTTGTCAGGAAGTTTGATTAATTATATTAAAAGGCGATCGCACTAAGCATAAAATCGGGAGTGGTCTATTCACCACTCCCTACTCTCTCTATGCTTCAATAACTACCCGCAAATTACCGCGTTTTTTGGCAACGCGGCAAGCAGTCGTAGTACCAGAACGCTCGAATTCTAAATCGAGGATGGTGGGGCCGACTCGCAAATTATGAAAGGACAAGCGATTAATTGATTCTGGCAAAGCGGGATCGATTATTCGCAAGCAGTTATTTTGAGCATCAGGCACCAAGTTAACCATCATTTGCAGCAGTTGGAAGATACTACCAGTAGCCCAAGCTTGGGGAGTGCAGGCAACTGGATACTGCACAGGAGCATTATCACCGTTCCGTTCGTAGCCGCAGAAGAGTTCTGGAGGACGTTGATAAGGCTGCTGACTAGTCATATCGAATAAACCTTGGAAAAGTTCCAGGGCTTGATCGATGAGACCGAGCGATCGCAATCCCATTGCAATTAAGGCGTTATCATGGGGCCAAACCGAACCAATGTGATACCCCATCGGATTGTAAGCGGGTGACAAACTACTCAAAGTCCGAATGCCCCAACCATTAAACATATCTGGTGCCCGCAACCGTTCTGCTACACTATAGGCTTTTTCGTGGGTGAAAAGACCCAAATGCAGACAATGACCAGGATTTGAGGTAATACTATCTACTGGCTTGCCCTCTCCATCCAAAGCCAGAGCGCAGAAATCCTGATCTACCACCCAAAAATCTCGATTAAAACGAACCTTAAGATTTCTAGCCTCTTCTTGCCAACGATCTGCTAAATCAAGCCGCTTCTTCATCCTAGCTATTTCTGCTAACCGCATTTTTGCAGCATAGACATAAGCTTGCACTTCACAAAGGGCAATTGGGCCGTTGGCTAATTCTCCCTTATGGTCTACGATACAGTCACCAGAATCTTTCCAACCTTGGTTAGCAAGACCGCGTTTAGATTTAAGGAAGTAGCTGAGGTAGCCGGTTTCTTTCATATTGCGATCAATCCAGTCCATTGCTGCTAGAGCATTCGGCCAAAGTTGCTCTAGGAGTTCTTGATCGTGAGTCCAAGCATAATGTTCGGCATATAGCATTAGCCACAGGGGAGTGGCATCAACTGTACCGTAGTAAGGTGTATGGGGAATTTCTTGGCAACGAGCCATTTCTCCCAAACGTAACTCGTGCAAAATCTTACCCGGTTCTTCTTCGCGCCATTCGTCGTCGATTTTACCTTGGTATGTCGCCAGTAATATCAGGGTTTCTTTGGCGATTTGCGAGTTTAACATCAGGGTTTGGGAAGCTGTAATCAGCGAATCCCGCCCAAATAGTGTAGAAAACCACGGTACTCCAGCCGAAACAGTCTTATACTTCCCAAAAGACTGGCGCAACAAATACATATCTTGCTCGGCCCGCTCAATCACTAGATTGAAGGTACTCTTATCTGAGCTAATGCGGGTAATTTGTTGTATCCAGTGTTGCTCCTCCATCAACTCAGCGGCTTTCGCCTGTCCTAAGGTGATGGCTGCGCTTACGGTTGAACTGGACTGGTTGTTTTTCAACATGTTCACCCGGTAGCCCAGCTTTTGAGTTTCGTGAGAAGCCAACTCTAGCCGCCAAACCGCAGTGTAACCCTTGAAATAGTCTGGTTGGCGATGCTGGAATAGAAGACGGGATTCCATCACCGAGCCATCTAGACCTTGATAGGCGAGTGTTAAGGATTCTTCCCTAGAGGTATGTAGCTCTTTGGGTACAGATGAAACGCCATCGCCGCCAGAAAATGTTCCTTCCTCAGCCGTCGGTTCCACTAGGCGTAAAAGCCGACCTCGTTTTTCTCTGTCATAACCCCGGACTTCAAATAAATCAACAAAGTCTGCATCAAAGCTAATGCTTAGTTCAAAACTGACGGTTGTTGTGCTGTAGTTAGATACTTCTATTTCTTCAAATAGTGCCCCATTCAGCACTATTTCCCGACGAATTCCTACAGTGTCGGCTTTCAGGCATTCGTCGATTCTGGGGTTAGTACACAAAACTGAGAGTGAAAACCCTTTTTCAGCAGTACTACTGAGGAGTACAGGCGATCGCCCTTCAATTTGCAACTCTAAGCGATTAAGAAATCTCGTATCACAACAAAACAATCCCATGCTAGGATTGCCATCGTTGAGGGAACAGCCAGAAATGTTCCCGATAGTATCTGTCACAAAAAATAAATCATCATCTTTAACCGTCAGTGTCGGTTGTGATCTTTCACTCACAACACCAGGCCACTCCGGGATAGGTAATTGTTCGGCAGGAATAAAAGTTTTTCCATCTAGGAAAATTTTTTCCGGGGTCATTAGCGTATCCGGTGTCATTAGCCAAAGTTCCGTGTACAGGTCTATATTTTTGTGGTCTTCCGAGTAGAGGTAGCTGACCCTCATCACTTAAAAAGAAGATGCTCTTTAAAAGCCGTTCGAGTCATTGTAAGGGACTTGCAAAAAATAAATTATCCCAAATCATTTATAGATTTGTAGGGGCGCAAGGCCTTGCGCCCCTACTACGGTATATTTTTTTAACTGGAAGTCCCTAACCAAACAAAATAATACTTACATACTACTGATAAAATAGCAGCGCTCAAATCTGTATAAGCAGATATTTATAAATTTATATTTTACAACTCGAAGTCAAGGCTGAAAATTGTGGATATTTTAGGTAATTTATTAATTATTAAAGTTTTTTAAGACACAAGGCACATAGGATACTCACCAAAAAAGCGAAATTTCCAGTTTTTGTTGGGCATAGAGAGAATTTTTCTCTACTATTGTACGATTTTGTCTTAAATATCTATGATATTTGATTAGACTAATTTAGGATAATTAATTTATTAAATTATGTAAATGTAGGAGTAATGGTTTTTATGTAAGAAAATTTGTTTAGTCGGCAATGTCTACGATGGTCACTGAGCCAAGTCGTACCACTTCGTGGAAGCAAGCTACGCGGAGCGTCTCGCAGAGAAGTGCGGGCTATGCCAACGCGAGGGCTATCAATCAATAATCAGTAGTTATTAATGAATATAACAGTTTAAAGCATACAACAATTAGTGCTTTAGTACTTAGGACTGAAAGATTTTACCAGTGCCAGCATATATCAAAGTAGGTCAAGAATGTATATTGAGCGTAGTAGGTTGTTAATCAACAATTCAAGTTGTATACACTCCTTCTAATTGGTAACGATGTGTTGCGTCTGCTTTGGCAGAAAGTGCTTAAGCGCGTTCTTTACATATTGCAACTCTCTATTTAACTTGAGAGTCCCTTGGAATTTGTACAATGCAGCTGTGACTTTTGATCTTGTCGAGGTTGAGCGTTTAACAATAATTCATGAGCATTTCGACTTCTGTGCTGAGTGATCTGCTAAAGTCCCTACCCTACTTGCGGCCCCAGCTATATTTTAAGGCTTCACTAACGGCGCTCTCCCATGCGATGGAAGATCAAGTTTTGGCTGCGACTTTAGCTCAACCCCTTGTAATTGCTAGTTTCCAGCGAGAGCGATTCTACCGCCAAGAAGCTCATCGCTACCTGCGACTTGCTTTACGGAGTAGCCAGATATATGTATTATCTGCTCCAGAAACTGATTTCACCAACAGTTCTGAACACTACGAAAAGATAGCTTTTGAGCCAAAAGATGGCTTAAGTCAAGAGTGGCATTTAGTAGTGATTGCTGACAATTATGCTACTTGTCTGGTTTGCCGGGAAAGCCTTGGTTCTATTGCCAAAAACAAGCAACTACCGGAACTAAGCCCGAATCTGGATATAGACACAGCCCGGAGATTTGAGGGAATTTGGACATCAGAAAGGGGAGTTAGCCTCAAAGCAGCTGAATTGCTATTAGATAGGATTTTGGTTTACAGACCAGAACTGGCAAGTAAAATTGAGCAGGCACGTCGGAGGTTTGGCATAGGAGAACCACGAAGCTACTCTGGAGCAGAACAGATCAACGAATATGCTTGTGACATCGATACAGATCCCTTTGTGCAGCGCTTAGTAACTTACTTGCAAGCTAGTCAGTACAAATTGCACAAAGCTTACCGTTCCATTGCTGCAAAAGCACGAAAAGAAAGATTAGTCAACTCCATTAGTACTGCCATTCGGCGATCGCTCGATCCTCATGAAGTTCTCCAGGTGGCGGCACAAGAATTAGGACAACACCTAGAAGCCTGTCGCTGTCTAATTTACCGCGCTCAAGCCACAGATAGCCAAGCTATAATTGAACACGAGTTTTTGAATCCCGGTATTTTATCGGTTCTTGGGCAAACCTGGGAGTTAGAGAAAAATTCCTTATTTCAGGACATAGTGCAACAAGGCGAAGGTGTTTGTATTAGCGATACACTGAATGACCCCCGTATTAACAATTCGCCAGCACTCTCCTTAATCGCCAAAAAGTTTGCCATTCGTTCTTGGCTGATGGAACCAGTATTCTACCAGGGGCGATTATTGGGCATCGTGGAGTTACACTATTGCCGGATGCCACCGCATGAGTGTCAACCTGGGGAATTGGATTTAGTAGAAGCGATCGCCACCCAAGTGGGAGCAGCTCTCATCCAAGCGGAAGCTTATGCCAACCTAGAAGAACTTAACCAGCAGCTAGAAGCCCTAGATCGCACCCGCAGCAACCTCATAGCCATCACCGGGCATGAACTGCGTACCCCCCTATCCACAATTCAAGTGTGCCTAGAAAGTCTCGCTAGTGAGCCGGATATGCCCTTGGAGTTGCAGCAAATTATGCTCAACACCGCTCTTTCTGATTCGGAACGGATGCGAAAATTGGTACAAGATTTCCTCACACTTTCTAACTTAGAAAGCGGTCGGGTGGAATGGCATCCAGAATCCCTTACTTTACAAGAGTGTATAGATTTATCACTCAGCCGCAATCGCACGCGTTCCTCAACGGAAAAGCCTCCTAAAATCAAGACTCAAATTGCCGAAAACCTCCCTCTGATAAGGGCTGACGGTGATTGGCTAGTAGAGGTACTGGCAAAACTTATGGATAATGCTTGTAAATTTACACCACCCGAAGGAGAAATCACCATTAAAGCTATCTACAACAGCCATCAAATGGTCGAGGTGACTGTAGCAGACACTGGACGCGGCATTGAACCGAATCGTTTAGAAGTAGTTTTTGACCGCTTCTATCAAGAAGAAGGAGCACTGCGGCGCACCACTGGCGGGACTGGACTTGGTTTAGCAATTTGCCGTCAAATTGTTAATGGCTGGGGTGGGGAAATTTGGGCAGAGTCAACTGGCAAAGACCAGGGTAGTCAGTTTCACTTCACCATCCCGATTGTTCAGAATAGCAAAGAAGAAAAGCGGACAAAAGTTAAGAGTAAGTAGGGATTGGGCATGGGGCATGGGAGAATGACCAATGACCAATGACCAATGACCAATGACCAATGACTAATGACTAAAAACTGTTACAGTCTATAACGCGATCGCAATATGATCCTGGTTGCAGTGTTACGATTCCTTAAAAACGTTGAGAGAACGACTTTATGGCAGAAACACTCTCTGGACAAACCCCGCTATTCGGTGGCAGCACCGGTGGCTTGCTGACAAAAGCAGCATTGGAAGAAAAGTACGCTATCACTTGGACTAGCCCGAAAGAGCAAGTTTTTGAATTGCCTACAGGTGGTGCTGCTACTATGCGGAAAGGTGAAAACCTGCTGTATATAGCTCGTAAAGAATATGGAATCTTTTTGGGCGGTCAGCAACTCCGGAAACTCAAAATTACAGATTACAAAGTTTACCGGATTTTACCCAACGGCGAAACCACTTTACTTCACCCCGCTGATGGTACCTTCCCCGAAAAGGTAACTGAAGGTCGTGAGAAAGTCCGTTATGTAGACCGCCGTATCGGACAAAACCCCAGTCCCGCTAAAGTTAAGTTTAGCGGTGTTACTACCTACGATGCTCCGTAACTAGCTATTAGTAGCTAATGGGTAATTAGTAATGGGTAATAATTGGTAAGAAAAATAATTACCCATTACCCATTACCAATTACCAATTACTTTTAAAAATAATGATGTTTCCGGATTTCTCCCAGTTTTCCACCCTAGCGCAACAAGGCAACTTCGTCCCGGTATATCAAGAATGGGTAGCAGACCTAGATACGCCTGTATCTGCTTGGTATAAAGTCTGTGCAGGTCAACCCTATAGCTTTTTGTTGGAATCGATAGAAGGTGGGGAAAAACTGGGACGCTATAGTTTAGTTGGTTGCGATCCACTTTGGGTTTTGGAAGCAAGGGGCGATCGCACGACTCAGAAAAACCGTGACGGTTCGCAGGTCGTTTTTGGCGGCGACCCTTTTGCAGCTTTAGCCGAATGTTTAGCACCTTTTCACCCAGTCAACCTACCACAGCTACCGCCCGGAATCGGCGGTTTATTTGGGTTTTGGGGCTATGAATTAATTCGCTGGATTGAACCGCGTGTGCCAATTCATCCACCAGATGAGCGAAATATCCCTGATGGGTTGTGGATGCAGGTAGATCACCTGTTGATTTTTGACCAAGTGAAGCGGAAAATTTGGGCGATCGCTTATGCTGATTTACGTAATGTAGAGACGTTACATGTAACGTCTTTACACACAGCCTATCAACAAGCGTGCGATCGCGTCACCCAAATGCTCGAAAAGCTGTCTTTGCCCTTATCCCCAGAAAAAACTAGATTGGAATGGAAACCACCAGGGAGCAGGGGAGCAGAGGAGCAGAAGAGTAAAGAGACAGACCAGTATCAGAGCAACTTTACCCGCCCTGATTTTTGTTCCAGCGTCCAAAAAGCCAAAGACTACATTAAAGCAGGCGATATTTTTCAAGTAGTTATTTCCCAGCGGCTATCAACACCATACACAGGCGACCCCTTTGCCCTTTATCGCTCTTTACGTCAGATAAATCCTTCGCCTTACATGGCTTACTTTAACTTCCAAGATTGGCAAATCATCGGTTCCAGTCCCGAAGTGATGGTAAAAGCCGAAACCGATACAGATGGTGGAGTGATAGCAACGGTACGCCCCATTGCCGGCACGCGTCCACGGGGTAAAACTACCCAGGAAGATGCAGCCTTTGCAAAGGATTTACTCGAAGACCCCAAAGAAGTTGCCGAACATGTCATGCTTGTAGATTTAGGGCGGAATGATTTGGGGCGTGTTTGTCAAAATGGTAGCGTCAAAGTTGATGAATTAATGGTAGTTGAGCGCTACTCCCATGTCATGCACATAGTTAGTAATGTTGTGGGAAAATTAGCACTCGGTAAAACAGCATGGGATTTATTGAAAGCTTGCTTCCCAGCAGGTACAGTAAGCGGCGCACCTAAGATTAGGGCGATGGAGATTATTCACGAGTTAGAGTCTAGTCGTCGGGGTGTTTATTCCGGTGTGTATGGATATTACGATTTTGAAGGGCAATTAAATACTGCGATCGCAATTCGCACAATGGTGGTAAATGATAACACAGTGAGCGTACAAGCTGGTGCAGGTTTGGTAGCTGACTCTGAGCCAGAAAAAGAATATGAAGAAACACTGAATAAAGCCAGAGGTCTATTAGAGGCGATTCGTTGTTTGCGTTGAACCGGGACTTAGCGGCTGGGGACTGGGGATTGGGTAAAGAGCAGAAAAATTATGGAATTTGCTTTGACCCATCCCAAATTTTGGATATTTTTTGCAAGCACTTGACACAAAAAAATCAGTAGTAAAAGCCGTACTAAACAAGTAGGGTATTTTGGATTTGTGCGAGAAGTAGGCGATGTCTACAACCTGACTTTTCACGGCATCTGGAAAACCTCTCTCTAAATCTCTCTCCTAAAAGGAGAGAGACTTTGATTTCCCCCTTGCCGCATCGGGAAGGGGGTTAGGTTTTTCGTGGACTTTTCCACATAACGTGAAAAGTCAGGT
>JBBSOX010000033.1:0-56503 GCA_038259325.1 Chroococcales cyanobacterium | reverse complement strand
TTCGTACAATATTTTAGCGATCGCCTGAATATGTTCTTGAAGAGCTTGCTTTTGTTCTGGGGTCATCGGTAAGTAAATACACTCGTCTTACCTATCCTGACTGATTTTCGCCTTCTTTGCAAAAAACTGGGATGCTCCCCTCAGAAATCAGGTATTATCATCCATTGGTAGTGGTTTAGTCACTATTCAAGGTTTACTATTTAATTTTATAGATTTGATTTTGATAGCAGTTGTAGCTTTCTTTATGTTGCTAGATGGACAAAGAGTTTGGAATTTTATTTTAAAACTTTTTCCGCAAAATTTTCGTGACAAACTAACGGTAGCAATTCAACAAAACTTTTTAGGCTTCTTTTGGGGCCGCTTATTGTTATCTTTGTTCTTTGGAATTTCACTATTTATCGTATTCATTATTTTGCAATTACCTTATGCTTTATTTTTGGCAGCGATCGCCGCTATATTTGATTTAATTCCTGGCATCGGGGCTACAATTGGAATTACTCTAGTTTCTCTAATTGTTTTACCTCAAGGAATTTGGCTGAGTATACAAGTATTAATTGGTTGTGTCCTCCTGCAACAAGTAGAAGAAAATCTACTTATGCCGCGAATTATGCAAGGCTCAATCAATATGAATCCAGTCTTTATGTTCTTTGCCTTATTAGTAGGGGCTAAGGTTGCAGGATTGATAGGAGTTTTCTTGTCAATTCCCCTGGCAGGAGTATTAATTAGCTTGTTTGAGATTGAAGAGATGCAGGCAGGGGGTTGAAAAATTCGGGCGTTGCAGAACAGTGGGATGAATTGGGGCAAGGGACTTCCAATGAAAAACTCCACGCCACTTGCGGGATGGAGTTTTTGGGCATGGGGAATCGGGCATGGGGCATGGGAAAGAACATACCAATGCCCAATGCCCAATGCCCCAAGCGACGGGGCGACTATCCCTCTACAGACACCTGGGGATGGAGTTTCCCGTCGCTTTCAATTAAAAAAATATCCCATCACTTTGAGGGCAGGGGATAAATTTTATTAGAAGGTGTGTTGTTAGAAGACCAGATGGGGAGTTGATTTACCTGTTTAAGCATTAATTCCGCGTATGTCGTACCATCATTTTTAGCAACCTCTCTACCGAAATAGTTCTCTTCTCCCTGATGCTCGTGGGGGCCGCTACTGTAAACTGTATAGCGATCGTCACGACGAGCGCGATTGTAGGGAGAACCCACAGTCCATCGCCATCGGGACGGAAACACTATTCCGCCAATATTCTCAATCCAGTCTCGTTCTCCCCGAAAGTGGTAAATATGCTTTGCAACATCAAAACCCTCGTTTCCATCAAATACTCCTCCAAAGGAAACTACAGTAATTTCCACGGGAAGCCATTTGTCGATATAGGGAGCTGCACCTAAAGCTACCTGAGCGCCGCCGCTTGTACCCATGAGAATTAGCTGAATTGGCTGTTTTGAGGATGTGGGAATAGGTTGCTGTTTCTCCATTTGCTCTACAATTGTCAGAGCGATCGCTTGGTTGTAGATAGGCCCATAACGATTATCGGCGGAGACAGCCATTCTCCAAACATTACGGGCTTCTAGTATACGTTCGGTTAATTTGAACCAACCTTCTGCATTCTCGCTAACTTTCCATAGGAATTCAAACACCTGTTGTCCACCAATGTTATTATTGGCCGCAGAGTAAGGAAAAACACTCCGTACAGTTAAACATTGTGGTTGGTCTTGCTCTAAACGATCTAAAAATGCTTCTTCTCTAGGAGATACCTCATTTTTTTCAGCCCCTACTCCCGGCAAAAAAACAATGTAGCAGTTACTTTCTCCAGAGGTCAGACTAGAATTACTATCTTCACCATTAACTCGCTTGGTAAGCTCTCTAGTTTTCCTATCTAGCTTTATTGCTCCCCTGTCTAACCACCATACTATAGTCCCTACGGGAGCAAAAGTACCCCAGATTAATAAGAGGAATCCTGCAAATAACAACAGCTTAAGCCCTCCATTTCGCATCCATACGAGGGTTTTGCCAAAAACATTAAGCATTCAAATTTTAATGGTTAAACTGTCACCAACGAATTACTTTAATTGACAATATTAAAATAAGTCACCAATCTAGAGAAGGATTTGTTGTGAGAAACCAGCCATTAACCAATGGAATTAAGAAAGTGCTGTGGGATGTATTAGCTCTGAACGCGAACTTTTACGAAGATGCTTGCAGATACCCAAAAGCATTTAAAGTTGCCCAAGTGATTGTGATTTTGGCTGCGATCGCTCATGCTTTAGGCAGTGTTGTCATTCCATTACTAGCTCAAGTAACATTACCACTGTTATTACTGATCTTTGCCGTCAATATTCTAAGTGTAGTACTTGGTTACTACTTTTGGACGTTTAGCATTTGGAAAATTGGACAGCAGTTGCAATTACCTATTCATACTTATAGAGAACTGCTGATTCCTATTGGCTTTGCCTATATTCCCCAAATCCTCAACTTTTTTACCGTGATTCCTCTTTTGGGAAGACCGATTGAAATTGGACTGTCAACTTGGAGCTTGCTAGCAGTAATTGTAGCCATTAAACGTGCTTTCAATATTAATTTGGGACGAACGATTTTAATTTGTCTATTTGGCTGGCTAATTGTAGGAATTGCCACTGGAGTAATTCAAGTTATAATCCAATGGCTGACAAATTAGTGCAGCTAAAGATGGCATAAATAATTACTTTCCATCCTCCAGTATTAATGTAGACTCAGCTGTACGCCCAAATTCTTCTGGTGCATATTGCAGGTGGACTTGGGCACCAGGCCAAGAAAATGTACCAGGAGTCACAGAACGGACTAAGTAGTGCAAGCTATAAACTCCTGGTTCCAGGTGGTCGGCATAGGCGATAATGCGATCGCGGTAGATATTCCTAAACCCAAGTTCCCAACTATCGGCTTTTGCTTGTAATGCAGCGGTAGCAGTTTGAAAACTCGCATCCACCGCCTCAAAACCTGATGGTAGCGGATCTTTTATCACTAGATGATCCACAGGATGATCGGCGATAATTTCTAAACCAATATCAAACACCTGTCCAGAGGCTAAAGTCAAGGGTTTATCGAAAGCGTAAAGACCTGTTTTTTGCAAAACTTTCTCTTCATTTAACTTACTAATTTCTCGTGTTACCCTTAAACCATTAAATCTGCCTGGTTGATTTCCTTGCAAGCGATAATTATAAGCAACCCAATAGTGCAAAGTGCCATTACCTGATTTTTGCAACGTTAAATCATGACGACCACGAGGTAATTTATTCATTGGCACATTTAGCTGTAAACTAGGATTTTGATAGCCATTAAACTGATTTTCTCCTAACTTGTTACCAGCTAATTGCACTGTGGCAACAAAATTAGGTGGTGTGGGTTGCAGTTGGCTATATTCTACCAAAGCTGTTAACGCTTGAGCATTATTATAGTTGGTTTGCCATGTGCCATCTCGTCGCAATCCCAGAAGACTTTGGAATAACTTATCTATAACTTCGGGTTTACTCTGCTTGGCAATAAATAAGCGTAAAGCTTGCGCTTGCGTTGTGGTAGATGAACTCATCCATCCCCAACTACGTGGTAAACTTACAACTGCCGTGCGACCGGTTTCATATATATTCTGTTGCAGTTTGTTCACTAATTGTTGAGATTCATCTTGCCATTCGGGGAATTGAGATAAGTATCGCGCCAGTTTAATTTGAGTTACTACATCAAAATTATTGCGCTGTTCATAAATATCTGCAAGAAAAGTATTGCGTTTATCGCCCAGTTCTGCTAAAGCAATTAAAGCATTAATTTGCAGTTGTCTTTTACATAATTGCTGTTTGCAAAACTCGTATTCTCCAGGATTCGCCAGAACTTCTTGCAGATATGTTTTGAGGCGAGACAGCATTGCAGAATCGACTAAATTAGGGAACGTCTGACTGGCTTTAGCCAAAGATTCAGCCGCATAAGAAGAAACCCAAGGGTCAGATTTTTCTTGTCCGGGGAAAGCAGCAAAACCACCATCGGCTATTTGGAGTTTTTGTAATTTTTCAATTGCTTGATTTGCCTGTGAAAAGTAGGGAGTGGGGAGTGGGGAGTGGGGAGTGGGAGAAGATTCATTCCCTATTCCCCATTCCCTATTCCCTATTCCCCATTTTTCAGAAATAGTTTGCAGATTAGCCGCAATTATTAACTGACTTGCAGCCGGTTCTGTAAACGGCAAATCATCATCTTCTAAAACCTGCTTCGCTGGTGCTTGAATCTCTGGTATCAAAGTACTCGCCAACTGAATATCTAAACCTCCCGCATCAGGGAAGGTATTTTTCTCGACATTCAGGGGAATCTTCACCTGTTTTTCAGTGACACCAGTTTCGACAACTTGTTCTGTAATTTCAACTGGCTTAATTTCCAAAGGAACTTCAAAAGCATCTGCGGCTGTATTATTTAGCTGAGTGGTAAAGCGAACTTTAGCAACTCCCACGCTATCCGCCACCATTGGAAAGCGATAAGCCTGAGTTGCGGATTCAGCTTTGGTTTGCAAAGAAGTAGTTGTGGGGTTTTTGTCAGCAAACTTCACATTAGGGCTAAGTTCGCCATTAATTGAGAGATTTCCTGTATTCCCAGTGTTGTTTGTGACAGATAAACCAGCGAGGATGCGATCGCCTGGACGGGCAAACTGTGGCAAGATGGCATTAGTTAGCAGTGCCTTGGTGGTGATAAATGTCGCGTCCCCATTGCCGAAACGCAGATTTCCATCAGTGGCGACAGCCATCACTCGCCATGTAGTTAAGTCATCGGGGAGTTTAAAGGTTATCTGTGCATTACCATTTGCATCGGTAAGGATAGAACCGTTGTAGTAAGCTAAGGCTTTGAAATCGGTGCGGGTGTGAGTATTTGCTGCACCAGGTGAAAAACCACCGCCGTAACCCCAACCTTTGGGTTTAGCTACATCTTGTGGTTGTAATATGACATCTGGCCGATTATCGCTAAAGCGGGTAGATATTGGCTGTTCTGCATAAACTGTATCTACCAAATCTGGCGGACGATAACCAGAAAGTTGTAACACCGCTTCATTTACCACCATGACAGTAAACTGTCCTTGGGTGGGATTTCCTTGATTGTCCTTCAGTTCCAGTTGTACTGTTTCTTCTGCACCAGGTTCTAATGATGCTTGCACTGGCTTAACTTGTAGTTTTAAATACTTATCTTCTAAGTTAACTTTAAAAGGTGTAAAACCAATTTTCACTAAGTTATCTAAACTTCCCGCTTCCATTTGGTTTATGGGTTTACCTTGCCTTAATAAGACAGCTTCGATGGCTGCATTTGGCAGCATTTCTGGCGTAACTTGAAACTGAATTTGTGGTGCGCCTCCCTGAACTTTGGTAATTTGCTGATAAAGGGGTTTGTCTTTAATCACAGCAAAGTATAATTCTGCATCTGGATAGGGAGATTGAATTAATACAGTAGCAGTTTCACCTGGTTTAAACTCTTTTTTATCTAGCTTAACTTCTAAGACATCTCGTTCTCTGGAACCCCAAAATACTGGATTACCTCCAGTCGCCCAAATTTGTAAATCTGTGGCACTTAATTCGTTTTTGGCATCGCTAAAATTCACTCTAATCCGATATGAACCAGATTCCGGCGCTGTCAAACTTACCGATTGCGGATTACTAGCGGATGTAATTTCTGCTTGTCCTACTGTTTTATATTCAACTTGATTTTTTGCTGTTCGGCTACCTTCCACCAACTGCGTGACGCTGCTGTATTTAATCTGTTGTAATTCTAGCCGCACCCGTTGACCTGTTATCGGTTTTCCTGTAGGGTCAGTAACAATGACTTCAATAGGAAAAGCCTTACCAGCATCAGCGATGAAATTACTTTTTAACCCAATGAGGCGATTAGTGGGTAAGGCTGTAAAAGTTTTGGAATTCGCTACCGACAGATTAGAAACATCTGCAACTTGCACATCTACCCGATAAGTCATTGGATATGGTAAATCATTAGCCACATTCACAGTTTGACTACTTTTACCATTAGCATCTAATTCGGCATTAGTTTGTAATACATCACTAGATATAGTAGGGGTTTCCTCTGGCCATAGCCACTGTCTACCAAAAGTAAATTCTTCCCAACCTTTAGGAATAAAATTAGATTGCTGGCGAGTAATAAAGTATTTTGCTTCTCCACCTTCTACAGGTGGGCCAAACAAATAATTGCTTGCAGCTTTAATATTAACTTTCTCGTCAATATAAGCAAATTCTTTATCTAAGTTGAGTTCGACTTTAAAGTTTGGTGGTTTAAACTCAGCTACCCGAAATTCTCCAGAAATTTCTTGCCCGTTCTTTCCTTTTGCCTGGATTGTATGGTAGCCTAAGCGCTGAGTTGTCTTGATTGGCAGTTCCAGAGAAAATGTACCAAAGTCATTTGTCGTTTGTGTACCTAAGTTGGTCTTTTGTCCATCGGGATTTATCAGAGTTAATTGGTAAACAGCATTTTTATCTTGCTGAATCGCACCATTTTGTAAATAGTCAGTAAAACCAGTTAACCAAGCTTTTTCGCCTGGTTGATACAACTGTCTATCTGAAAAAATTACCCCGCGTGATTCTGGCTTACCATTTTGCCAACCTGCATCAATACCATAGCCATAAACACCGCTATATTCTTCAGTTCTGGCAAATGCCCAATCTTGATTTTCACGGGCAATTACTAATAATTGGGGTGGTTTACTAGAGTTGTCATTTCCAGAATTACATTGCTGTAACTCTTCACGATTCACTCTAAAAATTCCATTTTCATCAGTTTTCCCTGTTACACAAGGTACTGGTTCGGGGCGTGATTTAGCCTGTAATTTTGATTGATAAATTTCAATAGCGCTATTTTTAACTGGCGAACCATCTGTAAGATGATTGACGCGAATTAAGCCTGACTCAGGAAACCACTGAGTAAATACGCCTAAATTCGTCAATTCAACCATTCCATAAATCGTAGGTTCGCGCCATAGTTCTTTCCCATTCTCCTGATATTTATTAGTACGGGCTTGCACTCCATAAGCTAACATTCCCGTAGCTGCACTTATTTTTTCCCGCAGAGGAACAGCAACGTCAACTGATTGATTTTTCTTACCTAATACGTTAAAGCTTTGCCAATCAGAGGGTTTTGGTAATAAATCATTACCATAATTGAAATAAACTAAATCCGTTGGTTTAACTACTCGATAAGCTGCGTTATATTTTGATTCTGGCAAGTTTACTGTACTAATATTTAACTGTAAATCTTTACCAGTTGGGAAAATGTTTAAATCCGATGGTACCCAGATATCCCCAGCTAAATCTCCAGTATCATATTTAAGTGTGACAGGTTTACCTAAAGTTTGCCCAAACTTATCTTTGATATTGCCACCGATAGTAATTGTATAAGTCTTGGCGGGTTCTAGCGCATAAGGATTGATGCCAACAATTTTATCTTCATCGTTTACTTGCAGAATTCTCGAAATGTCTTTTGGCGCTGGATTAATAGTAATGTTTTCTTTAGCTGAACCTGCTAATAATATGTTATTAAATTCTAACTGAGGACTGCCTTTAATAAATCGTCCAAAAGTTCCGCCTGCATCTGGCTGTCCGTAAAAGTTAATTTTCTGAAATGCCAAAGGCGAATAAGTTGCTAACTTAGTGGCAAATTCTTTCTCTGTAGGGAGATTGCCATAAGCTGGACGTATTCCGGGAGAAAATACCAGACGATAACGAGTTGCTTTTTCGAGATTTTGCTGTGGGATGAGGTTATAAATCCAATTGCGTGCTGAAGGGTCAAATTTTTCTAAAGGGTCTTCTTCGTTTTTTAATGGTTTTTCTTCTTTGTTTAATTCAACTTTAAAACTTGTACCTTGATTTTTACCTTCGGGAATTAACTGTAAATGTTCTTGTACAGAAGCTAAATCCAATTCTACATTGGAAGTAAACTGTAATTTTTGTTTTAAATCAATTGGTTCAGCATCAGCCTTTTCAATGGGATTAACACCGGGTAAATTAGTCAGCTTAATAGATTCGGTATTGAATGTCCAAGGTAAATCTTTGTCTAGGCGATGATTTTTTAAATCAGCTAAACCGGCTTTGAGAGTGACTTGAAATCTTGTCGCTATTGGTAGTGCTTTATCAGATTGAAAACCTACCATACGCGGTGTTAAAAAGCGAAATTGACCAGGTAAAGGTGGCCAAAGGGCAAATTTTTGTAATAATTTCTGCTGTTCTGGACTATCAAGACTTTCAACTGGAATTAAAGCTTCTTTAAAACGGATGCGGATTTGGTTGAGGGGTTTTGCATCTCCAATGGGACTAATTTGTTCAATCCAGTCTGGTAATTTCGGTGGTGTGAGTGGGGATACTGTTGGTAATTTTTCTTTACTTGAGTTGATACCAAAAAAATTACACCCTGCCATTCCTAATATAAGTGTAAAGATAAGAAGAAACTGTATTGCTCCATTACGGTTTGAAGAATGTCCATTTTTTTTGAATGAACCTCTAAGGATGTTAAGAATGCGATAGGTTATTTTATGGTAAAAACGCAATAAAACTCTGATAATCATCTTTCTAATAATTCAAAATAAAAAATCACAAAATTATAGCAAATAAAAATTTGCATTCCTTCATAGAGTGAGCAATACCCAGACTGATAAAGGAAGCAAGATAACTAATTATTTTACCTAAGCTGTGGATATAACGGATGTTTATTTACATAGATAACTAATCCAGTGTTATTGTTCCAAAAATGACTACAATTCTTAACTCTAAATATTTAAATTTCGTAAAAATTGATTTACATCTGCTTAGTTATGACAAATGAATTATTAAGGATTTGACATATTTACTGATGTAGATGTAATCGCCGCGTCAAAATTAAGGTAGGTTTTTTGAGCAGGGGATTCCCTGATGAAACTAATTTTACGATCGCTACTCAAAATTAAGCACAGTAAAATTATCCTAGCTGTGCTGGTAATCTGTTTGACTGTACGCTTGCTACCTTATTTTGCGCCCATTCGTGCCGCAGACATTGCCCAAAATCAACTGGCAATGCAATTTAGCGATCGCAATGGTTTACCATTAGGAACATTACTCACCCGTGACCAAGAGCATACATCAGTAGTACCACTAAATCAGGTTTCACCCCAGTTTATCCACGCTATTTTAGCCGCCGAAGATGGCAGCTTCTACCATCACGGGGCGTTGGATATGAAAGCTGTTATCCGCGCCAGCAAAGAAGCCATCCACGCGAAACGAATTGTTTCCGGCGCTTCCACTATTACTATGCAGTTAGCGCGGATGTTATATCCTGTGCCGCGGACTCTCTCTGGTAAAATGCAAGAGATTTGGCTATCTTGGCGGTTAGTAGCAGGGATGAGCAAAGATGAAATTCTCTCTGCATATATCAATAGGTTGCCAATGGGAGGCAATATATATGGTGTGGAAGCAGCCGCGCAGACTTATTTTTCCATCCCAGCTAGTGAATTAAATCTTGCTCAAGCTAGTTTGTTGGCTGCTATTCCCAATAATCCCACATACTTTAATCCTTATAAACATTGGGAACGGCTGAAGCAACGGCAAAAATACGTTCTTAATCGGATGGTACAAGAAAAGTATATCAGTGGTGCGATGCCTACGGCGGCAAGCTACGCAGCCCGAACATCCGCCGAAAAGGTTGTGTTTCAGTCTAGCCAACGAGGAATTATCGCCGCACCACACTTTTTATTTTGGTTAGCTAATCAAATCTCCCCAACTACCCTTGCAAAGGGCTATATTCCCCCCTTATTAAGGGGGGCTAGGGGGGATGAATCCGTTATTCGCACAACTATAAATCGCCCTTTACAGCAGTTTGTCGAAGCACAGGTGCAACAGGTAATTTCTTTCCTAGCCACTAACAACGTTCATGATGCAGCTGCGTTAGTGATTGACAACCACACCGGTGAAGTTTTGGCTTATGTCGGTTCACCTGATTACTTTAATGAAGCCAAACTCGGACGCAATGATGGAGTGCAAGCACTACGTCAACCCGGTTCTACCCTCAAACCTTTTGTCTATGAATTAGCTTTAGAAAAAGGTTTAATTCGCCCAAATACCATTTTGGCAGATGTACCCGCCCATTATGCAATTCCCGGCGCGAAACTTTACAGCCCAACAGATTACAGCGAAAGCTTCCTTGGCCCCGTGAGGGTGCGAATCGCTTTAGCAAATTCCTTGAATGTACCCGCAGTACGGGTGTTAGAAAAGGTAGGTGTGCAGACTTTCCTCGAACGTCTGCATCAATTGGGGTTTGAACACCTTAATCACACCCCAGAACATTACGGTTTAGGTTTGACTCTTGGTAGTGGCGAAGTCAGTTTATGGGAACTAGCCCGTGCCTACCTGACCATAGCACGACAAGGAGATGCTACCTCATTCCTAAGCACATTTTCCAATTCCCCACTCCCTACTCCCCACTCCCCACTCCCCAACCACACAATATGGCAATTAATAACTAATATGCTCAGTGACAGCCATGCTCGTGCAACAGCATTTGGTGTAGATTCAGTGTTAAATTTACCTTTCCCCGCTGCTGTTAAAACTGGGACTTCTTCCAATTTCCGTGATACTTGGACAGTTGGCTTCACCACAGATTACACCGTCGCTACCTGGGTAGGCAATTTCAACGGCGAACCGATGCGTCAAGTTTCAGGTGTTACCGGGGCTGCACCCTTGTGGAATCGGATTATGTTACACCTACACGAACATCGAGAACCAGAAGCTTTCCCGCCTCCAGAAGGTTTAGTGCAACTACCTGTTTGTGCAACTTCAGGGCTACGACCAACACCAGATTGCACCTCAGTTGTTCAGGAATATTTCTATCCAGAAGATAAAAGTAACTACGAAGGTGAAAATCAATTTAATTTGCCACCAGAGTATGATGAGTGGTTGGCAAAACAACAGCAATCGAATTTTACTGCTACCAATTTGAGAATTTTATCTCCCCGTCATGGCGATTTATTCTTACTTTATCCAGGCGAAGAAGCGAAGCAAAAACTCGAATTTAAGCTAGTAGGAAATAAATCTGCGCCTGTAGAGTGGTGGCTGAACGGTGAAAAACTAAATATAAACTCAGCTAATTCTGTATTTTGGAATTTGCGTCCTGGTAAGTGGACTTTGGAAGCGAGAAGTGGAGAAATGAGTGACAAGGTAAGCTTTCAGGTGGAGTTAGCCAGTATTAAACCCACGCGTCGAGGATTTTCTGTGTCTCCTAGAATTCAATTCTGAATTCTGTTTTGTTAATATATTTATCAAAAAAGCGGCAGCGTCTCGTAGAGAAAAAATCCTTGTATTCTCAAGGTAGGTAAAAACCCCACCCCGGAGTGTCTTCTGAGTTTAATTGCGAATTGCGTTAGCGCAGCGTTAGCGAGTCTTGCCTACGGCACGCCAAGGGCGAACGAGCGTCATTGCGAATTGCGAATTGGATTTATTTGCTTACTGTGTCTGTTTGATAGGAATTTCAATCAAAAACTCTGTACCCCTACCAGGTGCAGAAATACACTGAATTTTTCCCTTATGTTTCTCTACTATAATTTGGTAACTAATAGATAATCCTAAGCCAGTACCTTTACCTATAGGTTTTGTAGTAAAGAAGGGGTCAAACAATCTAGTCTTAACTTCCTCAGTCATTCCTGGCCCATTATCTTTAATACTAATAATCACGCATTCTTCATTGGTAACTTCGGTGTGGACAATAATAGAACTAAGGTGTTTTTCAGCCTTTTCTTTTAAACATTCTGCTTCCCATTCATATAAAGCATCAATAGCATTACTGAATATATTCATAAATACCTGATTTAATCCTCCCACATAACATTCAACAAGAGGCAAATCACCATAATCTTTGATTATTGCAATTTCCTGCTGCTTATGCTTTTCTTTCAGACGATACTGTAAAATTAATAACGCGCTATCAATTCCTTCATGAATATCAACAGGTTTCATTTCTGCTTCATCAAGACGCGAGAAGTTCCGCAAAGTTAGCACAATCTCGCGGATGCGCTCAGTACCAACTTTCATTGAAGATAAGACTTTCGGCATATCATCAATAATAAACTCTAAATCTATCTTATTAATCAAACTAGTTATTTCTGAATTGTAATTAAAATTTTGTTGCTGATACAGGTTAATTAAAGTTAGTAATTGCTGACTATATTCTTTAACATGTAACACATTACCATAAATGAAATTAACTGGATTATTTATTTCATGAGCAACACCAGCAACTAGCTGACCTAATGAGGACATTTTTTCAGTTTGAATAAGTTGTACTTGAGCGTGTTGTAATTCTTGCAGTGTCTGTTGTAATTGAATATTTTTGTGTTTTAATTTTGCCGTTCTCTCTGCAACTTGCATTTCCAACCTATAATTCGTTTCTTCTAAGGCAGCTTGAGCAAATTTTTTAGCTTTTAAGTATTGCTGTAATAAATTTAATACTAAAAGCCATGCCGGAATCAGCATTGCTAAACTTATAATAGATTCTAAAATTGCCCAAAATAGTCTTTTGTAATAATCATCAACTTTCTGCTGTAATTGAAGTGATATATTACGCTTTCTTTTAGAAACACCATCAGCATAAATTTGTTTTTGATTTTCATACTCACTGTTAAAAAGTAGTAGTTGCGCTATCTCTTTTTGATTATTTTTAACTAATTCAAAAGATTGATATTCAATCGCAATTAAGCGCTGATTGGCAGCATCAATTTTTTGGGCATTCTCATTTTCATATACTTGAGGAGCCAGTTTAATAGATTCTTTAATAGCAAGGTCGAGTTGAGGTTCAAATTTGCGATACCGTTCTTCCCAAATAAATTTTCCTGTAGCAGCATTCATGCGTGCTGACATTGTTAATACTTCATCAAGATAAGTAATTTTATCACTCAGTCTTTGGAGTTTAAATTCATGTTTAATAATATTATTAAAGTTATAATATGCTTGCAGGTTGAGCAAAATTTGAGGAATAAACAATAGTAATGTCAGCAGTACTGTTACAGTTACTATTTGAGAGGGAACAAATCTCAGTTTATTTAGTAGACGCATTTTGATAGTATTTTTTAGATAGATACTAGTTGGCTGTTAATCAAATTCAATACTCTTATATAAGTTTTATTTCATCCGTATTAATACCGAAAAACTTTCTCAAATATTTTATATTTTCATTTTGATATTTTTCAAATTCTATCTCATTTATTTGTTTTATTTTAATCTTTCTGCCATACATAAAGCCTAAGTTAAAATTTATTAAATCTAATGTCGAAAAGTTATAAGGATATGGATATATAAATTTAGCAAAAAATTTATATATGAATAAATGTAGTTTATTAGTCTTTAAGTCATTACCCATTGTAAATCCAATTACAAAAGCTTCATCTTGAGGAGAAATACCTCTACCTAGAAGTATGTGGATATAATCATGATGACGCAGACTAATTTTTCCAGGTAATGCTAATGGACTATTAGGGTTCTCTAATAACCAAATTACAAAAGGAATTTTTGGTTCATGGAAACTAAATACTACAGAATGTACTTCCTTTAAATTCATTTGAGCTATGTCTAGTTGAAAAGTTTCATCTAAATCAAAAGCCATATGTATATTTTAAAAAAATAAATAACTAACTAACTTATTAGTATTTGTTTTTCTTTTAATTTGTCTATATTTACTGAGAAAATTATTTTTATTTTTATAATTAAGTATATTAATAACATTTTTGTATGAATTTTAAGTATTATTACTGAACATAGAGTAAGAGCAAAGGTATCTAAATGAGGAATCATCGACTGCTAAAGCATCATTATGAGGTAAGCGATACCTATGGTGGTCACTGAGCGGCTGGTGGCTTGCCCTGCCCCAATTCATCTCACTGTTCTGCAACGCCTATTTTTTGCCAGTCTACTTAAGGATGTTGCTGCAATAGCTTTATCATGGTTTAGTTGATGGGCTGTTTCCCACAGTTCTGAATTCGATGAATGCGTTGCTTGATATGAGCAACGAGCTAGATACCAGAAAGTGTCAAACTAAACATAAAGTTTATAGAAAAGCCGCAAACTCAAACTATGACTAAGCAACCAACAGATTTAGACAATAAAGCTGTATTTGAGCAGTTGTGGGGGATTACAAAGGAACTCCACCAAAAACTAGAGGCTCGTTTTCAATTACATCCAGACCCTTCTGTAGAAAATTTGCAGCAATACAGCAGTCTCGATGGCAATATGAAGGGTTCGCTTACCGCTTTTTCGGGGAAAGAAATTGACTGGCTAGTTCATTCCTGGCTGGGAAACCCTGAAAAATCAAACTTTAGCACCATGCGTCTCACCACTTGGTTAAAATCGCATATCCAGGTTCCTCATTTGGCTTTTGAGTTTGGCACACTTCCAAATGGAAATATTTTATTTTATATAGATTACATTGCCCGAACTGAGCTTTTAACCGATTTGGGATATCTCGATCGCTACTATGAACCAGTTAACCAAACATTCTTAAAGTTGCAAGACGATACGCGCTTAAAGGTATTTACCAGTAAAAGTGTCTATATTCGCTTATTTCAATCGCCTGTCAGCTTGTGTTACACAGGCGCACCTACTTTTGATACTCTCGAACTAACTCGCACACTTGCACACGAAACACTCGATCGCTGGCTAACCTGGGTAGATGCAGCTGAACCTATGCCAGAAGATGCACGGGAGGCCTTGGCGGCTCGTGATTTGGCGCTGCGCCGTACCAGTGCTGAACGCGATCCAGGTAATAAATTTGCCGCACAGATGTTTGGTTCTGAATTAACAGATAAACTTGTACGATCGCTCTGGGGTGGCGATCGAATTAGTCATTAGTCATTAGTCATTAGTCATTAGTCATTAGTCATTAGCAAAAGACAACTGCCCCATGCCCCATGCCCCATGCCTACTAATCCAGAATTCTACCGGGCTTTGGCACTGCAAGTTACCTGTTATGCAGTCAACCAAACAAGCGATCGCCACGAAGCGCGTAGGCTCATGCAAAACTCCATCAACCGTATAGCGCAACAAATTGCTGCTAGTATCGCTTTTATTGGCTTCGATTGTCGTTTAATTGTACTGCCAGAATATTTCCTCACTGGTTTCCCGATGGGAGATTCTCTAGCAGGATGGGCAGAAAAAGCTTGTATAGAAATGGCTGGTGCTGAGTATGAAGCACTTGGTAAAATTGCTCAAAAGCACAAAATCTTTTTAGCTGGTAACGCCTACGAAGTTGACCCCAACTTTCCCGGATTGTACTTTCAAACCTGCTTTATTCTTAACCCTTCTGGCTCAATTGTTTTGCGGTATCGGCGGCTGAATTCCTTGTTTGCCCCTACACCCCATGACGTTTGGGATAAATATCTTGATTGCTATGGTTTAGAGGGAGTTTTCCCCGTAGCCAAAACGGAGATCGGTAATTTGGCAGCTTTGGCCTCAGAAGAAATTTTGTATCCAGAAGTGGCGCGATGTTTGGCGATGCGAGGAGCAGAGGTTTTTGTCCATTCCACCTCGGAAGTATACAACAAAAGCCTCACCCCCAAAGACGCGGCAAAAATCACTCGCGCCGTTGAAAATATGGCATACGTAGTTTCAGCCAATACAGCAGGTATCGCTAATATTGCTATCCCTATTGCTTCGGCTGATGGTGGTTCAAAAATCATTGATCATCGCGGAATCGTTTTAGCAGAGACAGGTGCAGGTGAGAGTATGGCAGCATTTGCCGAGATTGACCTAGCCGCATTACGCCGCGATCGCCGCCGACCAGGGTTAAATAATTTACTTGCCCGTCAACGGTTTGAACTATACGCCGAAAGTTATCGCCAATCACACTTTTACCCCCCTAATACTATGCTGGAAGGAGAAATAGACCGCAAACACTTCCTCCAAACGCAGCAAGCCACCATTGAACGGTTAACCCAATTGGGGATAATTTGAATGGGGAATGGGGAATGGGGAGTGGGGAGTAGGGGATAAGAGAGCAGGGGGAGCAAATCAATTCAAAATTCAAAATTAAAGAACTTCTGCCCTCTCTTTCTCAATGCCCAATGCCCAATGCCCCATGCCCCATGCCCCATGCCCAATGACAAATGACAAAACCAATAGAAGTCCGCAATCCCCGAACTGGCAAATTTGACTACGTAATTATCCCGCCGCCCCCAAGGCTGCTGGCACAGCAATGTAAGCGTACTCGCAGAGCGCAAATTCGTTGGCAGCAACTGGGTTTAGAGGGGAGAATTGAAGCTTTACAGCAGTGGAAGGAAGCTATATTATCTGGGCGCGATCGCTTGACAGAAGCTTTGGTAAATGATACAGGAAGATTATCAACCTCAGTATTAGAAATAGACTCCTTCCTCTCTAGCATTGATCGCTGGTGTAAGTTAGCGCCGGACTTGCTGCAAGACTCTGCAAAAAATACAGCAATTCCATTTATCGCTTTGCAACAAACATCTGTTCCTTATCCCCTAGTTGGGATAATTAGCCCGTGGAATTTTCCACTGTTGCTGTCTACCATTGATACCATTCCGGCATTACTGGCGGGTTGTGGTGTGATTGTCAAACCCAGTGAAATTGCTCCCCGCTTCGTAGCACCACTGAAAACAGCACTCAGCACCGTTCCTGAATTGCGCGATGTCTTAACTTTTGTTGAGGGAGCAGGCGAAACTGGTTCTATTTTGATTGAGAATGTAGATTTAGTATGCTTTACAGGCAGTGTAGCAACAGGGCGAAAAGTGGCAGAAGCGGCTGCTAAACGGTTTATTCCGGCTTTTTTGGAATTAGGAGGAAAAGACCCTGCGATCGTTTTAGAATCAGCCAATTTAGAATTAGCAACCTCAGCAATCTTATGGGGTTCCGTCGTCAACACCGGACAATCGTGCTTATCAATTGAGCGGATTTACGTTGCTGAATCCATATTTGACAAGTTTTACCATCAATTAGTAGCTAAGGCCCATCGTCTTCAACTAGCCTACCCCACAGTCGAAAGTGGAGAAATTGGCCCCATCATTGCTGAAAGACAAGCAGCAATTATTAGCGACCATCTGCTAGATGCAGTGGAAAAGGGAGCAGTAATTCACTGCGGTGGTGTAATTGAAGACTTAGGTGGGGGTTGGTGGTGTCGTCCAACAGTACTTACCCAGGTTAATCATTCCATGAAAGTGATGACCGAAGAGACTTTTGGCCCCATTATGCCAATAATGCCTTTTTCCACAGTTGAGGAAGCAGTGTCTTTAGCGAATGACTCAATTTATGGATTGAGTGCTGCTATCTTTGCCTCAGAAGTCGAAGCCTTAGAAGTTGCCCAGCAGATAGATGCAGGTGGTATTAGTATCAACGATGCTGCACTCACCGCCATCATGCACGAGGGAGAGAAAAACGCCTTCAAATTCTCCGGTATGGGAGGGTCACGCATGGGTGCGGCAGCGCTGAAACGGTTTATGCGAAAAAAAGCTATTTTGATTAAAACTAACGATACTAATGACCCTTGGTGGTTTGGGAATGGGGAGTGACCCCATCATCACTATGCAACTCATTACCGTAACTAATGGCGTAGGCGTAGCCCGTCGTAGACATCGCTTCTGCCACAGTTTCGTCTACGATAATCAAAGCACTTGGAAGAACTTTTATAGTTTTGGTTCAGAACACAAGTCCATTCGTTCAGAACACAAGTCCATTGGTTCAGAACACAAGTCCATTCGTTCAGAACACGAGTCCATTCGTTCAGAACACGAGTCCATTGGTTCAGAACACAAGTCCATTGGTTCAGAACACGAGTCCATTCGTTCAGAACACAAGTCCATTCGTTCAGAACACAAGTCTGTTCGTTTACTTGGTCAGTGGTGTGGTGTTGAAGTATGGCAAAGACAGCCGGGAATATGAGATGACAGGCATCGCTGCTCATTTCCTTATCGTTTAACAATAAGTTGCACACTATAATAAATAGGGCGATCAAATGCTTTACTTGAAAGCTTGCCTGTATGTCTTATCCGAAACTAAGTGACGAAGAAATTATCCAACGTGGTAAAGAATTCTACGAAAAACATATCCGTTCCCAAGTTGAGACAGTAGAGAATATTGGCAAATTAATTTCCATCAATGTTGAAACAGGTGAATATGAAATTGGTGATGATTTGCTGGTAACAAGCCGTCGTTTGCAAGCCAAACAGCCTGATGCAGCAATTTGGGCAGAAAGAATTGGTTATGATGCCGTGTATGCTGTTGGTGGTTCATTAGTCAGAACGGTACAGTGATACACGGGACGGTGGTTAGGCTTCAAGCACGAATGAGTGTTTTGGTTCGTTTAGAAGACAAGTCACATGTAGAAATTGAGTTTGTTATTGATACGGGGTTTGAAGGTTTTCTTACGCAAATCTTGCCGACAACTCCAAGACTACAACAAATGCTCATGCAATAAAGATTTTTTGGAACGGTACGGAGCGAGAAGTCATTGTGTTGGCAATGGGTCGTCGTCCTCTCCTGGGAACTGCACTACTTGCGGATTCTCATCTCAGCATTGATTTTTATGAAGGTGGTACTGTCCTGGTTGATGAAATTTTGTAATCTTGCCAAAGTAAAGCATTCACGGTGAATGATGCCCATTGCTTGGCGTAGGCGTAGCCCGCACTTCTCTACGAGACGCTGCGCGAACGGCAAGCTCAGTGACCACCGGAGGCATCGCATTTTCAAAAAGAGTATTAGAAAAACCTATAGGTCAGTTTCTACAATAGCGTTACACTCTATAACGGACTAAGCCTTTATGTAGATTCTGTAGCGCCTGATGAAACTAGCCGATATCCTCAAAGACTCAAATTACAAACTGTCGCAGTTTACTGCGGCGGAAATTGAGCAGTTAGAGCAGAGCATTACTCTTAAAGCAACCAAAAGTAGCGAAGTGCCTTATATCGTGTGTTTGGTGCGTCAGAAGGCAATTAAGCTTACTCCAGAGGAAGCAATTCGGCAGCTATATTTACAGGTTTTGAATAAACGCCTCCACTATCCTCTCAGTCGCATTCAGGTAGAGTATGGGGTGAACTTTGGGCGGGAGGTGAAACGGGCAGACATTGTGGTGATGGACAAAGACCGTCCAAACACGGTGTATATGCTGGTGGAGCTAAAGAAGCCAAAGCTAAAGGATGGGAAAGATCAGTTGCGATCGTATTGTAATGCCACGGGTGCGCCGATCGCAATTTGGACAAATGGCGATCAAATCTCCTACTACCAGCGCAAAGATCCCAATTATTTTGAAGATATCCCTGGTTTGCCCAATGCTAATCAAACCCTGGCAGATATTCTTCAGATCAAGTTTACCCTGGAAGACTTGATTGCTAATGACAAGTTGATAAAGGAGAATAAATCTCTCAAAACCCTGATCGAAGAAATGGAAGATGAGGTACTGGCGAATGCTGGGGTTGATGTATTTGAGGAACTATTTAAGCTGATTTTTACGAAGCTCTATGATGAGTGGTATTCTGGGCAGGGCAACCGCCGTAAAACCCGTTCTCTAGAGTTTCGCAATACGGGACAGACAGAAGCAGCACTCAAAACCAAGATTCAGGATTTGTTTGATGGGGCAAAGAAAAAGTGGGAAGGGGTGTTTAGTGAAGATGCTAAAATTAGCCTCACGCCTTCGCACCTGTCGGTTTGTGTGTCGTCATTGGAGAATGTGAAGCTGTTTAACTCCAATCTGGATGTAATCGATGAAGCCTTTGAATATTTGATTAACCAGAGCAGCAAGGGAGATAAAGGGCAATATTTCACGCCGCGCTATGTGATTGATATGTGCGTGAAAATGCTCAATCCCCAAGAAGATGAGTATATGATCGACACGGCGGCGGGGTCATCTGGGTTTCCGGTGCATACGATTTTTCATGTGTGGAGGCAGATTTTGGCGGATGAGGGGTTGCAGGCGAGTCATTTGTTTTCGTTGGAAGATAAGCCACCCCGTTGTAGTGAATATGTAGAAGAGAAGGTGTTTGCCATCGACTTTGATGAGAAGGCGGTGCGGGTGGCGCGGACGCTGAACTTGATTGCGGGGGATGGACAGACAAATGTATTGCACCTGAACACGCTGGACTATGAACTGTGGAATGAAGTTACGGAACAAGAAGAATGGGATAACATTTATAATGCTGGGTTCAAACGGCTGAAACGGTTGCGACCGAAAGGGAATAAAGATTTTCGAGAGTTTCAGTTTGATGTGTTGATGGCGAATCCGCCCTTTGCCGGAGATATCAAGGAACCGCGCATGATTGCCCGCTATGATTTGGCAAAGAAGCCGGATGGTAAGTGGCAAACCAAGGTAGGGCGCGATATTTTGTTTATTGAGCGCAATTTGGACTTTTTGAAACCGGGGGGTAGAATGGCGATCGTGCTGCCTCAAGGACGGTTTAACAATTCATCGGATAAGAATATTCGAGATTTTATTGCCGAACGCTGCCGGATTTTGGCGGTGGTTGGGCTGCATGGTAATACGTTTAAGCCGCACACGGGTACAAAGACTTCGGTGTTGTTTGTGCAGAAGTGGAATGATGACCCGAAGGTGGGCGCACTCTGTCCTCGACAGGATGACTACAACATCTTTTTTGCGACGATGCGGAAATCGGGGAAGGATAATTCTGGGGATAAAATCTGGCGGAAAATTTCATCGTCTACTTCACCGCCTGATGACGAACTGAGCGAATTGATGCCGCCTTCTCCGATGCAGCGAGTGGTGGGGGTGGAGGGCGATTTTTTGCAAGACGTTCACGGTCATTTAGTGGTGGATCATGACTTGTATAACCACGAAGGGCTGACGGAAGACGGTATTGCGGAAGCGTTTATTGAGTTTGCCAAAAAGGAGAAGCTCAGTTTTTTTGAATCTAGCCCATCTGTGACACCGTTTGATGCTGTGAGGTATCAGCAGTTAATGGATGGGCTGGAAGCAGTTGAAATCACCCTTAGTTCACTCCAAGATAACAATAGAAGTTTTAGATACGATAGTGATTTTTTCAAAAAGGAGTTTATCTCCAATGAAAACCTGCTCAGGCAAAAACTGTTTCTTCCTTTGTCCAAGGTTACTCGCTCAATCAGAAAAGGAATTTTTGACATTTCTCCTGATAGATATCAAGATTCAGGAATCCCGTTTATACGAGTTCAAAATATCAAGAATAGCTTTTTGGACAGAGAAGAATGCATTTATATTTCCGAAAAAGATTCTGTAATTGAGAACAAGACAGAGCTTGAATACGGTGATATTGCACTATCAAAAGTAGGTTCAGTCGGAAATTTCTGCATTCTTTTTGAAAGAGCTAATACAAGTCAAAATGTTATTAGTATTAAAGTCAACAGAAATAATATAAATCCATTTTATCTCTTTTCATTTTTAATATCCAAATTTGGCTCTGAGCAGGTTAAGAGGGTTCAGGCTATCCATGTTCAGTCAAAGATTGAGCTTGATGATATTAGATCAATGAAGGTTGTCTTATTAGATTCTCAAAAATTAGTTATTTACTTTGAAAAGCTAATCAAGAAGTCATTTTCACTTCATAATCATTCCAAAGAAATTTATCAACAAGCTGAAGATATGCTGTTGTCTGAGCTTGGCTTGAAGGACTGGCAACCCACGGAAGAAACCGTTGCCGTCAAGAGTTTTTCTGAGTCGTTCCTGTCTTGCGATCGCCTCGACGCTGAGTATTACCAGCCAAAACAGCAAAAGGTCATGGCAATCATGGGTCAGTCTGGTCTTTGTATTGGGGATGTTGTCTCACTAGCAAAGCGCAAGTTTCAGCCCGAAAAACAAGGCACATTTAACTATATCGAAATTGGCAATCTTAGTGGAGAAGGCTTTGCTAATAGTGAAGTAGTAGCGATGGAAGAAGCCCCTAGTCGAGCGCAATGGTTTGTCAAAACTAACGATGTAATTACGTCAACAGTTCGCCCTATCCGCAGACTTTCAGCCTTAATTGAATCTGAGCAAAATAACTACATTTGCTCATCTGGTTTTGCTGTTCTCAAACCAACCAAAATTGAGCCAGAAGTTTTATTGATCTATTTGCGATCGCCCATTGTCTGCGAAATTTTGGATCTTTATACGACTGCCAGTATGTACCCAGCAATCTCAACTGAGGATTTATTGAAGATTCCAATCACTCTACCTAAAGAATCTACTCGTCAAAAAATAACAGAAAAGGTCAGGGAATCTCGCAAAGCACGGGAGCAATCCAAGCAACTGCTAGAAATTGCTAAAACAGGAGTAGAACGAGCGATCGAAACCGATGAAGCAACAGCAACGGCTTGGATCAATCAGCAGTTTGAAGCGTTAGGAATCAATCTATCAAACTCAAACTAACCTAATGGAGGCACAATATCTAAGATTACTATAAACCCAGATCAACTTGATGCCAACAAATGATTCTGAACTTCAAGCTCAAGCTCGGAGAATTCTGGATGCGATCGCCTTCATTCCCTTTGAGCAATGCCAACCCTTGACGCGTGATTTTGCGACCATTCCGGCTCGTCCTGGTATCTATGCAATCAGGCACAAGACTGACGGATTGCTGTACATCGGTAAAACCAAGAGCTTGCGGGGGCGTTTCACTGGTGGACACAAAGCTTTTTTGTGGGCGTGGCTCGATAAGTATAACGATGGAGATGTGCGAATCGCAGTACAATTGATTTCACATTGGGAAAACCCTACGTTACTATTGGAGCTAGAAGCCATTATTTTAAGAGCTACCGAACCTCCTTACAACGTCCAAATTCCAACCGAAGGGTAGTAAAGCAATGCAAGCAAAACTCCAAGAGCAACTTTCCCCCAATGATGCCGAAGTTATTTTGGGATGCTTACCTGAAAGAATTCGCGCTGCTCTAATTGCTCGTGCTACTGAAATTGAATATCCAATCGAAGCAGTTATTGAGATGGCGATCGCAAGTTTTCTCGACACAGAGGCGTTGAGTTTTGCAGATTGCAAGCCAGGGCGTGGACAATAAAAGCGTAAACTAGCGATCGCAGGCGGCGGGACTGACGAATGATATTGGTGTGCATACAGAAGAACATTAGAAGCCGACGATAAATGCGATCGCACTTAACCAGATGTAAGAAGGTAGGGGATTAAGTGAGCATTTTCTAGAATTTATACGTTGGAGATACTGCAAAATGGTGATTTCAAATATTCGAGAAGGAATGCCCGTACTTGCCCGTCATGAAGGAGATTGGGTAGGAACTTATACACTAATTGATACAGCCGGAAACATCCTTGACAGCTACGAGTCTCACTTAACTTGTCAATTTCCAGAAAATGGTCCTCATCCCTATTACCAAATAAATCGCTATAAGTGGTCTGATGGTAAACAAGAAGAGCATGAATTTCCAGGAATCTATAAAGATAATAAACTTTGGTTTGACACCGATCGCATAGACGGAAAAGCCTGGGAAGCCGATGATTCGATCGTGATTTTGTGGTTTAGTTATAAAACAAACCCAGAAATGAGCTTATATGAAATGATTTACATTAGCCCTGACAATAACAATCGTGCCCGCACTTGGCATTGGTTTAAGAACAATCAAATCTTTCAACGCACCCTAATTCAAGAAGAACGGGTAAGATAGTAATTTCTTCGCTCATAGATAATCATTCATTATTCTCCAGTCCGCGCAGGCGGACTTTGTTTGTGTAGCCACGATTTACAATCGTTAGGCTTTCATCTCAAATTTCAACTTAGTAAGGTACACGCATGGCAAAAGGTGACAAAATAAACTTTTCTACTCCTAGTGGTTTCCCAGAATTTCTGCCTAGTGAAAAGCGTCTAGAATTATATTTGTTAGATATCATCCGTAGAGTTTTTGAAAGCTATGGATTTACGCCCATCGAAACACCTGCTGTAGAACGTTTAGAAGTGCTGCAAGCTAAAGGTAATCAAGGTGATAATATCATCTATGGCATTGATCCCATATTGCCACCAAATCGCCAAGCCGAGAGAGATAGATCCGGCGAAACTGGTTCGGAAGCAAGAGCTTTAAAGTTTGATCAAACAGTTCCATTAGCAGCGTATATTGCTCGTCACCTGAATGAATTAACCTTTCCCTTTGCCCGCTACCAAATGGATATGGTTTTTCGGGGAGAACGAGCAAAAGATGGGCGTTTTCGTCAGTTCCGCCAGTGCGATATTGATGTAGTTGCTCGTCGTGAACTCAGCTTGCTCTATGATGCTCAGATGCCTGCAATTATCACTGAAATATTTGAAGCAATTAATATTGGTGATTTTTTGATTCGCATCAATAATCGTAAAGTTCTTACAGGTTTTTTTAAATCAGTAGGAATTGCTGAGAACCAAATTAAATCCTGTATTGGCATTGTTGATACTCTAGAAAAGATTGGTGAAACTAAGGTAAAACAAGATTTAGAGAAAAATGGTATTTTAGCAGAACATGCTCAAAAAATTATTGATTTTATCAAAATAGATGGTTCGGTTGATGAAGTATTAGATAAGCTTAAGCATCTCGCAGAAAATCTGTCAGAAACAGAGCAATTGAGCCTGGGAATTACCGAATTACAAACGGTAATTGCAGGTGTGCGTAATCTAGGAGTTGCTGAAAATCGTTTCTGTATTGATTTATCCATTGCCCGTGGTCTTGATTACTATACAGGTACAGTTTACGAAACAACCTTATTAGGACATGAAGCTTTAGGTAGTATCTGCTCTGGCGGTAGATATGAAGAATTAGTTGGGGTATTCTTGGGTGAAAAAATGCCTGGGGTAGGCATTTCTATTGGCTTAACTCGCTTAATTAGTCGGTTGTTAAAAGCTGGTATTCTTAGTACTTTAGCTGCTACACCAGCCCAGGTAATGGTAGTGAATATGCAAGAAGATTTAATGCCAACTTATTTAAAAGTTTCGCAACATCTGCGTCAGGCTGGAATTAATGTTATCACTAACTTTGATAAGCGCCCCTTGGGTAAACAATTTCAGTTAGCAGATAAACAAGGAATTCAATTTTGCGTAATTATTGGTTCTGAGGAAGCAGCAGCGCAAAAATCCTCGCTGAAAGATTTGAAAACAGGTGAGCAAGTAGAAGTGCTACTAGTAGATTTGGCTGAGGAAGTTAAAAGAAGGCTTGCCTAATAAACTACGAAAGTTCTAAGGGTAGGTTGGATTTCATTCCTCAACCCAACCTACCCTACAAATATTTTATTTTTCTAGAGTAATAAAAGATTGCTAAGGAAGTTGGTCAGTCAACTAGGGGTTAAGATAGGTTTTATATAGGAAACTTGGATTGAGTTTCACCTTAATCAAGCAAAAATATGACAATTCTCAACGCTCGTAATTTAACCTTAGAAGAAGTTCATCGTCTGTTTGGGTTTCAAAAACATTACAATGACTCATTTTCTAACTACTTATCTCTGGAACCTCTCACGGAAACAGAACAGCAGGAACTCAAACAAATTCAGCATGACTTTGATAGATACCTTACAGCAGGCAAAGTTTCTGAAGGTCAAGTAAAGTTCCTTGCAGTTGCTCCTTTACTAAGATTAGCTGGTTTTTATCGCTACCCTATCGAGATTGTTTTGGAGGAAAATATTGCTGATATTGAAGTTGAAGATGAAGATATCAAAATTAAAGGAAGATTTGATATTTTAGCTATTAGTAAAGCTAAACATACAAAATTTCAAAGATATTTTTGGGTACTGTTAATTGAATCTAAAAATAGTCAGATTGATATTTCAACAGGTTTACCTCAGCTACTCACATACTCTTATAAAAATTTAGATAATCAAAAATCAGTTTGGGGATTAACGACTAATGGTAGAAGTTACCAGTTTGTGTATATCGAACAAGGAAATCCCCCTATTTATTACCTGTTACCAGAATTAAACTTAATGGAAAGAGAGCGTTCAAGTCAGTTGCTACAAGTTTTAAAAGCAATTTGTCAGCTTTGAAAGCATTGATGCTGAAATTCGATAAATTAACGATTAAAATCAACCAGATATAAAGAACTCAACAGGAAAGTTTGGCCCAAGTATTAAGGCAATATACAAGCCAAGGCAACAATTTATGAGTCAAGCCATACCCAAACTAGTAAGCTTTGAAGATTTTGCAGCGTGGCGGCCCGAAGGCGGAAGATACGAATTACACGATGGCGTGATTATTGAAATGCCTCAACCAACCGGTGATCATGAAGATGTTGTTGGTGACAAAACGTTTTATATCTCCCTAAATTCCCCTTAAAAAGGGGGACTTTAAGAGGCTTTTCCCACTTTCCAAGGGGCTAGGGGGAATCAAAAAATGCCTAAAATCACAGCTAACCATTTTTAAAACAACCTCTTAAAAATATTGAGAAAGCTTTTTTACAAATTGTCAGAGTTTTTAAACACGGAAATAAAAATTACCATCGCACTAAATCCCAGCCTCTAGCTGTTTATGCTATTGGGATGAATAATAGTAATTCCTTCAACTTCTAGAAAGTCTTTTGGGTTTAGAGTCAAAATATGACTGATGTTATGGGCAAGCACTACTGCTTGTATGCGTAAATCATGGGTGCGTTTACCTGAAATTTTATGAGTTGTAGCGAGGCTAAACCAAAGGCGAAATATATCTGGTGTTTCTTCTAGCCACTCAAACTGATTTATTAGCATTTGCAACGAGAGTTCGGTTTCTTCTGGTGTCCATCCAAATCCATTTACAGCTACAGGACGAGTGGCTACAACCCAAAATTCAATTAAAACTTGAGATGTAATAAAACATCGATGGTTATTAGATATTAGATACCTGATTGTGCGATGGACAAGATTGTAATCGGGTGAAGCTATATCCCTGGAGCGTAACAGGATATTAGTATCTAATAAATAATTGGTCATACTTCATCATCGTAGATATTTTCTCGACGCAAAGCTTCATCATCAAGGTTGGCATAACTTTTTGGTGCTGTATCTATCCACTCCTGCCAAAGTAATAATCTCTCTGATGATGTTTTAGGTTTACTAGTTAGTAACGTTAAATTCTTGTTACTAAGTTTTTCTTGAAAGAGTTTTTGCTCTTCGGCGGAGAGGTTTAGTACCACTTCTACAAGAGAATTAACAAGTTGTACATTCATAGTTATTTATACGATTTACTGGGTCAGTCTATGCGATGGGCTTTCGCCTTGCCCTGATGCTGCTTTACTATAATACTGACTATTGCTTCTGCCATACAGCAAAAGACATAGCTAATTTCTCGCAGACTTTAAGCGAACGTTTACAAGCTTTGAGCAATGAGTGGAATACCACTGCACGCCCTTTTGATTGGAGTCAAAAGTCAACTTTGAAAGTAATCGCAAAATCCAGGACAAATGAGACTACCTTGGGATGAATGGGAAGCAAGTAACCATGAAATAGAAAAAGTAGCAAGCAAATTTATCTTTGCTAATTGCTATGACACCCAAAAAGCTAGCATTGTACTACAAGCACAACAAGAAGACTTTTTTTATGCCCCGTACCAGGTAACAGAAATGTAAAAACCGCAATACTTCGTGCGAAATGACTTGTTTGTGAATCTTTACAATTTGCTGTAAGCCTTATATGTTAAAGTTTACAAGTCTCCACGCGAGAGAAGATAACAGAATGCCCAAACCTTACCCATAATGTCCATATGTCTTCCCTCCCCACCCCACTCTGATGTCCACTTCCTACCAGTAACGCCCGGTAAATGTCCTTGCGGAGAGTTTTTTGTGAAGGTCAGCTCTGAGTAATTTAGCCACTCTTTATTAAAAAACATTCCTTTTCGCCATCCGACGCGCTCGCCAAACTTTTCGTAGTCTTTTGCAACGCTTTGCCAAATGCGCTTTTGCACACTAAACCCAAAGTGCCCACCGCTGTATTTTACCCACAGTTGGTCAATGGTGCGTAAGTCAGCGCAAGGAAAGTTATTAATAGATTCTCTATTTAGCCAGCCTTCTTGTTCTCTGCCAGTGGCTTTAAGCATAACAGCCAGAGTTTCTTGATCCGCCTCTTTCCACTGTCCAGCTTTAAGTAAATCGCGCAACCGCGTATAGTCTATGCCTTTCTCAGACGGGAGATTATCAGTATACTGTGTTGGTTTTGCAGTGGTTGTTTGAGTTGGTTGCGGTTTTTGTTGCCGCCTCTCGATTTTTTCTTTGAGTATGCGATTGGATGTCTGTTGTCCCAATCGTTTTGCTTCTTCTTGTTCTAGTTGTTGTTGCAGTTTCTCTGCTTCCTGTTGTTGCTGAAGTTTTTCTGCTTGTTCTTTTTGGTCTGTAGCTTCATTATCTATTAGGGCTACATCATCATCCTTAAGCTTTAGGTGTTGCTGGAATTTCTTCAAATCATCTCTAGCTTTTTCCCCCAAAGGATATCCTTGTTCATCTACTAACTTAGTAAATATTTGCTTGTATTTGTCCAGATTTTCCTTGTATTTCCCATAAGGTTCTAATACTTTGTTTCTAACTGTACGCGCTTCGTCATCGGATAATCCTAAATTTTCCTGTAAATCCTTCAATATTTCAGATTCCACTAAAGAAATCTCGCCATCATCTGCAAATTCTTCAACCTTCTGGCGATACTCAGCTATGGCAGTTTCCTTTGTTGCCAGTGTCAGTTTCTGTTGACGCTCACTTTTCAGTTGCCCAGCAACAGCCCTAATTCCCTGAGCTACATTTGTGAATGCATCGTCTCGATTAGTCCAAGACGTAACAGGTTCGGCATTTTTGGGCAAAAATTGCAGTTTAGCAAAGGGTGTATGACTCCAATCAACCCTTCGCAGAATAATCGGGATGACACGAGCTTTTCCTGTATTGTGATGTTCTATTGCTGTGGTGACTTCAATCTCCCAGCAATAATTAGAAGCGATAAAGTCTGAACTGACGAGTAACAGAATGATATCGGCGGTATTTAAATTCTCATTAATTTGGTAATCCCACTCCTCTCCAGGTAATATCTTGCGATCGTCCCAGCTTGAAATCACACCTTGCCGTCTCAAAGTACTTAGGTGATTTGCTAGTTCATCCTTTAGAGTTTCGTCTTTGTGAGAGTAGGATAAGAAAAGCTTTAAGGTTTCCTCTAGCATTTTTGGTCTAATGAGTAGGATAAATTACACTTGTAACAAATTATAGTATTCTTGCCTGATTTACTTGAGAACTAACGCCCTAAGTGCGATCGCAATACACTTCACCAAAGCTATGATCAGCATGAATCTCAATCACCAGATCAACTGCTGTTGCATCTTTTACCAACGGCTTGATGAATAATTCCGGGTGGAGCGATCGCCAAAAATAATTGACAAATTGTTCTATCTCTGCATTGCTCATCCCTGATTTACCCGCAGCAATCATCTGCTGTTCCGCTTGTTTGCGCCACTCCAAAGAACAGCGATAATCAGTGGGATATAGCACTATTAAACTGTCTAATCGCTCCCACAGTGGTAAATAATCGTGGAGGCGAAGATTCATATCACGAGCAAATGCTCTATCTTCATCTGTGAGAATTGGCGGCGGTGCAGTATCAAATATATCTGCGTTAATTGGTTGTACACCCACAAACCAACCTTCAAATAGTACAATATCTATGTTCGTTACCATCTCTGGAGTAGTGCGATCGCCAGCACCTCCAAAAGCAGATTTATCAAAGCGGGGAACCATCACCGGACTTTGCAACTGGCGGATTTTATCTAGTACATTTAAACCTAAATCTACATCATGGGTTCCTGGTGGGCCACGCCAAATCAAGCGGGGATCTTGCTGTGTTAAAAGTAAGCGATCGCTGTAAGTTTTATATAAGTCATCCAAAGATAAACTCACAGTCCGATATCCCAACTGATCGAGAATCAAGCTGAGAACCTTGGACATTGTGGTTTTACCAGTGCCTTGTCCTCCCAATATTCCCTGAATCAGGGGGCGTTCTAACTGTTGGCGCTGCGATGCTAGTTTGATTCCCAAAGGAAGCCACAAGTCCCACAACACCTGTAACATTTGCTGGGGTTCGACTTTGAGGCTACTTTGGCAGAATTGGCTAAAAGCTGGGAAGACAGATTTTAGTAAATGCGATCGCTCTTTTATCACTTCATCGACATTTTCCGGCGTTATCCCAAAAGCTTTAGCCCTTGACTTATCTGCCAGCGCTGCTTCTCTTGCTTCTTGCTGCCAAGTTTCGGCTACAGTTTCGGAAACTAAAATTTCACCCAGCCACAAATTCATAAATTCCCACTCTCCCGCGTCCTCCTCATCTCCCTCATCTCCCTCATCTGACTACGATCCCAGCTTAAAGGCTTCGAGAAACAGGCCATAGATGAAACCAACTTTGAGGATATTTAGTGAGTCTACTAAGAGCGATCGCCTTTGCATAAAGCTGCGATGATAAAATATCCTACTGGTAATTTCCGTCAAAATTACTAAAAAAGCAGCTACCACAATGTCTAATTCTGCTCGTTGACCGGCTGTAGTGGAAGCTACGTTTGCCAGAAAAAAACCGAGCAGAAAACTAATGATCAACAGCGATAGCCGCCGCCAAGGATTTAAAAACCATTGCCCCAAGCGTGTAGCAATGGCATCGAATAAGTTATTGAGACGAGTGTTTTGCATGACAAGGGCTTCTGGCGAAAAGTCAAGATATCTTGAAATATCTTTTATATTAAGGAGGATATTGGTTTTAGCATCAGCTTGTTTGTTAATATTGTAGATACTTACTGGAATTCCAGTGTTTATTCAAATTTGCCAATTTTATCATCTTCAGAGAAGTACAGTTTCTTAGAGGATCTTTGGACATAAGTATTTAGTTCGATCCCCCAAGCTAGGCTTAAAAAGGGGGAAAATGACTCGAATTTCCCTTTTTTGAGGGTAGGCACTCGCTTGAGGCAGTTACCCAAGAGCCAATGGGAAAGCCAGTTCCCTACGTTAGGAAACTCGCCTCCTTTAGCTGGACTCACCGTGCTGCCTTCCAATTGTGCGAACTGGCATGGATTTACGATATCCAAAAACCTTCCAAACATCCTCTTAAGGTGGCTTCTGATAGTGGGAGATAAAATATACCACTTAGATTTATGTAAGGTTTGGCAAAAGTATCCTTATTAAGTCCGTTAGCGGTTTCAGAAAACTTTTATTTTTTTATCCAAATGAATTGGCTGGCTCGGTATCTAATTTTCTTGTTTTTATCCAAGCCTAATGTCAAGAGAAAAAGAAATAGGTGTATGTACCCCAAGTTTATCAAACATCAAAGAAATAATTTTATCCAAATATTTTCTAATCAAAATGATACTTATAATACATTGGTATACTCTATTTTAGGAAAGTTTATATTAGGCTACTTTCTATGATTGCTTTTTCTGATAATAGGCTACTATTTGGTCAAGCCTAGACAAATATTTATTTCTAATAACTATCAATATGAAATCCTCAGTATATCGTAACGTCGGTATTACAGCTTCTTGCTTGGGACTGCTGGTTGCTCTAGTGGGATACTTTGGACTGAGCGTATCCTTTGAGTCCGCAAACCCAGATACATCTTCACAACTACCAACTGAAACTACCGAGTGGGAGACTTCTTCTACACCAGTTTCACCTGAAAAAGGTGTTTCTGCTAATCTATCTACTCCAGTAACTAACCCAACCAATCAAGTAGAACATAGTATTAAAGAGAATACTTATCCTGTCTTGGCAGAGCGTGATAAATCAGCTAGCATTGCCAACGCTCAAGGGACTTTGCGAATGAGCAATCAAACAAATCAGCCTGTAAGGTTGACTCTACTAGCGCGACAGTCGGTAGCAAAAAGCTCTGGTACTAAACAGACTAACTATGATATGCCGGCACATTGGGATTTTGCTCCCCAAGAAGGTAGTGAGAAGGGACTGATTCTCTCTCTACCTCAGAATAATTTAAAGCTGGAGAAGGGGGATATTTTAGTTGCTTTTGCACAAGATGGTTCCCGTCGTTACTGGGGTCCCTATGTTGTCGGCGAAACTCAATTACCTAAATGGAATTCCCAAAACAGAGAATGGCAACTAGTGCTGAGTCCATAGTCTAGGAGGCAAGAGGCAAGAGGCAAGAGGCAAGAGGCAATAGGCAAGAGGCAGTCCCGATGAAACAAGTTTCATAGTCAAGATCAACAAAACGCTTATGCTGTATTCCTTTTGACTTTTGACTTTTGACTTTTGACTTCCGCCTTGCGGTACTAGTGTGTTAGAGAAGTTTCTCTGGCAACTTAGAGCAACGGGTGTTACTCAACGGGAAAAAGTGTAAAGTACTGAAGAGAAGAAAATTGTTGAATTTAAAACTCCGAAGAACAAAAGATAGATAATCAACGACTATTGAGTAGTGATTGTTGACTATTGACTAATGAGCATGAAATTGAGTGTTAAGCACACTGTTGATCAGTGGTTCAACAAAATAGCAAAGAATCCAGCCCTTGGTGTAACTGTGTCGATTTTGTGGTTGATATTGATTGGCTGGATAGCTTTTGGGTGGAATTTGGGCAGCACTGGCTTGATTGATGAAACAGAGCCACTGTTTGCCGAAGCTTCCCGCCAGATGTTCATCACAGGCGATTGGATTACCCCATTTTTCAATGGTGACACTCGTTTCGATAAACCTGCTTTAATTTACTGGTGTCAAGCGATCGCTTATGCAATTATAGGGGTGAATGAGTGGGCAGTACGTCTTCCTTCTGCGATCGCAGCCTTCGGCTTAGTTTGTTTGGGTTTTTACACCATACAGTGGTATTTCGCTAAACAAGACGAATTAGAGCAAGTTTCACGTCCTACTCGCCGCTACTTAACATCTTTTATAGCAGCAGCGCTCATGGCACTTAATCCCGAAACCATTATTTGGGCGAGAATCGGTGTCTCTGATATGCTGCTCACCGGATGTATGGCATCAGCTTTGTTATGTTTCTTTCTAGGGTATGCAGGGAAGGGAGGGAGTAGGGAGTGGGGAGTGGGGAGTAGGGAGCAGGGGGAAAATTCCTCTCCTCTGCTCCCTGCCCCCTGCCCCTCTGCTTCTTCTGCCCTATTCCCTAATAAGTGGTACTTAGCTTTTTATGTGCTGATTGCTGGCGCAATTTTGAGTAAAGGGCCAGTGGGAATTGTTTTACCAGGGCTAATTGTTGCCGCCTTTTTGCTTTATGTGGGGAAGTTTCGAGAAGTGTTGCGGGAAATGCGCCTTCTCGTGGGTATGCTGATAATTTTAGGTTTATCAGTGCCGTGGTTTGCTTTAGTAATTTGGCGCAATGGCTGGAATTATATTAATGCCTTTTTTGGTTATCACAACCTAGAACGCTTTACAGAAGTCGTTAATGGTCACTCAGCACCTTGGTATTTTTACTTTTTAGTAGTGCTGCTGGGTTTTGCTCCCTACTCAGTCTATTTACCAATCTCTATAGTAAGACTAAAGTTTTGGCAGCGATCGCACTGGCGATCCCTTGAACGTTTTCAGCAGTTTGGTTTATTCGCCTGGTTCTGGTTTGCTAGCATTTTTGGTTTTTTCAGCATTGCTGTCACCAAACTCCCTAGCTACGTATTGCCTTTGATGCCAGCAGCAGCCATCCTGGTAGCCTTGTTGTGGAGCGACTTTTTCCAGGATACACAGGCTAGGCAAACCATTCCTGTTTCCTCCTCTCCCACTTCTCCCATCTCCCCTTCTTTTCTGAGAGTTAGTGGTTGGATGAATGTAATGTTTTTATCAGTTCTGGCAACAGCGCTGTTTAACATAATCTACATATTAGGTACTGATCCAGCTATAAGTAACTTCCACGAACTAATTCAACAATCTGGTTTACCAGTAATAGCCGGCGTAATTTGGCTGGTTTGTGCTGTTTTAGTTGCGGGTTTATTACTAAGCCGCCAATGGAACCACATTATCAGTATTAATTTACTAGGGTTTGTGGCGTTTTTAATTTTTGTCTTAACCCCTGCTTCGTTCTTTATTGATCGAGAACGTCAATTACCTTTAAGGGAATTGTCTGCGGTCATTTTAGAAGCAAAACAACCAAATGAAGAATTGATCATGCTTGGCTTTAAAAAGCCGAGTGTGGTATTTTACAGCAACATTCACGTAAATTATTTAAGATTTCCCCAAGAGGCTATAGAGCATATTCAAAACCAGGCTGCCAAAGGGTTACAGCCTCCCTCACTACTGTTATTGGCTGAACAGAAAAAGTTTTTACAAATGGACTTACAGCCAGATGATTACAAAAGTTTATCGACCAAGGGTGCTTATAGCTTGGTTCGAGTTCCTTTTAAGAAAAAGAAAAGTGAAAAAATAGACATATCTTGATTGGGGATTGGGGATTGGGGATTGGGGATTGGGGATTGGGGATTAGGAAAGATAAGTATGTAGATTTATATCCCAACCAATTTTAAAAGAATTTTTCCCCAGTCCCCAGTCCCCAGTCCCCATTAACATTTTTCATTGTAACCGTTGACAGCTAAAGCATGATTGATCTGGTTTAATAGGTCTTCCATTGATATCGATCGCGGTAATATTTGGGTAGCGATCGCACCAACAACAGTTTCTATAGTTTCCAAACCATTCTTCTTCTGCTTGTCAATTTCCTTGTAAGCTACCCCAGGCTGAAAACTGGTTTCTAGGCGATTTAATCGCTGATTCAGTACTAAAATTGGTGGTAATTTGTCGGGCGAATCTCCCAGTGTTTTCAGTGCTTTTAGCACGTCTTTGTGGATAGCAGATTCTCCTAAACAAATTAGCAGTAAGTCAACGCTTTGGTGGCGAATTTGTTGTAAAACTTCTGCCCAACAGGGACTCATCGCCGCTTTGAAGCCTGCTGTTTGTAAGTACTGAATTAAAGCTTGGAACCACTCAGATCCCCGTTCAGTAGTTTCGCTACTAATTGAGCAATTTTTTGCTGTCCGATAACCCTTAACTTGCTTGCGTCTTACCTGTGGTAAATCACGTAGCATTGTCAAATCCACTACCAAAATGTTAGGAGGACAGCAAATACCAGAAGCAATTTGTAGTACTGATAGTAAGGCATCCGTTTTCTCGGTGCGGCTGCTGTTGTCTTTGGCAAATGGTGTTAAGTAAGGAAATACAGATAGCCCTGGTATCTTAGAAGCTATTAGGGTAGTTGCGACATCGCAAGTAACTAGTGGTAGAGCCGCTAAACGTGGGTGCTGAATTAGTTGTTGTAGATAAATTTGGGCGGTGGTACTTTCGACATCTAGCAAAATGACATCAAACTGCCATACCCGCGCCAAAAGCTCTGCTTGATCTAGGTCATCTACTTCAATCACCCGGTGTTCTCGAAGCGAGGGGTGGGGATTGACCGATTCCAACTGGGGATTCACCAATCTCAGAATTCGCAGTGGGGTTTTAGTTGGGATAATTTCGCTGTTGTTTAACCCCTGCTGTAAAACTGCTGGTGCAGTACATAATTTTTCTAAAACTGGCGCTAAAACCTGATTCTCTACTGGCAAGCTTAAGAAACCATCGGCTCGGTTAGCAAATGCTTGCTCCTTTTCGGCTCCCGTCGCTGTCACAATTACAGATATATGACGGGTTGCGGTGTCAGATTTCAGCAAAGTCAGCACATCCCAGCCTGATAGTAGGGGTAGCAAAGGATTCAAAAATATCGCAATTGGTTGCAAGCGCCGAGCTTTTTCGACTGCTTCTGTGCCCGATCGCGCAATCACTACTCGATATCCTAAACCTTTGAGTTGTTCGGTCAAGTCTTCAATATATCGGGCTACTGCCTCGACTACTAAAACCAAGCGTTGCGAACTGGCGGGATGATGCTGTGTGGCTGTACTAACATGCTGACGAGCTGCTGCGGGGTTTTCCCGTGTTTGTTGGTGTCGTGTTTCTTCCTCTTCTCTGATTCCCATATCTGGTTCAGAAAAGCCTGTTTTCGGGGGACTGGGCGGTAGAAGTAGTGTGAACTGACTACCTTTACCTTCACGAGATAAGAAGCTGACATCTCCTCCGTGGAGACGAGCCAGGGCCCGAGTTAATACCAGTCCCAGACCAGTGCCTTCAAATTGCCGGGTGAGGGGATTTTCTAGTTGTTGAAATTTTTGAAAGATTAAGTGTTGCTGATGTTCAGGAATACCAATACCTGTATCCCAAACTGTAAAGGCAATCCATCCTTCCCAACGGCTCACCCGCAGCCCGATTTCACCAGATATTTCGGTGAATTTAAAGGCGTTGGAAAGTAGGTGTACTAGCATCTGGCGCAAGCGCAATTCATCTGCCACTATCTGGTCTAAACCTAGTTCAATGGAAAGGCAAAATTGGGGAGCAGATGAACGGGCGTTTTGAGTTGGCGAGGCAGATGTAGTTTTGGTAGTTTGAGTGTGGATGGCTTTAGCATCTGATAAGGCGCGATCGCACACAGCCTGAATTTTTACCGGTGTCAGCGTCAAATCCATTTGTCCCGTTTCCATCCGGGTCAAATCTAAAATGTCATTAACCACACTCATCAGGTGGCGGCCACTTTGATGAATCAGTCCCGCATAACGGGCTTGACGCTCGTTAAGTTCTCCCAACTGCTGATCTACGAGCAAGCGCGATAATCCTAAAACCGCAGTTAGGGGAGTTTTGAGTTCATGACTAATACAAGCTAAAAATTCATCTTTCAACCGATTTAGTTGAATTAAATCAGCATTCTTTGCTGCCAATTCTTTGCAAAGCTGTTGCTGCTCAGTCACATCAGTAGCTAAGATCAACCATAAATCATCGCTAGGTAAAACCTTCTCTTCAGCACTGATGTTTTGAAACTCAGAACTATCTAATGGAATTTTGGCAAACTGCCAGATTCGCTCCTGACCATTTTGCACTTCGACAACGCAGGTACAAGTACCCGCTTGACTATCCAAATAGCACCGACTGTATACAGCATCTGGTGAGGCTTCTTGCTGGGTCAGTTGCTTTTCACCACCATGCTCATTCTCCCTACCATTGGGATAAACCTTGATTGCTCCTTGGGTGACATATTCTGGTTTTTCGGTTAGCTCAGGGACAAGTATTGCCTCCACCTGTTGCCTAACTCCTTCTGGATCTTTCAAGGCTCCTAATTGCTGCCACCAGGCGGGATTTTGCGCTACCACCTCGCCAGTACCGGTTTGCAACATCAAAGGCCAAGGCAGTCTTTCCAACAAAAGTACCAGTGGCTGGTGCCCCAACGACTTGGGTTCATTTGGTGGCTGTACACCAGACAACCTCTGGATGCCTGAGCTTTGTAACCCAGCCATGCGTTCCTTAGCCAGCGATCGCAATAGGCGTGAACTATCCAACAACCCCAAATATTGACCATCAGAGTCAATCAGCGCCCAATCTAAATTCTGCTTTTCGGCTTGTGCATAACTCAAGTGCAAGCCTAATTGCTCTATACGCTCAGAAGCTGATATTGTCTGTATTGGCTCAATTAAACCTTGACCCCAGATCGAGAGTGATTGGTGTAAATTTAGATTTTTATCGTCACTATGTGCTAATAATTTTTGGATTAAACGGGCAGAATACAGCAATCCGATGGGGCAGTGGTGTTGATTCACTACTACCAAGCGATCGCACTGCTCTTGCTCAAAAATCTCCAGCACCACTGCCAGAGAAGTTGTTTGGGGGCAGCTAGGTACGGTTGCCTGAAAGTTATAAAGCGGGTAATCTAGCATTAACATAGGGCTTTGGGGGTCATTCTTCCTGTGGAACCCTCCGGCATTTCCATCTGCCAACTGTTGATGGTCTTTTCGCCTGAAGTCATATCCTCTAAGAAGACTCATATAAGCAACTCTGATTATTTCAACGCCATTAGAATAACGGGATTTCTCCTCACGCACACTTGCTTGCGGACGAGTGCATTTTTCCAAGAGGCGACGTTTCTCATTTCTAGCAACTAGCCTCTCTAGTGTCTTACTGGTATTTAAACTCCTCATCGATAGCGACAGCTAAAACAATTATGGCCCCAAAGATTCGCTTTAGAACCTTGAGGAATTATAATGATTTAGAATGAGACAATCCTTTAAGTTCGTTTAAGTATCTTATCAAGGAGCAAAATAAAAAAATCTATCTAAGATATGTAAATAATAAATTAGCTACTGTGTCTTGCTATGCCGACAAATACCTCATCATCAAAGGCCTACTAAGTCTTATTACTCAGTTACCGCACTCTTGTTGTTGAATGGCTAGCACCGCAAGGCGTAAATCAAACTACCATTTTAAAACTTGTAAAAGCCTTGATATACAAAACTTTTGACTTTTGAATTTTGATTTTTGACTTCCGCCTTGCGGTGTTTGGGGTGGAATCACCAGTTTGCGGCACATTTAGTATTCCCTTAGAAGCGTTAGCCAAACTAATCAGCATACGTTTCTTGGTCAGGGCGATCAAGGAGATAGATTTAAGAATAAATGTTATTACCGATATTGATTCTGCAACCTAATGTTAAAAGATGTTTAAATAATCAAGTTGACTTAGACAACCAAAAAGGTTGGAGCAGATGGGTGTGGAAATTTATTGACGCGATTATTGCCCAATTTTGCTACCTACCTGTTGCCGTAACTACCTCTGGAAAAAACAACTATTTACCAAATTGGCTACAACAGAATTCAGATAACTCATACACTGACAATTATGTATTTGCCAGTCATACCCAAAAAAGCCAACAGAATTTTCAGGAGATGGCTCCAGCAGAAAGGCAAGGATTATTAAGACAGCTTCGATTAGATTACAGTTTGATTCTTATAAATTATTTTACCACAGATAAGACACTCAAAGAAAAAATTGATAAATTTATCAATACTATATTTTATGCTAATATTCCTGTGCCCCAAATCATTGAAATTCACATGGAGGTAATTGAAGAATTTTCTCACCAGCTAAAATTAGAAGGAAGGAGCAATGAAACGTTACTTGATTACCGTCTAGCGTTGATAGATATCCTTGCTCACCTGTGCGAACTCTATAGAAGTTCTATTTATAAATAAATTAAACTTATCAACGTTAAACTTGGAACAAGCTAACGCTGTTAGTCACTCAGAAAGTGCGAACTAATATTGTATTTCTATCTAATGACTAGCTTGTAAATATATGAATAAAGCCAGAAAAACCTACGTTCTCAAGCTTTACGTAGCAGGGAATACCCCTAATTCAGTCCGGGCATTAAACACACTCAAAAATATTTTAGAACAGGAGTTTAAAGGTGTTTATGCTTTAAAAGTGATCGATGTACTGAAAAGCCCCCAACTAGCAGAAGAAGATAAAATATTGGCGACACCAACATTATCTAAAATTTTGCCTCCACCCGTCCGCAAAATTATTGGGGATCTTTCAGATAGGGAAAGAGTATTGATTGGATTAGATTTGCTCTATGAAGAACTGAGTGAAGGAGATTTTGAAGAGTAAAATAATTAATGAAGGAGCCAGAATACAGAATACAGAATACAGAATTTTCTACCTATAAAGGGATAGAGTTTTAAGGCGAGAATATTTAATACTAGTTTCGCCCAATAGGGGCGAAAGCGCGTAGCGGTACGGAGTAAGGTTTTAAGCAATATTAAGATGCTCTCAACGAGACGCCCAAGGAACGCGGTATTACCCAATCGTATAGACCAAATTCCTACTGAATTCTGAGTTCTGAATTCTTCTTATAAAAAACAGTTTTTAATACCCTTTTGTTATCAAGCAATGAGTGAAAACGAGCAAGGAAAACCAAAGAAAACACCGAAAACTGGGGGTGTAGAAAAAATTCGCACGATGATCGAAGGGTTTGACGATATTAGTCATGGTGGTTTACCAATTGGTAGAACTACCTTGATTAGCGGCACTTCAGGTACAGGCAAAACTTTATTCTCTCTTCAGTTTCTCTATAACGGTATCACCTACTTTGACGAAGCAGGAGTATTTGTTACTTTTGAAGAATCACCCAGTGATATTATTAAAAACGCTCATGTCTTTGGGTGGAACCTGCCACGCTTAATCGAGGAAGGCAAGTTATTTATTCTCGATGCATCTCCCGATCCAGAAGGACAGGATATCGTTGGTAATTTTGACTTGTCTGCACTAATTGAGCGATTGCAATATGCTATTCGCAAATACAAAGCTAAACGAGTTTCAATCGACTCAATAACAGCGGTATTTCAGCAGTATGAAGCGATGGGAGTAGTCCGGCGCGAGATTTTTCGCTTAGTAGCACGTCTCAAACTACTGAATGTCACCACTATTATTACAACTGAACGGAGCGAAGAATATGGCCCCGTTGCCTCTTTTGAAGTGGAAGAATTTGTTTCTGATAATGTAGTAATTGTTCGCAACGTTTTAGAAGGAGAACGCCGCCGTCGCACAACTGAAATTCTCAAGTTGCGCGGTACAACTCACATGAAAGGCGAGTATCCCTTCACGATTACTAATGAAGGGGTGAACATCTTCCCGCTGGGAGCAATGCGCTTGACTCAACGATCTTCTAATGTCAGGGTATCTTCTGGTGTCAAAACCTTAGACGAAATGTGCGGTGGTGGGTTCTTTAAAGATTCAATTATTTTGGCAACAGGAGCCACAGGTACTGGTAAAACCCTGTTAGTAAGTAAGTTTATTCAAGATGGCTGCCTGAATGGAGAACAGGCAATATTATTTGCTTATGAAGAATCACGCGCTCAACTATCTCGTAATGCTTCCTCTTGGGGAATTGATTTTGAAGAATTAGAAGATCAAGGTTTACTTAAAATAATTTGTACCTATCCCGAATCAACTGGTTTAGAAGATCACTTACAAATTATCAAGTCAGAAACTGCTGTCTTCAAACCTGCTCGCATCGCTATTGACTCACTATCAGCACTAGCTAGAGGAGTGAGTAATAATGCATTTAGACAGTTTGTAATTGGTGTGACGGGTTATGCTAAACAAGAAGAAATTACTGGTTTCTTTACCAACACAAATGACCAATTTTTGGGAGCGCATTCGATTACAGACTCTCATATTTCCACGATTACCGATACAATTCTAATGTTACAGTACGTAGAAATTTGCGGAGAAATGTCGCGGGCAATTAACGTATTTAAAATGCGCGGGTCTTGGCATGATAAGGGCATTCGTGAGTATAATATCACTGCTGATGGTCCCGATATTAAAGATTCTTTCAGAAACTACGAACGGATTATCAGCGGTGCTCCTACTCGCGTTAGTATCGATGAAAAGGCGGAACTTTCTCGCATTGTTAGACGTTTTGAAGACAAACAGAGTTCCGAACCCTAAATTTAGTATCGTAGTATATTCTTTCCTAAATTTAGTATCGTGCTATATTCTGTGGTGAAGAAAGGTTTTCTGCCGCTAGATTGATTTTCGTGTGAGGGATGCGGTGAAAGGACAGCAATTATTCCATAGCTTATTGCCTGGTGTGACGGCAGCGGTCTTAACAACTCAGCCCGCTTGGGCTGGTACTGTAAAACTAACTGGGGTACAGCTGGCGTCTTCTCCTAGTGTTTTGACTTCTACTTATGGTCAAGACTTAGTTGTGGACATGATGAATACGCAACTGCATAACGGTGGAGATGTTAGTGTTCCAACCCTAGTACCTGCTTTCGGTTTCACTAAACTTAGTATGAAGCCTTTAAGTAATAACAGTATTCCAGTGTTTACGGCTGAAAATACTGTTGTGCCAATAAAACAAGTACTTAAGAAACATGAAGGTAGATTTGTTAGTTCGACATCTACCTCTAATTCTTCTGGGCAGCGTAGTGTCAGCCGTTCTGCTCAAAATAATCAAAAACAGAGTAATTCAAACGCTTATGGGCAGGAATCAAAGAGGATAGTAGTTCCCAACTACACTTCAAAACCCTCTTCTGTCCAAAAAGAAATTTTGTCCCTGTCTTCTACACGGCAGTCAGTGGTTCAAAAGGTAAATAATATTACTCAGTTGCAAACATTTTTACAAACTTCAGCGACACCTGGAGTAACAGCAAAACTGCTGTCAGCGCAACGATGTCCAAAGGAGTTAGGGAAAAGCAAAACTGATTTCTCAGCTGCTTTGCTACTGACCTCAAGTACCTGCCGACAACAAAATGCTACTGGCGATCGCATTGCTCAGAGTAATACCCCGATTCCGACGGATTCGACGCCAACTCCCACTTTGCCAGGAACCGTAACTCCTGTACCAGAGGATTCAGTGCAGCCTTCCACTGTACCGAGAAGCGTAACTCCTGCGCCAGAGGGTTCAGTGCAAGTTCCAGAGAACCTGATTCCTAGCTCAAATCCCTTGCAGTTTCCCACCAAACCGGAGGAAGTGAGACTTCAGGGAAATCAGCCGATTACTTTGGCACAGGCTTTGGAGCTAGCACGGCGTAATAATCGGGATTTACAGGTGTCTCTATTGGATCTAGAACGCAATCGAGCCGCTCTACGCGAGGCGCAAGCTGCCTTATTACCCACTCTTGATGTTAGTACGGATATTACTCGCAGTCAGTCTGCTGGAAATCAACTTCAGTTGGAACAAAGAGAACAACAGACGGGTATACCACAGCCAGGAGATGAAGCTAGTACATCTTTTTCCGGTCAAGCACAACTCTCATATAACATCTACACTTCTGGGAGAGTACAAGCTAACATCAAAGCGGCTGAAGAACAGGTACGTTTCAACGAGTTGGCTGTAGAAACTCAGTCTGAGGAAATCCGCCTGAATGTTGCCACAGACTACTACAATCTCCAACAAGCAGATGAACAAGTACGGATTGCTCAATCGGCTGTACAAAACTCTGAGGCGAGTTTGCGTGATGCAGAAGCATTAGAGCGAGCTGGGGTTGGTACTCGCTTCGATGTGCTGCGTTCTCAAGTTAATTTAGCAAATGCCCAACAAGACCTAACCCTTGCTAGATCCCAGCAGCTAATTGCCCGTCGTCGTTTAGCAACTCGGTTGAGTTTGCCGCAGGCGGTGAATATTAGTGCCGCTGACCCTGTACAATTAGCTGGTCTTTGGAACGAAACGCTAGAACAAAGTATTGTGTTGGCTTTTCAAAATCGTCCCGAACTGCAACAGTTTTTGGCACGACGGAATATCAGCGAGCAACAGCGGAGGCAGGCCCTTGGGGAGCTAGGTCCCCAAGTTAGTTTGGTAGCCAGCTACAACCTACTAGATCAGTTCGATGATAGTGTCAGCGTTACTGATGGTTATTCATTAGGAGTTAGGGCAACCCTAAATTTGTTTGATGGAGGAGCCGCAAGAGCAAGGGCAGCTCAGTCAAGAGCTGATATTGCGATCGCAGAAACTCAATTTGCTGAACAGCGCAACCAAATTCGCTTTCAGGTAGAACAAGCTTTTTCTACCCAGCAATCTAGTTTGGAAAATGTTCAAACCGCTAATACCGCTTTAGAACAAGCTAGGGAAGCTCTACGTTTAGCGCGTTTGCGATTCCAAGCTGGCGTAGGCACTCAAACTGATGTCATTAACTCTGAAAACGACCTCACAAGAGCTGAAGGTAATCGAGTTACAGCAATTTTGGATTACAACCGTGCTTTAGCTCAGTTACAACGGTCTGTTACCCTCAGAGGACTACGCTAGCGCCCCTTTGAGGAAGTCAAAAGTCAAAAGTCAAAAGTCACCCATGCTTTAATTTTGGGCTTTCTGGCTGTAATGAAATGGTAAGTTTATTTCCGCCGACCTGTACTTTCAATTAAAAATTCTAAATGCCTCATTGTTCAATAATTACATTGAAGAATGAGGCTTTTTGGTTAAAAAACGTATTTGTAACAGAAATTTTGTGAAATGATGTAGCATAACTGAGTGTCCGTAGTTTACCACCGTAGCCATCGCTCGCCTTGCCAAAGACTCATGACTAAAGTAACATCTCAAGAAATTGCACAGTTTCGCTCTCAATTGGCAGATGATCCCAGCGATATGGAAGCGCTGGATTTGATTGAAGACTGTGATGGAGATTTAGAAGATGCGGCGATGACACTAGCTATCCGGGCAGGACAACAACCAGAAAGAGCAAACTCCGAGTGGTTAGATGCCTTGGCTAGAAAATGGCGTGTGGTCATTTGCGAACAAGAATATCGGGAAGATTTACTTAATAGTTCACCTCAAAAGATGATGGAACATCTAAAAGCAATGCCGACGTTTCCTAAGATTTTGGCAACGCCAGTTTTGATTTATATCCTCAAGCAAGGCGTGAACAATTTTTGTGAGCCACTAGATTCGCTAAAGTGATCAGCCTATGTATATTTAACTTGTGCGATGCGGTTTGCAGTTGAGTTTAATACAGACTTAACCCCAATCCCAAACCCTTGTAACGGTGGGGAGTAAGACTTCTAACTCCTGACTCATAGCCAATGCAAGATTGATTCGACCAAGACTGATACGCTGTTAATTAAGGCAAAACTTCTATTAGAGAAATTGTAAAATCAATGAATTACCTTGTTGCCGTATTACCAGACCGCATTCAAGCCGAAGCTGCTTACTTAGCTTTAGAAGAAGAAGGCATAAACAGTACTATCCTGGGCAAAGGATATAAAACAGCTGACGAGTTTGGCTTAATTGACCCCAAAGACCAAGCCAAAAAGCAATCACAACTGATGGCAACCTGGCTGATACCATTCGGCTTTTTTGCAGGTTTTACATTCAGCCTCATCACTGGTTTAGATACTTTTGCCTGGGCGGGAGAAGTTGGCAATCACATCGTTGGCGGACTGCTGGGTGCTGCTAGTGGTGCTATGGGTGGTGTGATTGTCGGTGGCGGAGTCGGTTTACTCGTAGGTAGTGGTGATGCTTTACCTTATCGCAACCGCTTAGATGCGGGTAAATACTTGGTTGCCGTTCAAGGTTCTGAAACTCTGACTCGACAAGCAACCCGAATATTACGTCAGTTTGATCCAGAAAATATCCAAGGTTATGCTGACACAAGTATTGTGTAATGAATCATTCTTTACACATCACGACATAGCGACTTGAGCTGCTTCCCTGTTCTTTGGAAGTGGCGCAAGGAGTGATTACAAGAAATAAATAATGACCAATGACCAATGACTAATTCATAATTTTTAAGAATGTTGCCACGAGAAGAACTTTTAAAAGGTGTTGAAAATCGAGATAGTGTAGCTCGTGTAATTGACCAAGCCGAGCAAGCCATCAAAACTTGGGAAGTAGTTTTGACTGATTTTCTATCTCCCCCAGAATTGGCGGAAATTGAACGGGTGTTTAACCGATTAACAGAAGTGCAATTGGTTGCGTGGGGCGGATATCCCCAAGCTGAACGCCAAAGAATAGCGATCGCTCGTTCGGAACTTCCCTTAGATCAATCTCAAGTCAGCCTTGTGGCTGTGGAAATTGCTGGTAATTTTCTGTTTGATACCGCCTCTCACCGTGACTTTTTAGGTGCAATGTTGGGAACGGGAATTGTTCGTGAAAAGACGGGAGATATCATTGTCTTGGGAGAACGAGGGGCGCAGGCGATTGTTGCACCGGAGTTGGTGGAGTTTTTGGAAATGAGTCTTAAACAGGTGCGATCGGTTCCTGTGAAAACTCAGCGGATTGAGGTAACTGAATTAAAGGTTCGGGAACCAAAGAAAAAAGAATTAACTACTGTAGAGGCTTCTTTGCGATTAGATGCGATCGCATCTGCTGGTTTTGGTATGTCCCGCAGCAAAATGGTTGATTTCATTGATGCTGGTGATGTCCGCGTCAATTGGAAAGAAGTTACTCAAGCTAGTTCTCAAGTCAAATCAGGCGACTTAATCGCCATTCGCTCTAAAGGACGTTTAGAAGTTGGGGAAATCGCCGTTACTAAAAAAGACCGTTACCGAGTTCAATTAACAAGATATATGTAATAAGTGAAAAGTTAGGAGTTTAAAATTCCCCACTTTTTTGAACCCCAAATTCCAAACTCCTAACTTTTACCTATATACTTAATACTTAGGCTTTAAAGTGTTTTGCTAATATATTCAGCAGAAGCTTGCGCGGTACGAGTCGAGATAATTTACTTCTAATTTGAGTGCTAGTATCAGAACTAATAACAGTTGGATAACCTTTTTCCAAAGCCTCTAAAGATTCCCAAACCACTTTTTCGCAAGAATAGACTTTATCTGTACTGCTTGCTAGCGCTGGAGGAAAATTAGCTTCTGCAAAAAAGTTTGTTTCTATTGGCCCTGGACAAGTAACTAAAATACGAACACCATATTGACGATTTTCTGCCCATAGCGCTTCACTAAAACTGAGAATAAAAGCTTTACTGGCAGCATAAACAGAAAGGTATGGTATCGGTTGAAATGCGGTAATAGAGGATACATTAATAATACTTCCAGAACGACGTTGCCGCATCAAAGGTAGAAATTTATGGGTTAAATCTACCAATGCCAAAATGTTTAATTGTACAATTTTTACTTGTCTTTCTCCATCCCCTTCAGCAAAGTCGCCATAGTAACCAAAACCAGCATTGTTAATTAATAAGTCAATGCTTAATCCCTTTTCTTTAGTGGCATCAAATACAGCAGCAGCGGCATTAGCTTCTGTAAGGTCTTTAACTATAACGTCTACTTGAATTTTGTGTTGTTCTTGTAGTTGTTTAGCTAATTGGCTTAGTTTCTCTTGAGAACGAGCAACGAGTACAAGATTTGTCTTGCGTGCAGCTAGTTCCTGGGCAAAAGCTTTACCAATACCACTAGAGGCACCAGTAATTAAAGCAGTTGGCATTCTACATATTTAGATAGTTTTTAAGTATCTATTTTAGCTATGCTGGCTATAACTTTTAACTACCCAAAGTGATATACCCAAAAGGGTAAAGCCAGCATCTATAGGATTAGTATTTGATTTTTGAAAAAACTCAGTATACATTTACCTGTCTTCTTTACTATTGCCTATTGCTTACCTATCGCGCTTCTCTTTCAGAGACGCGATAGGTAAGCAATGGGCAAGTAAGTTCTCCGAATTAAATCTGATTCTGATAGTACTGAAGTCTGGGTGAATGCTTTCTTCACTCAGAACTTCTCCTTTCCTAAAACTTGACTTTTGGAAGCTATATAAATTCTCCAAGTACACCGATATGGGAGATTCTTAAATCTTCTTCATCGGTATATTGAATAGACGAGTCGATTTTCTCTGGTAATTCTCTGTCCTTGCACGACCACTCAAATAAAAATTTAGAGTCCAAATGCTTAAGGTTAGAAAATATCTGTTTCCATTGGCTTCGGCGAATTCGATTTCCCCAGTTTGATTGTAATTCTCTTGAGTAAGCTTCCTGTTCATAAACAAAGAAATCAAATGGTCTTTCATTTAAATTTTTGTGATCCAATAAATGAATGAGATGGAACATAAAACCATCTTCAGAAAGGCTACTGACAAGATTTTCTAAAAGTGGCACAACATCATCAACTGGTACATGTTCTAAAACAGATTTAGAGAAGATAAAATCTAATTTTTCATTACTAAGCAATTTTTGAGATAAATCAATTGGGGCAATGTATTCTATGCCCAAGTCGTGTAATACTTCTACGGATAAATTTTTTAATGAAAGCAGTTTTTTTAAACGTGAGCGGATAATTTCACGATCTTCAAATGTAGATAGACTATCTACGATACTCCAATTTACAGACTTACACACGGCTTTGAAAATATTTTCGGGTTGCAACAACGGGTAAACATCAGTTGCATAAACTTTTTTTGCTCCGAGAAGGTAAAAGACTAACGAATGAGTAAGTAACCATCCACTTCCAATTTCAAGACAAATTCTATCACGCAATACATATTTCTCTTTACCAGCCTGAAGCAGATAGATAGCAATTTCATTGGCACAAATATCGAGTCTTTTACTAGTAACAGCTAGCTTACTTGAATGGATTTTATTAAATAAAGCTTGATATAGTTCAGATGATTTAATAGCCGATTTTGTTCGTTTCCCAAGGAGATTATTTGCTGGATTTTTCATTTTGCACCCTTCTCTTGCTTAACTTATCGTGAATTAACTGAACATAATACTACAATGAGTGAGCATTTATTAAGTTGCATAAAACCAGAGTTGGAGACGCTTACTACAAGCGAATCAGCCTTTAAAAATGAATGACGATTAGCTTATTAACTGTACTAGCGAAGCAAAATGGGTTCCTCCATAACAGAACTGGATACATTTTGCCGCTTAATTATACAGGCATGATAGGGAGCATATGGCAGATTACTTCTCTACGTTCCCTGCGGGATGCTACGCAAACGCGCAGCGTGTCTGTCGCAGACAGAGGCTACGCCAAGGTGAGGTACAGATTGATTAATGAATTTGAATTGTTAATTACCATTTTTCAAACCAATAGATAATTTCTGAGGCAGAACTATTAATTGCAACGCCGTAACTATCTCCATGATTCCACTTAAAGCCAGTCCTACCTTTATCTTTTGTATTTAATACCAAAATTTCATAAGTAGCTGGAAAAGATTCTGTATGAGAGTCGCTGGTATAAAAGAAAGTTGTTGGCACACCGTTAGATTGATTTATGTGATCGTTTGTGTTACCACCCCTATATTTGTGCTTTGCACTATTTCTGTATTGTGACAGTAATTTTTCTATCTTATTTGGCGGCTGTTTCAGCCTAATTTGAAAAAAACCATTTCCTTGCATAAATTCGGGAGAGTAAGCAATACGAACGCTTTCGGCATCAGCAGGAATCTCATTAGGAAAATGTTTCACTTGGTCATTATTAGACCATAGTTGATTACGAATTTCTTTATAGCGTGATGTATCAGTTATTATTTTCGGTTCGCTAGTACTGCTAAAAGTTGTTTTCAGAAAAAAGCTTACCCCGACAATACAAAGACTAACAAGGGCTAATAGAAATTGCGATCGCTTCATCGAGTTGGGTGCGTCTAACTTTCATAGTCATATACCCAACTAATAAACTAAATTCGTACTATTGCGGATATAGTGTCAGAGATATTAACAGAAACTTTGCGTATCCAACGGAAATTTAGGACAATTGTAAAATTACTATGAAGTTGTTCAATGATTACCTAGTCAAAAACCGCAGGTTATCCTCGTTGAGGCTAGTACTGATTTTGTAGCTAAGGAAATCAATTTCACAGCCATCCATTTTTTTCAATTCTTCCTGATGCAGCAATAACTAAGGTGGATACATAAATAGTAGATGCACCTTAATTAAATCACAGCCCTCAGCTTTTAGTTGGGGGCTTTTTTTTATTGCTGGTATTTTTGAATTGGCGCATAAAATAAATTTGCTTAAAAGTCTAATTCTCCCGGATATGGTAATTAATAAAGCGGATTAATAAATGGTAGATGCACCTTAATAAGCGATCGCCTCATCATATCTAGGACTTACGCAACTGGCATATTATTTTTAGTTTGTAGTGAGGACTTTAGTCCTCAAAATAAGGGCTGAAGCCCTTACTACAAACTAAAAGTTTTAATTTTTTGTGACACTTGCGTAAGTCCTAATATCGTTGTTTACACAATCTGAAAACTAAAGCTAAGACTTGCCCAATTATTTACATCCAAGATATATGAGTCGGCTACTGTGCCGTTCATTTCTGTATTGAGGGCACTAGCGTTATGTAAGTCTTGTAGCAAGGCTTGTGCAACGTCTAAAGGATTCAATAATGGCCCAATCAGCCCTTGTTCGGCTGCGGAATATTTAGCAGTACTCAAAACGGCAAGAGTTTCGCTAAAAGGGGCAGTACTAAAAATCAGTTGTTGTTCGCACTCAGAAGCTGGTTCTGAAATCACCCATTGGGAAGCAGCATTAGTTTGGGGTAGCGTCAGGGTTTCACCTGGGGCGATGACGACTTCTTTGAGGAGGGGCTTAGTGTCCGCAGTGTTGGCTTCCTTGGGGGTTTCCCAAGAGTAGAAGGCCATTGCTGTATGATTATTGTTTAATCCCAGCACGATTAAATATACTGGGCGATCGCTCTGGTTTTCCACTCGATATTGCATTCGACTACCGATAGGCACAATCGGAGTGGCGAGAGACGCAATTAATTGCTTCTGTACTGGTTTTTTAATCGAAGTTTCAGTTTTGAAAGTTCGTACTGTTTCGCGTTGGATGAGGACGCGAGGCGATATGCCACTATTTATTTCTAGGGTTGCCTTGATAGTCAAGCGGGAAGAACCTTCATTTTCTGTAAGTCGCCATAACTTGGCTGCAAACAGGGTTGATAATTTTGATCCTAAATTTTGCACTGTTAATTTTACTGCTTCTCCTGCTTCCCCAGTGCTATTGGGAATTAGTTCGCCACCAACAGAAAATAGACCATAACGACTGGGAATTTCTTGTAGCTTGGCAAATACATAATCAGCTGGTTTTTCTCCTGCTACTACGGTTGACACATGAGAAAATCCAGCAAAGGCACTTGTGGCATCTACCCGCTCAATTCTTTCCAATCCAGCATCTAAAGCTATTGTTAAATTAATATTTCGGGGTAAAACCCGGACTGCTTCTTGGACGAGCTGCCCGACTTGTAGAGGAGTTGTACTATCAATTTTGGAAATTTGTGCTTTTGCCGTTAACCCAGTGCGCGATCGCAATACTAATTGCTCTGTTGTCGCTAGGGTGAATCGAGAATTCACTCCGTAGTATAGCAGCACTTGTGGAGGTAATCCTGCCAACCACAGATGGACTGTTTTGCCGTCTTCTTCAATCGCGCTCACTACACCTTCTGCACCGATGATGCCGTTTGGTAGTAGAGACATGACATCTTGATTTTTTTTATTAGTTAATAATGCTGGTTGCTGTTTGCTACCCAATTTGGATAGAGAATTTTCTACATGAGAGAAGGCGACTCGAATTGTGGTAGCTGGGGTGAATTCCCACAAATACTGTGTCAAGGCGTAGGTAAATAACCCGGCGCTAAAATCAGAAAAGAGTCCTTCCCTTGCTGGCTGGCTTGGTTCTGAGGTAGCTGCCAAAACAATCGGAGTGCTGGATAACTTCTGAGTTTTAAGTTGTTTGAGAAAGTCGAGTTCCTCTGTTGCTAGCTTTGCTACTGACTCCTGAAGGGCGCGAATTTTTAATCCTAAGACTGTGCTAGGAGCATGATAGCTAGTATCCAATACTGCTATTACTTGGTTTGTAGGGAGCGATCGCAATAATAGCAGTAGAGTTTCTTCTAATATATAGTTGACTATTTTCTCATCTTGTGAATATTGACTCACATTAGCTGTCACCAGAGCATTTTGCATTGTATTTGACGATGTTGCCAATTTGACACGGCTGCCATAGCCGCTAAAGTGGAAGACCACCACATCGCCAGGTTTAGTTTGCTTACCCAGGTGATCCAAAAAAGCTGCCTCAATGAATTCCCTGCTAGCTTGTTCCTCAGTTAAGGTTAAAACATCTGACCCTTGGAAACCAAAGCGGTGAATCAAAAGTTCTCTTTGTAGTTCCACATCCGTCAGACAACCACTGAGGGCTGGAATTTCTGGGTATTGGTTAATACCTATTAGCAATGCCAATTTACGCGGACTGGGTTGTGCCAAAGCCTGATAATAGCGGTTTCCCAAAGTCAACCACTCAGCTTCAGTTACCCCCAATACCGCGAGTATTGAGCCAATTCTGTGCAAAAGCGTGCGCCGTTTCATAATTAGCTATCAGCCCTCAGCTATCAGTTAGCAGCTTACAGGGCTGAACTCTGTAGTGTAAAGTTACAAAAGTGTAGGGAGTGGGGAGATGAGGGAGCAGGGGAAGCAGAGGAGAATAACCAATGCCCAATGCCCAATGCCCAATGCCCAATTCCCTAAGCCGGCACTTGTATCCGCATTGCCCGTGCTAACTCTGCCGCCACTTCTGGACGAGAAAATTCTGGTGGAGGTAACTCACCGCGCCGCAGCATTTCTCGAACTTTTGTCCCCGATAAATGAATGCGTTCTTCTGGCTTGCTAGGACTGGTTTTAGATGTTGCCATCTGCTTAGTGCGGGTGCAGTAGAAAGCATGTTCAAACTTCATCGGCACAATGCCCAATTCACTTGGGGCAAATTCATCAAAGATATACTGGGCATCATAAGTGCCATAATAGTCACCAACGCCAGCATGATCCCGTCCGACGATAAAGTGAGTACAGCCGTAGTTTTTGCGGACTAAAGCATGGAATATTGCCTCACGAGGTCCAGCATAGCGCATTGCGGCTGGATTTATTGCTAAAGTTACCCGGTCTAAGGGGTAGTAATGTTCCAACAAAATTTCATAGCAACGCATCCGCACATCAGCTGCAATATCATCTTCTTTTGTCGCCCCGACTAATGGGTGCAAAAATAGACCATCAACAGTTTCTAAAGCGCACTTTTGAATATATTCATGGGCGCGGTGGATGGGGTTGCGAGTTTGAAAACCAACGATTGTTTTCCAACCCTTGCTTTTAAACATTTGCCGTGAGGCAACTGGGTCAATTTGGTAAGTGGGAAACTGGGGATGAGGTTCACGCTGCAACAGCCAAATATCACCCGCCAGATGTACATTACCTTGGTTATATAGTACCTGCACACCTGGATGTTTGACATCATCAGTGCGGTAGACATTTATTGCTTCGCGGGTTTTATCGTAGTGATATTTTTGCGTGAGTTGCAAAACCCCAATAAATTCACCTCTGGAGTTATCCAGACGGATTAAGCCGCCTTCTTGTAACGGAAAAGCTACTTCTTCGCTTACCGATAGTGTAATCGGGATTGACCAAACAAGACCGTTAGCTAGTCGCATTTCTGTAACAGTGCGATCGTAGTCTTCCTGGTTCATAAAACCCGTTAGGGGACTAAAAGCACCGATCGCAATCATTTCTAGATCAGAAACGGCGCGATCGTCAAGTTCTACTCGCGGCAAAAAGTCAGCTTTTGATAGAAACTCTGCTCTCTGCTCTGATGTGGCGATACGATTAACCAATTGTCCACCGTGGGGAGCTATGGCATCTGGATTGTGACTCAACGTAATCCCCTCTTTGCTTTTAATGCTATTGTTTCAGATTATGTACTAACTTACCAAATGCTGGTACGTAGAGAACAAGAGTTTGGGTATTAGGCATGGGACAATTCTTGCAGTTCGCTAATAAACATTGCTTGAGCTGCGATCGCTCCAGCTATTGGTGCATAATATTTACTCAAATCAGATTCGGAAACTGTGAGCAATCCCCGTTTATACGCTTCATTGCAAATATCTGTTTTTAATTTTGGATAAAGTCGACCTTCTCTAATACAAGAAAACTTATGCAGATTGCCTGAGAGGTTGCTTCAGAACTTGGGGCTTAAGCCCCAAGTCTTGCCATGCCACCTTGCCAGGGCTACCCCTAAACCTTAGAGGTGAGAAATCTTGATATCTCCGCATGTGCCAACACAGCAGCAGGTTCGCGCTGGAGAGCATTGTAATACTTTCTCTCAAAGGTATTGCCCGTCTCTAACGGTACAATCAGTGTGCGGACATCAGCAATCAACTTTTCAAAATCTTGCAGCGCTATCGGTTCATCTGCTTCGAGCATTTCATCAACTTGCACAACCACCTCAGAAATACGATGTAGCCAAGCAAATTGTTCATGAGCGATAACTAGCTGAAGTAGTTCTCCGCTTGATACTCGTCCACTAACCTGTTCGTAGGCAATGCGTTCTGTCTCCAACAACATTTTATGAAGGTGCAGTAATTTGTTTCGTAAATCACGCAGATATTGATGTTGACGTATTCTTTGTGAAAGTGTGTTAGAAGTCAATGTTACTCATCCTTTCGTTACGATAGTCTTTACACGAATAGACTGTAGCGAACAACTGGTTTTTTGAGTGATACGCTAGCGATGAGTAGCATATCCAATGGTGGCATAGACGCTCGTCGCTCCTTCCTTTCTCTTCTCTACGAGAGGCTGCGCCAACAAGATGCTACCCTCACCGTAGGAGTATGAGAGGGCTACTCATCCATCATCCATAACCACATCCTCGCTATCTTGTGCAAACAGCACCATTAACCATTAACCATCTGCCCAACCTCAGTTCATGTATTCGGTTTCCTTGTTAAAACCTATGACAATCAACATATCTTTTTATAACCGTTATATCTTATACTTGATTAATCATATATTAGCATAAACTTATAAGAAGTACATAGTGTAAAACCTATCGAGAAAATATCAATTATGGGAAAACCGTCTTAATGTCGCTAGCATATGTAATTCTAGGTCTTCTTCAGCAGCAGGAAATGACGGGCTATGACCTTAAAACGAGCTGCTTTGATCAATGCATTGCCCATTTGTGGCCAGCAGACCAGGCACAAATTTACAGAACTCTCGATAAGCTAGTTGAGCAAGGCTGGATTAACTGTACGATTGAGATTCAGCACGATCGCCCCAACCGCAAAGTCTACAGCGTAACGGAGCCAGGGAAAGCCGAATTTGCCCGATGGCTTGGAACTCACCAGCCCTTACCGACTGTACGAGAACCAATGCTTGTCCAGTTGCATTTTGCAGATCAGTTGCCGAATGAAACTATCATTTACCTACTGGAAGAACAATTGGCGGCTCGAAGCAAAAAGCTTGCTGAATGTGAAATTATTGATTTGCCATCACTTGGTGATGAGTCTGCCAACCGTGAGCAAGTAATGCAGAGGCTAGTGCTGGAGTTGGTGATCCGAAGAGAACAGACTTATATTGATTGGTTGAAGATAGCGCTCAATGTTATCACTCATCAAAAGCCATATAGCGGTGTGCAGTTGAGTGAGATACAAAAACTTTGCTGAAATGATTTTACAGTAAGGACTTTGGTGTTTTCATCCAATCCATAACCGCTATATGCATCAAATTATCAGATTCTTTGACACTCTCTAGCACTAAAAAGACGGGGATTCTGATTTCAATTGTCTTTTTTAGGATGATTGGTTATCTTCTATTTAGATATGTCCACAGGCTTACACAGTATATACTATAGGGCGTTTTCACCAGATCGTGCTGTTTGAGTAGCATCTCAAACAGAGGAAGCCGTTCGCTCTAGCTCGTTTTTCTATAACTCTCATAAATCAAAGTAATGGTAACAATCGCAGTCAATCCGTATCTTGATCGCAATTTTGCTCCAATCCATAAAGAAATCACCACTGACAAGTTGCCAGTCATCGGTGAATTGCCCCTTGATTTATCGGGGATGTTTGTCAGAAATGGCCCTAACCCTCAATGGGAACCCATCGGTGAATATCATTGGTTTGACGGAGATGGGATGTTACACGGCGTGCAAATTAGCAACGGCGTAGCCACCTATCGTAACCGCTATGTCCAGACAGCCGGATGGAAAAAAGAACGAGAAGCGGGTAAGGCTCTCTGGAGTGGGTTGTTAGAACCACCACGAATGGACAACCCCCACGGTGGCTACAAGAATACTGCCAATACTGCCTTAGTGTGGCACGCTGGTCAGATGTTGGCGTTGAATGAGGGAGGTAAACCCCACGCCATCAAGCTTCCTGAATTAGATACTATTGGCGAGTATAACTACAATGGGAAGCTAACTTCTGCCTTCACAGCCCATCCCAAAGTAGACCCGGTGACGGGCGAAATGATGTTCTTTGGCTACTCTGTGTTTGTGCCACCGTACCTGCAATATAGTGTGGTTTCAGCACAAGGCGAACTGTTGCGGACAGTGCCAATTGACCTGCCCATAGGAGTGATGATGCACGATTTCGCCATCACGGAAAACTATACGATATTTATGGATTTGCCGTTGACTTTTAGCGCCGAGCGATCGCAACGGGGAGAACCTGTGATGATGTTTGAGCGCGATCGCCCAAGTCGTTTTGGCATTTTACCACGTCACGGTGATAACAGTAATATCCGCTGGTTTGAAAGTCCCTCTTGCTACGTCTTCCATACCCTCAACGCTTACGAAGACGGCGATGAAGTAGTGCTTATTGCCTGTCGCATGAGTTCTACTACTGTGTTGACTCCTAGTGATTCGCAACCCGACTCAGAAGGAAATATCCCGCGTTTGCATCGCTGGCGATTTAACCTCAGCAAGGGGACAGTGCGTGAGGAGATGTTGGATGATGTAGCTTCAGAATTTCCCCGCGTCAACGAAAATCTGTTGGGGCGGCAAACCCGATATGGCTACAGTAACAAAATGGCGAATAGTCTTCTACCTTTATTTGAAGGTATCATTAAGTACGACTTCAGCAGTAGACAATCCCAAACCCATAAATTTGGACAGGGGCGCTATGGCGGTGAAGCTGTGTTTGCGCCACGTCCTGGTGCAGTTGCTGAGGATGATGGTTGGCTTGTGACTTTCGTCCATGATGAGAATTCAAACACTTCAGAATTAGTAGTGGTGAATGCCCAAGATGTAACTGCTGAACCAGTAGGGCGGGTGATAATTCCTCAACGAGTGCCTTATGGATTTCATGGTGCTTGGGTTGCAGGGGAATAGTCGATCATTTCGCTTTTACAGTCAGCAATTATTTTGACACTCTCCTGGCTACAAAAATTTCGCTATCGCTCATTTTTGTAAAAAGCCAGGAGATTCTTGGTTCCACGAGTCCACTTAACTTAGAATCCTTGCGTATCTAAGCCAGAGGTGGTTCTCTCCCCAAGCGTTAACTTTTGGTCTGCCCGACCATAGTTGCACATAGTGCAATATTTGTTTGAAGTTTA
>JBBSOX010000032.1:0-56621 GCA_038259325.1 Chroococcales cyanobacterium | reverse complement strand
GGTAAGGGTTCACATCGAGTCTGATGGACAGGGTTTTCACCTGTATATCTCTGAAAGTTCAATCATTTCTATTTCTAGATTTGATTGGGGTAGTTATGCCCGGACTGGATACCGGGATTCGCTACTCAACGAATCGCACTAGCCCTCTCGCCCAGGCAGTAGGTCTTTGATTCTTTCCCACTGGTCATCTCGTAGTGCGTATCGACCCGTCATCGTTTTTCTCTTGTCTATTTTTCTTAAACAGTTCTGATTCCAGCTTATCTAATTGATGACATGCCCTAACTTACCGGATGATATAATTCCGTATATATCGGGAAGTAACCTATTTTTTTATATGGACGCTGCTGATACTGGTGTTAATTCTGTAGAAATTCTTTCTCCCAACCATCAACAGAGTGTAATTAAAGCTACTAGTCAGCAGGTTACTCCTGAAATGGTTGAGGAAATTATTAGGCGATACTACTACCGTACTCCTGCTGTTAGTAATGATTCTGAGTTAATTTTGGCTTGGACTGGGTCGCAGAACCGCGAACAAACTAAGCGTAAATACTATAGCTTTGGTCAAAAATTACTCAGATGGGTACTCTCTGAAGGTATACCAGATTTACGATTAGTGCAGCAGCCAAAGTTACTCGATTTTATTAATAGTTGGGGTGAGGTTTCCCCTTATACCAAATCTAACCACATTTTGATGCTGCGTTCCTTGTGGAGTTACGGTAGTGGGGAGAGTATTGGTTATTTTTACGGAATATTGCAAGTACGATTTCTTACGAGAATTTCAGCAATTTACCTAAAGCCGACCGATATCTTGAAGACTGGGAAATGGCAAAGTTGGCTTCGGCTGCTAAGGATTTAGGAGGAATACACTGGCTGGTATTTTGTTTGCTTTTTTACAGCGGGATGCGTGTTGGTGAGGTTGGTAGGGTGACGGTTCCAGGTGATGAACCTCTTAAACCTAGAGAGGATTATTCGGGTTTATATTGGCATAACTTTCAGTGGTATCCTGACCCCATACCGGAGGATAGACAGCGGGGATACTATACAATTAAGTTTCGAGGAAAGGGTGGGAAGTACCGCGAGATAGGGTTAGACCACGACACTTCGCTCGTTTTCAAAAAATATCGAGGTACGGCTCGTGATAGCGCACCAGTTTTTCCAAATGTGTCGCGTGACCCAGCAAAAAGAGGGTTGCCGTTGAGCGATAGGGCGATTAAGCGGGTGATTCAAGATATTTCTGAGGTTGCGAAGGTAAAATTCTCGTGTCACTGGTTGCGGCATTCTCACGCATCCAGGGCTGTGGATAGTAAACCGCTGTTTGAAGTGCAAGACCAGTTGGGGCATAGTAAAACAGATACGACAAAGACGTATGTTCGTTCCAAGAAGGGTGCGGGCACGGGTACAGTGCTGCCGAGATTTTAATTGAAAGACCTATTTTTCGGGTCTTGTCCACTTTTGGCGATCGTGTTCGGGGATGTTTGTTTAAGCGATGTGAAAAGCCTCGGCACTTTGATTGGGATTTTTTTGTATTACGTTTTGGCGATAGTGCTGGCAACCCCCTGCTCTTTGCTTCTTCAGCAACTTGCAGATGGTAATGGTGCTTTGAACGACTGGGTTTTCGGTTCTTGCTCCATTCGCTGATTTCGACGATTTTGCTCGCCTCTGTACTTTTGCACTTCTTAGGTCTGCCCACGTTGACACTTAGTGACTCAGTTTATATCTTCCTCGACCATTGATTGCGCGTGCTTTGGCTCAGTCGCCTATTGTGATGTTACTTGATGAGCCAACAGCATTTTTAGATTTACCGCGACGGGTGGAAATTATGCAATTGTTGCGTCAGTTAGCACGAGAAACCAATCAAGCGATTCTCCTTTCTAGCCACGATTTAGATTTAGCTTTGCGTCTTGCTGATAAGGTTTGGCTATTAACAGCTAATGGGATTTTACACGTTGGCGCACCGGAAGATTTGGTGTTAAGTGGTGCTTTTGCTGATAGCTTCCGTAGTGAAGGTGTGGAGTTTGATATGTTTTCTGGTAAATTTAATTTACATACATCCCACAAGGGAGACATTAATGTAATAGGTGAGGGTATTGCAACTGTATGGACTACTCGTGCTTTAAAACGTGTAGGATTTCAAGTTTATCAAAGTAAAAATGACTTACCAACTTCAATAGAAGTAATATCAAATTCAAAACAATTTCTGTGGAAAATTACCAACAACCATAATACATATACTTGTAATTCATTGTCCGAAATAATTAAATTTTTAAATTTATTATAGCGATTGCTGCTATAATTTAAGTGTGCATTGATAGCATAAAGGAAGAAGTTAAATTACTTTTATATATGTTCATCTGATTTGATAAATTAATGTACTCAGATCAATAGCGCGATTGCAAAGGCGTTTGAGCAATGGGGCTTCATGACTGATCGCTAAAATCCCCACCTCATGCTCTCTAGCATATTTGATGACAACCTGCCAAATTAGAGCTTGAGTATTAGCATCCAGCATTGCCGTCATTTCATCTGCAATTAGGTAGCGAGTATGAGAGTTGAGCGATCGCGCTACTGCAATCCGTTGCAATTCACCCCCACTGAGTTCATGAGGATAGCGACTTAACCAACTTTGGTGAATGCCCAGAGAAGCAAGCAAATCGGCTGAGGGAGGCTGCCCTTCTGCGAGAATTTTATTAATTTGCCAGCGAGGATTGACAGCTAGTTCAGGGTTTTGAAAAATCAGCTGTACAGGGCAATAACCTTTATTGGGTAAAGGCTGATCATCACACGTTACCTTTCCTTGAGTCGGTTGCAGATATCCAGCTAGGAGCTTACCAATCGTGGTTTTACCCAAACCACTCGGCCCAGTCAAGCCCACAACTTCACCCCTTTCCAGTGACAAACTCAAGTCATGCACAATCCAAGGTTGTTGGGAATAATGAAAAGATAAATGTTCAGCTTTCAGCATGGATACACCTTACGGGAGCGCCCCGTACTATACGAAACTGGGGACGGGTTTCCCTGCAAGCTTCTGTTGCTAAGGAACAGCGATCGCCAAATAGACAACCTACAGGTAAAGCTTCTGGACTGGGTTGGCTACCGGGAACTGGGATAAACTCGTTTTGAGGAAGCGATCGCCACAAGGCTTGGGTATAAGGATGACGCAGATTTCCAGAGATAAAATCAAGAGCCGCCGCAATTTCTAGCGTCGTTCCTGCATAAAACACAGCCACCTTATCTGCCACTTGTAGTGCTGCTTCTAAATCATGGGTAATCAGCATCACTCCTTTACCGTCATCAGCAAGCTCACGCAGATGGTTCAGCGTCTCCACAACAACATCAGGATGCAAACCGGGAGTAGGTTCATCAGCAATTATCAACTCAGCACGACCTACAGCCGCAGTAGCAACCAGCACTCGCCGTGCCATACCTCCTGAAATTTGAAAAGGATACTGCTGCTTAACTGATGGAGCCAGACTATAGCGGTCAAATACCCGATCAACCACTTGACTAGTTTTTGTATTAGGCAATCCACTCAAACGACCTGCCCGATGCACCTGAGAACCAACACGCATCAAAGGGTCAAGATAACTTACTGACTGAGGAATGAGAGCAATTTGTTTTCCTCGTAACTTAGCCTGACGCTCAGGAGTCAGAGCTTCTCCCTGGAAAATCATCTGTCCTGTCACTTGGGCGTTTTGAGGTAATATACCCAAGATTGCATGAGCCAATAAGCTTTTACCAGAGCCACTAGAACCAACAACCGCCACTACTTCACCAGAATTTATTTCTATATCCAAGTCAGTAATCACAGGTAATTGCTTCTGGGTTAAGCCCACATCATACATTGTGAAACTGACACTTAAATTTTGAACTGATAACATCTTAAAATTCGGGATTTTAGATTTTGAATTAATTACGAATTACGTTAGCGCAGCGGGGCGTAGCCCATTACGAATTACGAATTACGAATTACGAATTATCCCTGGCTTGTTTTAGGATCGAGCAAGGTACGCAGACTTGCACCCAAAATATCAAAGGTTTGAACTGCCATTAGCAGGGCAATTCCGGGGAGAACCCCTAACCACCAGTAGCCAACGGATAGGTAACGCATCGATTCTGATAAGATAATTCCGATCGCGGGAGTTTCTGGTGAAAGACCTAAACCTAAAAAGGTAAGACCAGCCTCGTGGAGAATTGCATGGGGAAATAGTAGCACCAGTCCGACGATAAACTGGGGTACTAAGTGCGGTAAAATATGGTGTCGGGCAATCCACACAGGAGACTGTCCCAGTTTAGATGAAAGTTGAATGTACTCTGAACTTTTTATTCCAAGCACCTCAGCCCGCAGTAGCCGCGCCAGATTAAACCAGTGAGTCAAGGTAATGGAAATAATTAATCCTTGAGTACTGCCACCTGCTGCAAAAGCTACCAGAATAATTAGCACTAAGTGGGGCAGACTAAAAAATACATCAATTATCCAGATGATCAAAGCATCGACTTTGCCCCCAAATGTTGCGGAAAGGGTTCCCACCACTAAGCCAATCACTGCACTAATACTAGCGGTTAGTAGCCCTACCCACAGACTGAAACTTAATCCGTGGAGGGTGCGGGTAAGCATATCTCGCCCTAACCAGTCAGTACCGAAGGGGTGAGATAGTGAAGGCGGTAAATTGCGTTCTGGTAGGGCAATCTCTAGACCAGATGAGCCAATAATTAGGGTACTAAATAATAAAATGCCTAAAATTAGTATAGATATGATGGCGATCGCTAACGTCCGACCTCGACGATTACCCAAAGTTAAGAATGATTTAGGTTGAAAATTTTGTAAGGCGGGTAGAACAGTTGGAAGCTTCATGATGCAGATTTTCCAATACGGATACGGGGATCAATCACCTGATAAGCAAGGTCAGCCATGAGATTACCTGTAAATACAAACAAAGCGCTGAAGAAAACAATGCCTACCAGTAAAGGTACATCACTACGTAAAGCTGCCTCGGTTGTGGCATTACCTAAACCGGGATAGTCAAACACCTTTTCAGCTAAGACAGAACCGCCAAACAATTCGCTCAAGCTAGCAAACTGTAAAGTGATGGCAGGTAAAGCAACGTTCCGCAGACCGTGATGCCAAATGACCCCAGTAATTGTTTCTCCTTGGGCGTAGGCAAACAAGGCATAATTACTATGGAGAATTTCAATTAGCTTTTCACGGGTATGAAGGGCAATATTTGCTACACCCATCAGACTTAGCGCTAAGGCAGGTAAAATTAAATGTTGGAGGCGTTGCCAAATGGTGACATCCTGGAGCAAAACCCCTGGTGGCGCGGCACAGCAAATTGGCGTAACTTGCAATTTTACAGAAAACACCGTTAACAATAGCAAAGCAATCCAGAAAGTGGGAGCAGATGCCAAGGTATAGGCATACAGCCGAATTATGCGATCTAGGCGCGAACCTTCCTTTGCCCCTGCTAGAATGCCGAGAATCACCCCGAAAAATCCTGATAGCAACCAAGCGATCGCCATTAATGCCAAAGATGCCCCAAAGCGATCGCCAATTACCTCAGATACCGACTGGTTGTAAGTTAGGGAAGTCCCTAAATTACCCTGAAGTAATTGCCCCAGCCACAGGAAAAAACGTGTAGTCATTGGCTGGTCTAGCCCCCAACGTTGGGCGATTAATGCCCGTTGTTCTGCACCAACACGCATCACATCAGAGCCAATGTAGGCATCTATCGGATTGACTGGAGATAAACTCACCAGCACAAAAGTCAGGACTGAAACTGCTAGCAGTAACAAGAACAGATGCAGAAATTTTTGCAGCAGGAATCGCCAGATAAATTTCCAGGGATAGTTAGTTAGTTGCATATCCATTTCCAGGCAGTAATGTTAGCTAGTATCGAACCGTTGTAGTTGCGGTCTTGACTCTGGGATTCACCAATGTCAAGACAGGTGCTGATAAAGTAGGTATGGTCAAGACTAACCAGCCAAGTAGAGGCTGCGTCACCTTTAGTAGTTATTCCGGTTTGATTGTCCCACTGTGCCTTTTTCCAGAACAAGCTGGCTTCTGTTTCTAAGGCAGATGCCATTCCCTGGTCGAGCATTGAATCAACGGTTGAGTTAGCGTAGTAACCGGGGTTTTGCCAGTCTCCTAGTCTTGCTGAACTGTGGTATAAATTGTAAAGTACTAGCGGATCATAAGTGCCTAAAACGTAAACAACGGCATCGCTATGCATCCGAGTGGAAATCTCTTTCCAACTCTTGCCTTCGACATTGGCTTGAATGCCAATTGGCTTGAGTATCTGGGCTACAGCTAGGGCTAGTCCTTGGCGAGTTGTATCTTTGGCTGGGTAGAGAATGCTAAACTCGGCTTTTTGTCCTTGTTTTTCTAAAATGCCATCTTTGTTGCCATCACGCCAACCAGCACCAGTAAGAATCTGTTTAGCTTTGTTAGCATCTGCATCTTTAATCACAGCGTTGGGTTCTTCCCAAGACATACCACTAACGGGAGTGTAAGCAGGTGAACCATAACCTTCAAGAATATTATCAACTAAAAACTGTCGATTGATAGCGTAGTTAACAGCTTGCCGAATTGCCCGATCTGCTGTCACGTTATTGCCAATTGGATTACCTTTAGGAGTCTTCTTTCCTGTATTGGGAACATAAGGAAACATCAAGCCAGCATGTACATCGCTGCTGCGTGCATACAACTTCATCCCAGCAATCTGCTGAACCGCTAGAGATGAGGGAACACGGGCTATTTGAACCCGGCCAGCCTTAGCTGCTGCAAACGTTGCATCTTCTTGGGTGAAGAGGAAGACAAGGCGTTTGATGGCTGGTGGCGTTCCATAGTAGTCAAGGTTGGCTTCAATAATCAACTGCTGACCGCGATTCCATTGCACTAAACGATAAGGGCCAGAACCAATAGGTTTTTTGAAGTAGTCTTTATTATGTGCGTGTTTTGGTACAATTCCCAGGCTCGCTATTTGATTAATAAAAGTAATCTGAGGTCGTTTTAAATGCAATTCAATCTCATATTGACTTTTGACAACTACTTTATCTAATAGCGTTAAATCAACCTGTCCTCCACTCTGTTTGGTTTGGTTGAAGGTATAGGCAACATCTGCTGCCGTTAAGGGCTGACCATCTGAGAAACGGACATTTTGACGAATTTTAAAAGTCCAAATTTTGCGATCATTGCTGATGCTGTAACTTTGGGCTAGATCATTGACTAATTCTAATTTTTCGTTACGACGTAGCAGCGTACTCTGAAACAGGGGAGGGCCATAATAATTCCAACCTAGTGTTGGGTCAAACCCGCGATCGTCAAAATCATCCCACCCCAAAGCTACCACAATCTCATCTTTGGATTTAGATATTGCCCCTGCTGCTGGCAAATTTTGGGAAGCAGGACTACAAGCAGTCAGGCTTTGTAATAATAATATTCCCCCTAAGCAGTGCCGAAATACTATGTTTAATTTTTTAAGTTTTGGAATAATTATAACCATTATTTTTTCTTTCAAAATAAAGTGTAAAAATATAAGCAAATAAAGTAAGAATTAATATAAATAAAAGTTAATAATCTTAACATGGTAATATTTGATTTATTCGTTTAATAGTAATGAAATATTGTTCATTTAAATAATAATTAATTATATTAATAACTTTATTTCAATAATATTCTTTAGTATTTTGTAATATTTGGAGTATAACTTTTGTTGCTTTACCAGATTTTTCTAATTCCTGAAAGTTTTTGCTCCATGCTTTTACTCGCTGCTGCAATAATAAATCGTTTTCTATTGTCTCAATTAAATCAATAATAGTATTTACAGATGTATTTTTTATATTACCAACTACACCTAAACCATGATATTTAACCCTGTTTGCATTTGTCGGTTGGTCAACACATATTGGAAATACTATCATTGGTACTCCACAGAATATACACTCTTTAACAGTATGTATTCCTCCAGCTATAATTGCTATAGATGCTTTTTCTAGAAGTGCTAATTGAGGCGCTTTGTTAACGATTATTACACTTTCGGGAATGAGTGAAAAGTCGTCAAGATTAATATAGTCACCTACTGACAAAACTAATTGATATTTCTTTTTAAGGGATATAGCATTGATGACATTCTGAAAAAACTGTTTAGCATTATTTACACTTAAAGTCTCGATGGCTCCTACAGTAGTTCCCAAGGCGCAATAAATCAAAACTTTATCCTTATCTAGTTTTGACCATGAAAAAGGAACTTCTTGCCTTTGCAAATCTATTGAAGCTTCAGCGTAATAACATTTTTCTCTTAAAGAGTCAGGGAAATCTAATTCTTCTGGACACAAAAACAGGTGTGGTAATTTAAATGGAATATTTTGAGAAAAGTCTAATAATTCTATAGGTACTTTGCTATCGATTGCAAATTTTCTAATAATACTTTTGATATCTAAATCGATACCCATCAAGTAAGTAATTTGCTTTTTAATTTCGCCTATAAAATATTTGAGTTTATATTTACTAGTTAAATTAGATGATAACTTTATATCTCTTGTTTCCTGGTGAATAGTATTTGGCGGTGGTAAGAATATAAACATATCTGTTAAATAAACACTTGGTATTTTACATTTATAAGCTATCAACCCCATTAAGGTAGAGTAGAGCGGCGCACATGTGCTTATTACTAGCAAATCAGCATTATTTTCTTTTAAAATTGTATATATTTCCTGATTATCTCCTTGGATAAAGGAGTTAATAAAAGTCTTAAAATATTTCAGGTATTGAAATTGCTCGATTAATAATCTTATTCCTCTAAACTTTAAATTATTAATTTCTACTTGGCGAATAAATCCTTTAGGAAACCATTTTTCTAGAATTGGGATAAATTTAAATTCGTGTTTAACCGAATTTTCTTCAGAGTCAGGTATTCCTAAGTAACACACATCATGCCCAAGTGATTTTAAGCTTTTTGCCAGTTTTAAGCTACCATTAAATTCGCCCTGTAAATGCCAAATACAAAATATAATTTTAACCATAATGAAAACCTAATTAATATTCTTCGTAGCCTTGTTATACTGATTTTAATTTCATCCCAATCCTTCCAATGATTGCATCTGTATTTTCTGCCTTTTACCATAGATTTAAAATTCCACCGATACTGTCCCCAGTAATGTCAGAGGTGCTGCGGGAAGAAGACTATAACCATCAACTTCGTAATAGTTCACATCAAATAAATTTTTGAAGTTAAGACCAAACTTGTAATTATTCCGACGATAAAAAACCGATGCATCAGTTCTAAGGTAGGAAGGAACTGTGAATGTATTGGGTAGAGATACTTCACGTTCTGCTGCATATATTAAACCTAAACCAAACCCTAAACCTTGCAAGTTCCCACGTTGAAGTTCATAAGTAGTCCATAAGCTGGCACTATGTTCTGGTACACCTGCTGTGCGATCGCCAACGAGATTCAGGTTATTATCTTCGGTAACTTCAGCATTCGTGTAAGCATAGGTAGCAATAATTTTCCAGCCTGGGATTATTTCTCCAGCAACGTCTAGTTCAATTCCTCGACTTCTTTGTTCACCTGTCTGGATGCTGAAGTTATCACGATCAACAGGGTCTGGAGTCAGCACATTTTGTCGAGTAATTTGGTAAAATGCCAGAGTTGCTGACACACGATCATCGAATAAATTTTGCTTTAACCCAATCTCAAATTGTTCGCCAATTTCTGGCTTGAATTGTTCATTTGTCCGGCTTCTACTAAATATTTGCGGAACAAAAGAATTAGTCCAATTGAAATAAAGAGATGTTGACATGCTTGGCTGATAGACTATGCCAACACGCGGTGAGAATCGGCTGTCGGTTTGTTCGTTAACGACTGTATTAGTTGGACGGTCTTTATAGAAAGAATCAACCACATCAAAACGACCACCAGCCGCTATTTTTAAATTAGGCGAAAGTTCAACTAAATCTTGTAAGTAAATACCTACATTATCTGCCCCTTGTTCCCCAGCAAAACTTAGTGTAAATGCTCCTGGTCTAGCACCATAAACTGGATTAAAAATATTGATGGGAGCTAAAGGAGCTTCAAAAACATCATAGCCATATTTAAATCGAGCTAACTCCACTCCTATCAGAATATTGTGACGCAAAGAACCTGTGTTAAATTTTCCAGAAACTTCACTTTGCAGAGTATAATTTTCATTCTTTTGCGCTCCTACAGAAGATGTTCGATCAAGTGTACTACCATCGTCTTGTAGGGATATGGAATAGATGCGAGAATTACCAACCTCAGTATTACTAATAGTTACATTCAACCCTTGTCTAAATTTCCAGTTATCACTAAACTTATGTTCAAAATTACTAGTAAGTGAGTTAACAGTTCCAGTTGTTGGGTCAAGACCAGGCTCCCCAATAAACCTGTTAACCGGGAGTCGTAAAGATACAGGATCTAAAGGCAATCCCTTATCAAAAATATAATTGTAGTTGAGATATTCATATTCGGTAGTGAGCGTTGTTCGTGGCCCAAGCTGTAAGGTTAAAGCGGGTGCAATAAAAAAGTTTTCGCTATTAACAAAATCACGATAACTATTTGCATTATCATAAGCAATATTCAAACGGTACAAAGCGGAGCGATCGCTTAATAATGGGCCAGTAGCATCAATGCTGGAGCGATAATCGAAGCTTCCAGCAGTGAAGTTAGCTTGATATAAGGGACTATCAAGAGGCTTTTTTGTCACCGTGTTGACTATTCCACTTAGAGAAGCACTACTACCACCACCATAAAGAACAGACGATGGGCCTTTTAGAACCTCTACCTGTTGAATATTGGCAATATCACGCTGGTTTCCTTGATCTCGAAAACCGTTGCGTAGGCTTTCATACCCAGCAAAAAAACCACGAATGTTATAGCCTGATGTAGTTCCAAAGCCAAATACTCGTTGAACACCACTGACGTTATCAGTAAACTCATCTAAACGTGTTACTTGCCTATCTTTGAGAACCTGTTCTGGAACTATTTGGATAGCTTGGGGTATGTCACGCAGGGGTGCGTCGATTTTTGTGGAACTTGGGGCATTTTGAGCGTTGTATTCACCTTCTCGCTCACCTGTGACTGTCAGTTCAATGGGTTCGTCAGCTTCAGCATTAGGTATTGTCGCTGGTGTTTCACTACTAGGATTGGATGTATCAGGCGTTTGTGGTTGTTGTGTAGAGGTAATAGCTGGTATCACGCCAAAAACTAGACCTTTATCGTCGTCAAACAGCTCGACTTTTGGCGCACTTGCTTCACCCGCCACTACTACTCGAATACTATTAGTATCTTGATTTGTCACTATTACTTCAGTGATTCCAGAAACTGGTTTTTCCTGACGGAAGGAATTGCCATTTGTGAGGCGCAATTGAGTATTAGGGATATCTGCAATAAAGTTATTTCCCTCATTCTTGACTATGGTTTGCAGCTTGTCAGATGCAGGAGTCTCTAAGATGACTTCCAAACCATTAGCAGTTGGGTTAAGGCGTATCCCTGTCACAAGTATGACTTCATTCTGTTTTTGCTCCTGTGCTAGCAATTCTTTGGCGCTAGTGTGGGGACGTTGGATGTCACTTAACTGGGGAATTTGTGCGATCGCTACTTCTGGTTTACTGACTGCATCTTTTGTAAAAATTACACTTACTTGGTCTAATTTCTCTTCTCCCTGTGCGTTTGCAGGCACAGTACCTATCAGAAAGATAGTTCCTACAATTCCCAGGTAAGTAAATCGTCTTAGTTTCAAAGTTTTCCTCCACACCAAAGTTTGATGAAATCAAAACACGCCTAAACTGCATCTGAGCAGTAATGTAAAAATAATATAAGTTTTGCTTATGAAAATCTTCTTTACATTTGAGAAGGGTTATCACATAGCTTCAACTTGAGAACAGAGAATAACAGCTAAAGAGGCTAGAGAATAGCAAATTTACTTTTGTCAGAATCTTCCTCGAAATCACCCTTGACACATAAAAACATTCCACAAACTACTCGTGCAGCGTGGGGAAGTGATGAGTATCGCTACGATTTATTGCACCAAAAATATTTTGTTGCTGTATTATCGTAAGATAAAGATAATCATTCTTACAATACCAAGGTGCGAGAAAAAGTCAAGCTATCTAAATTTGATCTATCAAGGTCTGAATCATCTCAAGTTCTTGTGTGCCAAGATTTGCATGGACTTGATTCAAGTGGTATGCAAAGCAGAAGATGCTTTGGCGATCGCTTCTCTCAGGTAAACTGGATAATGGCTTGTCTATTGACTTGAGAGTTTTTGCTCATAAGCAGCCTACCAACTTGTAATCTCTATTCCGTTTTGTATAAGTTTTTTAGAATTTGACAATTTGTCAAATTTATTTGAATTTATATAAAACGAATAGCTTTGTTTATGAGGTAAAAGTATTTATGCAATTTTCGCAACCGCCTTAACAATAGCTTTTTTCAATAAATACCCTGGAATATTTTTTAACAAACTTGTAGATTATAGAACTCACAATTTTAAAAAATCTCTATCCTGGTTTTTTTGTCAAGAGAAATACTAGGCTTTTTAATACTATTTTGATTAGTTCTTTTAATAAAATTTACATTTTTTGATTTTATTTATTTGGACTGGAATTCTTGACAAGGATGAAGTTTTAATGTTATTTGATAATAGTTATCATTTTTGATAAATAACGGCTAGGCTATAAAGCTTATAAGGCTATTGCCAGATGGAATATTTCCTGAACTTCCAGATTGCTTTTAGATTAGGGCTTGGTTTATGCCGTCTGAAATATTGCTGCTTAACAACAGATTTTAGTCACAGAATTTAGCTAGTAATTTTCGGTTTTTAGTAGAAAATTTTTCTCTCTAAAAGATGGCAAGACTTAGTTTAATAAAAGCTAAAAAAACGCTTTGAAAAATGTGAAATTGAATCCCAAAATTCTATTGAGCAACTAAAAAATTGTTAGTAATGGGTGATCTTTACTCCACATAAGTGGTTGTATAAATGGAGTTATACAAATGGGCAAAAACATTTCCAGGCTACCGATTGAGTTTTCCTCATTGGTTGAAATCCTTCATTGGAGAGCAAGGCAACAACCTAAACAGCAGGCTTATACTTTTCTTGTGGATGGGGAAGTAGAAGGATCTTATTTAACCTATGAGGAACTAGAAAGGCAAGCTCGGATGATTGCCACTTGGCTTCAAAGCTATGCAACCAGTGGAGAGCGGGCTTTGTTACTTTACCCGCCAGGTTTAGAATTCATTGCCGCATTTTTTGGCTGCCTCTATGCGGGAGTTGTTGCTGTTCCTGCTTATCCGCCGCGATCGCATCGTTCAATTCCTAGACTACAAGCGATCGTAGCGGATGCACAAGCATCTGTAGCACTCACAACCGCAAGTATTCTGGCTGATATCGAGCATCAGTTTATCCAAGTTCCAGAACTTGCAAGTGTGAGATGGCTAGCTAGCGATGCCTACGGCAACCCCAAAGGGCAACACACTCCAGGCGAATCGCAAGACATACAGCAACAGCCAGTTGTAACCAGCGATACCTTAGCTTTGCTGCAATACACTTCAGGTTCCACAGCAGCACCAAAAGGCGTAATGGTTAGCCACGGTAATCTTTTGCACAACCAAAAGCTTATTCAGCAGGGAATGCAGCATACAGATAAAACTATCTTTGTTGGTTGGCTACCCCTATTTCATGACATGGGTTTAGTTGGGAATATGCTCCAACCTATGTATTTAGGAATACCATGCGTTATTATGTCTCCTGTAGCTTTTTTGCAACAACCCTTTCGCTGGCTACAGGCAATTTCTCGATACAAAGCAACAACCAGTGGTGGCCCTAATTTTGCTTATGACTTGTGTGTGCAAAAAATTACTCCTGAACAACGAGCAACCCTAGATTTGAGTAGCTGGGAAGTTGCTTTTAACGGATCTGAACCCATCCGTGCAGAAACTTTAGAGCGGTTTGCTGCCACCTTTGCTGAGTGCGGCTTTCGGCGTGAAGCATTCTATCCTTGTTACGGCATGGCAGAAACTACATTGATTGTTTCTGGTGTTAGTAAAGCAGCTTTACCAGTATTACAGCCAGTCAACTCGGTAGCACTAGCTCAAAATCAGGTAGTCCCAGCAAGTATAGAAGAAGCTAGTGTCAAGACTTTGGTAGGTTGCGGTCAACCCCTACAGGATTTGAATATTGTTGTAGTTAATCCTGAGACTTTAACTCGTTGTGATAATAATCAGGTAGGTGAGATTTGGGTTGCTGGAGACAGCGTGACTCAAGGCTACTGGAATCAGGCAGAGCAAACTGAGTACGCATTTCGCGCCTGTCTGAAAGATACGGGACTTGGGGCTTTCCTGCGTACAGGGGATCTGGGGTTTTTGCATAACGGTGAGCTATTCATCACAGGTCGTCTGAAGGATTTGATCATTATCCGGGGTCGCAACCATTACCCGCAAGACCTGGAATGGACAGTACAGCAGAGCCACGGGTCATTACAACCTAGTAGCGGTGCAGCCTTTTCTATTGATATTGCAGGTGTTGAACGGCTGGTCATTGCCCAAGAAGTTAAGCGTAGTTATCTCCGAAATCTAGATATTGAGGAGGTCATTGCAGCTATTCGCCAAGCAGTGGCAGAAGTACACGAACTACAAGTTCATGCAGTACTACTGCTTAAAACAGGTAGTATCCCGAAAACTTCTAGTGGCAAGATTCAGCGCCGTGCAAGCCGTGCTAGTTTTTTGGCAGGAAGCCTAGAAAGTATTGGTAGCAGTATTTTAGAAGATGCTGATAATACAGTTGGTGAAGCGAGTTTAACTCGTGAAACCATTCTGGCATTAGAACCAGAAGAGCGTCAGACACGGCTTGTATACTATCTTCAGCAGCAAGTTGCTCAGGTTCTCAAAGTAGTATCCTCCCAGGTCAAACCACATCAACCCTTGAGCGCTTTTGGCATCGATTCCTTAATGGCGATCGAACTTCAGCACATCATCGAAACTAACCTGGGTGTAGTTCTACCAATGACAAGCTTTCTGAGGGATTCCAGTATTAGCCAACTGGGAAGCGAGATACTTGTCCAAGTAATATCAAATTCAGCTGATAGCTTACAACTTCTATCTAATACATCTGTCATCGAGTATCCTCTTTCCCACGGTCAACAAGCACTTTACTTTTTACAACAACTAGCACCAGAGAGCCCTGCTTACAACATTGCTAGGGCTGTGCGTATCTGCGGTGAGCTAAATATTTCGGCATTGCACCGAGCATTTCAGGCTTTAGTAGAGCGTCATTCTGCTCTATGCACTAATTTCAGTATTGCTCACGGGCAACCTGTGCAACGAATTCACGAGCAAATAGAGGTTTGCTTTCAGCAAGAAGATGCTACAACATGGGATGATGCATACTTGAGCGATCGCCTGATTGAAAAAGCTTACCTTCCCTTTAACCTAGAACAAGACCCACTGTTGCGGGTGAATTTGTTCATTCGTTCGCCCCAAAATCAGATTCTCTTGCTAGCTGTTCACCACATTGTTGTAGACCTCTGGAGTCTGACTTTGCTGGTGGATGAGTTGGGAATGCTATATCAGGCAGAAAACAATGGTACACCCATTACTCTGCTTCCCTTAACTTGCCAGTATGCTGATTATGTGCATACCACAGCAAAAATGCTAGTAAGTCCTGAAGGTGAGAGGCTTTGGCGTTACTGGCAGAAGCAATTGGCAGGGGAATTATCCGTGCTAAATCTGCCAACAGACCGTCCGAGAAAGGCTATTCAAACTTATCGGGGGGCTTCTTATAGCTGTAAGCTGAGTGTAGAATTGACCCAAAAGCTAAAAGACTTTAGTTGCGATCGCCAAATCACTCTCTACACGATTTTGCTGGCAGCTTTTCAAACTCTACTCTACCGTTACACCGAACAAGAAGATGTTCTTGTTGGCTCTCCTACAAGTGGTAGAAATCGGGCTGCTTGGGCGGGACTAGTGGGTTATCTAGTCAACCCGGTAGTTTTGAGAGCGAATTTCGCAGCTAATCCCACCTTTGAAGAATTTCTGAATCAAGTCCGTCAAACTGTACTAGATGCCTTTGAACACCAAGACTATCCCTTTTCATTATTAATCGAGCGCCTCGTACCAGTCCGCGACTCCAGTCGCTCACCCCTATTCCAGGTAATGTTTGTCTTGCAGAAAGCGCAGCTAGCACAGCAAGAAGGATTAGCAGCTTTGGCACTGGGTGAAACTGGGACGCGGATGAATCTAAGAAGTCTGGAGTTAGAATCCTTCGGACTGGAACAGCAAGTAACTCAGTTTGATCTAACGTTAATGATGGCTGAAATAGATGGAGTTTTAGCCGCTTCTTGGCAATACAACTCCGATCTATTTGATGCTGGCACAATTACCCGCATGGCTGATCATTTTCAAATTTTATTGGAAAGTGCGATGTGTAACCCACAACAGCCCCTTTTCAGCTTGCCACTTTTGACGGATGCAGAACAGCATCAGCTACTGTTTGAGTTCAACCAACCGCAAACCCAAAATCCAAAAGCTCAAAAGTGTTTGCATCAGTTGTTTACCGAACAAGCAGAACAAACACCCGATGCTGTGGCTGTCGTTTTTGAAGATGAGCAATTAACTTATCACCAACTCAACGCACGAGCAAATCAGGTCGCTCATTGCCTACAGCAACTAGGTGTTTTACCAGAAATTAAAGTTGGTATATGCGTAGAGCGATCGCTAGAGATGATCGTGGGTATACTTGGCATTCTCAAAGCAGGTGGAGCTTATGTACCCCTAGACCCCACCTATCCGCAAGAGCGCTTGGCGTTTATCTTAGAAGATGCTGCCATAACTGTGCTACTGATGCAGAATCGGCTTCTAGAAATGCTTCCCACTTTTACAGGGTCTGTCGTTTGCTTAGAGGAAGTTATCGCAGAGAGTCAGGAAAATCCTGTTAGTGAAGTTACGACGGATAACTTAGCTTATGTAATTTATACTTCAGGTTCCACTGGCAAGCCCAAAGGTGTTTTGGTGAATCACTCCAATGTTGTGCGTCTGTTTGCTGCAACTGATGAGTGGTTTAAATTTGGCGAAAACGACGTTTGGACGCTATTTCATTCATACACTTTTGACTTCTCCGTGTGGGAAATGTGGGGGGCGCTTCTTCATGGCGGACGGTTGGTAGTAGTTCCTTACTTGGTTAGTCGCTCACCAGATGCGTTCTACAACTTGCTATGCAAAGAGCAGGTAACAGTTCTGAATCAGACTCCCTCTGCTTTTCGGCAGTTAATGCGTGTAGATTATGGCAGCGAGGCGCTTTCCTTACGCTTGGTAATTTTTGGTGGGGAAGCCTTGGAAATCAACAGCTTAAAGCCGTGGTTTGATCGTCACGGAGATAAAGTGCCACAGCTAGTCAATATGTACGGCATTACAGAAACCACTGTACACGTTACCTATCGTCCTTTGAGCAAAGCTGATTTTGATCGGAAAAATAGTGTAATTGGTTATCCAATTCCAGATTTACAAGTATATGTATTAGATCAAAACCGTCAACTAGTGCCAATTGGTGTACCTGGGGAAATGTACATCGGAGGTGCTGGTGTAACGCGCGGTTATCTCAATCGTCCTGAACTGACAGCCGAGCAGTTTATTTCTCATCCCTTCGAGACTAACTCCAAAAGACTTTATAAAACTGGTGATTTAGCGCGTTATCTGCCCAATGGAGAACTTGAATATCTTGGGCGCATCGATCATCAAGTAAAAATTCGCGGCTTCCGCATTGAGTTGGGAGAAATAGAAGCGGTATTGCACCAACATCCTGCCATCCAAGAAGTTGTTGTTTTAATCAAAGAAGCTGAAACTGACGATAAATACCCGACAAATCAGCAAGAAAATGCTGCCAACATTACAGAACTGCGCCAATTCCTCAAAAAGAAGCCTGAATTTGCAAACTCTGCCGAACAGCAATTAGTTGCTTATTGTGTTGCCCACCAGCAGCCCGCACCCACCATTACCGAACTGCGCCACTGGCTGAAAAATCAACTACCTGAATATATGATCCCTGCGGTATTCATGATGTTGGATCATTTACCTTTAACATCTAATGGCAAGGTAAATCGGCAAGCATTGCCAGATCCCGATGAAGTCCGTCCTGATTTAGCAACAGTATATGTGGCTCCTAGTAACTCTGTAGAAAGAGCATTAGCAGAAGTTTGGGCACAGGTGCTTGGTATTAATCAGGTAGGTATCCATGATAACTTCTTTGAATTAGGAGGAGATTCAATTCGTAGTATTAAAATATTAGCTAAATCTCAAGAAAAAGGTCTAAATTATTCGTTACAACAACTGTTCCAGTATCAGACAATTTATGATTTAGCACAGGAAGTCAATATTAATGAATCTGTTGCTTTATTAACAAATAAAACCGAAAAATTCAGTTTAATTCTTGAAGAAGAACGCCAGAAACTAGGGAGTGATGTAGAGGATGCATATCCCTTAGCGAGAATTCAGGCTGGGGTAATCTTTCACAGTCAGTTCAGCCCTGATTCGCCGATGTATCACGATATTTTCCTTTACCATTTACGAGTTTGTCTAGATATAGAACGCTTACAAACGGCAGTTCAGCAGCTAGTAAATCGCCACCCGATTCTGCGGACTTCGTTTGATTTAATCAATTTTAGCGAGCCACTGCAACTAGTTTATCGAACAGTTGATGTTCCAATACAAGTAGAGGATTGGCGCTTTCTCTCATTAACTCAACAACAAGAGGCAATCACCAGATGGATAGAAACAGAGAAACAGCGACATTTTGACTGGACTTGTCCACCAATGATTCGCTTTTTCATTCATCGCCTCACCGACGAGACTTTTTATCTAGTATTGAGTTTCCATGACTGTATTCTAGATGGATGGAGTACAGCTTCTCTACTTACGGAATTATTACATCGTTATTGGGTCTTACTCCAAGATCAGGTATATCCTATTGACTATTCCCCATCAGTTACATACCGAGATTTTGTAGCATTAGAACGTTCAACGCTGGAGTCTCAAGAATGTCGCAATTATTGGGCGCAAAAGCTGAGAGATTGCACAACGATGGAATTACCCCGATGGTCTGATACCCGTCGTATAGATAATAAACCGCAAATTGGCGTTTTAGATGTTTTGATTCCTTCCGAACTTTCTGATGGACTTAAGCATCTGGCTCGGATAGCAGAAGTTCCTCTCAAACACGTTTTGCTGGCTGCACATTTGAGAGTCATGAGTCTATTAAGTGGCGAGTTTGACATCCTAACAGGTCTTGAGTCTAACGGCAGACTGGAAATAGGAGATGCAGAACAAACATTAGGTGTTCATTTAAATACAGTACCTTTTCGGCTGCAACTGAATGGAGGAACATGGATAGATTTAGTGCAACAAGTTTTCCAAGCAGAAAGTGAGTTGTTGCCATTTCGACGCTATCCTTACGCCGATCTGAAAAAGCTTAACGGTGGTCAGCACTTATTTGAAACTGTTTTTAACTATACTCATTTTCATGTATTCCAAAATCTGAAATCCTTAAAAGGTCTGGAAATTTTAGGCGCTCAAGGTTTTGGTGAAACCCATTTTGCTCTGAGGGTGGAGTTCAATCGAGAGCCTTTTTCGGATAGCATACAGCTCGATTTAGAATGTGACCTGACTAAAATAGATCAAGCACAACTTGCAGCGATTGGCAATTATTATATTGAGACATTAAAAGTGATGTCTCAAAAACCAAGCGATCGCTATGAATCTCAATGTTTGCTCTCAGAGGCCGAACAGCATCAGCAATTGGTCGAGTGGAATAACACTCATAGCGAATATCCACAAAATTGGTCTATTCATCAATGGTTTGAGGCTCAAGTAGAACTGACACCAGATGCGATCGCAGTAATTTATCAAGATCAGCAATTAACTTACCGCGAACTGAGCGATCGCTCCAATCAACTTGCTCATTACCTGCAAAACTTAGGGGTTCGTCCTGACTTTCCAGTAGGAATCTGTGTAGAACGTTCCTTAGAAATGGTTGTGGGTATATTAGGTATCCTCAAAGCTGGTGGAGCATACTTACCTCTAGACCCTGCTTATCCTCAAGAACATCTGGCTTTTATACTGCAAGATTCTCAAGTGTCATTGGTCATTAGTCAGTTGTCATTAGTTAACAGTTTGGGAGAAATGACGGTCATCTGTCTAGATACAGACTGGGAGACTATAGCAAAAAGTAGCCGCAATCAGCCTACCAACCAGGTTACTCCAGAGAATTTGGCATATATTATTTATACTTCTGGCTCTACGGGTAAACCAAAAGGAGTGCCAGTTACCCACAGAAACTTAGTGCATTCTACCAGTGCGCGAATTACCTACTATACAGAACCCGTTCGCAGTTTCTTATTAATTCCCTCCTTTGCTTTTGATAGTTCAGTTGCAGCTATTTTCTGGACACTTTGTCAAGGTGGCACTTTGGTATTGCTCAAGGAGGGTTTGCAGAGGGATATTTGGCAATTGGCAAATGCGATCGCACAACATCAAATTTCTCATTGGTTAAGCGTTCCTTCCCTTTACGCCGCTCTTTTAGAACACATACAACCGGCTTTGTTGATTTCTTTGCGTACCGTTATTGTTGCAGGAGAGCCTTGTTCATCTGCATTAGTAAAGCGTCATTATCAGCTATTACCGCAAGCATCACTTTTTAACGAATATGGCCCAACCGAAGCAACTGTCTGGAGTAGTGTTTGCAATTGTGAAAACTATAAATCCAGCAATACTATTGCGATCGGTCGTCCAATTACAAACACCCACATATATTTGCTGGATGCTCATCTACAACTTGTACCTATTGGAGTTGTTGGAGAATTGTACATTGGCGGAATGGGTTTAGTAAATGGATATTTAAACCGTCCTGAACTGACCGCCCAAAAATTTATCCCCAACCCCTTCCAAAACAGCGAAGGAGTGAGAGAAGACGAATACTCAAATTGTGACTCTCGCCTTTACAAAACAGGAGATTTGGCACGTTACCTTCCTGATGGCAATATTGAGTTTGTTGGTCGTCGTGATTATCAAGTAAAAATTAGGGGATATCGGATCGAATTAGAAGAGATTGAAACAGTATTAAAACAGCACCCAGATGTACAAGATGCAGTTGTTTTAGTAAAAGAAGAATTAGGTAAGAAACGTTTATTAGCTTATATCCTAGCTGCTTGTGCTGCACCAAAAACAAATGAAATACGAAGTTTGTTAAAACAAAAATTGCCAAGTTATATGATGCCTAGTAATTTTGTTATATTAGATGACTTTCCTTTAAATCCTAATGGTAAAGTTGACCGCCAGAATCTTCCTGCTCATAATCAAAAACTCAGTAATGAAACAAAATTAGCTCAAATACTGAAGAAGTTGGAACAAATTTCTGAAGAAGAAGCACAACTCCTACTTTCTCACAAGACAATTTCAGTTTCACAGTATGAATAAAGCCAAGAAGGAAATAAAAGTGAGCAATTTTTTAGAACGTATTGAACAACTTTCTCCAGAGAAACGTGAACTACTAAATCTTTTTCTTCAAGAAGAAAGCACGGAATTACAAGAAAACTATGTAGCACCCAGCACTCCATTCGAGGAAAAACTGGCAAGTATTTGGAGTCAGGTACTTGGTATTGAGCAGGTGGGTATTTATGATAATTTTTTTGAATTGGGAGGAGATTCTATTCAGAGTATTCAAATTATTGCTAAAGCAAATCAGGTAGGTTTTCAGGTTACGACTAATCAACTATTTGATTACCCAACAATTGCTGATTTAGCAAGAATTATGGAAACAAGTTTAATTACTTTGACAAATAATGAAACGGGACAAGTAACAGCACCTATAATACCTCTTCAAACTTCCCAATCTCCAAATAGAGTTGGCTTTAATTCTGATGATTTTCCAGAAGCAGAATTAAGTCAAGAAGAACTAAATCAGCTTTTTAATCAATATGAAAACTGAAAATATTGAGGATATCTATACTCTTTCATCAACGCAGCAGGGAATGCTGTTTCATATCCTGATAGAACCAGAATCAGGGATGTATTTAGAACAAACCTTATGTACCTTAGAAGGAAAATTAAATGTCTCTGCTTTTGAAAAAGCTTGGCAACAAATTATAGAGCGACATCCTAGTTTAAGAACAGGCTTTGTCTATAAAAATCTAGAAAAACCAGTTCAAGTGGTATATCGGCGCGTGAAACTGGTAATAGAGCAAGATGACTGGCGGAAATTACCAATTACTGAGCAGGATAAACAATTAAATGCATTTGTGGAAGCAGACCGCAAACGTGGGTTTCAGATTTCTGAACCACCTTTGATGCGACTGACTTTGATTCACATTGATGAGGAAATTTATCAACTAATTTGGAGTGCTTACCATCTGATACTAGATGGCTGGTGTATTGATATTCTTTTGAAAGAATTTTTTACTCTTTACGAAGCATTTCGCCAAGGTCACAATTTTCAGTTACAGCCATGCTATCCCTACCGAAATTACATAACTTGGCTGAAACAGCAAGATGTATCAGCAGCAGAAGTATTTTGGCGACAAACACTTTCGAGGTTTAAAACACCAAGCCTTATAGGGAGTAACTGCAATAATGATTCTACTAAGGAAAGGAGTTATGATCAACAGCAAATTCAACTATCTGCATCTACTACAGCAGCGCTAAAGTCTCTAGCAAAACAAAATCATCTTACCTTGAACACTTTGTTTATTGGAGCTTGGGCTTTGTTGCTAAGTCACTATAGCAAGAAAAAAGATGTGCTATTTGGTACTGTTATGTCCGGTCGTCCTGTAACTTTACCTGGAGTAGAATCGATGGTTGGGCTTTTTGTCAATACATTACCAACACGAGTACAAATAACTTCGCAAGATGTATTAGTAACTTGGCTAAAAAATCTCCAGTCGCAATACAACCAGTTACGCCAATATGAATGCACTCCTTTAGTAAAAATTCAGAATTGGAGCGAAGTGTCTGGAGAATTACCTTTATTTGAAAGCCTCTTAGCGTGTCAAAACTCTTTAGTAGATATTTCTCAGTTACAAACAGAAGATTTAAAAATAAATAATGTTTCTTTATTTTCACGTTCCAACTACCCTCTTAACTTTGTATTGCTACTCGGTTCCGAATTAGGAATAGTTTCTTACTATGATTTACGTTTTTTTACAAACAAGAGCATAACAATAATACTAAATCAATTTCAAGCAGTTTTTGCTGCTATGACTGCAAATCAAAATACTTGTATAGCCGATTTACTAAATTTAATTGATGAAATTGAATCTAAAAGTAAAGCTGTAGAGTTAGAGCTAATAAAAAAATCTAATATGAATAAGTTAAAAACTATTCAGCCAAGAGCTATTAAAATATGCAATGAAACCTGAACATTACTTAACACAAGGAATTAATAAATCTATGCCTTCCACAATTGAGTATCCCAACTATAATCCTATTGCCCAGGTAAACAATGAATACTATAGTTGCCAATATTTTGAACATCTCCTGCCATCTGTACAACAGTTATTGTTATCTAATTTATCCATTGGGGCAAAAGTTATTGACCTCTGTTGTGGTGCTGGTCGTCTAACTCAGGCATTGTTAAAAGAGGGGTATAAAGTCACAGGGATTGATAGTTCAGAAGAAATGTTACGCTATGCTCGTGATAATGCACCAAACGGTGAATTTATCTTAGGTGATGTGCGTTTATTTGAGTTATCACCTGTCTTTGATGCAGCAGTTTCTACAGGTGCGCTCAACCATATTATGTGTCAAGAAGACTTGATTAGTGTATTTAGAAATGTTTATAGGGTATTACGTAATAATGGTAGATTTGTATTCAATATATTGCTAGATGAAGGATTTCAAGCTGGCTGGGATGGGTTTATTCTCAGTGATGCCAAGGATGATTGTGCTTGGATCGTGAAACATATTTATGATCCAAAAAAAAAATCGGTCAAATAAAAATTACTGGCTTTGAACTGAATGCGGGCAATTGGCAGCGTTTGGACGATACCATGCTAGTTAAAAGTTATAGCAGTAATGAAGTAATTTCTGCTTTGGAACAGGTAGGATTTAGCCAAATTAGCATTCACCAAAGCGAACCAGATTTTCAAAATAGCAATAATAAAACATGGGAAACTTTTTTTATTGCTTGTAAATAACTAGAGCAAAATAACGAATTGTGTAGAAGATTTTACATCGGAGCTTTTATCCAAACAAAATACACGGGATGGCGTAGATGTGTGGTATTGTAGGAATTTTTTCCAGACAGGAACCGATCGCAGTAGAAGCGTTAACTAATGCAACGCAGCAGTTAAGCTATCGAGGGCCCGATCGCCAATCGCAATGGGTTGCCCCTCATCAAAAAGTGGGATTAGGTCATACTCGACTCAGCATTATCGACTTAACAACAGGGAATCAACCAATCACCAATGAAGATGGGCAAATACACCTGGTTGTGAATGGGGAATTTTATGATTATGAACGAATTCAGGATCAGTTAAAAAACTTGGGTCATCGACTTAGTACCCATTCTGATAGCGAAATTGTACTTCATCTTTATGAAGAGTTTGGTATCGAATGTTTGCAATATTTGCGGGGTGAATTTGCATTTATATTGTGGGATGAAGCGAGACAGGTTTTATTTGCCGCCCGCGATCGCTTCGGTATTAAGCCACTTTTCTATACAATAGTCGGTAACACGCTTTATTTGTCGTCAGAAGTCAAAGCGCTATTTGCCGCGGGCGTTCCCGCCCGTTGGGATTATGAATCATTTTACCAACAGCTATTTGTTTATGTAAATCAAGACCGCACTTTATTTGCAGATATCAAACAAATTCCCCCTGGTCATTACCTGCTAGCAACACAGCAAAAAACTCAAATCGTTCGTTATTGGGATTTAGATTATCCAACAGCTGATACACCCAGAATGCAGCGCGATGAGGCTGAATATATTGAACAATTCCGCGAGAAGTTGGAAGAAGCAGTGCGAATTAGGCTACGGGCTGATGTACCCATTGGTAGCTTTTTAAGCGGGGGTATCGATTCTTCTGCCATCCTTGGGATAGCAGCAAAATATACTTCCAACCCCATACGGGCGTTTACTGTTGCTTTTGATAACCCAGCATACAATGAAGAAGCGATCGCCTGTGAAACAGCAAAACACGTTGGTGCAGATTTCCAATCGATTCCACTGAGCCATTCTGATTTTGCAAAACACATTTCTGACGCAATTTGGCACGCTGAAACACTAGCTGTAAATCCCCACGGTGTTGCTAGATATTTACAAAGTCGTGTAGTACATAATTCAGGTTATAAAGTTGTACTTTCTGGCGAAGGTGCTGATGAAATTTTGGCTGGATATGGTCACGCACGGCAGGATTTACTGTTTAATAACACAGTTGAACAAGGAAAGTTTTCTCAGACTAGTGCAAAAACACCAGCAGCATTATCAAGAGTACAGCAAATATTAGGATTTACTCCTTCTTGGTTAAAAGAAATAGCGGTTAAACGGTCAATTTTTCACATTATTCTCAATTCTGATTATGCATCTCAATTTGCTGAGAAAGATATTTATGGTGATTTTTTAACCCAGTTTAATATCCAAGGTCAAATGGTAGGAAGAGAGCCAATAATTCAATCTTTATATTTATGGTCTAAATCAATTTTACCCAACTATATTTTGTTTGCTGAACGTTTGGAAATGGCTAATGCTGTTGAGGTACGGTTGCCATTTTTAGACCACCATCTTTTTGAATTGGTACGTGAGATGCCGATTTCACTTTTGATTCAGGGAAATAAGGAAAAATATGTGCTACGGGAAGCAGCTAGACCATTTCTCACCAATAGAGTCTACACTCGCCCAAAACAGCCTTTTACTGCTCCACCAGCTACTCTTACAACCAATAATCCACTATACATATTAATCCAAGATTCCTTACGAAGTTCAGTAATGGCAAACGTACCATTTTTTAATCAATCATCAATTATTGCACTATTGGATAAACTTGATGAAATGAAAGAGAACCAACGGATAAATTTAGACTCAACACTTCTAATGTTATTGGGTACGTGCTTTCTCCAGACTCGATACAATCTCTAGTCTTTTTTCAGGGAATAATTAGCATTTAGTAATATGCAGAATCAAATGATTGAAGGCTTTGAACTCTCGCCTCAGCAAAAATATGTCTGGGCGTTACAAAAAAACAGTTTATCGTATCGAGCGCATCTAACTATTTTAATTGAAGGGACTCTGAACGTGGAAGCTTTGAAAGAGGCTTGCCAGAAGTCGGTTAATCAGTATGAGATTCTCCGCACAACATTTCATATGCCACCTGAATTACATATTCCAATTCAGAGTGTTAGTAAGAATGCAATTCCTACATGGCAAGAGTTAGATTTGAGCTATTATAGTTTTGAAAAGCAAGAATCATTCATTAAAGAGCTTTCTACTAAAGATGAACAATGGGGTTTTAATGTTGAAGCGGGTTCTCTCTTATTTTTAACACTAATCACTTTATCAGCACATAAATATATTCTGTTTTTTAATTTACCAAGCTTATGTGCTGATGCCAAAAGTATGAATAATCTATTTCAAATAATTTGCCGTTTATATAATGGCAATTATCAACAAGATTTAGATTTAGAAAATATACAGTATGTACAGTTTTCTGCATGGCATAATGAGCTATTAACATCAGAAGATTCAGAGTTAGGGAGAAAATATTGGCAAAGTAAAAAAAATAATGATTTTCTCAACCTAAAGTTGCCTTTTGAGTTTAAGAAAGCGGAAAAAGTAGAATTTAAACCACAAGTTATAGCTTTAACACTTCACAAAAATCTAGTAAATAATATTACAACATTTATTCAAAATCATAAAACTACCAAATTTGTCTTATTCCTCTCCTGTTGGCAGATATTGCTCTCACGTCTTACTGGTCAATCGGACATCGTTATCGGAACAATTTGTGATGGTCGTCCTTATCCAGAATTAGAAAGAGCATTAGGCTTGTTTGCTAAATACTTACCAATTCACAGCCATTTAGAGGAGGATGATTGTTTTGATCAAGTGTTAAAAAAAGTTGATAAATCAATTATTGAAGCTTACTCTTGGCAAGATTTTTTTGATTGGGAGGAAACTTTTAAAGTTACAGATAATAGTAATCAACTATTTTGTTTTGATTTTGATGAATATCAAAGCAATTATTTAAGTAACGATGTTTCGTTTTTAATTCAAAAACAATATATATGTTTTGCTCCGTTTAAAATCAAACTGGCTTGTATTGATAAAGAAAATACTATTGATTTAGAATTTCATTATAATTCTACTTTATTTCCCGGCGAAACCATAGAGATATTAGCTACTCAGTTTAATACATTGCTAGACAGCATCATTATTAATTCCAATTTAAATTTAAGTAAATTACAAATTATCAGCATAGCTGAAAAACAAAAATTACTATTCGATTGGAATAATACTAAAGTTGAATATCAAAATTTTCAATGTATACATCAGCTTTTTGAAGCCCAGGTAAAACGAAACCCTCACGCTATTGCTGTTGTCTTTGAAGGTCAAGCATTGACCTATCAAGAATTAAATCAAAAGGCTAACCAACTAGCGCATTACTTGCAAAAGCTGGAAGTAAAACCGGAGGTTTTGGTTGGCATCTGTTTGGAACGCTCTTTAGAGATAGTAATTGGACTATTGGGAATTCTCAAGGCTGGTGGAGCTTATGTACCCCTAGACCCTGCATATCCCCAAGAAAGATTGTCTTTTATATTAGCTGACACAAACACACCAGTTTTATTGACTCAAGAAAAGTTAGTTAATAGGCTTCCTAAACATATAAGACGTGTAGTTTGCTTGGATGCTGATTGGGATAATATCGCTCAAGAAAGCTCAGAAAACCCAGTTAGCAGCATGATATTAGATAATTTAGCTTATGTGATTTATACTTCTGGTTCCACTGGAAATCCGAAAGGAGTAATGAGCAATCATCAGGGTATAAGTAATCGCTTACTTTGGATGCAAGATACTTTCAAATTAACAGCATACGACCGGGTTTTACAAAAAACATCATTTAGCTTTGATGTATCTATTTGGGAACTTTTCTCGCCGTTGTTAGCAGGTGCAAATTTATTTTTAGCTAAACCTGGTGGACATCAAGATACTAATTATCTGGTGGAATTAATAGCCGAACAGCAAATTACGATAGTTCACTTTGTACCTTCAATGTTGGCATTATTTCTTCAAGAGTCAGGACTGGAGAAGTGTCAAAGTCTCAAACGAGTTTTTTGTAGTGGTGAAGCACTTGGTTTTGACCTGCAAGAACGCTTTTTTGCGCGTTTGGATGCAGAATTATACAATCTTTACGGCCCAACGGAAGCATCTATTGAGGTAACACATTGGCATTGTCGGCGAGATAGTAATCACTCCATTGTTCCTATTGGTCGTGCGATCGCTAACACGCAGATGTATATATTAGATCAACATCTGCAACCTGTCCCAACTGGAGTTGTGGGAGAATTACATATTGGTGGTGTTGGGCTGGCGCGGGGTTATTTGCATCGACCTGATTTGACAGCCGAAAAGTTCATTTCCAATCCCTTTAGTGGTGAACCTGACAGTAGGTTGTACAAAACAGGAGACTTAGGGCGTTACCTTCCTTGCGGTAATATTGAATACCTGGGGCGGATTGACAACCAGGTAAAGATTAGGGGTTTTCGGATTGAACTGGGAGAAATTGAGGCGGTATTCAACCAGCATCCGGCTGTATTGCAAGCAACTATCCAGGCGCAAGAAGATGAAGTAGATGGCAAGCGCTTAGTTGCTTATATAGTAACTAATTCAGAATTAGTTCCTACTATTAGGGAGTTACGCTGTTTTCTGCAACAGAAATTACCTGATTATATGATGCCATCAGTGTTTATACCTTTAAAGACACTGCCCTTAACATCTAGTGGGAAAATAGACCGGAAGGCATTAGCTACAGCACAGCGATTGCAGTTTCAGCCAGAAAGCAGTTTTGTGGCACCTCGAACTCCAGCCGAGGAAATTGTGGTAAATATCTGGAAACAGTTACTACATCTCGAAAAAGTGGGCATTCAGGATAACTTTTTTGAATTGGGTGGGCATTCGCTATTGGCTATTCAGGTGATTTCCCGATTGAATAAAGCCTTTGGGGTAGAACTGTCTGTACGTAGTTTGTTTGAAGCACCCACGGTAGAGAAGTTAGTTGCAGCGATCGCCTCCGCCACACCTTCGGCGATCGCTAACATTAGCAATGGGCAACAAAAAACTCAGACGCAGATAATTCCTAAAAGAACGGGAACTGAACCCTGTCCACTTTCTTTTGCCCAGCAGCGATTGTGGTTTCTCAACCAGTTAAAATCAGATAACTTTGCCTACAATATCTCAGCAGTTGTTCGCCTCAAGGGACTACTGAATACAATTGCACTGCATCAGAGTTTCAACGAAATCATCCACCGTCACGAAGCTTTAAGAACGAGTTTTGCGATCGCTTCCAGCGGGGCAAAGCCCATCGCAGATGGTCAACCTGTCCAAATTATAGCCCCCTCCCTAACTTTGACTTTCCCAGTGATCAACCTGGGGAATATGTCGGAAATTGAGCAACAAACAGAAGTTCAGCGACTAGCTACATCTGAAGCACAGCAATCCTTCAATTTGGCTGAAACTCCATTGTTACGGGCGACTCTATTAAAGTTAAATGATACAGACCATGTATTACTATTCACAGCACACCACATAGTTTTTGATGGCTGGTCAATAGGGATATTCATCCGAGAACTGGCAGTTCTTTATGAAGCCTTTTCTGCTGGTAAACCTTCCCCCCTCCCCGAACTACCTATTCAGTATGCTGATTTTGCCCTTTGGCAACGACAGTGGTTGTTAGGAGAAGTACTCAAATCTCAAATAGCTTATTGGCAGCAACAATTGGCTGGTATTTCTTTACTACAGTTACCAATAGACCATCCTCGTCCCAAAAGTCAAACCTTTCGCGGTGCAACAGAGTCATTTTCCCTATCGGCAAAACTGACTGAGGCACTCAAAGCCCTGAGTCTTCAAGAAGGCGTGACTCTCTTCATGACCTTGCTAACAGCTTTTAAAACATTGCTTTACCGCTATAGTGGTCAGGAGGATATTGCAGTCGGTTCACCCATTGCCAATCGCAACCAAACTGAGACTGAAAATCTCATCGGCTTTTTTGTTAATACTATAGTCTTGCGTACTGATGTTAGTGGCAATCCCAGCTTTCGAGAACTGCTTCATCGAGTGCGAGAGTGTACTTTATCAGCTTATGCCCATCAAGATTTGCCCTTTGAGTATCTAGTTGAGAAGCTTCAACCAGAAAGAAATCTTAACCACAACCCCATATTCCAGGTAATGTTTGCATTTCAAAATGCTGCAACAGAAGAACTGAAACTACCTGGACTAAATATTAGTTTTTTGAACTTTGACCGTCAGGCTGCGACATTTGATTTAAGTGTGTCAATGCAAGACGGCGAGTCAGGAGTACAGGGAACATTTGAATACAATACAGATTTGTTTAATGCTGACACCATCCGGCGGATGATAGAACATTTTCAGATTTTGTTAACAGGCATAGTTGATAATGCAGAAAAGTGCCTCTCGGATTTGCCCTTGTTGAGTGCAATAGAACAGCAGCAACTATTGGTGGCGTGGAACAATACGAAAGTTAATTATTCTCAAAACCAGTGTGTGCATCAATTGTTTGAGGCTCAGGTAGAATTGACCCCCAATAATATTGCTATTACTTTTGAAGACCAGCAAATCACTTACTCACAACTCAATGCACAGGCAAACCAACTGGCTCATTACCTGCAAAGAATGGGGGTTGGGACAGAAAATATAGTGGGGATTTGCGTAGAGCGATCGCTTGAAATGGTAATAGTTTTATTAGCTGTTCTCAAGGTAGGTGGTGCATATTTACCGTTAGATCCGCAATTACCAAAAGAGCGCTTGGCATTCATGTTAGAAGATGCCCAAGTGTCGGTGCTTTTAACTCAAGAAAAATTGTTGGAGATATTACCAGAACATAGAGTTAATCTAGTAATTATAGATGCCGATTGGCAAGAAATTGCTAAACAAGATAAATGCAATCCTACCAACCAAGTAACAACTGAAAACTTAGCTTACATCATCTACACTTCTGGTTCTACAGGGCGACCCAAGGGAGTACAAATTCTCCACAGCGCTGTTGTGAATTTCTTGCACTCTACACGCCAAACTTTGCAACTAGTTGAGCAAGATATCCTTTTATCTGTTACAATTTTATCTTTTGATATTGCAGTTTTAGAGATTTTTTTACCCCTAATAATTGGGGCGCGTGTCGTTATAGTTAGCCGTGGAGTAGCCACAGACGCAATACAGTTGTCAGATGCACTAACCAAATGTGCGGCTACTGTCATGCAAGCCACACCAGCAACTTGGCAAATGCTACTAGAACCTGGATGGCGGGGTAATTCTCAACTTAAAATTCTTTGTGGTGGTGAAGCATTACCACGAAATTTAGCTAATCAGTTACTCCAAAAGTGTGCTTCTCTGTGGAATTTGTACGGCCCTACGGAAACTACCATTTGGTCAACCGTTTACAAAATTGAGACAGAAAGTAGTATCGTGTCTATTGGTCGCCCGCTTGCCAACACGCAGATATATATTCTCGACCAACATGGTCAGTTAGTTCCAGTAGGGATTGCTGGTGAATTACACATTGGTGGCGCTGGTTTAGCTAGGGGATACCTGAATCAGCCTGAATTAACCACCCAAAAATTTATCTTCAATCACTTTAGTGACAAACCGGGAACAAGGTTGTATAAAACGGGCGATTTAGCTCGCTATTTACCCAACGGTGATATCGAATATTTAGGCCGAATTGACTACCAAGTAAAACTAAGAGGTTTTCGGATCGAATTGGGAGAAATTGAGGCAGTACTCAGCCAACACCCAGCAGTAAAACAGGCTGTAGTTCTTTTACAAGAAGGCAAAATAGATAATCAGCAGATAGTTGCTTATATCGTCTCTCGCAATCAGCAGATTCCTACAATTAGCGAGTTACGAAACTTTTTAAAGCAGAATTTACCTGACTATATGATACCGAGTGACTTTGTACTTTTGGAGACACTGCCGTTAACTCCTAATGGCAAAGTTGATCGTCGCCGTTTATCCACACAAGTAGGTCTGCATCTTGAAGAGAAAATTACTTACATTGCTCCGCAATCTGCCGAAGAAAGAGCGATCGCCATTATTTGGCAAGCGGTTTTATCTGTGGAGAAAGTCGGAATTCACGATAATTTTTTTGATTTGGGCGGACACTCTCTACTATTGGTGCGAGTCTACAGCCAATTGCAAACAGTTTTTGACCAAAAAGACTTATCAATGATGGATTTATTTATTTACCCAACTATCAGTTCTTTAGCTCGATATCTCAATCAAAGTGAATCGCTAACTGTCCAACCCAGTAGCGATCGCTCCCAGACTCGCAGAGATGTTCTCAGACAGCAACGCCAACGTAGAAACCACTAGGAGTTTTCCCATGAATCAGGAAGCATCATCAGACTACCTGGATGCGATCGCCGTTATTGGGATGGCAGGTCGATTTCCCGGAGCCAAAAATATTGATAGTTTTTGGGATAATTTACGTAACGGCATTGAGTCAATTTTTACGCTCAACCATGACGATTTAATAGCTGTAGGTATTGCACCTGAAGTTTTTCAAGACACGAACTATATTAAAGCCAAAGGAATCTTAGAAAATATTGAGTTATTTGATGCTAACTTTTTCGGATTTAACCCAAAAGAAGCAGAAATCACAGATCCGCAACATCGTATTTTCTTAGAATGCGCCTGGGAAGCTGTAGAAAACGCTGGCTACAACAGTGAAATCTATCCTGGGAAAATAGGGGTTTATGCTGGTCTTAGTCAAAGTACGTACCTACTGAATAATCTGATTACCAATCGAGAACTAATTGACTCGGTTGGTACTTATCAAATTTGGCTGGGTAACGATCGCGATTTCTTGGCAACGCTAGTTTCTTACAAGTTAAATCTGACTGGGCCTAGCGTTGTTGTCCAAACTGCTTGCTCTACCTCCTTAGTGGCAATTCATTATGCTTGCCAAAGTTTGATTGCTGGTGAAAGCGATATGGCTTTGGCTGGTGGAGTATCCATCGCTGTACCGCATCGAGTTGGCTATACCTATCAAAAAGGGGGAATTTTTGCTTTTGATGGTCGTTGCCGTGCCTTTGATGCTGAAGCTAGTGGAACTGTAGGTGGCAATGGTGTCGGTATTGTGGTCTTGAAACGCCTAGAGGATGCCCTTGCTGATCGAGACTGTATTCATGCAGTGATTAGAGGTTCAGCTATCAATAACGATGGTGCTGTGAAAGTTGGTTACACAGCTCCCAGCATTGAAGGACAAGCAAAAGCGATCGCCGAAACTCATGCTGTGGCTGGAGTAGAACCGGAAAGCATCACCTACATCGAAACCCACGGTACTGGTACAGTTTTAGGCGATCCCATTGAAATTGCCGCACTCAATAAAGTGTTTCGTGCCAGCACACAAAAAACAGGTTTCTGTGCAATTGGTTCAGTAAAAACCAACATTGGTCATTTAGATACTGCTGCTGGTATTGCAGGCTTCATTAAAACAGTCCTTGCCCTCAAACATCAACAGATACCACCCAGTTTACATTTCCAGCAGCCCAATCCTCAGATTGATTTTGCCAATAGTCCCTTCTACGTTAACGCTACCTTGTCTCCCTGGCAAACGAATGATACCCCCCGTCGAGCCGGAGTTAGTTCTTTTGGAATTGGAGGGACAAATGCTCATGTTGTTCTCGAAGAAGCGCCGTTGGAGAAGCAAGGGAGCAGGGAGCAGGGGAGAGATTATTTACTGTTATGTCTGTCTGCTAAAACTGCGATCGCTCTTGAGCAGACAACAGCTAATCTTATTAGGCATCTGCAACAGCATCCTGATGTGAATTTAGCTGATGTTGTTTATACCTTGGGCATTGGTCGCCACGGTTTCAACTATCGTCGGGTGTTGGTATGCAAACACGTGAGCGATGCAGTCACAACATTAGAAAATCCAGACTCACCTCAAGTTTTGACTTGCTACCAAGAACGCCGCAATCCACCCGTAGCATTTATGTTTCCTGGTCAGGGTACACAGTATGTGAAAATGGGCTGGGAAGTATACCAAACTGAGGCAACCTTTAAAGAGGCTGTTGACCTATGCTCAGAAATTCTCAAACCACACCTGGGGCTTGACTTGCGCTGTGCGTTGTATCCTTCTCAGGAAGAAACGGAGCTTGCAAGCCAACAGTTAAATCAAACTGCGATCGCTCAACCAGCAATCTTTACGATTGAGTATGCTTTAAGCCAGTTATTAATGTCATGGGGCATTCACCCTCAAGTGATGATTGGTCACAGTATTGGGGAATATGTAGCAGCACATTTAGCTGGTGTTTTCTCCTTGGAAGAGGCTTTAGTGCTAGTGGCAGCACGGGGGCGGTTAATGCAACAAATGCCGCCAGGATCAATGCTTGCCGTGTCTCTGGCTGCGGAGGAAGTGCAACCTTTTTTGAGTGAGGAATGCGCGATCGCCGCAATTAATGCTCCATCTTTGTGTGTTGTTTCCGGTACGATAGAAGCGATCGCTAAACTTGAACATCAGCTAATTGAAAATAGCATCAAGAGTCGCCGTCTGCACACCTCCCACGCTTTTCATTCCCCAATGATGAAACCCATTCTAGAAGCATTCGGGGAGCAAGTTAAAAAAGTCAACTTCCAACCACCTAAAATTCCTTACATTTCTAACGTTACTGGCACTTGGATTACAACAGCCCAAGCAACTGATCCTGACTACTGGGTGCAACATCTCTACTCCTCAGTACAATTTGCTAAAAGTGTGCAATTTTTATTACAAGAATCAGATCGACTATTATTAGAAGTTGGTGCTGGAAATACTTTGAGTACCTTTGCCAAACTCTCTTCAGTTGGTAGTCAAGCTGTACTAACAACGCTTCCCCATGCACAAAACCGACAGTCAGATAGCCAATATTTGCTAACCACAATTGGTCAACTTTGGATGGCTGGTATCGATGTTGATTGGACTAAATTTTATCAGCATGAACAACGTTATCGCGTCCCATTACCAACCTATCCTTTTGATCGTCAGCGTTATTGGATTGAACCCCAAAAATCAGCCAAAATTGTCGAAAGTAACCCAGTTGTGTTGAGTAAAAAGCCAGATATTGCTGACTGGTTTTATATGCCTTGTTGGAAACAATCAGCAATATCTCAATCTTTTGACAAGACAACATTGGTGGATCAAAACTTATGCTGGCTGGTTTTTGTTGATGAATCCAGCTTTGGTTCTAGACTCGTACAACGACTAGAAAAAGAAAACCAGCATCTCATCACCGTAAATGTAGGAAAAGAGTTTAAGAAGTTAAATCAGGACAGCTACACTATCAATCCACAAAATAGCGATGATTACCATGCATTATTCAAAGAACTGGACACCTTAAACAAAATTCCCCACAAAATCCTACATTTGTGGAGTGTAACCAAGAACAATCGCGCAGCTTCAGAAATTGAATTTTTTGAGAAAACACAAGATTTAGGATTTTACAGCTTACTATTTTTGGCGCAGACGTTGGGGAAACAGCATCTAGCCAACTCGGTCAAAATTGGTGTAATTTCTAGTAATATGCAGCCAGTGACAGGTAAAGAAATACTTTGTCCAGAAAAAGCAACTGTGCTGGGGCTTTGTCTAGTTATTCCTCAAGAATACCCGCATATCACTTGCCAAAGTATTGATATTGCAATGCCTCTTTCACAAAGCTGGCAAGAAGAAAAGCTGATAGATTCTGTTTTATCAGAACTTGTAACAAAATCGGCTGATTTTGCGATCGCCTATCGCGCTTCTCGCAGATGGATACAAACCTTTGAGCCTGTGCAATTAGAAGCGCCTGTTGAAAAAGAGGCAGGGGAGCAGGGAGCAGGGAGAAAAGGGGAAAATTCTATCCAATGCCTCTTCGTTCAAGATCAACACGGGTTACGAGAACAGGGAGTATATTTAATCACTGGTGGCTTGGGTAACATCGGCTTTGTGCTAGCAGAGTATTTGGCAAAGACTGTACACGCGAGATTGATATTGATTGGGCGATCGCCAACTCCACCTAGAGAAGCATGGCAGCAATGGTTGGATACTCACGATCCCCAAGATAAAATTAGTCAGCAAATATGCAAAGTCCAAACCCTAGAGGCGCATGGTGCAAAGGTTATAGTCAAAAGTGCTGATGTTGCCAACTTAGAACAAATGCAGAGTGCGATCGCTACTGCTTGTGAGAATTTCGGCGAAATTAATGGTGTTATCCATGCGGCTGGACTTTTAGGGAATGAGTACTTTAAAAGTATCCAGCAAATAACTAAAGCTGAGTGCGAACAGCAATTTCACGCCAAAGTACACGGTCTGTTTGTATTGCAAAAAATATTACAGGGCAAACCACTAGATTTTTGTCTACTTACCTCATCTTTATCATCTGTTCTCGGTGGACTTGGGTTTGTGGCTTATTCTGCTGCTAACCTGTTTATGGATGCCTTTACTCATCAATGTAATCAATTTAATGCTTTTCCCTGGCTTAGTGTGAACTGGGATGGCTGGAAAATTCCAGCAGAAAAACAAGTAAATATAAAGCTTGGAGCAACATTAGCTGAGTTTGCGATCGCTCCTAACGAAGGTGCTGAGGTATTTAAACGTGTTTTATCTAATACATCTCCTCAAGTAATTGTCTCTACCGGAGACTTGAAAACCAGGATTGACCAATGGATTAAACAAGAGCCTTTCAAAAATACTGAATCGGTAAACAAAGTAGCAACCGTCTCGCTTCACTCTAGACCGAATTTGAAAAATGCTTATGTTGCACCTCAAAACGAGGTAGAAAAAACCATTACGAATATTTGGCAAGAACTCCTGGGTATTGAGTTAGTCGGCATTCATGACGATTTCTTTGAATTAGGTGGACATTCCTTGTTGGCTACTCAGGTGATTGCACAAATGAGTAAAGCTTTGCAGGTAGAATTCTCTCTTAGCAGTCTGTTTGAATTGCCTACTGTGAAAGCTTTGTCAAATGATATTGTTGGATATGAGCGATCGCAAAACACAGAAAAAAATACTATACTTCCCTTAGCAGCGATGTCTAACGACAAGCCGCTACGCGTCTACGCACCCAATCCCGAACAACGTTATCAACCTTTTCCACTAACTGATGTACAGCAAGCTTACTGGATTGGTCGCAGTGGAACTTTCGAGTTGGGTAATGTGGCAACTCATGGCTACATCGAACTAGAAAGTCATGGGCTAAATTTAGAAAGATTAAAATTGGCTGTGCAGCGTCTAATCGAACATCATGATATGTTGCGGGCGATTGTACTGTCAGATGGGCAACAGCAGATTCTCAAGCAAGCACCAGCATATCAAATTGAAATTTTAGACCTGCGCGGACAAAATTCTGAAGTCATTGCATCTCAATTACAGGCTGTGCGGCAACAAATGTCGCACCAAATATTAGCAGCCGACCAATGGCCTCTGTTTGAGATTCGAGCCTCTCGTTTAGACAATGACCGCATTCGTTTACATCTCAGCTTTGATTACTTAATCGTTGATGCTTGGAGTTTAGGCGAAATTCTGGCACCCCAGTTGCATCAGCTTTACCAAAATCTAGAAACAGTTTTAGTTCCACTCGAAATTTCTTTCCGAGACTATGTTTTAGCTCAGATAGCTCTGAGAGATTCTGAAGTTTACCGAAACTCTAAAGATTATTGGTTTAACCGCCTTTCTACATTACCACCAGCACCAGAGTTACCTCTAGCAAAGAATCCTAGCTCGATTACAAAGCCTCATTTTATCAATCGGAGTGCGCGTTTGCAGCCAGCCACTTGGCTACAGCTAAAAACTCGTGCTACTCAGGCAGGGCTAACACCTTCTGGAGTTTTGTTAGCTGCATTTGCCGAAGTTTTGAGCGTCTGGAGTAAAACCCCTAAGTTTACACTCAACCTAACATTGTTCAATCGTTTACCTTTGCATCCACAAGTTAATAATATTGTCGGAGATTTTACTTCCTTAACATTGTTAGCAGTAGATTACTCAACTTCAGAGTCTTTTCTCTCAAGGGCGCGAAGCTTGCAAAAACAGCTTTGGCAAGACTTGGAACATCGTCATATCAGTGGTGTAGAAGTCTTACGGGAATTAGCCCGCACTCAAGGAGGAGCAACTAGAGCAGCTATGCCTGTTGTGTTTACCAGCACTCTCACTCAAAATACTGCCCAACAGGGAACATCAGATTGGGAGAAGTTAGGAAAGGTTGTTTACAACATCTCCCAAACCCCGCAAGTATGGTTAGATCATCAAGTTTCTGAAAATGAAGGGGCTTTACTCTGGAGTTGGGATGCTGTAGAAGAACTGTTCCCAGCAGGATTTTTGGACGATATGTTTGCCGCTTATTGTCGCCTACTGGATTCTCTGGCAACAGATGAGTCAGTTTGGCAAAGCACAACACTGCAACTATTACCACCAGCACAGCTAAAGCAGCTAGGAACCATCAATTCCACAGAATCACCTGTTTCACAAGCGACGCTTCATACTCTGTTTGCAGCACAAGTACCCCAGCGACAGCATCAGCCAGCAGTAATTACACCTAACCGAACTTTGACTTATCAAGAGTTGGATTGTTTAGCTCATCAGGTTGCTTATCGACTGCGACAGTTGGGCGTGCTACCCAATACACTGGTTGCAGTCGTGATGGAAAAAGGTTGGCAACAGATTGTTGCAGTATTGGGAGTTCTCCAATCTGGCACGGCTTATTTACCCATTGATCCCGAACTCCCTACTGAACGTCGCTGGCATATATTCCAGCAAGCAGAAGTCCAAGTAGTGCTAACTAAGTCTTGGCTGGATAATACTTTGTCATGGCCAGATTCCATCCAACGCATTTGTGTGGACAATTTAGCAGTAGTGGACGATATCTTGCCTTTAGAACCAGCGCAAACACCCACTGACCTTGCTTATGTTATCTACACTTCTGGTTCTACTGGTCTACCGAAAGGAGTCATGATTGACCACAGGGGGGCTGTAAATACCATTCTTGATATCAACCACCGCTTTGGGATTGGGGCAAATGACCGAGTATTAGCGCTTTCTTCCCTGAGCTTTGATTTGTCAGTTTATGACATCTTTGGTACGTTAGCTGCTGGTGGCACAATTGTCATTCCAGAAGCCACAAATACTAAAGAACCAGCCCATTGGTTAAAACTGATACAGGAACACCAGGTAACTGTTTGGAACTCAGTGCCAGCTTTAATGCAGATGTTAGTTGAGTACACAGCCAGTCAACTTGATGAACTACCCAACTCACTGCGTTTGGTTTTATTGAGTGGCGATCGCATTCCATTAAATTTACCTACACAAATTAAATCACTATGGGAAAATATACAAATCGTTAGTCTAGGCGGGGCAACAGAAGCGTCTATCTGGTCGATTCTCCATCCCATCGCAAAAATTGACCCAACTTGGAATACCATTCCCTACGGTCGTCCCATGACCAACCAGCGTTTTTACGTATTTAACCAAGCGATCGCAGAATGTCCGGTTTGGGTACCAGGGCAGCTTTATATTGGAGGTGTTGGACTAGCTCAAGGTTATTGGCGTAATCAACAAAAGACTAATGCTAGTTTTAGCATTCATCCGCAGACAAAAGAGCGGTTATACAAAACTGGCGACTTAGGAAGGTATTTGCCAGATGGCAATATTGAGTTTCTAGGACGTGAAGATTTTCAGGTCAAAATTAATGGTTATCGCATCGAATTGGGTGAAATTGAAGCTACTCTGCAACAATATCCTACTGTTAAAGAGGTAGTGGTCGCCGCAGTTGGAGAATCTCAAGAGAATCAGCAACTAGTAGCTTATATAGTTCCACAGTCAGATTTAGCTGACTCTAATCAGCAGCAGGCTGAAGCTTACGAACCTCGTCAACTTCCTGGTGTGTTAGTTGACCCTGTAGAGCGGATTGAATTTAAGCTGAAGCAAAAAGGATTGCGACAATTAAAACCCAGTCAATCTAGCATCCAATTACCTAAACCCAAGTTTGATCAAATCCTCACCCAAGAATATTTACAGCGTCAAAGCTATCGCCAATTCCAAGATGAACCAATTTCATTAGAAATGTTCAGCCAGTTTTTGAGTTGTCTGTTACAAATGCAGCTTGAAGATTCGCCTTTACCAAAATATCGCTATCCTTCTGCTGGTAGTTTGTATCCGGTACAAACTTACTTATATGTCAAACCTAACCGCATCGCCGGACTGGCGGCTGGTTATTATTATTACCATCCCGCCGATCATAATTTAATGTTGCTTAATGCCGAAACCTCGACTTGGAGCAATATCTATGCCAGTAATCAACCTATTTTTGAGCAGTCGGCTTTTTCATTGTTTTTAATCGGACAACTAAGTGCGATCGCTCCTATGTATGGCGATTTGGCAAGAGATTTTTGTTTGTTGGAAGCTGGTTATATTGGTCAATTGCTCATGAACTCCGCACCAGAAAACCAAATTGGTCTTTGTCCTATTGGCTACCTAGAATTTGAAACCCACCAAGATTTACTTAGTCTGGAATCAGATCAAATTCTACTCCACAGTTTTTTAGGTGGAAAAATAGATCAGGCTCAAACTAGGCAGTGGTTACAACCTCCAATTTCTCGCAAACCAGACTCACTGACTGAGGATATACATAGTTTTTTACAACAAAAGCTACCAGAATATTTGTTGCCCTCTACCTATGTATTTCTGAATTCCCTACCGCTAACACCTAATGGCAAAGTAGATCGCAAAGCACTACCAGCACCTGAGATAGTTAAAAAAAATCTCAAAGAAGGCTTTGTTGCACCCCGCAATCACACTGAAAAAACTTTGGTAGCCATTTTTGGAGAAATTTTAGGGGGTAAAGAGATCGGAATACACGATAATTTCTTTGAACTTGGGGGTGATTCCTTGAGAGCTACCCAAGTAATGACTCGTTTACGGGAAGCATTTCAGGTGGATTTACCTCTACGTCGTTTGTTTGATAACCCGACTGTGGCAACTCTAGGCGATCGCATTGAGGAGTTACAGACACAAGTTAGCACCGATATTACAATAAGTGATCGCGAACAAGGAAGATTATGAAACCCATTGAGGAGTTTTTATCTGACCTTAACTATTTAGATATCAAAATCTGGGATGATGATGGTCACTTAGGCTACGACGCACCTAAAGGAAGACTGACACCTGCGTTGCGTGCTGAACTGATTGAACGCAAGCAAGAAATGCTCTCGTTTCTTTGCCAGTTAAAGCTGGCTTTAGCTTCCAAACTTGCACCCATTGAGCCTGTCTCACGACAGGGAAAACTACCCCTATCTTTCGCCCAGCAACGGCTGTGGTTCCTTAACCAGTGGGAGCCTGATAACCCATTTTACAACGAGTCTATCGGTGTGCGACTGGAGGGTTTACTCAATATTTCTGCTTTAGAACAAAGTCTCAACGAGATCATCCGCCGCCACGAAGTTTTACGGACAAATTTTATCTGTATTGAAGGAGAACCCACGCAAGCGATCGCTCCCTCTTTGCCTTTGTCTTTAACTGTTGTAAATTTACAGGAGATACCTGAATGTGAACGTGAAGCCGAGGCTTTACGACTAGCATCTAAAGCAGTGTCGTGTTCCTTCAATCTTGCTCAAGGAGCATTGCTGCGAGCAACTCTACTACAGTTAAGTAAGACAGAGCATATAATTTTGTTGACGATACATCACATTGTCTGTGATGGTTGGTCAATGGCTGTTCTGATTCGAGAGATAGCAGTACTTTACACAGCCTTTTGCAATGGTAAGCCCTCCCCATTACCGAAACTTCCAATTCAGTACGCCGACTTTGCCAGCTGGCAACGGCAATGCTTAACTGGCGATTTTCTTCAGTCTCACCTTAGCTACTGGCTAAAACAGTTGAGTAATTATCCTCCTCTACTGCAATTGCCTACAAACCGCCCCCGGATTGCAATTCAGAGCTTTCGAGGGGCAACGCAATCATTCTCTTTATCCATAGATTTGACTGAGGCGCTTAAGGTACTAAGCCAACAAGCAGGGACTACTCTGTTTATGACCTTACTTGCTGCCTTTAAGACTTTACTTTACCGCTATAGCGGACAGGAAGATATTTTAGTTGGATCTGCGATCGCTAACCGCAACCGCACGGAGTTGGAAAGATTAATTGGTCTTTTTGCCAATACTTTGGTTTTACGTACCAATCTTACAGACAACCTGAGCTTTCGAGAACTACTGTATCAAGTGCGTGAGTCTACCTTGTCAGCATACACCCATCAAGATTTACCTTTTGAGTATTTGGTAGAGAAACTTCAGCCGGAACGCAACTCCAGCTATAATCCGCTATTCCAGGTAATGTTCGTTCTCCAAAATTCCCCAACTGAGAAGCTAAAGCTACCTGATTTGAACTTGAGTTTACTAAAACTGGAAAACCAGACGGCAAAGTTTGATTTAAGTTTGTCGATGGCAGACAATGAGTCAGGATTAGAAGGGAGTTTAGAGTATAACAGCGATCTATTTGATGCAGACACCATATATCGCATGGTGGAACATTTCCGTATCTTGTTAACAGGCATCATCAATAATCTAGAACAACGCCTTTGTGACTTGCCCTTGCTGAGTGCAGCAGAACAGCAGCAATTACTAGTGCTGTGGAATAATACAAAAGTGGATTACCCAGAGGATATATGCATCCACGAGCTATTTGAGGCGCAAGTAGAGCGTACACCTGATGCGATTGCGATAATCGCACGCTCCGCGAACGCGCTAGTTTTTGAGGATCAGCAACTAACCTATCAGCAACTAAACCACCAAGCTAATCAGCTAGCTCATCATCTACAGGAACTTGGTGTTAAACCAGAGGTACTGGTGGGAATCTACATCAAGCGTTCGCTGGAAATGTTTATTAGCATCTTGGCAATCCTGAAAGCTGGTGGGGCATATTTGCCATTAGATCCGTCCCATCCCCAGGAACGTTTAGCTTTGATGTTGGAAAATGCCAAGCCTTTGGTGCTGCTTACTCAGACATCACTAGTCACAAAACTCCCGCAACACAAAGCTAAGGTTATATATCTAAATGCAGATTTGGCTTCACAATTTTCACAGCATAGCCGGCAAAATCCCATCAGTAAGGCTAGACCTAATAACTTAGCTTATGTAATTTACACTTCCGGCTCTACAGGAATACCCAAAGGGGTTATGGTAACACATCAAGCTTTGGTGAATCACAGTATTGCTGCGGCTAAAGCCTATAAACTACAACCAAATGATAGAATTCTCCAATTTGCTGCGATTAGTTTTGATGTCTCAGCAGAAGAACTTTTCCCCTCTTGGTTAAGCGGCTCAACTGTGGTTATCCGCCCTGATAGAGTACTATCTTTGGCAGACTTCCAGCAATTCTTAGAGCAAGAAAAAATAACCGTTCTGAATCTGCCAACTGCATACTGGCATCAGTGGGTATCTGAACTATCGGATACCAAAGCAGCATTACCATCTACACTTCGCTTAGTCATTGTTGGTACTGAGCAAGTAAAATCTGAAAAACTAGCTCTCTGGCAGAAACTAGTAAACAATAGCGTCCGGTGGATCAATGCTTATGGCCCAACAGAGGCGACTATCGGTGCAACAATTTATGAGCCAGTTAACGAGCAAGAAAACCTAAGATTACCCAGTGTGCCTATTGGTCGTCCTATCGACAATACCCAAATATATTTGTTAGACAAACATCTAAACCCTACACCTATCGGCGTACCCGGCGAACTATATATCGGAGGCATTAGTTTAGCTAGAGGCTACCTCAATCGACCGGATTTAACTGCCCAGAAGTTTATTTCTGACCCTTTTTCTAATCAACCACAGAGCCGTCTTTATCGAACAGGAGATTTAGCACGTTATTTAGCGAATGGTGATCTAGAGTATTTAGGGCGAGTAGATAACCAAGTAAAAGTCAGGGGTTTCCGTATAGAACTGGAGGAAATTGAAATTGCACTAGCACAATACCCTGCTGTGCGGGAGACTGTAGTGCTAGCCCAAAAAACTCAGGCGGGTGATCAGCAATTAATAGCTTATATTATCTCCAATAAAGAGCAACTTACGACTAGAGAACTGCGAAACTTCTTAAAACAGCAGTTACCTGAATACATGATCCCGTCAGCTTTTGTACTACTAGAAACCCTACCACGAATGCCTAGCGGTAAAGTAGACCGCCAAGCACTCTCAGCACTGGAGACAAAAAGACCCAACTTCCAGAAAGATTACGTAGCCCCTCGTGACATCTTGGAACTTCAACTTACAGAAATCTGGGAAGAACTTTTGGGAGTTTCTCCTATTGGTGTTACAGACAACTTTTTTGAGCTTGGAGGTCACTCACTTTTAGCTGTACGCCTGATGGCTAAAATTCAAAAGCAGTTTGGGTGTAGCCTACCGCTTTTTTCACTTTTCCAAGAATCTACTATCGAAAATTTCAAAAGTCTTCTCAGCCAAAAAATTCATTCTCCTCAAAATCCATCCCCATTAGTAGCCATTCAGCCTCACGGTCATAAAAAACCTTTGTTTTTCATCCATCCTGTAGGTGGAAGCGTTTTTTGTTACTACGAATTAGCTCGTTGTCTTGGCTTAGATCAGCCATTCTACGGGTTGCGATCGCTCGGTCTTTATGGAGAATGTGAACCTTATACTTGCATTGAAGACATGGCATCCCATTATATTGCAGCACTCCGCCTTGTGCAGCCACAAGGCCCGTATCTTTTGGGAGGGTGGTCTATGGGTGGTGTTGTGGCTTTTGAAATGGCAATTCAATTAGAAAGGCAAGGTCAAAAAGTTGCTCTACTTGCCTTACTGGACAGTCAAGCACCAATTAAGGAAAACCAATCTACAGGCTTTAATGATCATGATGATGTCGAGGTATTAGTTAATCTTGCTCAGGAAATAGCCTGTTCCACTGGGAAGATTTCCTCAGTTACTGATAACCTATCTGCCTTATACGAGACTCTCCGGCAACTTCAGCCAGAAAAGCAACTTAGCTATTTCTTAGAGCAAATGAAGATAACTAATCTTATTCCTCCAGATATTGAACATTACCAGCTTCACTGTTTTCTACAAGTTTTCAATAATAATATTCAAGCTCTAAATAAATATACACCGCAAGTTTGTTGTAACCAAATCACACTTTTTCGAGGGAGTAATATTGTTGATCATGACCTTGATAGTCTAACTTTAGGTTGGGATCAGCTTTCTTCTAAACCAGTAAAGATAATTGCGGTTCCTGGAAATCACTACACAATGCTTACCAAACCTCATATTCATAACTTGCAAGAAAAGTTGAGAGAATACCTTGTTGACACTTGACTTTGGGCTGATTATTCACTCGATGATGATTGCTCACGATCATAGTGTAAAGCGTTCACTAACCTGCTATCACTATCAGGGGTAGCGATCATTCCTGGCAATCGCAAATCCCATAACTTTGTATAATAATTATTATAATTATCATACAAATAACATTTTTGGTAATTAACTTGTCAAGTTTTAAGTGCATCTTTAAAAACTTCCACAACAATTCAACTCCCCAACGTAATCGATAAACATCTTTGATTTCATCATCACTAACGGCAGCCTCGCCTGATGCTGGTAAATTAGTTATTCTAAGTCTCCGTTTGTAAAAAATGCCAAAAATTGCTCGCAGGTATAATAACAGAGATAGCCAGAAACCAGATTTAAAGTTATGCGATCGCCAATTCGCGTTTTTTCGGTTGCCGAATATTTAAAAGCAGAAAGTAAAAGCGAACTCCGCCATGAGTATTGGGTGGTCAAATTTTTGCGATGTCTGCGACGGGCTACGCCTACGCTAAACCTGTGTAATTGATTTTGAGACTGATTCACTGATTCGTTATAATATTAGACGATAAACTTTGCTAAAGAGGGCAAATGTATGACTAGCCGCGAGCAGCTTATCCAAGAACTTGCAGAGGTTCCAGATGAGTTAATTAAAGTAATGTTAGATTTTTTGCATCGGGTTCAGACAACGCGTAGTCATCATCCTCTAGCGAAATTTGCTGGTATTTTGAGTGATGATGAGGCGGCTAATTTACAGGAAGCAATTCAAGCTGATTGTCGTCAGGCTGATTTAAATGAGTGGTGAGATTGCATTAGATACTTCTGTTGCAATACGTTTTTTGAATGGTGATCCTGATGTTGTTTCAAGGGTGTTGGCGTTACCAGAAATATTTTTGTCGGTGGTAGTAGCGGGAGAGTTACTGTTTGGGGCTGAGAACTCGACTCGACCGTTGAAAAATCTTCCTCGATATTTGGAGTTTATGGAAGTTTGTACGGTTGTGCCTGTGGAAAAGAGAACGGCAGTTATCTATGCTCAGACTCGTTCGGCTTTGAAGCGCAAAGGACGACCAATTCCTATGAATGATGTTTGGATTGCAGCGCATTGTCTGGAACATGGTTGGGTGCTTGTGACCGATGATTCAGATTTTGATTATGTGGATGGATTGGTTATAGAGCATTGGTAATGATGGCTATTATGTTTTGTGATCGCCTCTTTCCATCATCTCAATGCGCGATCGTTTAAGTCTGCAATATGCAACAGCGATCGCCTATCAACCTATCTCAAGAGGAATTACAGCAAAGCTAGAATAATACCCGCCTTTGATTTGATGAAAATTAAACTAGCGATCGCTTCGCTATTCATCAATTTCGTTCCTCAACCCAACCTACGCCAGTTTTAGTTTTTAGCCTTAACTGAACCGTATTGAGTCATAAACTAAAAGTTTAATTTGACTGCGTTCTACCACTATATTAATAAAAGCTAAGTTAAAAAAGGTTTGATAAACTAAATCTTATTTTCAGACACTTTTTTTAAAAACAATACTAAGAATCATTACCCACTAACGGTAAAAGTAAACGGCTAACTACTCGATTATCTGGTAATTGATAGAAATTTAGCTCTCCTCCCAGTTCTTGCATGAGGTTTTGGCAGATTACCAGATGTAAAGCTGGTGGTTGGTCAAGGTTGGAAGGAGCAAGGACATCCTTGGGTGTATTCTCATGTAGCTCTGTTAATAACTGTGGTTCGATCGCACCGTTGTATGTAATCGACAGTTCTAGCGATGTCTGATGATTAACCCCTACACTTGCAGGAGAATGCTTTGCATTTAAAGGTTTTGACGCATCTAAACGACGACACCAAATATCAATTCTGCCGCTAGTTTGAGAACGGTTACAGGCAGTAACCAATAATTCATGAATAACTAACTCAATTTTGACAATATCACCAGCGATCGCCATTGAAGATTGAGGGCTGGAGCTAAGAACACCTCTCGCTAATGAAGAGTTATTTGGCGATTGCTCCTCAATCTGTTGCCCCAAACCATGTACACCAATCCACAACTTTTGTTGTTTAACCAAATTTTCAATGCGTTCGAGCGATCGCTTCAGTAAACTGGCTATGGGCATAGTTTCCCAACTCACATGTAGCTGCCAATGCTCAAGTTTCAGCATTCCACTCATAGAGGTGGCTGTCTGGTCTAATTGCCGCAGCAATAGCTGATAGCGCATCTGAGTCAGTTCGTTAGCAGGAGTACCCAAATCATGGATTTGTTTCAGGGATAGCGCCGTTATTCTCTGAATTTCTTCTAGGCGACGATGTTTGTACCAGTTGAGTTGGCGTAATTCTTCTGTTGTAGATTCTAAAAGTCGGGTAATTTGCTTTTGACGACGCCACCAAGCTAATTGAGAAATTAGAGTTGCGATCGTACTGAGGCTTTGTTCTGACCAGCAGCGCTCTTGATAGTCTGCTAACAATACTACACCTGTGGTTTCATAATCAGCATTGGTACGTAATGCCATCACCAAAATTTGACCTTTGTCAGGAGTATTCAACCATTTTCGAGTTTCTGGAGGTAAGTTATCTACCTTTAAAGTTAAGTAACTCTCCGTAGCAAGGGCCCACTGAATTAAGGCTTCAGCCTGGATAGGAATAGATGCATCGGAAAAAATCCCAAATTGACTATTGTCAAACACTCCAGGGATAATTTCTGCCCAACTTTCACCAGGCGACCAGGATAGCATTACCGCTAAGGGACAGGACAAAATTGATGCTATTTGTTCAAGTGCTGTACGTTCTAAATGCTTCTTTTCAACCTCAATTTTGCTATTCTGGGATTGTGTCAAGATGCGTAGGCATTGCTCAAATGCTTGAGAAGATTTTTGCTGCTGGGTAGTGCGGTTATGTAATTGCCACTGACGAACAATTACACCAATCTGTTGACTAACGGCCCATAGTAATTCCTTCTCCAGAGTTGTCCAAGAACGATGAGTTTCGTGAGTGATGACCAAAAGTGCTGTTGGTATATGAGCGTGAGTGCATTTACAAATAAGTAGCGATCGCACCCCACTTTCTAGTAAAAATGGACGCCAGTTAAAAAAGCGTAAATCTTCATCTAAGTTCTCAATTTCTACCGCTTGAGTTGAACGTTGCAAAAGCTGTTCATCTAATTCTTTGAGAGGATTCAGAGCAAATGTTAATGGTCGGCGATTATGGGGCTGACTTTGGTAAATGAATTGATAATTATTCTGTTGAGGATCATACTGCAACAGCAGAAAGCGGGTGGCGGCTAGTCGAGCTAAAACTTTTTTAGCACAGCTGTGTAAAGTTTCCTGAAGGTCATGTTCGCTATAGATACCTTGAGCAACTTGGCTAGTTAGTTGGGCATCTTCTTGAACCTGTTTGATAGTGCTTTCCATGCTTTCGGTAGTTGCAACCAGGGAAATTAAGCCAGCAGCACCTTGGACAAAATTTTTGTCTGTCTCCGTCCAGATTCGAGGTTCATTGCTTTCTACCGCCAGAAAACCGAGCAAGTTCTTTTGCCAGATTATCGGAGCTGCTAAGAGCGATCGCACCTTCAGCCGTTGCAGTAATTTTGCCGTAAAATGGCTTTTCAGGGAACTGCGTGCATCACCAATCGAGACAATTTGGTTAACTGTCAAAGCATAATAAAAGTCGCTCAACTCCTGCACCGTCATTCCCGCGGCTTGCTGAGTACTAGAATAGCGATCAATTTTGACAAGCTGATTGCTCATCCGACACCAAAAGTAGCGCCCTTCTCGCTCAAACCAGTAAACATTTGTTCGGCTGGGGAAGACAAATTTATGAGTTGCTTGCACCGCTGCTTCGAGCCTTTGATTAAGGTTACTAAGGGTGCGTAAATTTTCTAGCAATTCTAATAATGGCTCGTCGGTTCGCCTGGTTTGCTTTTGTTGCAAATCCATCTCATTTTGATAAAGCACTGCCCCCAATTCGCCTAAAACCATCATCAAACGTGCTTTTGCTTCCCCTGACAGTAGGTAGCCCCAGCGTTCTGAGCCTAGTAACAATAAACCCAAGCAACGGTCTTTATAGCGAATTGGTAAAATAATCGTTCCTTTGATATGGAATTTTTCTGCCATTTTTCGCCATTCGGCAGCGCGGATTTCAGTTTGCAAATCAGCTATGCCCAAAGGATGCTGTTCAATTACCACTTGCTCTAATAAATCCCCAGGGCTGAGAACAACCCTTTGGCGTAAAAAGCTCGTGTCATGATCAGGAGTGATGCCTCCTTTGCCGAATAATATGTGGTTCAGGCGATCGTAAAGAGCAATCCAAATCAGTTTGTAGTCAAACTGTTCCTTAAGATAAGAAATAGTAGTTTCAATCAGAACGTCAACATCATCTTCTTCTCTGAGGCTCTGGAGGACGCGTCCCAAGGAGAGGATCTGCTGTTCGGCGGCTATAGGTTTTTGCGGCTGCCCCATCTGATTTATTGGTTTACATAACTTGTAATATATAAGATGCCCAGAAAAGTACCTTGACTAATATCGCCACAGGTGTTTGCTAAAAGTTTTAAGTAACAGGTTGGTGGAAGTTACATTATGGAGTCCGAAAGAAATGGGTGAACCTGCGTCCGATGCTCTAGAGGAGCAGCGACAAGTCTCAGAGGAAAAGCGAGAGTCTGCTGAAGATAGCAGGCTTTCACAAGAAGAGGAGCGGGAGTCTACTTAAAATAATTCGTAATGACGCTCTCTCCGAGACGCTAAAAGCGTAGCTTGCTTCTCTGTAAGAGTACGCGGACTCGCTACCGCTACGCTAACTAACGTAATTAAGTTTTGTAACGGGGATTTCAACTCAAAAAATTAGTTAAATAACTTTTGCATGAAGTATCTTTTATGCCCAGGTGGATAATTTTCTTGAAAAGCAAATACAGTGTAGCCTTGAGATTCATAAAATTCCTTAGCTTGAAACTCTAATGTTTCAAGATGAACCCCTACACAGTTTTGCTTTTGACCTTCTTTTTCAGCAATTTTAAGGATGTTGCTTCCAATCCCTTTCCTGCGTAAGTCTTCTTGAACAACTAGGACTCTGATATAAAGCCAATCGCAACCGATTTCACCCAGAACTCCACCAACAATCAAGCCTGATTCATCTCGTGCAAAAACTGCTATAGATTGCCACTCCGACAACGGAAAAAAATGTTGATTGAACTGGCGAATCATTTGGATGACGGTCATCCGATCCTGCTGAGTTACTTCCTGTTCTACCTGAACTGTAATCATTCTGATTTTGTTTCTGGGCAAGGTTTTGACCAATACTCATTACCCACTCGTACAGAATTATGTGTGAATTCTGACTGCTGACTTCTGAGTTATTCTTTATAAAAGCTAATGGATATTTATAAATTTGCCATTCGTCCCCTTTTCTTCAATGTAGTAAAAACCGATTCCGAGTGGTTACACCAGCAGACGATTCGCAGTTTTAGTTGGCTATCGCAAACCCCTACTAGTTGGGTAAACCAACGCTTACAAAAATCTTTATGTCTGTACGATTCACGCCTAGAACAAAATTTGTTTGGGCTAAACTTTCCAAATCCGGTGGGTTTAGCAGCTGGCTTCGACAAGGATGGAGTCGCTGCTGGCATCTGGTCTAATCTGGGTTTCGGCTTTGCGGAACTAGGAACTGTAACTTTTCACGCACAGCCAGGAAATCCGCCTCCCCGTTTGTTTCGCCTACCGTTGGATAAAGCTGCTCTCAATCGGATGGGCTTTAATAATCTTGGTGCAGCAGCAATGGCGGCACGTTTGACACAGGAAAAGCAGAAGTTAATCCAGTCAATACCCATAGGGATAAATTTGGGTAAATCTAAGGTGACTCCCCTAGAAGCAGCCGCACAGGATTATCTCGATAGTTTTCGCTTACTCAAGGATTTGGGAGATTATTTTGTTGTTAATGTCTCTTCTCCCAATACACCAGGGTTGCGATCGCTCCAAGATGCTTCTATGCTCAGTGCAATTTTAGATTTATTACAACAAGAAAATACTTCACGAAAGCCAATTTTTGTCAAGATAGCGCCAGATTTAGATTGGGTTGCGATCGCTGACATTATAACTCTTGCTAAAACCTACCAACTGGCGGGAATTATTGCCACTAACACCACCATCAGCCGTGATGGACTAAAAACTCAGGTGATAGACCAAACTGGCAAATCACCCCAGGAAGAAGCTGGCGGAATTAGCGGTGAACCATTGCGCGATCGCTCCACTGAGGTAATTCGTTTTATTTGGCAGCAAACCCAAGGACAAATCCCAATTATTGGCGTTGGTGGCATCTTTTCTGCTGAAGATGCTTGGGAGAAAATTACTGCTGGTGCTAGTTTGATTCAGGTTTATACTGGCTGGATTTATGAAGGCCCACTGATGGTACGCAGGATTTTAGCAGGTTTGCTTGTCCTACTAGAACAAAGCGGATTAAATTCCATCAACGAAGCTGTGGGTTTAGAATTCAAAAATCAAAAATAATTGAAGAAGAATACAGAATTCAGAATTCAGAATTCAGAATCAATTAAGGGAGGGAGTTAAACATAATTCAATTCTGTAGCTTGCTTCCCTGAAAGGGTATTCTGGCTCCTGACTCCTGAATTCTTTATTGCTAATATTGTTATCCTTCTTCCTCCACTGGGAAAAACTCCTTAGTTTTTTCCGAGTATGTCCAGGCAATACCATCAGGGTCTTTGCTGCGACTCCACTCAGGAAATTCTGGATCATTTCGTCGTTTATAAACCGTGCTGGAATAGACATTTAGCCGTTTAGCAAGTTCAGATTGGATGAGAGAGCCAAAAATTAACTGTTTTTCGAGCGATCGTTTAGCTGACTCATGGGTTGGCTGTGGTAGTGATTCGGTTTCTGGTTCTTCCTCCTGTGGGATTGGCGGTGGTGCTAAGAGCGATCGCGCAGTTTTAGTAACTGCTTGAGCCGGAAGTTCTTTAACAGGCTCACTACTGTCAAGAATATTGCCAAGAATGCTGGCAGTTATAAAGTAATAAGACTGCCCCGCCTCTTCAGAGTTGACTATAGTGGCACCAAATTCCGAGGCTTTACCATCCAAGTAGCGTTTTGCCGTTGTTCCAGGAAAATTGCCCTTGATTGCCAAGTCCATTGGCGTAAGTCTGCCTTGATTTTCACGAACTAACTGATGAAAAATGGGGTTAACTCGATGAGTCCACTGTTGCCATTGATATTCCTGCCAAAGCTTGAAGCCAATTACCAGCACAATTAGCGCTAGTAAAATTCTCCATGTGGCAACCAGGAAAATAATCAAAAACGAGATGGGCAAAAGTAGAACGAGAAAAGCCTTGCCGTTATCTTCTATGGGTTTCTCACTCATGCCGATTTTTGCCAAGTGAATTTTGAGAAATAATATTATTATATTGGCAAAAATTGGCACACTTTTTTGTATCTTTTGGCAAAGTTGCGGCAAATTTGCCGGCAAAACCTTTTCTTAGTAGGTGTTATAGGCTTGGGTTTGCGATGCCTACGGCGGTAAACTACGCGCAAAAGTTTTTTAGCAGAGAAAATGAAAGTATTTTTAACTCAACCAACAACTCTATAAATTAGCTTGCCACCCTCTTGACAACAAATAATACATATACTACATTAATAATACAAGTCAACTTTCATTAGGGAGTTAGCTTTCACCAGTAGCGAATAGCTCAAATGGTAGAGCGCCCACCTTGCCCGGAAGGGCCGACGCATCGAGGGTTATCGCATATAACAAAAACACTTTTGATCAAACTTCTGGAGGTGTAGGTAAAAATCCTACTTCGCTACAGCAAATAGAGTGCTGAATTTTGAATTTTCATGTGGTGGGTAGCTCAGTGGTTAGAGCGCCTAAACATCCTTATTCAACCCTTGCCTGAAAAGGCCGAAGAATTGAGGGTTATCGCCTGCCAAGCGGGAGGTCGCGGGTTCGATTCCCGCTCCACTACACCAATTAATTTTGAGCTTTAAATTCAATCCAAAATTCAAAATCTAAAATCTAAAATTTCATGTGGTGGGTAGCTCAGTTTGGTAGAGCGCTAAACATCCTTGTTTTGCCGAAAATCCCGGCCGTGTAGCAGAAGAAATTTTGTATGCTAGCGATGGACGCGCCATCAATAACAGTGCGCCTATCTTAGCTTTGGTGCTGCTGTCGATGGGTGAAGCACCAGAAGCAAAACAGGCGTTTGGTGAAATCTTCCCGCAAGTTGTCCGCACTGGTAGCCACTTCTACGAATGGTTGAACTACACCAAATCTCTGCGGGGATTTGGCAAAGTAGTGCGGGAAGCTGGTAAAACTTGGCTCTCAAGGGAAGATGTCAAGGGTTTAGCTTATCAACTGTTGAAATATCAACAGCGTCAAGGCTTCTCCCACCGAGATGCGTTGCGGTTGTTCCATGTCAAACCGCCTACAGAAAATCACCGTCAACTATTTGAGTGGGTAGTTAGAGGCTGGGAAGAATTGCCAACAGACATTCCCTCAGAAGCGTTGGCGCAGATTTGGTGGTATGAGTGGCTGAAGCGAAATCCCACCAAAACCCATGAAGCTATTTCCCAAGGACGCTTAACCCACGAAATGGCTGCACCAGTGGGCAAAATGGACAAGCTTGCTTGGCAGTTGCTATTTCAGGAAATGCCAATAGGGGCAATGTTACGTAACCTGGGTTCTTTAACTGAACTGGGTGTGTTGCGAGCCGATGAAAGCGCCAACTTGCTGCAAGTGGAAGCAGTTCTTAATCGCAGAGAACATTTGCGTAAAGGTCGCATCCATCCTATTGATGTTTTGAAAGCACTCAAAACTTATGAATCTGGTGGAACATTAGGACGCAGTAAGAAAACTTGGAACCCAGTTCCTCGAATTGTGGACATTTTAGAAAAGGCGGTTGAACTGTCTTTTGATGTTGTGCAACCCACAGGTAAAGTATTCATGCACGCCGTAGACGTTTCTGGTTCTATGGGTAGCTTGGTTGCAGATATGGGACTGACTTGCTGTGAAATTGCCACCACAATGGCACTGGTGACAGCAAAAGCAGAGAAAAACTACATGATTCGCGGCTTTGCTACCGAATTCCGGGAATTAGGTATCACTGCTAAAGATAGTTTTAGTTCTGCGGTTCGCAAAGCTAGCAATCAAAACTTCGGTGGAACAGATGCATCTGTAGCTTACGACTGGATGATTAAGAATAAGTTTAAAGCTGATGTAGTCTGCTTTTGGACTGACTCGGAAAGCTGGGCTGGGTATAAGCATCCAAGTCAAGCGCTGAAGCAGTACCGCAAAAAGGTAAATCCTGACGTTAAGGCGGTGTATGTCACCTTGACACCTTACCAAATTACTTTGGTAGATCCTGAAGATTCGCTGTCTTGGGATTTGGCAGGGTTCGATCCAGGTACGCCTCGGATTATCCAGATGCTTGCTGCGGGTGAATTGTAGATATTGCTGAAGGGTAAAGAATGAAACACTTTATCCTTCATACTTCATGGCGGGTTATCCTTGTTCGCAACTTGCCTTTCGGGGCCGGAGAATTTAAGGTTATCGGTTACGTCTCCACCATTGTGGGGATTAGCGGGTTCAATCCCCGCACCCGCCTTTGCTTGATTTTTAGCTTACGTAAAGAAAAAGGCGATTTAATTTTTGAATGGTCGTTTTTCTATTTCAGCGATGGGTAAGAGTAGGGTGTCTTCGATGTGCGTAGGCGCAGCCCGTCGTAGACATCGCAATTTTTGAGAAGCACAACACAAAAATTTGACACAAAATTAGTTCAACTGTTGGTTCAGTGCTTTGACCTCCAATCGAATCAAGTACTGACCTAGCTTTTCTAAAGAAATTCCTCCCATTATAAGCTAATCGTCATTCATTTTTCCAGACTGATTCGCTTGTAGTAAGGGCTTCAGCCCTGGTTTTATGCAACTTAAATGCTCATTAGCTTAACTTGTAACGGAAGCAAGTTTGTTTTGATCCTTTATAGCTAACCTTTGCTTATTTATCGAAAACATAAGTCATTGAATTTTATATATTTTTCCAAAGCTTCACATGCTTGTGTAAACGGTTAGAACCGCGGTTTTTTAAGTGGAAAATCAAACTGTGTAAAGATAACTAAATATGAAGAACGCATCTACCGAGGTAACTGAGATATGGGCACTCGTTTAAAGGTATTCCTGACTCGTGAGCAAGATAAAACCTTATTAAACCTGTGAAAACTGGGGATATATCGCAAAAAATCAAAGACGGAGCAGAGGTAATCAGGTTAAACGCACATGGCTGATATGCCCTCCAAAATAAATGCTTTATGCCGACTTACTTAATTTAAAAAAAGAAAACAGTTTGGATTTTACATTAAATCTATTTTTTAAGTAAAAAAATAACTAATTGAATTACTTTTTTAAAACACGTTTTAACCCCTTGAAAAAATATATTAAATACCAGAATATGGAAATGGGATTAGGAAATACACAGCTAATTCCATTTAAAATAAACTTAAGAGGAAAACAAAATGGCTACTATCAAAAGTGCTGAACTGCGTCCTATTGATTCAAAATCATTTTCTGATTTTGAAAACTATATAAGCGAAATGTCAGATGAAGATCAAGCTTTGATCGTAGGAGGAGGAGCGTACGTTCAAGTAATACGTAATGACTCATTATCGAAATTAGCTAGGATTTTTTGTGGAGATAGTAGAAAGTGGCCCCAAATTTACAACGCCAATAGAGGCACGATTGGATCAAATCCTAACCTGATAAAACCTGGTCAGGTGCTCTATGTCCCTTGCGCGTAGGCAAAGGCTGGCGAAAGGCGACATACCATAGCTAAGTAGTTCACCTTCCTGGTTGTGTTGCAAAAATTTTCTCAAATGCCAGCTATGTTGTACGCATAGTTCAAGCATCCATGTTGCTTCTCAAATTTTTTGCAACGCAACCGGAATGGTGTTCTAGAGCGCCAGTCCAGTAGAAGTAATTGACAAAAAGTACAGTTTTTGCAGAGGCTAATATTGAAGAGCGCAGTATTAGGAGTGTATAAAAGATGCGTCCCTCATTCTGGAATCCTCCCATTGAATTATCACTTGCAGAAG
>JBBSOX010000031.1:0-57247 GCA_038259325.1 Chroococcales cyanobacterium | reverse complement strand
TGGATGGAGCGGTGTAAGAGTTTAGTGAAGAACTTTGAGCGAACGTTGTCTCATGCGACGACCAAGATCAACCTCTGCTTTGTCAGACTGATGCTCAAGCGGCTTGCAGTTTCTTCTTAAGATGTCAAATGGGTTCTATAGTATCTACTAGAAATATTAAAGGATCATCAGTAATTAACCAACCATCTTTCTCTAAAGCTAACTTAACAGCATTATGAAAAAAATCTTTTGCTGACATACAAACTTACACTAACACCCTCCATCCTATTATATGCTCTCTCTGCGCCTCTGCATCTCTGCGAGAGAAACACAAAAAAAGGGATAAGCAAAACGCCTATCCCCCAAAAAATCAACTAATCAAAGTATCAAGTTCCACTCATCCAAGAATTGATGTACTCAATTTGATCAGGAGTTAGGCTATCAATGGTGATACCAATAGCCTGCAACTTCAACCGAGCAATTTCTTGATCAACTTCAACAGGAATTGAGTGCAAACCAGGTTGTAATTTACCTTTATTCTTCACCAGGAATTCACAAGCCAAAGCTTGGTTGGCAAAACTCATATCCATTACTGCGCTGGGGTGTCCTTCAGCCGCAGCTAGGTTAATCAAGCGTCCTTGTCCGAGAACGACTACTGATTTACCATTTTTCAATTTGTACTCTTCGGTGAAAGGACGAACTTCTTTGACTTCCTTAGCTTGTGCAGCCAAGTATTTCAAATCAAGTTCTAAGTCAAAGTGACCGGAGTTACAAACGATCGCACCGTCTTTCATGACATCGAAGTGTTCACCACGAACGACGTGCTTGTTACCTGTCACAGTGATAAAAATATCACCTTGAGGTGCAGCTTCTGCCATTGGCAGGACGCGGAAGCCATCCATTACGGCTTCAATTGCCTTGATGGGGTCGATTTCGGTGACGATGACGTTAGCACCCATCCCACGGGCGCGGAGGGCTGTACCTTTACCACACCAGCCATAACCGACGACAACAATGTTTTTACCAGCCAACAAAATATTTGTGGCGCGGATAATGCCATCTAGGGTTGATTGCCCAGTGCCATAGCGATTATCAAAGAAGTGCTTGGTGTCGGCGTCGTTGACGTTGACTGCGGGGAAGGTGAGAACGCCTTCTCTAAACATGGCGCGTAGCCGCACGATACCGGTTGTGGTTTCTTCGGTGCTACCAATCAAATCAGCGATTTGGTGTTGGCGTTCTTGTACCAAAGTTGCAACCACATCGCTACCGTCATCAACAATAATGTTGGGGCGATGATCTAAAGCTATTTGGACGTGGCGGTTATAAGTTTCGTTATCTTCGCCTTTTTGAGCAAAGACGGGAATTTCATGATCGAGGACGAGGCTAGCGGCTACGTCATCTTGAGTTGATAAGGGATTACTAGCAATTAGAAGCGCGTCTGCACCACCGGCTTTCAGAGCGATCGCCAAATGTGCTGTTTCTGTTGTAATGTGGGCGCAAGCTACAAGGCGTAAACCAGCGAAGGGTTTTTCGATAGCAAAGCGATCGCGGATTTGCCGCAAAACTGGCATTTCGCGTCCAGCCCATTCAATACGCTGTCTTCCCAAGGCAGCTAGGCCGAGGTCTTTAACCTCGTGCTTTAATCGGGGAGAAGTTGCGGTCATCAAAAGTTACCTCTAAAAATTAAAAAGCTACGTAAAATTTACGCACTCTACTAGGTTATCTACGACTGGCGATTTTTGCTTGTATGAAAGCAAATCACTAGTCAATAGTCCTAAAAACTAGCTTGACGTTTGATCAGCATAATGTCAACTTTATTCTTTTTGTTTTATCTTTGGTAAGAGTAAGACTCTTTTAAGCTCTAATGGCTGATTCTAAATACATTGTCATCTCTCTAAAGATAGAAGACACCCAAAAAAACATCAAAGTTTTATCATCATAAAGGGAAAACTTCAACTTTAGATAGGTACATTTACCCAAAATAATTGTGGAGGATGGTTATAAGAAGTAATCAAAAGTCAATTCTACTTAAGGAGGTGTTTTAGTGCGCTTTAAATTTTTGGCGTTGGCTTTGCCCGCCGTAGGCATCGCTAGTTCAATGGCTATAGCTGTTGTATCTGTGCCAAAAGCCACAGCCCAAATTCCTATGTTACCGCAGCTGCTACCATCTCCCAGCAGTGTGAGTAATGATGCAAATAATCGACTTGTTACAGGCTGGATTTATTTAGATGGTCGTCGGTTATTTCAAATAGCGGCATCAAGAGCCAACTTCCCTGAGCGTTCAGAAGACATCCAAAATAAGTTGGAGAGAATTGCTCAAAATTACTTTCAGTCGCCACCAAATACAGCAGTCAACGTAGAAGTTCGTGAAGTCAACGGATTACCCGTAATTTATGTCAACGGCCAATATCTGATGACTATCACTTCTGATGATGCTGGACTGCGACAGGTGGACATGGCGACATCGGCAAATCAAATCAGAGAAGCGTTGCAACAAGACTTGCAACAATCAAAGCAAGAAAGACAAACTCAATTTTTAATCGACCAAGGTAAAATTGCTGCGGGCATTGGATTGGTGATGATGCTCATGAGTTTGGGGGTATATAGCTGGCAACAGCGTTCCAAAAAGGATTTAGTACGCTCCATCGCCTCTCAACCCAACACAGGCCCGTTAAACTCCCAAACTTCACCAGCAGCAGCTCAACCAATTGCTACACAACTGAATCAACAGCAACACCGACATCTCCAAGAAGTTAAGAGACGATTATTCCAGCTAAGTCAAGCAGGAATTTGGGGAGGTGGAAGCTTCTTTATTTTGGGTCTATTTCCCTACACACGACCATTTCAGGTAATAATTCTCAATGCCGTCCAATTTCCTTTGCGATTAGGTGTTGTGTTCCTGGGAACTTACGTAGCAATCCGTCTCATCTATGCCCTCATTGACCGCTTCACCACCACTTTGATTAGTAGTGGTGCTTTATTGACTCCAGAAAGTTCTGAACGGATGAGAATGCGAGTTTCCACATTTTCGGGCGTGACTAAAAGCATTGCTACTGCTATCTGCGTAGGAGTAGGCTTCTTGTTAGCGTTGGTGTCATTGGGGATAGATATTGTTCCCTTGCTAGCGGGTGTCAGTTTAGTTGGTGTTGCGGTATCTTTGGCCTCGCAAAACTTAATTAAAGATGCAATTAACGGTTTCTTGATTATTCTAGAAGACCAGTACGCTTTAGGCGATGTGATTACTGTGGGAGACGTGGGGGGCTTAGTAGAAAATCTGAATCTGCGGATGACCCAATTGCGGGATTCCGAAGGACGCTTGATTACGATTCCCAATAGTGAAATTAAAGTTGTTGCCAATCTTTCTAGCCGTTGGTCACGAGCCGATTTAACAATCCCCATTGCCTACCAAGCTGATATTGAAAATGCTTTGACGTTGATTGAAAGTATTGGCTTTGAGATGGATAAAGATCCACAATGGGAGCGTCAAATTTTAGAAGTACCGCAAGTTTTGGGAATAGATCAATTTGGCGATCGCGGTTTGATTATTCGCGTCTGGATTAAAACACAGCCCCTCAAACAATGGGATGTAGCACGGGAGTTTCGCCGCCGCCTGAAAGTTGCCCTAGACAAAGCCGGAATTTCTATTTCTGTGCCTCAACAAGCAATTTGGGTCAATGATGAGCAGTTGTTAAATTTTCAGAGTAATGGCAAAACTAATTAGAAACAGGGCTTAGGCACTCAAAACCTAAAACCTCGTTCCCGTAGGTGCGCGAAGCACACTCCCCCCAATACGGTTCGGTTAAGGAATTTCTTGGTTGAGGCAGGTAAGGGGGGTAGGAGGAGAAGAGAAGCAGGGGGAGTGTAATAACCCTTTTTCCTCTCCTGTTTATAGAAATTTGGTCAAACAATGGCATTGTTAACCGAAACAATGGCATTGTTAGCCGAAACAATCGCATTGTTAACCGAAACAATCGCATTGTTATTCAAAACAATCGCATTGTTAGTCGAAACAATCGCATTGTTAGCCAAAACAATCGCATTGTTATTCAAAACAATCGCATTGTTAGTCGAAACAATCGCATTGTAGTCCAATTGCAATCCCAAATTCCAGCACGGGAGCGAATTACAATGTGGTTTCAATCCCTGATAGGGATTTTGATGAATTGCAATATTACATACATCAACTGCCAGAATAAATTAGGGTCGTTTCAATCCCTGATAGGGATTTTGATGAATTGCAATATTTAATTCAAAATTACAAACTAAAGGCTTGTGGTGTTTCAATCCCTGATAGGGATTTTGATGAATTGCAATACGCCAACCTCATCAAACAAAACCACAGACCCAGGTTTCAATCCCTGATAGGGATTTTGATGAATTGCAAGCCTTACAGCAAGATTTTCATCCTCACAAAGAACGTTTCAATCCCTGATAGGGATTTTGATGAATTGCAAAGCTATAAGCAAATCTCTTAAAGATAAGAGCGCCGTTTCAATCCCTGATAGGGATTTTGATGAATTGCAATTAATGCTCTTCTCAGGATTGTTCAGTTTGTCAATGTTTCAATCCCTGATAGGGATTTTGATGAATTGCAATGCAGGAGGCTGAAACCTAAGCTGTATTTAGTTTTCAAGGTGCGGTTGCGCGATTAAAAGGCAATCATAGCATTAGAGAATTCGTTTGCAAAGAGTGCCAGAAAAGTTTAAAGGCTGAAATTGTATTTTGATAAGCATTTGAGAGATTGCGCGGATGAGGATTAGGCGACTAATGGGTTGAAAGCCTTGCTAGAGTTGGGATAGAAGCACTTTTTTATGGCTGTGAAATTTCTACATCTACCCTTCCGCGCATTTGAGGTGGAGGAACCTAGCCAGAAGGTGACTCAGCAAAGAAAATTGTTTCATCTCGTGGCTGTTCTCCACCAATACGTTCAACTTTTCCCTGACAACAGCCACAGATAAAATAAAAGCGAACGCTATCAGTGTCGGGTTTTATCAATTTGGCTAAACGCGATCGCAGTTTAGCATACTGAGTGGGAGTGATATTGCACTCAAACACACTCAGTTGCATCCATTGTCCGTAAGACTTGAGAATCGAATGGATTTTTGTACGACGCTTATCTTCTGGAATGTCGTAGCTGACAACAATGTACATGAAGGGAGTGGGGAGTGGGGAGTGGGGAATGGGGAGATGGGGGGGAATGACTAATTATTTGAGAACTAAGGGGGGATATTTATCGATTTCGTTCATGAGGTATTTACTTAATAACCTCGCCTGAATTTCAAAGGATTCTTGATAGGTGCATTTGTTTCCCATGACTGGATGTTTGAAACTCGATAGTTTCTTTTGTTGGTAGGCGCTAAGAAATGTACGCAATCCTTCTTTGGTTAAAGACACGGCTCCACTGAGCGGTTCGGTGGTAAAGTCAGTTAAGGTTAGCGATCGCTTGTTAATCAGCGACAACACTACAGCATCCACTATTAAAGGACGAAACTCTTCCATCAAGTCTAAGGCTAGGGAAGGTCTACCATAACGTTCAACGTGTAAGTATCCTAGATAAGGATCAAAGCCAACAATATTTAAAGCACTTTGCACATCATGGCGCAGCAATGAATACCCAAAACTCAGTAGGGCATTAACCGGATCGGTTGGTGGGCGGCGGCGTCTGGCTTCAAAGCGAAATTCTGAGGTTTTGATTAGCTGTTGAAAACAACCGAAATAGGCTGCACTACCCGCACCTTCTAAGCCTCTGAGAGAATCAATACTGCTAGTTTTTTCGATTGGTGCGATCGCGTTTTCCAATCGAGTGATGTTATTATTAAGGTCAGTATCAGGATGTTCTCGCTGAGTGCGAAGTAAGCTATGGCGGTAATTTTTTAATTTACCCCGCACAAATCCTCTGACTAAATGTATTGCTGGTTCTGATTCTCCTACAGCTTGCCATTGGGCTTTCCGAACAAAGATATTTTTAGTAGCTTCTGGTTCTAAACGCCCTAAATATCGTCCGTTTTGTGTGAGAAATGTTAAGCAAATGTGACGTTCTAAAAGTTCATTGACGACGGCGGGAGAAATAGTAGCCCGTCCTAGTACTACAATTCCCTCTATTTTAATTAAAGGGATATCTAAGATTGTTTTTTGTTCAGCTTTGACGGTGAGACGTTCGTCAACTTTGCCGATAAAAGCATCGGCTTGTGTTACGTAAAGTGTTCCCATTTTTGATTCTTCCTAGTAATAATTGGAGATTGAATGAATAGATTTATCGGGTATAATTCGATACGGTTAGCAAGGGCTGTTGGTGTAGATAATTGGTGTTTCAAGACGCGATAAATCGCGTCTCTACATGAGGGGTTTGGGCTGATATGAAAACTGTATTGGGGTATGATTTAATTTACTTCTTGGTAACTTTTGACTTTATCGGTTGCTTTGGGTAAACATTGCGAATAAAGGCTGCATCCTTGGCAGCGTTTGCTGTAAACTGGTTTTGGCATTGCTCCTGTTTCTAGGAGATTTGTGACTGATTGAATAGTTGCGATCGCACTTTGCCTTAACTCTGCATTAATCTCTACTAATTGCCGTTGATGGGAGTGGGCATAATAGATATATCCAGTGGTAATCGATTGTCCTGTCATTTCTTCTAAACATAATGCTTGGGCACAAACTTGCAATTCATCGTTATCCCATTCGCCTTTGCGTCCTCGTTTGTATTCTACTGGATAAATTTGACCAGATTCGGCTTCAATTAAATCAGATTTACCAATGAGTTTGTATTGCTCAGACTTTAGCCAAATTGCCCGAACTTGCCAAGTTTCTCCTCGCTGTACATCGCTTGTAGTGTGGACGCGATCGTGTAAAGTTGTACCTTCAATTGTGTATTGATTATCAGTAAATTCTCCGGCACAAAACATCCGCCAACAGCGATGCGGACAATAGGCATATTGATTCAATGCCGCAATGGAAATATATTCGGTTTGGTTCATAACTTAGGTGGTTTTTAAATCAATACGGTTCAGTTAAGCCAGAAAAATAAATTTGCGTAGGTTGGGTTGACGAACGAAACCCAACATTTTCGGGCATTTGTTGGGTAACACTAAAGTTCAACCCAACCTACAATTATCCTTAACTGAACCGTATTGGTTTTTAAATGATGTTTGAAATTAGGGAGAATACAGTCGTCGCGTCATTCCCATACCCATTGTTGTTTTTCTGCCGACACCAGTATATAAAGCAAAGTCAGCTAAAGCGTTAATTTGCTTAATTTGTATTGGTTCAACTGCCCCTAAAATCTTATAGGTTACTTCACCAATAATGCCAATAAATTTGCTGCGAGAGTCGGCTAATATTTCTGTGTGAATATTGACAAATGAGGGAAATATTGACTCAATTGCAATCTGAGGAAATTCTATGCCACTGTATTTATTCCACCGCGAAAGTAGGGAATTGAAAACAGATTCTCTGGTAGGAAGAGTAGTATCATACTGTCCTTGACGAAAGGCGGTAGGCGTGGAAAAGGTAAGATTAATGGAAGAATTACTATTGCTAGCTTCTTCGTATAATTGAGCATAAGTAGTGGCATTTGCCCAAGGTTGAATAGATTGGGGTGTGCCTTGAATGCTGGTAATATACAAGTCAGCCGGGCCGAGATGCCAAGGGCGATTGGGATTAAGATTTAGCCAGAGTTGGGTAAGTTTGCCAAATAGAGTGTCATCTAATAAAGAGATGCGCCACCAACAAGGTGTTCCGGCGGGAATGGGTTGTTGATGTGAGTATTGCAATTTAGATCCCCCCCTACCCTCCTTCAAAAGGGGGGAGTTAGTTTGTAAAGGAGAGAGGGTGAAAGCTTTATCTGCGGTGGAATCGTGCAAGCGATCGCCTAATGTGCTATCTACAGAACTAACAAGGGTTAAAAATAGGGCGTGGAGATGTCTACCTGTAAGATACTGTGGTGGAATGGGCGATTGAGGTAGCAAATTCAACACTAAACTATGAGGCATACTTTCTTTTTTTGGTTGTAGACTGAGTGCTTCTTGACTCTACAATGAACTCAGGGATTTCCTGGAGTTCAGCATCACTCAAACTATACTGTTCACAAACGAGACTGAGGCGATTTCCTGGGGTTTTGACAGCGTTAACCGAATGGGTTAAATCACCTTGAAAATAAACTAAAGTATTGAATTGGGGCTTAATTTGCCCAAGTTGGCGTTTGTGCGATCGCAATACCAGTTCTCCCCCTTCCATATCCGCAGGTACGCGCACATAAAGCACGCTGACAACCGCAGGCGGTTCAATGGTTTTGGAGTAGGAACGTAAGGAGCGATCGATATGCGGATCGACGCGGGAGCCTTCTTTGAGTTGTAAAGGATTGAGGTAAAAAGCATTACAGTTAGGCTGGAGAGCTAAATCGAGGTAAGGTTTGAAGTAGGGAAACTGCTGTTCTACTTTTGCTAATCCAGAACGTTGAAAAACTACAGAAAATCCTTTGGTGGCGACAAAATCGCGGTTGAGGTTGTTGATAGCAAAGTAAGGACAAGCTTGGATTTCTCCCCACAAGTTGTTTAGGTAATCGCTGGGGAAGGCGTTGGTTTGTTGTTGATAGTGTTTCACGGTGGATGTGGGGAGCGTACAGAACTAACAGGGGTTAAAGATTGTAGCGTAATTTGTAGCTGGGGAAAAGCTTAAAGACTATAGTAAAATCCTTTTGAACTTAAATAAAGAGCTAAAGCGATGAGAATTGATGATTACAATGCAGCAAAGGCACTTACTGAAAAACTAAAAGAGAACCTACCAATTAAAACACGGGCTGGAAAGGAGTTTTTGAAGACATTAAAGCAAAAAGGAGTAAACGCCGATCCAGACAGAGAATTTGAAATTGATTTCGTTGGCTATTCAGGAGATGAAGGCGGGATTATGTGCGGACTAAAAGATCCAAATAATCCCGAAAGTAAAGAAAAATATGTTTCTTCTATTACTCATCTAAAAATTGATCCTAACCATCCTCTAGCTGCTGAAGTGCAGACTTACCAACGCCAACGAATTCGTAAGTTAATGTTGCAAGACTCCAGAGGTTTTAAAGCCGAGTTAATGACGATAGAACCTCGAAAAACTAAAAAACATGGGAAAGGGTTTGGAGGTTAGTTAATTCCGAAAACGATATTCCATCCGAACTGGGATTTTTAAGCTTTGGATGCCATCAAATTGATAGTGTTGCCCTCGCATTTGGACATTCTGAATTAAGCTAACTGGAGGCATATTTACCACGTCATAGCTCATCACTTGATTAGTGAACATCACATCTAAAGGATTTAATGGATGTGTACAAGTGAATATCCCTTCACTAATTTTAGGTTTCGGTAATTGTTCAACCATGACTTCAGCCTTGCTCATCCATTTACCCAAGCGAATCCACTTTGGTAATTTGAGTTCTTTTTGGGAAATTACAAAAAACTCAAATCTGCTTTCTGCTGCTATTTCTTTCGCTCTGCCAAAACTAGGAATATTTTTCTGTGTTTTCTCCATTTCAACGTGGTAGTTGTTGTTAGCATACTTCCATGTGTTGAGGATGGAAGAATGATTGAGCGATCGCGCCGGAGTTACGTAAATATTTTGTTGATTGAGTGGCGTTAAATGCTCCTCATATTTTGGCACTTGTTCGGGGCAAAAATAGCGATAAGAATGTTCTTCAGCAACGGTAGTAGAGTAGATTTGGCTATCAACTAAACCCAGCGCATAACAAAGAGCGTAATTGTGAATTATTGCCTCTGTTTCATACAATCGTCCAATTTCACGAGTTGCGTAATAGAGGCTGTCATGTAGTTCTATTTGACAGCGATAAATAAACACCATTACTCTTTCCCCGCTTTAGCAGCCGTTTTCTTCTTGCTGATATGCTTCTTGGCGTAATCTTTAGCTTCTGCATCAGCCTTTTGCAAAATTGCCTGAATTCCTTTCTCACTTCCTGTTAAAGTTTTGACTTCATTAATTAGGGATACAAAAGCATCACCAATGAAATCTGTGTGAACAATAAACTCATCAGCCATCAACGCCTCAATAGCATTTTTAGCAGCAGTAATTACATCATCTTCATCTAGTGGATCGGGAGGATTTATAGTATTATTAGATTTCATTTGGTCATATATTGCCTGAGTCCAACGCAGATTACTAGTAATTTCTCCATCAGCAAATACAACACCAATTAACTCATTCCTTACACGACCTGTACGGGTTGTTTGCGCTCCATAATGACGAGTTCGCAGAATATTATTAAAAACGTAAAGGAAGCTAGCTTCAGTGGGGTCTTTCAAGGTGACAATACTAGGGAAGAAAACTTGCGGTTTAATATGGTCTTGCTGATTAATTCGGCTGGTAACTTCACCAGGTTTAGAACCATTTTCCCCCTTAGAAGCCATCGTACCATTTTCATAGGGAGCGTTGAGGGTAAATGTTTCGTGTGATTCATCAAAAGCTGTAATTGAAAATGCCGTGTCTACCACAACTTTTGATTTTTCAGAGCCAGAGTCACCAATAGCAAATCCGTAAATGATGCAATCAGGATTATCCATTGCGAAATTCACGTTGTATTCGCATTCTTCAGCCGTCATCAAGCCATAGTTACGCAGTAATTCCCGACCAACTAAACGCTCTGGAGTGGACTGTTTGCGCTTGAACATTGACAAACGGCTAATTGTGGTTTTGTCTTTAACTCCAGCCCTTACCCGTGCTTTATTGAGTTCTGCATCTGTCTGGAATAATGGATAAGATTCAGTAATGCGAATAGTCAAGAAATGAACATATTTACCCATTGGTTTGTAAGGAATCTCAGTTTGAAAGAATTTAGGCTCAACAGTTTTTAAAATTGCCATGATTATCTCCAAAAAATTATTTACTAATTGTTTACGTTTCCAGCAAAAATGCTAAGGAAAAATCCCTACTCATTCTCGTTATCTATTTCCGCAGATTTTTCATTTTTACCTGCATTTTCTTTATCATCTTCAAGGCGGTAAAGAAATTCGCAAGTATCCCGAATTAAGTTGAGTTGACGACCAGCTAAACGAGCGCGATCGCCTGCAAATGAGTTATCAAATACCTCCACTACAAAATACTTGGCAAAATCGAGAACAGCTTGCCGTTCTTCTTCTCGTTTGCTCATAATCCAGCGTCCTTCAGCAGTAGACGAATGAACGCGATCCATGAGTTTAAAAACTTCTGCTGCAACAGCCACAACTAATGTTTCTCCCTGAAACACACTTGACTCAGCTTTGAGTATAGTTTCAGCCGCGATATCAACTGGTTTCAACACAGCATTAGATTTAGGGTTATAACGCTTATTAGCTCGATAAAATCTGCGGTATAAATCTGTTAATTTCTTAGGATGATTCAGACTTGATGCTTCTCCCACAATTAATTGCTCCATATTTTTGTCATACTTCACATAAGGGTCAAAACAAGGATAAAAATGATAAGTGTAAAGCCGGATTTTTTCAATTCGTGCTGTTTCCGTTCCCTGGTTACGCACCCAGCGATTGAGGTAAGAAAAAACGTACAGGGGACTGGTTTCAAAATCTTTAGCCAGTTCTGTAAATCTCCCCCAGTTGGCATCGTAACCAGACTTACCTTGCCTAGCATTCACATCTAAATGAATGGCGTAAGCGGCGGTAAGCACATTTAAAGGCGCTGGATATTGGATGCCGTTTTCATTCCAACCTTCGAGAATATAGTCAAGACGGAAGCGATCGCGCCTTACTAAAGCACGGAAAGCATGAGGCGCACTATCAAGGAAAACGCTTTCCTCAAATTCAGCCCCATCATTAAAGGGTGGAATTGGCGACTCTGAAACCACAGTTTTAACATCTAAAATCATCGGGAAAGCAAAGGCTAACCAAGTTGGCATTACCCAAGATTCGGTATCGGTGCTGTCTCTTCCTGGCGGGAGCGCCATGAAGTAAAATGTTAAAGGTTGGTCTTCAGGATAGGAAAGTTTAAAGGTGCGGTCTTTGTCACGCTGGAGGTTTTCATCAATTAAAAAACTATCTACACTTTGGTAGCGATCGCGCCCCAAGTTCGCCTGTAAATCTTTACTGATAAAATGATTACGAACGCTGGTATCAAAGCGAGTTTGAGCAATACCATTGTATGCTTTCTGCAAAAACTTGTTAGTCTCTGGAGTAAAGTAATAAGTAGGATAAAAGTAGAGATAACGATATTTACCATCTTCAAATCGTTTACCTACAGCTTGAGTTTGATTCATCAAAATTTGCCTCAGCATCATCTCCACACCTGCAATACTGGAGATATTGCGTTTAGCGTTGGAACCTCCTAACATTTGCTTGTTTGTATAAACTTGCGGCGTAAATAAAACTGCTGATTCCATTTGCTCAGTAACAGTGTAAGCAGAATGAGAAATTGAGCAAATTAATTGTTTACCTCGCCCTGCTTTTTTCGCAGCATTGTAATTATCTAACTCATTTAGAAATGTTTCAACTTGAGTTTTAACAGATGGCTCTTGATTACTGCCTGGTAACATCACAACTCGTTTTACCCAAAGCCTTAAATCATCCCAACCATCAGGTAATTGATATTGAGAAATTATCGGATAAATTAAGGTTGTCAAGTAGTCAATTACTTGTTGACAAGCTTCGCGTACATCTTCAATTCCTGGATAATGCTCTAAATATTTAGCTGCAAGATAATACCATTCATAAGGTACTCCTCCGGTATTCCCCTTTAACTTATTTTCTTTGAGACTTTTATTAATGCGTTGAATTTCTCTAATTTGGGGTAAACATTCTGCTAAGTTCCAAAATTCTGCAACCTTGTGAGTTAAATCAAAATCGGGAACTGCTGGCAGCTTTTTATCTTTCTTCCGAGCCGAATCAATGCGATTAACTGTCTCTTCCCAAATTTTCCGGCTAACTAAATCACCAAACTCTGCTATTTGGTCAATACGGATATCGTCTTCAAATTTGAAGTCATAATCAACAGATAAAACATTTTGTTGCTGAAACTTATTCAGATTTTCGCTGCGGCTTTTAGCAACAGAGCTTTTATTAGGGTTTAAGATGCGTAATGTAGCATCTAAGGCTACTTTCATCAAGCCTATGCCGTCAAAAAATAAGTTGTAATATTCGGCATATTTCATGCCTTTGCCATCTCTACCAAATCCTGTTTGTCTGACGCGTAATTGTCCTGCACAAAGGGATTTAATACTGTTAACTACACGGTCTGGTAAATCTTCCGGCGAGATAGCTGGAGCGTTGCGCGAAGCCAAGTAAATCACGCCTGTTGGCAGATATAACAAAGGTTCATAGTAGATATGCTCATCAGTATTGAGACTAGTATGAGCCTGAATTAATGCATTATTCACCACATTGGTTAAAACACCACGATTCTCAGCAATGCTGTGATAGGTAAATTTTAATTGCCCATCACTGAGGCTGTGGATGATTTCTTTGAGTCTAGGATGTTCTGCATCTTGGGGATGTTTAACAATTGAGGCGAGAGAATCAGCCAAACAAGTTAAATCAGATAGACTACGAAGGGTACGGTCTTTGAGAAGAGGATTCAACCCAAATTCAGAAAAATTCCAGTTAGTATCCCAGCGACGTTGAGCATTGTAAGCTATGCACAACAAATCATCTAGATACTCTCGATAAGCTTCAGGATTTTCTGGATTTATAAAGTTATCTAGTCGTAACTGGTGAACTTTTTTATCAATAATTTCACGATGTTCTGTTAACGATAGCTTGCGGCAGTTTTCAGGGACATCAGGAAACTTTTCAAAATCATGTAAAATAAATCCAGCAATTACTAAACGCCGTTCTCGCTCTTTCACCACTCGCTGCACTGTGGTATTGAGTTTTTCTAACCGTTTCTCAATTAAATTAGCTGGGAATAATCCATTGAGTAAATGAGTATTCAGTGATTGGTCAGCAGCGTTATCTCGTCTGACTTTAGTTTTTCCTTCAGCTTCTCGCTGTTGATCAATTTCATCAAAAAACTTACCGCCTTTCGCCGTTACACCAATTGCTATCCGTAACAGATTTGGTAAGACATACTCGGCAAAGTCTGCCATTACCTTATCATCTGGATTTTGAGATTGAATTGCTTCACGCAATAGTTTAAGTGTTAATAGTTTGCCTTCGCTTTCAATAGTACGGTCTGAAGAATCTCCATCAAAACCAAAATCACCTGATAACCAATCATCATTAGACATTTTCAAACTCCATTTTTTACTCCACGCCTTCTAGCAACTTGGCAACTTGCTCTGGAGCCGTAAGTTGATTTTTTAATTCTTGAGGCAACGTAGAAAACAGTTTATAAGTTGCTATACCAATTGGTTTATTCGATTCTCTCAGTGCATACTCAACAATAGTTTTATCCTTAGATTTGCAAAGAATAATTCCGATTGAGAGATTTTCATCTGGAAATCGAGATAAATCATCTAAAGCCGCCAGATAAAATTGCATTTTTCCCACATACTCAGGTAGGAATTATCCAGTTTTTAACTCAATAGCAACTAGACATTTTAATTGGCGGTGATACAGCAACAGGTCAATAAAAAATTCTTTATCGCTAACTTCTAAGCGATACTGACTGCCAACAAAAGTAAACCGCCCACCCATTTCTTGCAAGAATGGTTCAACTCTTGCCAAAATTGCCTGTTCTAGCTGTCGTTCACTGTGTTCATCTGCTAGTTCCAAGAAATCAAAAGTATATTCATCTTTAACAGCTAGTTTTAATTGGTTACGGATTTCTGCTGGAACAGTTTTATCAAAGTTAGTCTGATTTAACAGAGTTTTTTCATAAGTTTGATTTTCAATTTGGTGAATCAAAACATTCTTTGTCCAGCCAAATTTGCGAGTCATTCTAATATAAAACTCTCGTTCTAGGTCATCTTTGCACTTCTCTACAATGACTAGATTGTGACTCCATCCAATTTCTCGCACCATTGGTGCGAGTTTTTCATTGTTGACGTATGATTCATAAAAAAGCCTCATCCGCCAGAGGTTAGCAGCAGAAAATCCGCTAATTCCTGGAAACTCTGCTTGTAAGTCTTTTGCTAACTGTTCTACTACAGATTTTCCCCAACTAGCACCCTGCTGTTGAGTAACAATTATCTGTCCAATGTCCCAGTAGAGGTTAATCATTTCTCGATTAACTGCTTTTAGTGCTTCGTACTGGGCTGAACGAATACGCTGTTTTATTTCCATTAGCAAATGTCTGTAATTGTCTGAAACCGGGTTACTCATAGCGGAAAAGGTTCAACTTATTCATCACCAACTAGCTGACGCGCATAGTAGACCAAACAGGCTTGTATATCTTCCCGTTCTAACCAGGGATAACTTTCTAGCAAGGTTTCGATAGTATCTCCCGCCGCCAACATCCCCAAAATATGTTCAACTGCAAGGCAACGACCTCGAATAATTGGTTTACCACCAAAAATTTTGGGGTTGACTGTAATTCTTTCCAAAAGTTTTTGTTCATTCATGGTTTACCTCCAAGATGTTTAAGTTTAAAGAGGGGGCTTTTGAAATTATGAATTCTTAGCCCCCTTAGTTAACTTACGCAGCCAATATCAATAACTCTCTAGGAATTTGATAAGGCTGTTGTGGGAATAGGTTGAGTTCGAGTTGCTCGTACCTGACATACTGTTGAACTTCTTCAACCTGAAACTGAAACTTTTCACTATTGACTGGAGTAACCTGCTCAACTGTGTAAAGTTCCACATCTAAGAGAACTAATTGTTCACCATTCATTTTTGTTATCTCCATTATTAGACTTGTCGCTTTATAAAAAATTAGTGTCTGAAACCCTTGCTTTGCCTGGCTCGAAAAATTCAAAACCTTTATTAGGCGACAAGTCTATTGGATTTGTCTGAATGGTGGTTTCTGCCCTTTAAGGTTCAAAAAAAGGTCTTACGCCGGACGGATGCAAACATCGGAACAGCGACTCTCCGTCTTTGTACTTGAAGGCTCACGCCACCAAGTAGACTTTAACACAGCTTTATAAGTTCAGCATCAGAAGACAAGTTGATTTTTGTTTGAGGACACATTTCTATATAATTGAATGTAGAGGGTACTAACAATCCCTATCAGGGATTGAAATTTCCGTTGCTGCACTTGCAGGCTTACGCCCTCCCACTGTAAATCAGTGATCAAAATCCCTATCAGGGATTGAAACCTCAAACAACCCATATCTCATCTCCTTTGCTTTTAAACGTGTAAGCAAGCGTATCCAGCAGCAGTGCAGAGTGACCAAAAGCGATCGCATAGGGCGCAGTAGCATCATGAAAGCTATACTGATCGCTGATGCCATAAATCTGAAAATTCATCGGTAGCCTTAGCCGCATCCGCACTTCAGCAAGAGGACGCCGAATCACGTAACAAACCAAACCTTCCTTTTTGAGGCGTTTGTTAATTTCCCCAACCCAATAGTTGTCAGGTTGCCAAATTTCCACACCAGTCAAAACCTGAACTTTCCAAGCGTCAGCAATTTGCTGCAAGTTACCAGAATAGGTAAACTTCCAGTTCAGCCGTTCCTCTCGGTAAGAACGCAACTTCATAAATGCTAGACAATGAGCAAATCTACCTTTGGCGATGGGTTGTCCGGTGCGTTCTGCGGTTTCTTTGAGTGTCCGTATAAATGCCGCTTCCGTCCACATTTCAATTTCTAAATTTCCCAAAATACCCGGTAAATCGTAGGTTTTAAACCTATCTGCCTCGTTTTCTTCCGTTAAGTCGTATAAACCACATTGCAAAGGACTGGAACCTCGAAAACTAGCAGCATCCTCAGCAATAGGATTTCCTGATTTACCAGAAAGTGCTTGCCAATCTTTCGCCCATCCTTGAATACGTCCAGCGTGTGACTTCAGACTAGTTTCAAATAATTGTTCACAGGCTTCTTGAAACTTGTCTCGGCTTTGGGCATACTGTTGTTTAATTGTGCGATCGCTCAGTTGGTAATATAGCCAAAATGATTGCACAGCCCCCCAACGACGATAATAACCACGAAAATCGTTGATTTGTCGATAATTTTCGGTAATGGTATTGTGAAAAGTGGGGCGATCGCAAATACTATTCACTTTTAATGGTGGAGCATCCCCCTTAAACAAGCGCTCTACTAAAAAGTTAGGAACTAAAGAAAAAGCTGTGAAGTTCTCAAACTTAATTTTTTGACCATCTTTCTCATATTCATCATGTCTTCCTAATCGTCCTAAACGTTGGATAAAGTTACCTGCATCGGATGATTCAAAAATTAGAAAATTGATTTTTAAATCAACCCCAACATCAATTGTGCTAGTACCAATAACCAAGTCAGCAGCAAGACTTCGCTCTTTTTCTCCTTTTCCCGATAGCCCTGTATTCTCTCCAACTTTCAATCCGTAAGGCTGTAATATTTCTCGAAAAAATTGAGTTAGGCGTTTGACTGCTGCGATTGAATTAAGGATGATTGCGCCTTTACTTCCTGGATACTGCTGAAACTGAGCCAAAATTAACTCACTATTTTCTTTTAGCCAGGTTTCCGAAGCTTTAAATGAAGGTTCCAAAGGAATAAAATTCAACGAAATTGTCCGTGCTACCTGCCGCCATCCCTGTGCTTTTAGCTGCTGCCCTTGTTCTGGTGTATTGGGAAATTGATATTTATTTTGTTTTAGAGGATCAATTTTTTTACAACGAAATCCTGCTTTTTCTAATCGCCCAATTAAGTTTGTATCTGGTGTAGCTGAGATAAACAGAAATTTTTTGCGGCGGTTTGTACAGCGAATTAACAACATTGTATTAATCACACTAGCAATTTGGGGAGCTGCGAAAACGTGGAATTCATCAAAAATAAATAAGTCAAAATCTTTATCAATTCTGCCCCAAAGCTTATCTGGACTATCGCCACGAATTATGTAAGCACCTCTATGCAGGTAGTGAAAAATATCAGGGTTGGTTAATAATGCTTCTCTCTGGTTAGTAAGAGTTGCGATCGCAGCCCCTTTTTTCAATCCCTCATTTTCAGCATAAATCTCTAAATCAGCCCCACTGAGTCGCACTACACGCGGCTGATTCTCTGGCTGGAATTTCTCAACATATCCTTTAATCTGCGTTTCTTGATCGCGGGCGAGTTCGTTGGTTGGGTAAAGTCCGATCGCAGAAAATTCACCCTGAAGCACTTCTAGGTAAGCCGCTAGACTTTTACCATCGCCAGTCATCGCAGTGTTGAACACAACATCAATATTTGGATCGCGTAACGCTTCTAAAGTTGCGGCTTGATGCCAAGAAAGTAACCAATCTTTAGGTAATTTAACCCCGTCAGGTGTCGGGACGGTTTGGGAGTAAACAGGCTTGAGAGTAATTCTGTAATTTTCGGACATACACTTAAATAGTGTCCGTAACTGATTGTTAAAATCCATAGTGACACGCAAAATAGAAGTTGACAAGAGAAAATATGTACAAAGTATACGGACATTTTTAATGAGTCGAAAAGGTCAATCTATTACACTGTCGATATCAGAACATGATAAAGCCGAGCTAGAAGCGATCGCTCGTGAATTCGGTATGATGTGGGGAGAGGAACCTAACATCTCTAAGTTAATTAAAGCGATCGCTCAACGTAAGTTACTCATTGGTAACAATAACGATTGGAAAGAACCACGCATCAGGGCATTACATAGATGTATCAATGCGTTGACAGACATTGGGCAAATTGAACAAGCCCAAATCATTGCAAACTTACTTCTCGAACGCAGCGAATTATCATTACCGTTGCGGGGCGAAATCGAACGTTTCTTAGAGAATTTGCCCCCACCTTGGCGATTACAAATAGATAACTACATCCTGCGAAACCAACCATTTCAGCTTTCTTATCAAGATGCAGCCGGACGCTTATTAAACTTCACGGTTCGCCACGCCAAAGTTACACCCCATGAAAAGCGACAATATCTTGATTGCTGGTGCGAAGAGACAGAAGGAAACTTTGATATCCCAGAACTGGTTCACAACTGGAGTTTACGATTAGACAGGATTACTGAAGCTGCTGTCATGCCAATTTCTGGTGAATGGCGAAGTTTGGCTGAGATAGAAGTGGAAATGCATCTATTTGCTGGCTTGGCTTTTGCCTATCAAGCTAAACCAGAAGACAATATCAATGAGTGGATACCTGATAAAGCGCGAGTGCGGCGAGTTGTCAGGCGAGTATCTAGTACCTTTTGGTTTATGCGCGAAGTGATGCAGTACGCGCCAGATTGTGTAGTGATATTACCAGAAAATGTGCGCGATCGCCTCAAACAAAAACTCCTCACCCTCTGCAATTTATACGATATCGAAACCAGGGAATGAAAGAATGCCAGAAATTAGCCGTTTTTTTGGAATTATCATCACCATGTACTATAACGACCATCCACCGCCACACTTTCACGTTCGCTACAATAACCAGAAAGCCATAGTCAGCATTCAAACCCTAGAAATTTTAGAAGGAGAACTGACTGCCAGACTCTTTAAACTGGTAACAGAATGGGCAATTTTGCATCAAGTCGAGCTGATGGAAGATTGGGAACTCGCTAGAGACAATCAAACCTTAGAGAAAATTTCCCCATTAGAGTAAATCATGCTCAAAGATATTATTGCAGTTGAACCAAGAGAAAACTATCAGCTTCACATCCGCTTTGAAGATGACGTTGAAGGAGTAATTGATATTAGTAAAATCGTTAAATTTACAGGTGTATTTGCGCCTCTGCAAGATAAAGAATACTTTACTACAGTTTGCGTCAACCCTGAATACGGAACAATTCAATGGGAATCGGGAGCCGACTTAGACCCAGATGTTATTTATGCTTTGATTACAAAAGAGCCAATTCCACAATATCAACTAAGTGCTGTTTCAGCTAATTCTGCTGATTGAAATTACAAAACCCTTAGTTAGCTTTGGTAGACATCTTGTCTACCAAACTTTATTATCAGCCTGATTCAAATCATAGACATTCCTTTCTTTCCCTCTCCGCCTCGGAGAGGGACGGTTTTACATAGTAAAACCAGGGAGAGGTCTTATCACCCTTGACAAAAGTACACTTCCATAAGATGCACTCATGTAGCCGTTATTTGCGATCGCCTATAGCCATCTACAATACGTAAGTAAGACAAATGACGTAATAATAGGGTTTCCAGACATCAATTCTGAAAATTAAAGAAAAAAATAATTACTAATTGCTTAAAAATTCCGGTTTTTTTGGCTTTGGGATGATAAATAAAAATAATAGCGTTGAATGCCATGCCTCCTATCATGAAGGATTACTGAAATTCTTCGTTGCTTTCAGGATGACCACTTAACATCAAACAAAATCTGCCGCCAATCAGTTTTTTGCTGGTAATGCTTCTGCGCTACCACCTGGATATGCAGCTACATCAATGGGCTTCTACCACAAAACTTGCTCTAGATGTATCTAAGTAACTATGCTGACAAAGTGTAAAGATGCCACGGTATCTAGGAGCGAATTCTAAAGCAATTGTAAAGGATATGGTGCCATTTTGGCAGGTTTTGATCCCAAATATGGGATATTAGTAGATTGTACAAATCTCTATTGTTATTCACTATCTACCAACAACTGCTAAGTACAAGTAAATACCGACATAGATAAGTTTAAGTAATTTAATGAAGTAGGAAATAATACATGGTATTATCACTGTCTTCTCATAACGTTATCCAGTATCTGCTAGAAGCGGGGCTGTGTAGCTCAGAAGATGACGCATCAGATAAATCTGAGTTGCCAGGAAGTAGTAAGAACAATTTCGGTTTACTAGTGACTCTAGCAGATAATCGTCAACTGCTCATTAAACAAGAACGTAACCTTAAAAGCAATGACGGCGCTCCTCATGAGTTGTTCCAGGAGTGGCTATTTCATCAGTTGCTCCAGCAGTTTCCTGTTCTTGGCAATATTTCCGCGATCGCACCATTGGTAGTCCATTTTGACGAAGAAAATTCTATCCTTGTCCGCAACTACTTAGCTGATTATCTGGAGCTTGCGACATTCTACCACAACAATGATATTTTTCCACAAGAAATTGCCACTGCGATCGGTACTACTTTAGCGGGACTCCATCGCGCAACCTATAACCGCCGAGAATATAAGGATTTTATGGCAACTGCTCCCCAAGGAGAGTTTCGCTATGGCTTTTACAATCCGGCGCAAGGGGTAGAGTCAATTGGGCCGGAGATTTTTGGGACGGTTCCCACGGATGCGCTGAAATTCTATCTACTATACCAGCAATCAGAGAGTTTGGAATCTGCGATCGCAGATTTGGCGTATGAATGGAATCCTTGCTGCTTGACTCACAACGGCCTGAAATTGAACAACATTTTAGTTCATTCCAGGTGGGAGAAACTAGACAATTGCCTAGTAAAATTAATTAATTGGGAAGCTTGTTCTTGGGGAGATCCAGCCTTTGATTTAGGAACTTTACTAGCAAGCTATTTAAAAATTTGGCTCAATAGCCTCGTTGTAGACCCCACCATTGAGTTACAAGAATCTCTAAATCTAGCATTGACACCGTTGGAGAGTTTACAACCTTCAATCATTGCCTTAATGAGGGCTTATCTAAATGCTTTCCCGATGATTTTGGAATACCGCAATGACTTTATTGTGCGAGTTATCCAGTTTGCGGGGCTAGCACTGATTCATCAAATTCAAGATATGATTACCTGCCGAAAATCTTTTAATAATACTGATATTTGTATGCTCCAAGTGGCTAAAAGTTTACTCACTATGCCGCAGCAAGGTGTACTGACTATTTTCGGAATATCAGAGTCAGAGATTCTCAATCCTGTGGGAAAAATTCATAAACTTCCTCAGCCTGTAAAAGAGCCACAGCTACTTCGTCTTTATTACGAAAAAACTCGGCTTCGTGGTTGTTAATGGCAGAGAGTAGTACCGCAAGCCGGAAGTGAAAAGTCAAAAGTCAAAAGTATTATGGAATAAGCTCTTTAGGGATTTTAAATGGTTGCTCTATTTACGCCGTGCCGTACTAGAACAATTCTGAATTCTGGCTTCTGACCCTTCTCTACGAGAGGCTGCGCCCTAAGCGTAGCTATGCCGCAGGCTTTACGGCAAGCTCAGGGCATCGCTCCTGAATTCTGTTTTTTAAAGTTTGAGTTCTAAATGGATTAATGCTAAATTACTCTATCAATCAACCGCTAACTTCTTTATTCGATATTGCTCAGAATATCCAGATTGAGTCAAATTTTTGTATTTATCATCCCAATTATCAACCCTTTGCTCTGCCGACTAAAGTAGCCGACAGATTTCAGCAAAACTCGGCAGATTTACAACAGAAGTATCTTACCCTACTGCTGCGAAACTTTCTTTATGGGATCTATTACAATGGCTCTCTACAAAGTACTTTAGCAGTCAATATTGATAGTAGTAATCGCCCGCAAAAGCATAATTTAGCAGATAATTCCATCTTAGAAATTGATTGGAACTTTTACGAACAATTGCACGCCAGTAATCACGGCATAGGTTACTTTGACCCTCAATGGCAGGTGTTGCGGAAAGAACCTGATGGGACTATGGCGGTGACTAAAGGCGGTTTAACACTTTATGTTGAGCCAGACTGCCATCTAAAATCCAGTAAGAAATCTACCAAAGTGGGCGATATGGTAGCAATCTGGATGCCCAAAAATAGAATGCAAAATGGCTGTTACTTGGCAGTTAGTAATGTTGGACAGGAACAGCTAAGTAACCCTGATGCTGATTTGGGAGCAGGGCGAATTTACTTTAACTTTACGGCATCTGGTGCGATCGCTCTTATGGAAAGCTTGACGCTGCAATTGAATGCAGCCTCGATTCCCTTTAGCTTTCAGGTTCTTCACAATCCCAGTGCATACGGACGCTATGACTCCGGGCTACTCTACTTTGAACTCCCCGACTATCCAGCAATTCGCACAATCCTTCAGGCTATTTATCCAGAAAATCAATCCCATTTCCAGCCCAAAATCCCTTTGTTTACAAAATTTTTAGCCCCAGGTTTAGGTTTAGCGGAAGAACCAACCCAAAAATTTGCCGCACAAGAAAGTTTTGGGATGAACCGTTGCCAAATTGTCGCTAATGCTTTGTTAGAAGCTTGGCAAAAAGGTAAGAATGCGATGGAGGAACGGATGAGAGTTATTGACCAACACTTTGCACGACACCTAATAGATTTACAGCGTCCTTATCTTAATCCCAGTTCTGAGGATATATATAAGCCGTTAAATTGATTAATTGGGCATGGGGCATGGGGTATAGGGCATGGGGTATAGGGCATGGAGATAAGGGAGTAGAGGAGCATAGGAGAAGTTGCAGCAAGTTTTTCCCCAATCCCCAATCCCCAATCCCCAATCCCAATTCAAAATTCCACAATAACCGGCGTATGGTCGCTGGGTTGGGTTAATTTTCTGGGACTGACATCGATGACGCAACTTTTAGCACGCTCATACAGGATAGGTGTGAGATAGTGATGGTCAATCCGCCAACCTAAGTTGCGACGGAAGGCGGCGGCGCGATAATCCCACCAGCTATAATTTCCGCCTTCTGTGGTAAATTTCCGAAAAGCATCGGCAAATCCCAGTTTCAGAATATCGCGTAAGGCTTGGCGCTCGGTTTCTGTTGCCATAATGTGATTTTCTGTACTCACTTGCTCGTGAATATCCTTATCTTCTAGGGCGATGTTGAAGTCCCCGCACACACAAATTGCAGGTTCTGACAGCACGAGCAATCGTAAATACTCGTGTAGCGCTGCCAACCAACGCTGTTTATATTCATATTTTTCAGTTCCTACTGCTGCACCATTGGGAACATATAAGTTAACAATCCGAACACCATCAATTACACCTGTAATCACCCGCTTTTGCTCATCCCATTCGTGGTGTAAATCTGGCAAAATCGCCCTGAACCCGCTACTTACGTTTACGAGTGGCTGGCGGCTAATCAGGGCTACGCCGTTATAAGACTTTTGTCCTGACATATAAAGGTTATAGCCTAACTCCTCAAAAGGCGATCGCGGAAACTCGGCATCCAGAACTTTGGTTTCTTGCAAGCAGAGAACATCAACAGGATTCAAGGTTAGCCAATCGGTAACCTGTTCAAGACGAGTGCGAATTGAGTTAACGTTCCAAGTAGCGATTTTCATTAGTTAGTTATCAGAGTTTTACAAATTACTAATTACAAATTATGTAATTTTTGTACAATTACTTAATATTGATAATTTCTGTTTTATTTCGTAATTTCGTTTAGAAGCAGCTTTAATGACTTGATCCCATTGAATATTGTAGTAGTTTCATCTACGAAATATTCAATTTTGTAAGTTCTGCTACAAAATATTCTACATCATTATGATACTCAAGACAGATGCAACAAGTAATTGATTTGCTGTAGCTTAGAAATATAGCTCAGATCTGACTTTTGCCGATAGTCCGTTAGATTTGTTAGTAGAAAATTTGGATCATGGTTAACCATTATTGCGTTTTTCGTAGCCTGTTAGGTTAATTTAAATGTCAAAAGAGTAAGTAAAAATGCTCTTTCCTCATAGAATAATGATGCAACTCATTATGTTGAGGATAATTTCATAGACTGAACCAATAAAACTTATGAAAATCGCTCAAGTTGCCCCCTTATGGGAAAGGGTTCCACCTCCTAATTATGGAGGAATAGAATTGGTAGTGAGTCGCTTGACTGATGAACTTGTTCGTCGCGGTCATAAGGTAACCTTATTTGCCTCTGGCGATTCTGAAACCTTGGCTCATTTAGAAGCAGTTTATCCACGGGCATTGCGCTTAGATCCAAGTGTCAAAGAGTATGCAGTGTATGAAATGCTGGAACTGAGTCAAGTTTACCAACGTGCTGCCCAATTCGATATTATCCATTCTCATGTAGGGATTGCGGCACTACCTTTAGCGAGTTTTATAACAACAACTTCTACAGTCCACACGCTGCACAATAATTTTACAACGGATAACCGTCACGCATTTAGCTATCACCAAAAACAACCATACGTCAGCATTAGTAACTCGCAGCGTCAAATCGATCTCAATTATATTGACACGGTTTATAACGGAATTGAGCTAGCAGATTATCCATTCGTAGCCCAGCCGTCAGAACCTCCATATTTAGCCTTTTTAGGTCGTTTTTCGCCAGAGAAAGGGCCACAACATGCGATCGCCATTGCTAAACAGAGCGGTTGGCGCTTGAAGATGGCAGGAAAGGTTGATGTCAGAGACTCTGAGTTTTTTGAACAAGAGATTGCCCCCCTCATAGATGGTCAGCAAATTGAATATTTAGGCGAAATCAACCACGTCGAAAAGACTGAACTTCTGGGCAATGCTGCCATAACTCTTTTCCCCATTAGCTGGCAAGAACCTTTTGGGTTAGTAATGACTGAATCAATGGCAACTGGGACACCAGTGATTGCCATGAATTTCGGTTCCGTACCTGAAGTGATAGCCCACGGTAAAACAGGTTTTATCTGCAAAAGCTATGCAGAAATGGCGGCAATGATTCCACTAGCTTTGGAACTCAATCGTCAAACCTGTCGAAAACATGTAGAAAACAACTTTAGTGTTAGCCAAATGGTTAACGGATATGAAGCTGTTTACAGACAAATTATTAAAGACCGCATAGAATCGAATGGCCGCATTCATGCAGCTAAGATTCAGTTTTAATCAACTGCTTTTTTTATCCAGCTTAAACAACAATTTTTTTTTCAAGGAGGACATTGGTATGAGTACGAGAGCCAACACCTGCCCATGCTGCGGTGGTTCCCTCCTGCGCCATGCCCGACATGGTGAACTATATTGGTTTTGCCTGTCGTGCCGACAAGAAGTACCGCTGTTAACTGCGACTCGCTTGCCTAATGTGGAAACCCGAAACACCGGAGTGATTCCTCAGCCAGTGGTGAATACCTAGTACCGCAAGGCGGAAGTCAAAAGTTTTGTATATCAAAGCTTTTGCAAGTTTTAAACTGGTAGCTTGATTTACGCCGCGTTGTGCTAGTTTTTTGCCATTTTGAGATTAATAAAAGCTGACTATAAATCAATACTAATTTACTTTAAACCTATCAACTAACTTCAACTGGTAAAATCGGATGGAGCTAATTGATAGGTTTAAAGCTTTGTTAGCAGCGTTACTTTATGGGCAAGAAGATTTACGCCTAGAGCAAGTTCCTGACCCCACTCCGGCGGCTGGCGAAGTTGTAATCCAGGTGGGCGTAGCAACAACTTGTGGTACAGATTTGAAAGTCTGGCGGCGTGGTGGTCATGCCAAAATGTTGATACCGCCGACGCTGTTTGGGCATGAAGGGGCTGGGCGAATTGTTGCTTTAGGAGCAGGCGTTACAAATTGGCAAGTGGGCGATCGCATCGTTGCTAATAATTCCGCACCCTGCATGAAGTGCTTTTTTTGTCAACGACAAGAGTATTCGTTATGTCCAAATCTGACCTGGAATAACGGGACTTTTGCCCAATACCTGAAAATTCCTGCACCAATAGTACAGCATAATTTGTTGCAGATACCCGATGAGTTGCCGTGGGAATTGGCAGCGATGACGGAACCCTTAGCTTGTGTGTTACATGGTATAGCCCGTTCTAATATCAAAGCCAAAGATAAAGTAGTTGTCTTAGGAGATGGGGCGATCGGGCTGATGTTTGTGGCGGTGTTGAGTGAGAAAGCTGAGGTGTTGCTGTGGGGAGGTAATAACCACAGACTAGAAATTGGTCAGAAATTAGGTGCAGCCCAAACCTTTAATTATCATCAAATCTCAGATATTCCCAGTGTGGTGAAAGAACTTACCCAAGGGTGGGGCGCAGATGTAGTAATTGAAGCAACTGGTGTACCCAGTGTTTGGGAAACTGCGATCGCTTGCGCCCGTCCTGGTGCAACAGTCAACTTATTCGGTGGATGTCCACGGGATACTAGCATTACCGTCAATACAGAACAGCTACACTACAGCGAACTTACCCTCAAAGGCGTGTTTCATAATACACCAGAGTATGTGCGGGAGGCGCTGGCACTACTCGCTAGTCGCAAAATTCCCTTTGAGTTACTTATTAGTGAACAGCGGCCCTTAAAAGATTTAGAACAGGTGTTTTGTGACATGAAAGCGCGACAGGTAATTAAGGTAGCAATGATTCCTTAGATCGTGTTAGTTACAGTGTGAGGAAGAAGACAAAATGTTATTTATGGTGGTTGAGCGATTTAAGGATGGCAAGGCTAAAGAGATATACCGACGATTTCAAGAGAAAGGGCGCATGATGCCTGAAGGTTTGAAGTACTTAGATAGCTGGGTTGAGGTCAATTTTGATCAAGGATTATCAGGACTAAAGTCCTTACTACAAACTTTAAATTTATTTATGCCTAGATACTTACCATTTCTTTGTGAGGCTGCGCCAAACCCTTTTAACTTCTTTCTTTCTTTGTGTCCTTTGCGGTTCGTCTTGTCCGCAAAAGAGCAAAGGGATAGGGTGCAAAGGATAATATTTAATACCCAATGCCCAAAACTTAAAGACGATTAGTTTCTTTTGTAACTAACTTCCAGCCTTCAGCTTGGTCAACTAGCTTCATCGAATCTAGCTGGAGATTATTAAAAGCAGATCCATGAAGCAAGAAGTAGGGTTGGCCGTTGTAGTGCCAATAATATTGGAGTTCGCCAACAGAGGCGGGAATAATGGTGCGATCGCTATAATAATCCAACGAGGGACGATGGTAAGGAAAAGATGTGTAAATCTTCTTCGTAGCTGGATTGGCCCGCACGATCATAGCGGCGACTGGTTTAACTGGATAGGCTTCAGATAATTCCCAAACCCAGTAGTTAGATTTCATTAACAGCAGCAGCGAAATATAACTTCCCCAAAACAAAATCTTCAGAAATTGCCCGTCGCCTCGCTCTGCCAAAATAGCTGCTAAGGTCATAGTTAAAGCTACTGCTGCAAAAATTAGTTGTAAGTCTGTTTTTGGTGTTGTACCCCAACTAAAATAAATACTACCAGCAGAAGCAGCTACAGCAAGTATTGCCAAACCAGCTACCCAACCACGGGGATAGGATGAGAGTAAGGGCGAATTTTCTGTATCTGATAATTGGATACCAAAAGCTAAAGCTAAACTGGGGTAAATCGGGAATAAATACCAGGGAACTTTGGTAATCATGAAAGAAATTACCAGCAGATAAACACCACTCCACGCCATTACTAGTTTTGCCCAACTAAGGTTGCGGTTTTCCCAAGTTAAGCGGACAGTTTGCGGTAAGAATAATAGCCACGGCCATGTGTACTTGAGAAGTTCAATAACATAGTACCAAGGTGGTTCAGGATTACTTTCTACAAATGAGCCAATTCGGCCTAGCGATGGGTTTACAAGCCCAATTTGAGCGAAAGTGTAACCATAGTGAATTAGTTGGGCACCATACCAACCAGCTACAGGTAGAATGCCAATTAAGATTGCTATCCACAGATAGTAACAGGTGAGCAGTCGTGGCGTATCCCAAAACAGAAATACGATCGCGATCGCACCTAGTAATATGCCTAGTAGCCCTTGAGTCAGGCAAATCAACCCAAAACTAATACCAACACCAAGGCAATAACGTAAATCCCGGCGCGATCGCAACACGCATAACATCATTACCATCAAAAAACTTACCATCAGCCCATCCAACATTGCCAGCCGCCCATGACGCACCACAGGTAGCATTGTTAGGTAAATCAAGGCGCTATAAATAGCAGCCCAACGTTGGCGAAATATCTCTCGAGCAATGCAATACAGTAAAGGTACAGATGTCGCTGTTAAAATTGCTCCAGGCAGGCGCGTTGTCAACTCACTTTCGCCTCCGAGAGAATAAGCCCAAGCAATTAGCAAATGCATCAAAGGCGGCTTGTTATGATATGGTTCGCCTCCCAGCGTTGGGTAAAGCCAACGCATTGAACCTGCTGGAGCGTGCCAAATTTCACGAGCAACCTGTGCCACAGTCCCTTCATCCCAATCTCGCAGCGGCAATCCACCCAGATTGATGCTAAACAGTACCACTGCTGCCAACAGCAAAACTATTAGCCATACCCAATCAATCCATTTTCCAACCGTGCGATGCTGTTTTTCTAGATGACTCCAAATAAAGCTTCCTTCTTGCATATTCTCTGGTAATCATTTTACTTGCTGGTTTGATTACATAGAGATATCTAGCGAATCTCCAATGTTGCCACCCAGTAGCAACGTATATTCTTAACAATTGCTAGTTTCCAAGATTAACTCAACTTTCTCTAATTAGCGCTATTTTTTGAAAAATTTATATTGGTTACTTAAATAACATTTAAGGCCGTAAATGATAAAAACAATACAGACAATAAATTATTTGTCACTGTTGATTAGTCAGTAAATTAACTTATATTTTATTTTTAATCTGAGGTTTAGTTAAATTTTTTCTACTTACTTGTAAATTGGCTAATTTCCGAAATTCAAGAATTAATTGCTACAGGGTTTCAATAGTGTGCTGAATATTTATTTGGATGGCAGCTAATCTTAACCCTGTTTTGTCACTCTCGGAAAACAATAATTGAAGCAAGGTTCTGAAACTTTTATTGAGTCAAGCTTTGAGCCTTTATTTTCTAACAGTAAATGAAACTTATAGCTCAAACCTGAAAATTAAAGCTCAGAAAGGCTTTCATTGAATCGCTCGCCTGCACCCGGAGCGCCGGAAAGAGCGGTTTTTGAGGCGGAAAAGGTACTGGCAGAATTGCGCGATGGGCTACGCCCCGGATACCGTTGGCGATCGCAGACCATATCGCTTTACGCACAAAACATTTGAGGAATATTGCCGCGATCACTTTGCTCATAGTCACCAGCAGTCAAATTATTTGATTGTCGCAGCTGATGTCAAGAATAATCTATACTTGTGATTGTGGTTATCGACTACGTACTGTTGTGGTAATGGATGTTTAGTAAGCAAAAGGGAAAAGCATTGTTAAGCGAATATCATAGAAAAAAGTTACTCTATTAATATTGCAGTTACGAAGATATGCTAGCTGGCGCAGCACTACGTAAAACAGGAATTGCTTGGGAATTTTTATCAGAAGTAGCATTAGAAGACTTTGTTTGGGATAACTTACAGCAGTTATCAGGCTTAATACCTATTGAATGTAGTCGTGACGGGAAACCATTTTATGTCAATGGTCCCCACGATAACCCTAAAAAAATCATAAATTAGATGAGAAATCAAGCGTAATCTCAACTGTTACCGTAATATTTGAGTTGTTGCTTGGGATCAGATTGTGAGCGAATATGAACGAACCACATTTATTGCATTTGCTCAAGAACATTTATCAAGATTTATTACCTGGTTTGCAAATAGAAAGTGTCAATCCCCGCGATCCGATCAAAGTCAAATATCTTCCACAACCTTGGGGATTGCTGGGTAAAGGAAATTATGCCGCAGTTGTTTATCACCCTGACTACCCTGATTGTGTAGTGAAGATTTATGCTCCAGGACGACCAGGATATGAAGAGGAAGTAGAAGTTTACCGTTGTTTAGGTTCTCATCCGGCATTCTCGAAGTGTTTGTATGCCGCAGATGGTTTTTTAGTCTTGAAACGGCTTAATGGAACAACGCTCTACGATTGTATGCACTTAGGTTTACCAATTCCTCAGCAGGTAATACAGGACATCGATGAAGCTTTGGACTATGCTAGAAGTCGCGGACTCCACCCTCATGATGTCCACGGTCGTAATGTCATGATGCACCAGGGTAGAGGGTTAGTTGTAGACATTTCAGATTTCATGCATCTTGAAGCCTGTTCAAAGTGGAATTATTTAAAAAAGGCTTATTACTGGTTATATCGTCCCGTGTTGCGCCCACTTCGATTGCGTGTGCCATACTCTGCTTTAAATATGCTCCGCAAAAGTTATCGTCTGGCAACTTCATTCAAAACTTTTTGTTGTCAATTAGTCTTAAAATTATCCTATTTTAAATTAAAAAATAAAAATAACTTGTAGTTTTAATTCTTTATTCTGAAAAGTAATCTCAATTTGCCTGATAAATTCTCGAAAGTAAAATCGTCGCTCTGTTTCCGACAAATCTAACCAAAATTGTGGTATTGAAACAGCTTGAGCAACAGAACGCAAGTTAACTGGGGGAAGAGTCGCCAACTTTGCTTCAAGTGCAGAAATTTCTGTGCGGAGTTTGTAAGCCCTTAACTTTGCTGTTTCAACATCTAAAATTCCAGTTTCAATTAAAGCGGGTAACTGAGCAAGTATTTCTTGCTGACGAGCGATCGCTTGCCCTAAACTATTCTTGACTGCATCCAACTGAGGAAAATTCATCCCCGCTACAGCTAAGGGTAAGTCACGGCAAACGGTTTCAATTGTATGTTCTAAAACCTCTTGGTATGGAATAGCCTTACACTTGGGGCGTCGAGGACAGCTAGTAGAACGTAAATAAAGATACTCCTTATCTTGGTTACGTTGGGTAACACGAGTAACTGTCATCTGTGACTGACACTCAGCACAGACAACCAACCCAGCTAAAGAACGCCTAGCACTAGCAGTTCGGGATGGTAAACGGCTGTTACGGCGTAAAAGTCTGTCAACTTGGGCTGCTTCTTCTTTAGAAATTATCGGAATATGAGTATTGGAGATAATTTCACCATTTTGGTAAGCTGTATTGCCGCGATAAACTGGATTAGTTAGCCAGCGTCTTCCAGTGGTGACGGAGATTTTTTTGCCGTATTTTTTTGCCAAGTAACGAACTGAACCCCGCAGGGAACCATAGAGTAAAAAGTGTTCAAAAAAATCTTTGACTACTGGTGAAGTACTGCGATCAACAGTATATTTTCCCTTACCTCTGCGATAGCCGTAGGGAACTTTGCCCGGTGGCGGTGCAACCTCAAGACGATTCCGGGCGTGTCCTTGACGGATGCAACGACTGCGTTGCTGACGTTGAATTGCATTTAGCAAATTCAGCAAATCAGCACCGAGAGGGTAATTTTCGGAAGTGTAGGGCTGTTCTGTGGCGATTATCGCTACTCCGATTGCTTCGAGTTGATGTAAGCGATCGCTAATTTCCTCTACAGTATCCCCTAATTCTTCCAACCGCCGAATCAAAAGATAATTTGCTGGTTCAGTTTCGCAATCGGTAAATAATTGTTGTAATTGCGTTCGCGTAGCGCGTCCAGAAGACTCTGGCTTACCCAAATCTTCATAAACCCGATCCACCTCCCATCCCCAATCGGCTTGATCGGGAGCAGATTCTAGTAGAGGATTGGTGTAAGAGTAAGCAATTATTTTCATTAGTCATTAGTCATTGGGCATTGGGCATTGGGCATGGGGCACTTGTACTGAGCGTAGTCGAAGTATTGGGCATTGGGCATTGGGCATTGGGCATTAGTTATTTTCCTTGTCCCCCTCATCTTCCCCTGCTTCCCCTGCTTCCCCTGCTCCCCCTGCTCCCTCTACCTCCCCTACTCCCCACTCCCCACTCCCCACTCCCCTCACTCCTGACTCAACTCGATAATATTTCCATCAGGATCTTGAGTGAATAAGGCAGGGCGACCAGAAGCGCTGGGTTGAATGGGATAATTATGATTGAGCAACTCTTGTTTGGCGGTGTCTAAGTTAGCAACTGAGAAAGCTACGTGGGGGTTGCGTCCCCATTTTTCGTTTGGGTTTTCCGTGGGGACAGTGGGTGCAACTATGAGGTGAATTTGATAGTTGCCGACTTGATACCATGCACCAGCGTATTTCAGGGAACGATCTATTTTGGATAATCCCAATACTTTGCCATAAAAGTGTTCAGAGCGTTCTAAGTCAGTCACGAGAATTGCAGTATGGAGACTTTGGGTAATCTGCATTGTAGGTAAGTGCGATCGCGTTTATTTAAATTTTGACGTAGTTTGAACCCTTGCGGAGTGCTTTCTCTCCAACGCTAGTAGGAAAGGGGTTGGGAGTTAGGTCTGTATTGGACTCAACACAGAGGCGCTATTATATTAATGCGATCGCGCTACTTGCTAATGAGTACCGTCTTGCAGTTGAGTATTTGCATCGCCGTGTTATCTCAACGCAAGCTCTTGCAATTTTATTGTTCCGGCTAACAATGCGATTGTTCCGGTTAACAATGCGATTGTTCCGATTAACAATGCGATTGTTTCGATTAACAATGCGATTGTTCCGATTAACAATGCGATTGTTTCGGCTAACAATGCGATTGTAAGCTATTACGCCTTTAGATTACATAATAACTATGGCGATCGCTTATGAGCCGCACTATTGAGTATAATCTGCTGACCGAATTCATAATTATATTCAATTGTCAATCGTCTAAAAGGGAGAATACATGTTATTTACGCTCACTTACTTAATTTTGAGCAACCAAATCAAAAGGTTGCTCATGGTTGTTTTCGCTCAACCATACTGGGTTAATCTGAGAAAATAGCACACTTAATCAATTAATATAAGACTCATATTTAATTTTTGAAAAAACTCCGTACAGATCAAAAAGCCTTCTTGACTTTTGCCGATGCTCACAAACTCGCTACCGCTGCGTTATCTTGCCTGCCCACAGCAAATAAGTATGGCTACGCCACGCTGCGCGAGCAAAAATCAAAGCGGATTCCTATATCAATTTCAGTAATAAAACTGGTATAGCGGTTCTCAGTTGGGTGCGATACAACATTATATCGCTAGGTGTAGGGGCACGGCACTGCCGTGCCCTTACGGGTGTACTCACGCAAACGAGAAGCGCTATATCCGCTCAATAAATCGGGGCGAACTACTAGTTCAGGAATAAGTTTACGCCATTTGAGCTTTGTCACTGAGCGATTTACCCTGGATTATTGAGCGGTTACAAATTTACTCTGATTGAATCTCATACAGAAACTACATGGAACAAGTAATCACTGCAATGGCAGATGCTTTGTTTATAACCAGTAATTTAGGGAAAATAAAAAAAGTAAATCGTGCTGCTCAACAATTATTTGGTTTTAGTGAAGAAGAATTAATTAATCAACCAATATCATTGATAATTGATGATGAGCAAGTCTTAATACAAGCCATTCACCAGCATTATTTTTCTCATAAAAATTTTCAGATTTTAGAGATAGCCTGTCGGACAAAGACTAGAGAAAAGCGATTAATTGCTTTTTCTTGTTCAGTTATTCCCAAACAAACAAAAGGATTAGAAGATATTGTCTACATTGGTCGGGATATTACTGCTAGGCAGCACCGGGAACAGCGTACAAGTGCCCAGTATGCTATCACTCGTATATTATCAGAATCCCAAACTGTAAAACAGGTAATTCCGCAAATTTTGCAGTCGATTTGTCAAAACTTGGGATGGGATTTAGGCGAACTTTGGGCACCAAGTCAATATATTGGCACTTCGGTACAGGGACATAGCCTTAATGCAGTACTAAGGTGTGTGGAAATTTGGTCAAGTCGAGTAATTTCGGCGCGAGAGTTTAAAGCAATTACCTGGCAAACTACCTATACACCGGGTGTTGGCTTACCTGGACGAATTTGGATCAGACGTTTGCCTTTGTGGATTCAAGATATCACAGAAGATGGAGACACTAGGCGATCGCAACCTGCTGCTAAGGCGGGATTACACGCAGCTTTTGGTTTCCCCATCTTAGACGATAGTGAAATCTTAGGAGTGATGGTTTTCTTTAGCCGGGATGTACAACCAAAGGATAAAGGCCTATTGCAAATGGTGGGTTCTATTGGTAGTCAAATCTCCCAGTTTATCAAACGCAAACAAGCAGAAAATGCTCTTGTAGAAAGTGAAGAACGATATCGAGATTTATTTGAAAATGCTAATGATCTGATTCAATGTGTCAATGCCTCTGGTCGTTTTTTGTATGTCAATCGTGCATGGCGGGAAACTTTGGGATATGGCGAAGCCGAAATTGTAAATATGAATGTTTTCGATATTATACATCCAGAGTTTAAGCAAGAGTGTTTACAAAGATTTTATCGGGTGCTATCAGGAGAAAAGATCGGGCAAGTCAAAGCCGCATTCGTTACTAAAGACGGTCAAACAATCTTTTTAGAAGGCAATATTAACTGTAAATTTGTTGAAGGTCATCCAGTTGCAATTCGTGGCATTTTTCGTAATATTACCCAGCGACTAGCAGCAGAAAAAGCGTTGCGCCATCAGCAAGAAGAAACCGAACGTTTATTGCTGAATCTTTTGCCAGCAGCAATTTCCAAACCCTTAAAAGAAGAAACAGCTAACATTGTCGAAGATATTGTTTATGTCACAGTTCTAATTGCAGATATTGTCGGTTTTAGCGAAATTGCTGCTTCTATGAGTGCAATTCAACTAGTAAACTTACTCAACTCGATTTTCTCAACTTTTGATCGCCTCACCGAACAACATGGTTTACAGAGAATCAAGACCATTGGCGATGCTTATATAGTAGTTGGTGGTTTGCGCCCACGCCGCCTTAATCATGTTCAAGCCATCGCCCAAATGGCACTCCAGATGCAAACTGCGATCGCTCTATTTAATACTAAGAATAACCAAAACTTCAACATCCGTATCGGCATCCATAGCGGTTCCGTAATAGCGGGAGTAATTGACTTCAATAAATTTACGTGTAATCTCTGGGAAGATACGGTAAACATCGCTAGTTGCATGGAATCCCAAGGTATTGTTGGTAAAATTCAAGTTACAGAAGATACTTATAAGTCTTTGTGTGATGAATTTTTATTTGAAAAACGAGACGAAATCGAATTTAAAGGCAAAGGCAAAATGACCACTTATTTGTTGATTGGACGCAAGGGATGAGGGGGATTGGGCATTGGGCATTGGGCATTGGGCATTGGGGATTGGGCATTGGGCATTGGGAATGGGGCATTGGGCATGGGGCATTGGGCATGGGGCATTGGATATGGGTTATTTATTCTCCTTGTCCCCTTGTCCCCTTGTCCCCTTGTCCCCTTGTCTCCCCCTGCCTCCCCTGCCCCCCTGCCTCCCCTACTCGCTACGTATTCGGAATCAGCCGCCCACAGGGATAAGTCGCTGTTTGATTTTGGGCACTTTCAGCCACTGCTGCGGGGACTTTATCTGATGGTTGGGTTTTGGCTGCTAGATAGTCTTTTTGCAACTTCTCTAAAATGGCTTCTCGTCTGTCGTACACGCGCTTCAAAGGACGAGGCTGGCACTTGTTCAAAACGTATGCTGTCACCAATGGTAAAGCGATCGTGCTATCGGTATAACAAACAATTGTGTTTGGTAACTCTTCCGGGTCAATCTTACCCCAACTGACCGCTTCCGATGGGGTTGCTCCAGACAAACCGCCTGTATCTGGACGCGCATCGGTAAACTGTATAAAGTAATCGTGTCCTCGTTCTTCTAGTCCTAATACTTCGTGAAGTTGCGGTTGGGTTTGGAGCAAAAAGTTTTTGGGACTACCACCACCAAGAATTACGGCCGCACTTTTACCACCCGACTCACGGGCATTATATGCGATCGCAGCCGTTTCATTTACGTCAATAGATGGATCGATGACCAACTGCGAACCTTCCAAAGCTAAAGCCGCCACGTTCATCCCAATTGAGCTATCTCCTGGAGAAGACGTATATATAGGCACGCCATACTCATAAGCTGTAGCAAGCAAGCAGGAATGCTGCACACCCAACTGCTTTTCTACTTCTCGAACATACTTACCCAGTAAATGATGAAACTCAGCAGTTCCCATGCGCTTCTGAAACGCTTCCCCTTGCAAAATCTTACGGATAAACGCATCAGTTTCCAGTAACACGTCGTAACCAAAGATAATGTCATAAATGCGAATAGTGCCTTCTTGGCGCAGCTTCACATCATCCAAAAACGGATTACCAGCAAAAAGTTCAAAGCCTAAACCGTAGTGCATATCATGGTAAAGATTTGCACCAGTGCTAATCATCCAGTCAATAAAGCCGTTGCGAATTAAAGGTGCAAGCGCTGAAACCCCAAATCCTGCTGGTGTCATCGCACCGGAAAGGCTAACTCCCACCGTGACACCTTCCGTTAGCACATCACGACTTAGAAGTTGGCAGATTTCCCGCAACCGTGCTGAGTTGTAAGCGGTGAAGTATTGATCAATCAAATCCACCACATTGATATCATTTGATATAGGTGTGGGTGCGATTTTTTGACCAAGTTGTTTAGACATTGTGGCACTCCCGAACAGTAAACACGCCGAATCTAATGGTATCTAGCTTTCAACCAAAGTGACAGCAATTTTACTAGTACAGCAGCAGGTAAATCCACCCACGGCACGAAGAAGTGATCATTCCCCCCTTCCCCCTGCTCCCTTCCCCCTGCTCCCGGCCCCCTTCCCCCTGCCCCCTGCCTCTTCATTGAGTTTCCAAAAATATTAAATTTAATGGAAGATTTAATAGATCGATAGAGGTGTACGCTACCTAGATGGGAATGCGTCAACAGAGGACTCAACCAATGGGATATGTAATTGCTACTGCAAATATGAAAGGTGGCGTTGGTAAAACCACCCTCACCGTCAACTTAGCTACCTGTTTAGCTAAAAATCATGGCAAGCGGGTGCTTGTCCTTGATTTAGATAGCCAAATTAGCGCCACACTCAGTTTGATGTCGCCTTTAGATTTTGCCAAGCGTCGTAAACAAAGTAAGACATTTAGGTATCTAATAGACGAAATTATCAATCCAGAGCCACAAGCAAAACTTACAATTCAAGACATCATTCAATCCCAGGTTTGTAGTCTTCCGGGGCTGGATTTATTACCAGGAGATATCGATTTATATGATGAATTTGTTGTTTCAGAAATGCTGCATCAGCAAGCAACTGCTTTAGGTGAGCAGGACTTTGAAACAATTTGGAATCGCTTTGAAAGAGTCTTGATCAATAATATTTTAAACCCTGTACGTCAAGAATACGATTTTATCCTCTTGGATTGTGCGCCTGGATATAACCTATTGACTCGTAGCGCTTTAGCTGCCAGTGATTTTTACATACTTCCTGCTAAACCAGAACCCTTATCTGTAGTAGGTATTCAACTGCTAGAAAGACGCATTGCCCAATTAAAAGACAGTCACGGACATGAAACCAAAATAGATATAAAAATGCTGGGAATTGTATTCAGCATGTCCAGTGCTAATCTTCTCACTGGCAGATACTATAAACAAGTGATGCACCGCGTTGTTGAAGATTTCGGTGTAGAAAAGATTTGTAAGGTACAAATACCAGTTGATGTCAATGTTGCTAAAGCGGTTGATAGTTTTATGCCCGCTGTTTTAAATGCTCCCCAATCAGCTGGTTCAAAAGCGTTTTTTCAGTTAACTCAGGAGTTGTTGCAAAAGCTATAGTTCTTCTGCATTGAATCCAATAGAGACATAACCCCCAATCCCTTCCCTAGCTCTCCCTGGTTTTACTACGCAAAATCGTCCCTCTCGCCTATTGGGGAGGGGCTGCATTGCCTACGACACGCTGCGCGATCTGCCTTTCTTGTAAAAAGGTGTAATAATGTAAGTTAGTTTTCCGATAAGTTCAGCATTTATACTGAAGCTATGGGCAGCGATATTCAGCTATTGAGTGAAAAAGGCAGTAAATTTCACTAAGACACAATGGTTACTAACAATTCTGTACAGGCAGAGAAAACTCAGCACTTAGTTATACGCCTACCACGGACTCTGAGTTATCTGGAAACCTGGGGCTTTGGCTTAACGGGTCATGTGGGATGGATTGGTACTGCCCCGATTATTCATGCAGCGTTAGGCCCTAAAGCTATCTTAGTTTGGTTGTTTGGCACGATCATCTCTTTTTTACTTAACTTTCAGGTACAAAGTCTAGGTAGACATTGGCCAGATGTCGCCGGAGGAACACCAAACTACACCACAAGACTACTACACAACTTTCCTGGCTTGGGTCGTTACCTAGCCTTAGGATACTTTTTTAGCTGGGCAGCAGCACCAGCACTGTATGCGATTATTCTCACAAACTTAATTAAAGTCAATTTTGAAACATTGGATATTTATTGTCCAGAAAATTTTTTAAAAGTTCTTTTTACAGCAATTCCTTTTATTTTGGCTTTCAGTGGCACCCGTGCTTTAGCACTCCTGCATTTATTTTTTGTATTCCCAGCCATTATATTATTACTTTTGTTTTGTGTTCAAGGCGTACTATGGTTAGCCTTCTCAGCTACTAGTTTTCAATTTATCCCAACTAGCACACATAGCCTGAGCTTTGAAGAATGGGCAAAGTGGTTTTTTCTAGCTAGCTATTCAATTTATGCTTGTGAAACCACGTCTTCTTTTGTTGCTGATAGCCGCCATCCATATAAAACTTTGAGGTTCTTAACCGTAGCTGCTTGGTTAATTCCTGCGGTGTTTTTAGGCGGTTCTTTGGTATTAATGTGTTCGGCTCCAAATCCAATAATAGGTGACGATGCGTTCTTAAATTTGGTAGCAGCTTCTAAGCCTTTTTGGGGTGATTCTGCCTCTTTTTTAGTAACACTTATTATTACTATATCCTGCCTTTTAAGTTCTGCTACGGCAGTTTCCAATTCTCCTCGGATATTATACCAACTCGCTTTAGACGGTGAGATTTCTCCTGTATTTGCATTAGTTTCCCCCCAAGGTGTTCTTGGGCCCGCTATCTTAGTTACCTTTATACTTAGTCTGCTTTGTCTGAATTTGGCAAATGTACCTCAACTTGTCACAGTAGCAGGTACTTGTTATCTTCTGTCGATTATGGGTCTACATCTGGGATTATGGCTGTGTCGGGGCAAACCACAGGTACTATGGCCTTGGTGGTCACTGGGTTTTTTCTTTGTAGAAGCGGCAGTTTTAATAGTAGGAGGTTTAGCTTGGAATTGGAGAGATTTTTTAGTGGGTTTATTATTACCCATTGGTTTGATGCTAGGAGATGTAGGGGTAAGTCGTTTAAAATTAACGCCATTACACTCAAAATGGTGGACACAGCATTACGACGCTAAGTTTAGTAGAAACAATCAAGATTTTGTAGTGTTACAGGTAATTGTCCTAGTAACATTAATTTGTATTACTGCCGCAAGCAGTTGGGTTATCCGCGACTTATTAGACACAAATTCTAATGATAATCATAATTCTTTACTAGCTATTTTATTAGTAACGCTCTCTTTTACCGGGGTTGCGATCGCTTGCTGGACAACTCTACCACAAATTGTTGCTATTGATGATGCACGCAAACAAGCAAAAAGCCTATTTATTACTACTCTCGATACTGTTCCAGATACTGTTTTAGTCTTAGATGAAAACGGTAAAATTTGTCAGACAAATGCCGCTGCTGAAGAGTTATTTCAAACAAATATTCAGCAGTTACTTGGGCAAAAGTTAAATCAACTATTAGTATGCTATCGCGGTAAACCGGAGCAATGGTCTATTAGGAGCGAGCAAACGTTAAAAATAAATAAAGGTCTACGAATTGTTGAATCGACTATTTCACAGCCATTTAATTCCCAGCTACGAGAGTATATTGTTATTGTCCGTGACATCACTAAACGTAAGTTAGTAGAAAAAGAATTAGTTCAGTATCGTCTTCATCTTGAGCAGATGGTTCTAGAACGCACCATTGAACTTATTAGAGTAAATCAACAACTTGAACAAGACATTATCAAGCGTCAACAAGCACAAGAGCAACTACTGCACAATAGTCTTCATGACGAGCTAACCGGATTACCTAATCAACGATTATTTATAGAGCGAGTGCAGCGGACAATAGAACGTAGTAAACAGCAAAATAAATATTTATTTGCCGTACTCTTTTTAGACTTAGACCGCTTCAAGGTTGTTAATGACAGCCTTGGACATCTAATGGGGAATCAACTTTTAATTGAAATTTCTCATCGACTAAAATCAGTTTTGCGAGTCGGAGACATAGTTGCTCGTTTTGGCGGGGACGAGTTCACAATTTTAATCGAGGATATTGAGGATATCAGCACCGCCATCCAGGTAGCCGAGCGAATTAAAAAAGTGCTAGCTTTACCATTTCAATTAAATGAGCATAGGGTGTTTACTAATGCTAGTATTGGCATCGCTTTTAGTAAACCAGATTATGAGCAAGCAGCGCACATTCTACGCGATGCCGATGTGGCTATGTACTGTGCTAAAGCACTTGGGAAGGCACGCTATGAGGTCTTTGACCCGAAGATGCACGAGGGTGCATCTTTGCTCTTGGAGTTAGAAACTGCTCTCCGAAATGCGCTGCTCAAGCAAGAAGAATTTCGCCTTCATTACCAGCCAATTATTTCGCTGACAACTGGCAAAATTATTGGATTTGAGGCACTGATACGTTGGCATCATCCCAAACAAGGACTTATTTCCCCTCAAGATTTTATTCCTTTGGCTGAAGAAACTGGAATGATTGTTAGTATCGGACAATGGGTGCTTTATGAAGCCTGTCGCCAAATGTACAAATGGCATAAACAATTTCCTAGCTCACTACCTCTGACAATTAGTGTTAATTTTTCTGGGAAACAAATTACCCAACCTGATGTGTTTACACAAGTGAAACATATTTTGCAGGAAAGTGGACTAAAGCCATGCAGCTTGAAATTGGAAATTACCGAAACCTTCTTGATGGATAATTTTGAATTAGCTAACACCATACTTTCTCAGTTAACAGAACTCAATGTCGAGATGCACATGGATGATTTTGGGACTGGTTATTCATCTTTGAGTTATCTGCACCGCCTACCAATCAAAACCCTGAAGATTGACCGTTCTTTTGTCAGCAATATAGGTAGTCGAGGGGAAAATTTAGAAATTGTTCGAGCTATTGTGACATTAGCTCATAATTTAAATATGTCTGTCACAGCAGAAGGAATAGAAACTGTAGAGCAACTAGCACAACTGAAGGCGTTACAATGTGATTATGGACAAGGGTATTTTTTCTTACCACCGATAGAAGGTGCAGAAGTAGAGTTGCTACTTGCTGCTAACTTGTGTTCCAAAAACTTTTTAAAGAGATAAAAGTTTGGAATCAAATTTTTTAGATTAAGCTCACTTGATGATCTACATTAGTGTAGTACTGGCTGTAGCTGGAAATCCTCTACATTATCAAGTAACCCTTCTTCTTGCAAAAGCTCATTGATAAAAATATCGATTTTCTTTCGATTGATATTCTGCATAACTATAATGTGTGCCCAATTTTCAAAAACTGCTAACTGCCACTTTTTAATTATCCTTTGAGAAGGTTTTTGAAACACTACTGTATTAGAAAATTTATTTAACATGCATGGGTATTCTCTTATTTGAAGTTGTTGGAAAAGATATTGGGCATTATTAATACATGTATTTGCTTCTCTAGCTAATCCATCATACCCTCTTGTTTGCACTGCATACCAGAGAATTAGGGGAGTGTGGCCGTTTCTAGATCCTAAAATAGTTGTATCTTTGGAACCAATATATTCAATTTCTGTTTCAACTTGTTCTACCCATTTCTTTTTAGTTAAAACTACACCACAAGGTAATGGAGAACCAATGAATTTAGCAGAAATAGCTATACTATCTATGGGTTTTTGAAAGTTTACTTGCGGAGCCCCATCTAAAAAAGGTAATATTAATCCTGAAAGTGCTGCATCACAATGAATATAGTAATCTTTAATTTGATTACGCTCTAAAATTTCTAGAACTTTGTCTAAGTTATCAATCGCACCTTTGACAGTAGTCCCAAGATTTAAATTGATGATAGCTGGATAGCTACGATTTTCACTAAGTAGTTGTTCAAAATGGTCATAATTCATTTCTCCATTAATTTGCGAATTCACAACATTATGTTGGATGCGGAATAATTTCGCGGCTTTGGGAATTGAGTAATGAGAGTCTTGTGATGAGTAAAGAATCCCATTTGGGTAAATTTCCCTTCCTAAGAATATTCCATATAAATTACCTTCTGTTCCGCCAGCAGTAACATAACCCCAAAATTGCTCTTCTGGAATCTTATAAAGGTTGGCAAAAAAAGATAATACTTCTTGCTCAAACTTACGAGAATGAAGACCAAAATCTGGCTCAATATATGGATCTCCAGCATTATTTAATAGATAATTGAAAAACTTTGCGATCGCACTGTAATCACAACTTAAATTATATGGATAGCCTGCATGAAACTGCGATCGCTGTTCTATTTGCAGCAAAAAGTCTGCCAAATCTGTAGCAACTTTATTTGACATATCTCCGTATCTCTTAAATTTTGATTTAGTTAATGGATGTTTTAATCTAGATTCTACGTATTAATCCATACCTTTAGGTTTTCTTAATAATCCACTAATCTATCTCTCTGGTTAAAGCTAATCTAGTGATAATACTTAGATACATTCAGTGCAAACACTCAAATTATTTGCTCAAAAGTATATTACACTTAGAAATTACGCACTATATATAACCCAATACGGTTCGCTTAAGGGAAGAGACGCGATAAATCGCCGTCTCTACAATAATCAGTCCTTTGTAGAGACGGCGATTTATCGCGTCTTTCTTTAACCCAAGCGTATTGTCCTATAAGCAAAAATTTCCCTCTCCCAGTCGGAGAGGGAAAGACTTGAACTTTAGCTCAAGGTAGAGGAAGATTCGTTGAACTCACGTATATTTACTAGAACTCTCCGGCTAAGGCTGCAACGCATCGTTCGCAAATTAGGGGATGTTCTGCTGATTCTCCCACATGAGTAGAGTAGTTCCAACAGCGATCGCATTTTTGTCCATCTGCGTTCACTACCCCAATTGTCCAGTCTTCCGTCTGCGCTGTATATTTTAATCCTTGCAACTCTTGAGCAGAATCTAATAATTCCACTTGGGAAGTCAGCAATAAATACCGCAGTTCGTCAATCCCGTTACCTTTAGCAGGGTTAAAGGCTTTGATAGCATCGCCTAACTGTTTATGGGGTATATGAATCAAAGCTTTCGCTTCCAGGGAAGAACCAATGAGTTTTTCAATCCTGGCTTGTTCTAACACCTTATTAACATCGGTGCGGAGTTGTCGCAGCGTTTCCCAAAATTCCGCTAATTCTGGATTACGCCATTTTTCCTCAACCTGCACCCAACCAGCCTCAAACACAGATTTGTAAGGGGTTTTGTAGGGGAGATATTGCCAGATATCTTCGGCGGTGTGGGATAGTACTGGTGCGATCGCTCGTGCTAAATTATCTAAAGCTATCTTCAGCACCGTTTGACAACTGCGACGGCGGAAAGCATCTTTTGCACTGATGTACAACCTATCTTTGGCCACATCTAAATAAAAGTTGGATAAATCCACCACACAGAAATTCTGCACAGTTTGGAAAAAGCGGAAGAATTGGAAACTCTCAAAGGCTGCGGTTACTTCCTCAAATACCTCCGTGATGCGGTGCAGCATATAACGGTCAAGTTCTGGCAATTCCTCAAAAGGTACTGTATCTTTTTCCGGGTCAAAATCATCCAAGCTACCCAGCAAAAACCGCGCTGTATTGCGAATTTTGCCTCTGACATCATTCATCTGCTTGATGATGTTTTTACCAATGCGGACATCGCCGGAGTAGTCTACCGATGATACCCACAATCTCAAGACATCTGCACCGTAAGCCGGTTCTACTTTTTGATTTTTCCCGCCTTCAATGATTGTATTTGGGTCAACTACATTTCCTTCTGACTTGCTCATCTTCCGCCCTTGTTCGTCCAAAGCAAAGCCGTGAGTTAATACAGTTTTGTAAGGTGCAATGTCATTTACTGCTACACTAGTGAGCAAGCTGGACTGAAACCAACCGCGATGTTGGTCGGAACCTTCCAAATATATATCAGCAGGATAGCGTAACTCTGGACGCTGCTTGGCGACAGCTGCCCAAGATGAGCCAGAATCAAACCATACATCCATTGTGTCTGTACCTCTGCGGTAAGACTTACCATTATTACGATAGGATTCTGGTAATAATTCCTCAACGGGCAATTCCCACCAAGCATCAGAACCTTTTTCTGCGATAATTGCTTGGGCGTGGTTGATAATTTCCTCATTCAGCAGTGGTTCCCCGGTGGCTTCATCGTAGAAAACAGGAATGGGTACACCCCAAGCGCGTTGACGAGAGATACACCAATCGGAACGTTCCGCTACCATTGGCGTAATCCGATTTTCACCTTGGGCTGGAATCCATTTTACAGTTGCGATCGCCTTTAGTGCTTCTTCTCTAAATCCTTCCACGGAAGCAAACCATTGTTCAGTCGCGCGGAAAATCGTTGGTTTCTTCGTCCGCCAATCATAAGGATATTTGTGAGGGTATGGTTCTTCTTTCAGCAAGGAACCAGCCGCAGTCAGTGCATCAATCACCGCCTGATTTCCATCACCCAGCACATTCAACCCAGCAAATTCTCCCGCTTCTTCGGTAAAATTGCCGTTGTCATCCACTGGTGCAAGGATGGGCAAACCGTAGCGCTGACCAACAATGTAATCTTCTTGACCATGACCGGGGGCTGTGTGTACCAACCCAGTACCCGACTCAGTAGTGATGTAATCACCGCCCACAACAATCGGGCTTTCGCGGTCAAATAGAGGATGACGGTAAGTAGTATGTTCTAAATCATTCCCCTTGAACGTGGCTTTTACAGTTAACTCAACTCCCAAGGTTGAAGATAAACGTTCTACTAAATCAGCAGCAACGATTAGGTATTTGAAATTACTCTGCGCCTGTGCTTCTGAAGGTGAAACTTCCACCACTGCATAGTTCAAATCTGCATTCACCGCCACAGCCAAATTCCCTGGAATTGTCCAAGGTGTAGTTGTCCAAATAGCCACACCCAACTCTGAGAGATATTCCGCCAACAGTGGTTTTACAGCTGACGCCAAACTTGTAACTGCAAAAGCTGCATAGATACTGCGGGAAACGTGACCTTCTGGATATTCCAACTCAGCTTCAGCCAAAGCGGTTTTAGAACTCGGACTCCAGTGAACAGGCTTCAAACCCCGATAGATATAGCCTTTTAAGAACATCTGACCAAACACGCCAATTTGAGCCGCTTCATATTCCGGCTTCAGAGTGAGATAAGGATGTTCCCAATCGCCCCAAATACCGTAGCGTTTAAAATTTTGACGCTGGTCGTTTACTGTAGCTAGGCCAAATTCTTTCGCTTTCTGCCGGAGTTGTAAAGGCGTTAAGTTTTGCCGTTCTGCTGACTTCATGTTCTGCAAAACTTTTAACTCAATTGGCAAACCGTGACAATCCCAACCAGGAACGTAGCGAACTTTACGACCTTGTAGCAGTTGGTAGCGATTAATAATATCTTTGAGAATTTTATTTAAAGCATGACCAATATGGAGTGAGCCATTAGCGTAGGGAGGCCCATCGTGCAGTATAAATAATTCGCCGGGGTTATTTTCGGAGAGGCGATCGTAAATTTTATTTTCTTCCCAAAATTTTTGGATTTCAGGCTCACGCTTGATGGCGTTTGCCCGCATATCAAAATTAGTCTTGGGTAGGTTAACAGTATCTTTGTAACTTCCTGATTCGGTCACAGTCTCATGCCTAGAATTAGGTGTGCAGGTCTTATCAATTATAGAAGATGGCAGGAAAACCAAAATTCGCTTTTTGAGAGCGAGTTTGATAAAGCTCAGATGGATTAAACGTAGGTTGGGTTTCGTTACGTCAACCCAACTTACATTTAATGCACAAATTTAAGCTTGACACGACACTAGATTTATGCAGCAAGTGGATTATTGCAGCAAAGAAGTTGTGCCGTTACCGTTAATTGACGCATTCGCAATTGCAGCTTGAGTAGGTTGAGTAGCAAGAACCGCTACAAGTGGAGCAACTTTTGAACTAGATTTTTTATTTCTTTTTCCATTAGAGCCACCAGCCTTGGAATACTCTATACTGTTTCTGCCGTAGACAGTTGCAACTCCACTTAGCATTCGTTCAGACATTTCCGAGAGGGCTTTATCCATCTGGATTATTGTTTTACGCGATTCTTCAAGATTGGATACAAGCGTGTTATGAGCTTCTAGCGTCGAACGGGTAGTGTTGATGAGGTGGTTGTAGGCTTCGATAGTTAATCCATGTCCTAAATCCAGATTTTCATCAACGGATTTAAGCAAGGCGAGACGAAGTTGGGCTTTGTCAACAGCAGCAGAACCACGAGTTCTTAAAGACATGAGATATCCTTTTTTTTAAGAATTCCTTTTTCAACATAGTGGAGTATCCTTTTGCCTGAGATGGGTAGTTTTGTGGATTTATTTCATTAAAAGTTCAACGAAATAATTACGAGTTTATCTGTATTCTTACTCATTTTTATATCGATTTGTTGTTTGAGAATAAGTGCAATCAGCAAATGCGATCGCCGAATCAACAAATGCGAACGCTATATCAACAAATGCGAACCCCAAATCAGCAAATGCGAACGCCAAATCAACAAATGCGAACGCCAAATCAACAAATGCGAACGCCAAATCAACAAATGCGATCGCCAAATCAACAAATGCGATCGCCAAATCAGCAAATGCGAACGCCAAATCAGCAAATGCGAACGCCAAATCAGCAAATGCGAACGACAAATCAACAAATGCGAATGCCGAATCAGCAAATGCGAACGACAAATCAACAAATGCGAACGACAAATCAACAAATGCGAATGCCGAATCAGCAAATGCGAACGCCGAATCAACAAATGCGATCGCCAAAATAACATTAGAAAGGGGAAACTAGAACATCTAATTCCCTCCTTTTTATAAGCTACTGTGTACGCAAGTCGAATTACCCCCCGTAATACCCCCGTAGAAAGGGGGGAAAAAAGAAATCTAGTTCCCTCCCCTTTATAAGGGGAGGGTTAGGGTGGGGTAACTTCCCTCAACCTACAAATAACTTCTCTAATCTTATTCACCACACCATCAATATCTTGATAAACTTCTTGATTCGTAAATCTCAAAAATCTCGTACCTTTTGATTCCAAAAATGCTTGGCGATCGCGGTCATATTCTGGAACACCATCTTGATAGTGACTATCACCATCAATTTCTATGGCAAGTCTCAATTCCGAAGAATAAAAATCCACTACAAATCTGTCAATACTGTATTGTCTGCGAAATTTACAGCTTTCAATTTGTTGATTTCTAAGTTTTGCCCAAACTATTTTTTCAGATGGAGGCATATTGTTTCTGAGAGTTTGTCGTTTTTGCTTTTCTGAGGTTTGGTTATACAGCTTTGTCATCAGCGTTTTCATATTCCTGGACTCTGCTTATTATTCCCAGGATTACCCCCTTAGAAAGGGGGGAAATAAGAAATCCAGTTCCCTCCCCTTTACAAGGGGAGGGTTAGGGTGGGGTAATTCAATAACTTGCGTGTACACCGTAGCCTTTTTAAGGAGGATCTAAAACTTTTCATCCCCTCATTTTTCCGAAATTAGGCATAATATCGTTGAAGCTTAATCAAGATGCGTCTAACTCACACCTGCTCATGAACGAACAGCGTTTACAAGCTTATAATCAGCTAATTCAAACCCTGCTAGATTGCCCTAGCGGGGAAGAACCAGAGATATTAGCAGCGAATACAGAATTGCTAGATGCTGACTTTGTGCAGGTTGTTGTAGCAGCAGCAGAGTATTTTGCCCAGCAGGGAGAGGAAAATAATGCCGAGTGGTTGATAAACCTAGCAACATATCTCACCTCAGAAACTCCCCCCATCACCCAAGAAGATATAGAGACTTACTTGCAATTTTTACTAGAAATCCTGCAAGCAACAGCAGAAAGCAACGGCGATGCTCAAGTAATTTACCCATTGCTGGCAGCTAATACCGATAAACTCAATGATATTTTTGCTCAATTATTGCGTCATTGGGCAACAAATACCCTAACAGAAGCAGAACCAGATGCAGCAGCAGACATCGTACTATTGATTGGTAAGTTTAGTAATCGGATTAGCGATTTTCCTTTAGGTAGCAAAGCCAACAACATGGAAATTGCTATTACTGGCTATGAAATCGCCCTAACTGTATATACCCGCAGAGCCTTTCCTGTAGATTGGGCAGCGATGCAAAATAATCTGGGGAATGCTTACCGTAACAGAATATTAGGAGAACGAGCCGAGAATATTGAATTGGCGATCGCTGCTTATTCTGCTGCACTGGAAGTAAGAACCCGCAGTGCCTTTCCTGAAAAATGGGCAATGACGCAAAATAATCTGGCGACTGTTTACTCTGACAGAATATTAGGAGAACGAGCCAATAATATTGAAATGGCGATCGCAGCTTCTTCTGCTGCACTGGAAGTATACACCCGCAGCGCCTTTCCTGAGAAATGGGCAGGTACGCAAAATAATTTGGGGAATGCTTACTCTGACAGAATATTAGGAGAACGAGCCGAGAATATAGAAGAAGCGATCGCTGCTTTTTCTGCTGCACTAAAAGTTTATACCAAGAGCGCCTTTCCTGAAGATTGGGCAGGTACGCAAAATAATCTTGGAGAGGCTTACCGTAACAGAATATTCGGAGAACGAGCCGAGAATATAGAAGAAGCGATCGCTGCTTTTTCTGCTGCACTTGAAGTTTATACCAAGAGCGCCTTTCCTGAAAATTGGGCAACGACGCAAAATAATCTGGGGCTTGCTGACTATGGAAGAATAATTGGAGAACGAGCCGAGAATATTGAATTAGCAATCGCTGCTTTTTCTTCTGCATTAGAAGTTTATACCAAGAGCGCCTTTCCTGAAAATTGGGCAACAGTGCAAAATAATCTGGGGGCTGCTTACCGTAACAGAATATTAGGAGAACGAGCCGAGAATATAGAAGAAGCGATCGCTGCTTATTCTGCTGCACTGGAAGTATTAACCCGCAGCGCCTTTCCTCAATACCATGCAGAAACTTTGTTCAATCTCGGCAGGTTATACCAAGACGAAGAACAATTTAACTCAGCTTACAATACTTTTGTTAAAGCAATAGAAACAGTGGAAGCTTTGCGGGTTGAAATTGTTTCTGGCGAAGAAGTTAAGCGCAAACAAGCAGAAGAATGGAATCAACTTTATATAAGCATGGTGGAAGTTTGCCTAGCATTGGCAAAAGACACCGAGGCAATAGAATATATTGAACGTAGCAAAACCCGCAATTTAGTAGAACTGTTAACCAAAGCAACATCAACAAATCCAGAAAAATTGCCTTTAGTTAGTAGCAGCATCAACTTTGGAGAAATTCAAAACCTCTTAGATAACAAAACTGCAATCATCGAATGGTATCTTTTTAATGATTGTTTTCGTGCTTTCATTATCACCAGCGACAACAAGCCAGCCATCTGGCATTCTAGTCAACAAGACTTAGATACCTTAATCGATTGGACAAATGAATATCTAGGCAGCTACTACAACCCGCAAGACCAAGATAAAAACCAATGGCAGAATCAGCTAGAAGAACGCCTGAAAAAGTTAGCAGATATTCTGCATATTGAGCAAATCTTAGACCAATTACCCAAACAATGCGACAGATTAATTCTCATTCCTCATCGCTACTTACACCTGTTTCCTCTCCATGTTTTACCTGTTAATAAATCATACTTAATTGACTTATTCACCAACGGCGTAGGCTATGCACCCAGTTGTCAAATTCTGCAACAAGTCCAACTGCGTCAACGTCCTGATTTTAAATCTTTATTTGCCATCCAAAACCCCACAGAAGATTTATATCAAGACTATGAAAAAGATTTAGGAGCCGTTGCAGCCATTAAGAAACAGTTTACTGATGCTCATATTTTGAAGCAAGACCGAGCTAAAAAATCAGCAATTCTCTGTATTAATGAAAATCCTCACAACGTCACACTTCATGAAAAATTGCTGAAAGCTAACTGTGCTTTTTTCTTCTGTCATGGATATTTTAACTTTACTTCCCCCCAAGATTCTGGTTTACAGTTAGCTGATGGAAATCTGACTTTAGCAGATATCATTACTCACTTCAAACTAGAAAACTGTCGCCTAGTCACTCTCTCTGCTTGCGAAACGGGTTTTACCGACTTTACAAGCACTAGTGATGAATACATTGGTTTACCCAGTGGATTTTTGTTAGCAGGTAGTACCAATGTAGTCAGTAGCCTTTGGACAGTCAGCGCGACAGCTACAGCTTTATTGATGATAAAATTTTACGAAGAACTACAGCAGCAAAGTAATATTGTATTAGCTTTAAATACAGCACAACGTTGGTTAAGGGATACGACAGTCAAAGGCTTTCAAGGTTGGCTGATTAACTCCTCACTAAGTCTAGTTTGGCAAGCACAACTAGATCAATACTTTGATGATAATCATAAAAATGCTTCAGCCAAACCCTTTGAATCACCTTTTTATTGGGCTGCTTTTTGTAATATAGGTAAAGGATTTTAGAAAATGTCAGTTTATAGAAATAGCGTCTTAGCTTTTATTCAAGTGCTTAACTCTCAATCAAAATTGATTCCTACTCAAGACTGGAATGAATTGCAGCAACTATCGAGTCAGTTCCCAGAAGACGATGAGGAAATTTCAGAAATCCTAGAAAATTGGTTGCAACCAGAATCCCGTAGTCAACTTCTAGAAGACTACAAGCAATATCTGAAATCACTCACTGCTGCATCTCCTATTGATGTAGACAGAAACATAGGAATAGCTAATAGTAAATCACAGACTCCAGCCAATCAACCTAGTGAATCATCAAAGGAACTTATCGAAAATGCGATAAAAAGGAACTCTCTTTTATCTGATGATAAAAAACCACAATCAAAACCATGAAAAATTTTAGTAGCTTCGCTTAGAGGTTGTTTGAAAAGTAGTATGTTGTGATTTTAATCGAATTATTACCCCCCTTAGTCCCCCCTTATAAAGGGGGGAAACAATAAAATCCAGTTCCCTCCCCTTTATAAGGGGAGGGCTAGGGTGGGGTAAAAAAATTTTATACATCAATCATGACTTTTCAAACATCCTCTTAACCCAAGCTACAATTTACAATAAAAATCTTAGCCAAAATAGTGAAGAATTTCAGCCTCAGCCTCTATGCTTTTCATCTCCGCCACACCCTAACTGAACTTCCCGGTGAAGTTGTGACAGATGCTAATCTCTTGTGGGAAAATCTGGTGAAAGTGGGTGAAGGTTCACTAAGTTTTGTTGGGTTGAAAGATTTACGCTCAAAGTTAATTTGTTATCAAAATGGTAAATACGAATCCAAGCGGGAAATAGGAAGAATATCAGAATGGTTAATTGATACTCAAGATTTAGATTTGGGTAGTCTCCCCACAACAGAAGGCTTTAAAATTAATGCTAATCTTCAGCCTTTCTTGCTTAACGATACCTACGCAGTTGATTTAACTTTGGTTCCAGAATCACCAAACATTTTCATAGACATACCACAACTGCAACATTTTAAACCAAGTTCCTTACTACCATCTAATATTCAAGCATCTTTAGGACAAACATTATCGATTTATGGAGAAGTAGAGCCAACTGAAGATTGTGATACACTAGCTGAAAAATTAGCCATAGCCTTAGTAGCTGGCACAAATTTAAATCCTGTACGAACACAACAAGGGGAACTGTTTGGTAGTCTTTTATTTGAATACCAAGCACTTGACCCCGATGAACCAGATAATCCTGCCAAACAATGCCATATTTTAATAGTCATTAATAATAGTCACGCTGCAACAGGAACACTTGCAGCAGAAGCTTATGACTGGTTGCTAAATTTGCTTTGTAGCTACCATAAAATACTTTACATTTATCAACTAGCGCGTCAACGCTACCGAGATGCGAGAACAATTTACAGTGATTTAGAAAATAAAATTCAAGAATTTAACAGCCTGATATCTGAAAATCAAACACGATTATCTGGCTTAAAAAGCTTAATGGGAGAAATCCCCAAAAAAAGCTTTGATTACACCAGATGCTTACAAGATTTACAAACACACCACACAGCAATTACTACTAATATTACTAATTACACAATTTGTTTAGAGAAGATTAAAACTATTGATAGCGGAAATAGCCCCCAATCCTGGCAAGATTTTATTAAGAAAGACTGTAAAAAATGGCAAGAACAAATCCAAACAGATATTAACTATCTGACTCCAGGTCAGGAATTGTTTGGGCAATTCGTTGATACTATCCGAGGTATAGTAGAAACAGAACAAACTGAGCGCGATCGCTCCTTAGAAAACACAATCCAGATATTAGGTATCGGCTTTGGCGGTGGTGCGATCGCCTCTGGCGTATTCACAACACACATTGATAAAATTAATCTCCCGTTAATACAAAAACATCCCCTTTACGCATCGTTAACTTTAAGCATCATTGCTACCGTGGTATTTATCGCTTTAGGTTGGCTAATTACCAAACGTAAATAAAGTAAATTCTTCAAAGAAACGATGCAAATAAAAGACATGACCACACAACAGTTACAAAACTTGATCTGTAATCCCCCGATAAATTAGGGGACTTTAAGAGCTTTTTGCCTGCCTTTTTAAAGGGAGTTGGCGGGATCAAAAGCCTGTGGCGCAACTCTAGAAGACTTGTGTGTACACCGTAACTCCGACGGGCGAGAGGGACGGTTTTGCCTAGTAAAACCAGGGAAAGGTTTTTAGACGATTAGGGGAGTAATCAAGAATTTTGTGGAGATTGAGAGTTAAGCAACAGAAAGTAGTATACTTTTCTAGGTTCGCCTATTGCTTATCAAAAAGTTTCGTCTAAAAACCAATAATTTTGGGGTTGCTCTAATGCTAAGTCCTGTAGTTACAGTCAGTATCTTTCAAAAACAACCCGACCCTAAAGAATTTTCAGCAGGTCAAGTCATCTTTGAAGAAGGACAGCCTGGTGATGAAATGTACGGCATTCTGGAAGGAAAAGTGGATATATTAGTCAATGGCAAGGTTGTAGAAACCATTGATACAGGCGAAGTTTTTGGTGTCGGGGTACTCGTAGGAGTCGAAAATAGAACTTATACAGCTGTTGCCAAGGAGGATACCAAACTGGGTTTCCTTGATGAGAAAAAGTTTCTCTTTGCCGTTCAAGAAACACCAGTGTTTGCCTTAAAGGTGATGAAAAGTCACTCAGAACGTCTGAGTCGCTTGCATCGTCTGCTCTAAAGCACCTTAGCCAGCAGAAGTTCCAAAACTAATCAAAATCTTTCACTAATCTTACCTTCTCCCCAGAAGGCCGCACACAATAGATATACTCTCTCTTGGCGAGTCAAAAGTCAGTATTCAGATAACTTGAGTTTCTGGCTTCTGACTCCTGATTTATAGGTGCAGAATTTACCGGAGGTAGTAATGGCACGTAAACGATTGATTATCGAGATGGGGATGGGAATAGATCAGCATGGACAAGAACCGACAGTAGCAGCATCTAGGGCAGTACGAAATGCGATCGCTCACAATGCCTTACCTGGGGTTTGGGAAGTCGCAGGTTTAAGTCACCCCAATGAAATGATTATAGAGGTTCAAGTAGCAGTACCATACCCAGAACAAGTTAGAGAAGAAGAGGTACTAGCTGTACTACCATTTGGTCGAAAAACTCTCACCGTAGAATCTGGAGGGATGGTAGTTCAAGGGCGGGCGATTCCCGAACTCAATGATAAAAATGATGAAATGTTGATTGCGATCGCTGCTGTTACAGTTCTGATCGAAAATGAGTAGTTGAGGTCAATACCTTCACCAATTTAAGAGGATTGACATCAAGCAAACCTAGATGATGCAAATCTTTTTGTGTCTAATCGCACAAATTTAAGTAGTTAAACAAAATTAATTACACAAAATTAATTACACAAAATTAAGGTATGAAATCCTTATCCAGACTGGAAACTCATGTGTAAATGATTCTGTACGATTACTTATCCTATTTCCAAAAATCTTTGCAACAAAGAAATTCGGTTCTAGGGGCGTACTCATGCCACTAATAATGTAAGCTTAAGCTTTTAGCTACTCCTGATATATATTCTGTATCTCCCAAGTCTTGCAAAATAGTGTGATTTTAAGAAGAATGACATTGTGCCTATATACAAATAGTCACAATTTAACAGAATTTTAAGTAGGAGTCACAATGTACACGATATCAAACAATAAAATTGATACAGGAAGATATTGTGAAATTAATGTAGTTGACCATTGTAATTTATCATGCCGTGGTTGTACCCATTTATCCCCAACTGTTCCCAAATATATTACCGATCCAGAAAAGATATACAAGGATCTTTCTATTTTATCCAAATCATATATTCCAAGAGGAGTTAAATTAGTCGGGGGAGAACCTTTATTACATCCTAATATAATTCAAGTAATTGAAGCAGTTCGTGCATCAGGCATAACTAAGTTTGTTAAAATAGTAACGAATGGTCATTTACTTTCAAGAGCATCGGATCTGTTTTGGGAAAAAATTGATGCTATAGAAATTTCCCTTTATGCAAGTAAACCCATAGAACCTGAAACTTTAAAAACATTGAAGCAAAAAGCTCAAGACTCTAAAACAATTTTAGAGTCTTTTTGTTGGGATGAATTCCGCGAATCTTATTCCGAATTAGGCACGGAAAATACAGAATTAATCCAAAAAATTTATTCAACTTGCGCTGTAGCTCATATTTGGCGATGTCATACTGTTTCAGAAGGATATCTTTATAAATGCCCCCAATCTGTGTTGATTCCGAAAGTTATAAAAAAAGAAAATCTCCAAAATGACGGAATTAAAATTACTGACTCTGTAGATTTTCTTGAACAATTATTAGCTTATTTAAATTCGGAAAAACCTTTAGGATCTTGTTCTCATTGCTTAGGTTGTGTAGGAAAAAAATTTAACCATGAGCAAGTGAACCCTAAGCTATGGCGCTCTTTGCAACAGTTTACATCTGAAGAACTTGTTGATTTAGATTATTTAGGCTTTGTAGAAAAACAACCATTTAAAGCAAAAGGATCTCACAGGGAAGTTTCTTTACCGGAAAAAATTACTAATATAACAACCAAGCTATTGAATAATTATCGCAAGTAATTGTTGCTCTTTAGCTTTGCTTATAACAATTCTTTTCCCGTAGGAATGAATCTGAACTTATGTCATTAGAAACAGAGACACTACAGGCGACACCACCAACTTCTACTTTTGAGGAACTTGAGGAAAAGCAAGAATTTAACTGGAGGCAATGTTGGTATCCCTTCACTTTTGTGCAAGACTTGCCTAGCAACCGCCCTCACAGCTTTTCCCTGTACGATGAACCCTTGGTTTTGTTCAAAAACAAAGATGGACAGTTTATCTGTTTAACAGATCGTTGTCCTCACCGTACAGCTAAACTTTCCGAAGGACAAATTATTGACGGCAAAATTGAGTGTTTATATCACGGTTGGCAGTTTGGCAGCGATGGCCAATGTCTGCACATTCCCCAATTACCAACAGATGCAAAAATTCCAGTCAATGCTTGCGTACCATCCTTTAAAGTTGTGGAGCATCAAGGCATGATTTGGGTGTGATCTGGCGAAAAAGAAACTACTGTTGATGAAAATATCCCAATTCTGCCAGATTTAGATCAGCCAGGATTCGTGGGTGCAGACTTTATGGAAGTCGGCGGGAAACTTTATCCCGCAAGTGGCGTGGAGTTTTTCATATTGGATCTGCCTTATGCCCGTTGTGTGGTTAAGTCATGATCAAGTTAATGGCTCTGCGCTACAGTAAAAATATTGGGATAAAAATCTCTGGCAGTAAGTTCAACTGAATCACTAATCTTTACCACTGCGGCGATAATGTCTCAAGAGCATAACGAATCACTCCAAATTCAGGAGATTACCAAACTCAAGCCGAAACACTTTGCTGATTTAGTCAGATCAGCACAACTGGTTTTCGACCCCACAGCCGGAGTTTCGGGAAGACACATAACAGTTGACTGGGAACAATTCGGAATTCCCCGTGATGTGGCAGACAATCTCAAATCACTTGGTCAGCAGTACCAATATGCATCTCCCCACATTCCTGTTGAAGACATTTGGAGTAAATTAACTCCAGAAACTCGTATTTGGTTCGTTGAAAATAAAGATAGGTTGTGGCAACTTGAGGAAGCTTTCCCAGCCCTTGACGAAGATTAAACGGCTGAACCATTGAAAGGAATACCAATTATTTGTAGGGGTACAACTGCTGTTGTGCCCCTATCCTCTCTCTATAGCAATTTTTGTGTAAATTGAGAACTGGGTCTTTTATGCGATCGCGTTAGCTTGAGTACATAAGTTAAATTATTGACACTAGTAAACTCAACGAGGTTGTCACCAACCCCGTTGGTCTTCAAAACCGTGCTTAATAGTTTCCCATTACACGGCTCCTCAATGATTTGGCACATTGTCATGTGTACTTCACAACTGAACCATCTTCAGTTGTCTTTTCGTC
>JBBSOX010000030.1:0-59339 GCA_038259325.1 Chroococcales cyanobacterium | reverse complement strand
TTTCGTCTCCCAAGAATTGCGGGCGGCGGAAGACCCTGAGTTTGAAACCTTCTATACCAAAAACATTTTGCTGAATGAGGGTATCCGCGCTTGGATGGCTCCTCAAGATCAACCCCACGAACAATTTGTATTCCCTGAGGAAGTTCTGCCTCGCGGTAACGCTCTCTAATTTTAAAAGCTCGCCATGACTTAAATCAGGGTTGTGGTTGCCGAAATTTGACACTACCCAGATGAAATAATCACTTGGCATAACATAAGCCCATAAAGTGTCAATATTCCCCATTCTCCAGTCATCTCCCAACTTTTGGTGGGAGATTTTTTTATATATAGTTAATATCTCTAATATTTATGTGTTATGTTAGGTGAAGGTTATAAACCCAGAGTAAATTCTCTGCCCTTTTGAGACTAAGACCGCTTAGGCAACAAGGAGGTGATGCCCATGATAGAAAGTAGTAAACGCATGGGTCATCAGGTTGCAGTTAGCCGGCTGTGTGCCGGGGCTGTTCTCTAAAAGTTAGCCTTAGTTATCTTTGAGATACTAAGTTAGCTCAACTAGCTAGGCAAGCTCGGAGTTCCTTCCGGCAGTCTGGTTGCGACCTGAAGACCCGCTAGACCGCTCTGACTTAGATCGCCTGATCTAAATCAGAGCGGATAGTTTTTTATAGGTAACTTTTGTTTTATTAATGCTTACTTTTGAAAACTTAGATAGCAATGCCTGTGGCGGATAAAGCCAATACATTTAACTTTTTTTAAAAAGAAAAACATCTTGCATCGAACCTTGGCATCTGACCAGATGTGAGCAATACCGCCTATTTACTAAGTCTGGTCTAGATATACACACACGCATTATGCCCTAGTTTATCCTCCCATTCTTTCTCTGTAGAGAATAAAGGGGATTTTATTTTATGAAATATATCATGTAACCTCAACAATAATACAACTAGGAATTTCTTTAATATGGCACAACTACTCACTAAGGCGGAAATTCAAGAAAGTGCAAAGGTTCTGTCAGGTTGGACTGTTGAAGGCTCCAAGTTACAGATTACCCGCACATTTAAGGATTTTATCCAAGCAATTGAGTTTGTCAATAAGTTGGTGGAGCCTGCTGAGTCGGCAGGACATCATCCAGATATAGAAATTTCTTATAACAAAGTAAAGATTACACTCACAACACATGATGCAGGCGGGTTGACGCAGGCTGACTTTGATTTAGCGCAGGCGATTTCCCGAATCAACTAAGTCATTTCTTTTGACATCTTGGACTAGGCAACTGGAAGTTGCCACGATGGGAAACGCAGCGCATAAAAAGCTTTAACAGTAGAACTACAGATTTTTCTTTGGAGTTCGCGGGTTTTAAAACTCTTGATTCCTAAGCTGTGTTTGTGGTGACAATAGCGACAAGCTGCCATGAGGTAAGGCTTTGCCTACGTTTGTAGCTTAGTCAGGTGTTTTAATTGGTGTGCAAATTCTAGTAAGGCTAAGTGTATGAAGCTTTGAGCAATTTACCCAAGTGGGGAGCGAATGCCCTCGACCCTACTCCTTACTTAGATATTTAGATAAGTATGTGTGACAGTTATTAAGGCGATCGCTCCAATATTGCCATCTAGATCAGATGTTTTATAATGTTATGATATAAAGATATGTTTTTGCATAAGTTAATTACATAAGTTTTTAACCCAAAGTTAATGGTTTGTTAGCTTTGCAAAAACTAGAATTGTAGTAGTGGCAACTATGCCTCATCCACAGGTTTCAATGAGATGTCTGTCGTATTTTTGAGATTCTAGGTGCAACGAATACAATTATCTAAACAAGGTGTGAGGAGTGAAAGAGAAAATGTCTAATATATTGTGGAAATCCTTAGTGGTTAGCCCAGCAGTTTTGGGAGCAACATTGTTAGTTTCGACAACAGCAATTGCGGCTCCAAACAAAACCACTGAAGTATCGCCAGCCGGACAAGCAAGTGCAACTGAAGTTGTCCAACAGCCAGAAATATTGGCTCAAACAACCATAGATCAAGTTAATCGCTACAGCAACGAAGGTAGCCAAAATAACTCTCAGTCTCAAGTAACATCGGTTTCCCAATTTTCCGACGTACAACCTACAGACTGGGCATTCCAAGCATTGCAGTCCTTGGTTGAGCGCTATGGTTGTATTGCAGGTTACCCAAATGCTACTTATCGCGGCAACCGTGCTTTGACCCGTTATGAATTTGCCGCTGGTTTGAACGCCTGTTTGGATCGGGTTAACGAATTGATTGCCACAGCAACAGCTGACTTGGTGACTAAACAAGATTTAGCTACCTTACAACGGTTACAAGAAGAATTTTCCGCAGAATTGGCAACCCTACGTGGTCGTGTAGATTCCCTAGAAGCGCGGACTGCTGAATTGGAAGCTAATCAGTTCTCCACTACCACCAAACTAGTCGGTGAAGCGATTTTTGCTGTTAGTGATGTCTTTGGCGATAACACTGGTGATGCTAATAATACTGTTTTCCAAAACAGAGTCCGTTTAAACTTGCAAACTAGCTTCACTGGTAGAGACGTTTTAACTACCCGCCTTGCAGCCGGTAATGCACAAGCCTTTTCACTAGTAGATAACGGTGGTCTTGGTATCAACAGTGCTGAAGGCACACAAACATTTCAAGTTGGTGGTGGTACTGGTAACAATAGTGTCAGCATAGATCGTTTGACCTATGAAGCTCCCATAGGCCCAGCTCAAGTTTACCTTGCGGCAAGTGGAGGACGACACAGCCATTACGCTGCTGTTAACAACCCTTACTTTTTTGACAACACTGACGGCGGCAATGGTGCTTTGTCTACCTTTGCTTCTGAAAGTCCCATCTATCGGATTGGTGGCGGTGCAGGTATAGCGCTCAATTTACCTATTGGTAGAGGTACTGGCATCCTGGGAAATAGCTCAATCACTGCGGGTTACTTGGCATCGGATGCTAATAATCCTGGTGTTGGTCAAGGTCTGACCAATGGCGACTATGCAGCTTTAGGGCAGTTGAACTTTAGTGTTGGTGATCGCTTGGCTTTAGCTGCTACCTACGTCCACGCGTATAATGGCGCAGGTGGTAATTTATTCGATTCGGGTACTGGATCAAACGTAAACAACACTTTTCTGGGAAATGTTGCAGTAGGTACTCAACAATCTAACGCTTTACTAAATTCAGGTTCCAGCAACTCCTACGGTGTGTCGGCTGCCTTTAGACCTAGCGACAAACTGTCAGTTAGTGGCTTCGTCTCTTACCATGATGTCATAGGCTCTGGTATTTCTGATGATTATGAAGCTTGGTCATACGGCGCTGGGGTTGCTTTAGCTGATTTTGGTAAACAGGGTAACGTTTTAGGTATTTTTGCTGGTGCACAGCCTTATTCCTTTAACCGGGTAGGTGTTGCTGGTGGGAATGATGTACCTTATCACTTTGAAGGCTTCTACAAATATCGTGTGTCGGATAACATCTCAGTGACTCCTGGTGTAATCTGGTTAACCTCTCCTGGTCAAAACAGCGATAACGATGATGCAATTATCGGTACGCTGAGAACAACTTTTACCTTCTAGAGTGTTGACTATCCATTGACAATTTTGAAATCTATTTTTCCCCGCCATGAGGCGGGGATTTTTCTTTTAACTAGCAGCAAAAAATAAACCCCAGTGGGAAACCGTAGTATAATAGAAAAGTTAGTAGTTGTGAGTTAAAAATTAAAAACTTCTAACTTACCTCATAATTACGTAAAAATTGCTAAAAAGCTTAATTTCTCAGATATAGGTAGTGGCTTGCCACGGTCTACCGCCAAAACATTTTCTCTACGAGACGCGTCAACACAACGCAAAACGTCTCTTACCCCATTTTCTACATACTCTGTACAGGTTGTGCATGGCAAATCCTACCTGATGATTTTCCTAAATGGCAAACAGTGTATTACTAATATTTTCCAAACAAACATTCTTTTACTGATTGCTGCTTGTGGAACTATCGTGTAAATCGGAATACGCAATTTTAGCCTTATTAGAGATGGCTACTCATTACGAAAGTGGCGAACCACTGCAAATTCGACAAATTGCAGCACAACAAAATATCCCTGATCGTTATCTAGAACAACTACTAGCAACCTTAAGACGTGGAGGTATAGTTAAGAGCCAGCGCGGGTCAAAAGGTGGCTATCTATTATCGCGAGAACCCCGTAAAATCATCCTTTTTGAAATTTTGGAATGTTTAGAAGGCTTAGAGATGCGGGCATGTGAAGAAGAAGTTAATCCCAAAAGGGTAGACAGTTCTGTTATAGAAGAAATTTGGCAAGAAGCAAGTCGCGCGGCAAATTTAGTGTTACAAAAATATACGCTCCAGGATATTTGTGAAAAACGAGATTCACGGCGGCAATTGCATATCATGTACTACATTTAGTCAAGAGTCATTTGTCCTTTATTGCTTGTAAATACTACCTAATGACTAATAATTAATAATTAATAATTAAGGACTAAATTATGCGAATAGCTCGTAACATTACAGAACTGGTTGGTCGTACACCCCTAGTGCAGTTGAACCGCATTCCCCAAACAGAAGGATGTGTTGCTGAAATTTTGGTGAAACTGGAAAGTATGAACCCATCAGCATCGGTCAAAGACCGCATTGGGGTGAGTATGATTAACGCCGCCGAAGAGGAGGGGTTGATTACTCCTGGGAAGACAGTATTGGTAGAACCCACCTCTGGAAACACAGGAATTGCCCTAGCAATGGTAGCAGCAGCCAAGGGTTATCGGTTAATTTTGACAATGCCAGAGACGATGAGTGGAGAACGTCGGGCAATGTTGCGAGCATACGGGGCAGAACTGGAACTAACACCAGGAATGGAAGGTATGAGTGGGGCAATTGGGCGAGCGCAACAAATAGTTAATAGTACGCCAAATACCTATATGTTGCAGCAGTTTCGCAATCCAGCCAATGCAAAAGTGCATCGGGAAACTACAGCCGAGGAAATTTGGGAAGATACCGATGGACAAGTAGATATGCTCGTGGCAGGGGTGGGCACAGGTGGTACGATCACTGGTGTAGCAGAAGTGATTAAAGCACGCAAGCCGAGTTCCAAAGCGATCGCAGTTGAACCATCCAATAGCCCAATTTTATCTGGGGGACAACCAGGACCACACAAAATCCAAGGAATTGGTGCTGGGTTTATTCCCCAAGTTCTCAAGATAAAATTGATTGATGAAGTGATTAGCGTCACCGACGAAGAAGCGATCGCCTACAGTCGGCGTTTAGCAAAAGAAGAAGGGCTATTATCTGGTATTTCCAGTGGAGCAGCTTTATGTGCAGCAATTCGCGTTGCTCAACGTCCAGAAAATAAGGGACGTTTAATTGTGATGATTCAGCCCAGTTTTGGTGAGAGGTATTTAAGTACAACGTTGTTCCAAGACTTAGAGGCAAGGTTAGCCGCTAGCGTTAGTTAACGCTACATTGAATTAATGGTCAATTATAACCACGTTTCTAACCATTACGAAACTCTCAAAGTTAGTCCAAGTGCAAGCCAAGCGGAGATTAAGCAAGCTTATCGCCGCTTGGTTAAGTTGTTTCATCCTGACAGTAATCAGGAAACAGCCGATCAGGAGCAGATAATCCGCATCAATGCAGCTTATGAAGTCTTAGGCGACAATCAAAATCGCCACAATTATGACCAACAACTGCAAGATGACTCTCAAAAATTAAATAGCGATCGCCAACAGCGTACAGCATCAGCGCAAAATCATTACCAGACAAGACGAAAAACCGGACGGGACGTTGACGAGCAAGTTGAAGAATGGCTGCACCAAGTTTACCAACCTGTAAATCGCTTGCTTTGTAATATTCTCTATTCGTTAGAAGAACAAATGGATCAATTAGCTGCTGATCCTTTTGATGATGAGTTGTTAGATGAATTTCAAGAATATTTAAAAGCCTGTCGAGATGACCTCAAGCAAGCACAATTTACTTTTCGCTCTCTACCGAATCCCCCTAGTTTAGCAAGAACAGCCGCTCACCTTTACTACAGCCTCGATCAAGTAGGAGATGGACTTGATGAATTAGGTTACTTTCCTTTGAGCTACGATGAGCGTTATTTACATACTGGTCAAGAACTATTCCGCATAGCTACGGGATTACACTGTGAAGCACAAGTTTCAGTTAATCAATAGTTTAGTTTAGGAGGCTGTATTTCTTGGCTCTGGTAATGTGAGAAAATATGCGATCGCTGCGTCCCCTAAACCTTGTGTAGCGATCGCACCAGCACCAGATGCTAGCAAGCTACCGAAACCAGGTATAAATTTTAAGGCAATATCAGCAATACCAATCATGCCAGCATTTACTCCAACACCTATTCCTGCATTTACAAGAAAATCATTGACAGTTTGCTCTGAGAATTCCCGTCCACTGAGCCAACCAATATACATAACCATAAAAGTTTGAATAGTACCCACTACTGGTATTGCTGCACCTGGAATGGGATTGGCAGAAACAAAAGCACACAAAGCAGTACAAGTTGTAACAAGTATCCTAGCAACATGGAGTTGAAATTTTGTAATATGCGCCATCCGTGATAAAGAGCCGCGTATCTCCTTCGGTGTATACTGAATCATTGTTTCCACTAGTTCAGTGATATTCCACCTATAATCTTCATCTGGGAGAATCAAGCCATTTTTCCCATCTTCGTATTCAGCGTATGCAACAGTAGGAATAACATCTTTTACAGATTTGCTTAATCCTTCTCTTGCTCTCAAAAAAGCCAAAAAACTTTTAACTTGCTCTTGAACATTGCGATTTTTCCTTTCATTGTCTGTTGGTAGAGGAACTTTTGGAGGTGCTAATTCATCACACTTTGTCAAAACTCCAATCACAGGTATATCTCGCTGGTATAGTTTCTTGATTTCTCCTACGATTAATTCACACTCATCAAGGTCGTGGTGAGCAGCACAATGAACTTCTGTTGCTTTGCACACAAAGAGAATGACATCTGGGCAATCTTTTGTCACAGCTTGCATGATGCTTTCATAAGGCGTTTTAGCTGAATCATATTGCTTTGGTGGTTGAGACTCCTGTAAACCTCTGGTGTCTAGAATATGGAGTAAATCACTGCCATTGTGATAATAACGCTTCCATTCAGCCTTGCCTTGCTGTGGTTCTCTATCATTGACCTCTGTAACCCTTAAACCACAAATTGCATTAATTAGGGATGATTTACCAGATCTAGAACGACCGATTACCATAACTCGTGGTGGACGTAACCCTTGGAGAACAGAACGCAAATTGTCTAATTTTTCCTGCAACTCGCTTTTGAGTGGGAAAAATCTAGGAAGTGAGTTTACAATCTTTAGCAGTTCTGTTGCCAGATATTCATTGCGACTCAGCGTCTCGTTATTCTCTTGAAAAGCAGTCATCTTTCAAACTCCAAGTTTGACGAATATTTTTCTTCGTATATTATTCCCATAACCACTGACTAAGAAATTAGTTTATGCTGGAAGCAGAAAAAGATTAAGAAATTTTAAATTCTGCTCATAGTGTACTCATGCAATGTATTGTTAACCGCCGCGCCCAATTTTCGGCAAGTCATCGTTATTGGTTGCCAGAATTGAGTGAAGCTGAGAATATTGAGAAATTTGGTGCTTGTTCTAGATTTCCTGGACACGGCCATAACTATGTCTTATTCATCTCCCTAGCCGGGGAATTAGATGAATATGGCATGGTATTGAACTTGTCTGATGTGAAACATGTAATTAAACGGGAAGTTACCAGTCAATTGGACTTCTCTTATCTCAACGATGCGTGGACAGAATTTCAACAAACTCTGCCCACCACTGAGAATATTGCCCGGATTATTTGGCAGCGACTAGCACCACACTTGCCTTTAGTCCGTGTGCAGTTATTTGAACATCCTGAACTTTGGGCAGATTATATGGGAAATGCAATGGAAGCCTACCTCACCATCAGTACTCACTTTAGCGCCGCCCATCGGTTAGCTCACCCTAATCTCAGTAACGAAGAAAACACTGAGATTTATGGTAAGTGCGCTCGTCCCCACGGTCACGGACACAACTATCATTTAGAAGTTACTGTGAAAGGGGAAATTGACCCACGCACTGGGATGATTGTTGATTTAGGTGCTTTGAACCAAGTAATAGAAGATTATGTGGTTGAGCCATTCGATCACACCTTTTTAAACAAAGACATTTCCTACTTTGCTGAAGTTGTTCCTACTGCTGAGAATATCGCACTTTACATTAGTAATTTACTGCGATCGCCTATTCAGGAATTGGGAGCTAAACTTTACAAAGTGAAACTGATTGAAAGTCCCAATAACTCTTGCGAAATCTACTGTAGTGAGTCTGAATCAAATTCAGTCAGCGCAACCGGGAATCAGCCAGTATTGGCAAGCGTTTAGGCTATTGAAAATTTATTTAGGCATAGGGAACTATATCATTCCCATGCCCAATGTCCAATGCCTAGCTAAAAAAGTTTACTAACTAAGCAGTTGAAACCAGGTAGCAAAGGACTTGTTAACTCATCTTGACTAAATAAAGTAGCTGCTAGCTTTAATGCAGCCTGTTCACGACGATAAACCCCAACTTTCTTTTGTATAGAATCGCAAATCCAATATTCCAGAACCCCTTGCACCGAGTACAGCTTTAGCTTTGTTTCCCTGTCACGTTTCTCGTTTTTTTCACCGGGTGAGAGAACTTCTACAACTAACTCCGGTGCGCCTGTGAGATGTCCAGCTTCATCTAGCAAGTTTTTTAAGCGTTCATGACTTGCCCACACCACATCAGGTATCACATTGTCAGAATCTGAGAAAATAATTCCAGGTGCGATCGCCGCTTTACCCAAACCAGTTTCATCTGACCAATTATTAAGAACTGTAACAATATTGCCACAACTTGATTGATGATCCCAGCTAGGTGATTTGGTCACAAATAGTTCTCCATCAATAATCTCATAGCGATTTCTGCGATCGCCAGCAAATAATTCTAGGTCAGCAGTCGTCCAACGCACTGGAGTTGTTTGCATAGAAACCCCCTAGCATTTTTCTAAATCATATTTTAAAAATATCGGCGACGGGCGGAATGTCGCAAATAGCGATAAATGCCCCAGGCTAAAACTCCGAAAAAGAGATTTAGTAACAAGCGGCTAAATATAAACCACAAAATATCAGCATCAAAAAGCTTTGATGGACTCAAGGGACTAAGAATCCTGGCTAAGAGAAACAACCCAAAAATAGCATTTCCACCCAGCACAAGGGCAAACAGCACTAAACTTCTTTGCCAGTAACGGCGTTGGGGTGTACGGTCTGAGATCAGGGTAATTACAGGCTTACCTTGCACTTTTCGTAGTAATTGTTCCAGTCGCCAAAACATCCACAAGAGAAACGGAAATAAACCATAACTCAGGAAACTTAAAGGTAGTGAGTAACGCCAAGCACTAGATAAGACATTAACTAGAGCATGACAGATTACAGAATTTAGCCAAGCCCTAAAAATGAACTTTTTGTCTCGATTTAACCGAGTATTGGAGGAAATATAGATTCCTAAGGCATATCCCCAAGGTGCAGAGAACATGGCGTGGACTGGCATACCGATAGTACGGTCTAGAATGGATGCTGTATCGTGGAAAAGGTAAATCCAATTTTCTTCAGCAGTGAATCCAAGGGCAACAGCTATGGTGAAGAGGAAAACGGTAGATGCAAGTAATCGATACTTGCGTTGCAGATAGTAAGTTGGGAGAACAACCGCTACAAACTTGCAGCCTTCTTCAATTGGGCCTACTTCCACAAGCTGCCGCAAAGCTATACCAGGAAGCCAAGGCTTAATCTGATGCCAGTCTACAAACCTGTTAGCTACAATTTCAAAAATCCATTCTAGGCTAAGGGCTAAAATACCACATATTGCCCCGATGATAAAGAACATCAGCAATCTCAACAGAGACGGGGCAAATGGTATCCGATAGTAGTAGTAGCCTAATAGCAGCAAGGGTGGTATTGCTGCCCACAACAGTAGAGATAAATCAACCACTCACCTGAGCAATTACTGTACGGTGACGGTGGGTATTGTTGGTGATGGTGGGAGTTTGGAAACCCGCTTCAACAATAGCCTGTTCAATGTCCAAAGCGAAATATTCATCTAAATACGGCTCAGTACTTTTGAGCAAAGTCAAAATGTAGGCTGGCATTTTTTTGTAAACTTCAGATTTTGGATTCATATCCATGATTGCCAAGTAGCCACCCGGACGCAGCAAGCGCCGCATTTCAGCTAAAATCTGTCGGGTTGGCGATTGGGGTAATTCATGGCACATCAAGAAAATGGAAACTAAATCAAAAGATGCATCAGGTAGCCCGGTAGATTCAGCTTGGGCATGAAGCCAGTTTATTTTAGCTTGGCGTTGTTGGGCGCGGTAATGGGCAACGGCTAAGAAGTAGGGAGATAAATCCAAGCCTGTGATTTTGGCATGGGGATAAATTTCTTGCATTGTAAAGGTACTCAAACCCACACCGCAAGCTAAATCTAGGATGTCTTGTGGTTGATTGGGGATTTGAACTTTGAGAATGTCGTGATAACTTTGGCGCAGTTTAGCATCTCCTTGTGCTCCAGCATCCTGCCAAATTCCGGCATGGACAGTACGAGCCGCAACTTCTAGCTCCCAAGCGGCTTTCCAACTGAGGTCTCCACCTTCGTAGGCATGGAATGGCCGCAAGTAGTATTCTGGGTAGGAAAGCTGAGGATTTTCTACTTGAGTTAGATCAGCCTTCCAATCACGCGCCTGTAGTGTCTCGACTTCTTGCATCCAAGGCACGCCTATTCTCTCGGCACGTTTAATCATCATTTGTCTAGCTTGATGCTTGGCTAGGTTAGCTAAAGGCTGGATTGCCAGTATGCCATTTATCAAGCGGGAAGCTAAACCAGGATTAGTGTTTACAGCAGTAGTCATAAATTAGTTTGCATTTTACAGCCTTTTCTACTTATGACATACTTGCTAGACAGCAGTCTAGAAATGAATTGAATTGCCCCAAGCAACAAATATTATAGAAAGTTGTTTGATACTTAGAAACATTTGTCTCAACAAGAATGGCAAAAAACTGAGTGTCATTGATAAAGAAAAGTACAGTAAGTTCAGCTTATTGGAGTCAAATATGGCCAGAGCAAGAAGAAGAGCAAGTGGCTTTTTAAAAGATTTTCAAGAATTTGCCCTTAAAGGCAATGTAGTTGACTTAGCGATTGCTGTGATCATTGGTAGTGCTTTTGGCAAGATTGTCACTTCCTTTGTTGAAGATGTGATCATGCCATTGATTAATCCCTTGGTTAGTTTTAGTGGCAAAGACTGGAGAACAATCACCATTAGTCCAGGAATCAAGATTGGTGAGTTTCTTGGCGCAATAGTTGACTTTGTAATCATTGCCTTAGTTTTATTTGTGGCAATTCGAGCTTTACAAAAATTCAAGAAACAAGAAGAAGTAGGCGATGAACCCTTGCCAGATCCTAACCTTGTAGCCCAAGAAAGATTGACTGGCGCGTTGGATAGACTCAACCAAACCTTGGAAACTCGGAATAATCAAGTTTTGTGAGTAGGGAAGGGATTGGGAGTGGGAGGATGAGGCGGCAGAGGAGCATAATTAATCATCAATGCCCCTCAATAGCGCTGTTAGCGATAGCGAGACTTGAGCCAATGCTGAGTTTGGAATCTCACTTATTTACACGGAACTCGATGCAGGCTAAACACCCCGCTACCGCTAACGTAACTGTTTTGCCCCATGCCCTACTTTGCACTAGGCTTGAGAGCTAACAGCATTTCTAATTCACTAGTAGATTTATTGGGGCTATTGGCGGTAAAACCAAGACCACGAATGGAACTTAAGATGGTGATAGTATTCAGGTTAGATGAAATGAAACTATTGACTAGTGGCACAGTTTTAGTTTTATCCATATCCAGATAGAAATAGCCGCCGTTGGGCTTTTGCAAAGAACCAGTAACGGCTTTGAAAGCGTCGCTATTGTTGAGAGATGGATTTTTGCCATTCGCAAGTGCGTCAGCAACAGGACCACCAAGAGCTACAAATACGGTATCTTGATCCAGCCAACCGTGTGCCAATAAAGCTCCTTGCCGGGGAATTTGCCATTCAGTTACGTCTTTACCACCGATATTTTTGTTGGCTACGTTAATTTGTTGGGTTTTGGCAAGGGTATCTAATTTTGTTAAAGTGGCTTCAGCAGTTTTGCGATCGCTAGTATCAAATACTAAAGCACCTCCAAAACCAACACTTGCTAACACGCCTTGATTTGATGGAATACCACCAAACGCGAATTCTCCATTCATCCAGCCAAAAATATCCTTATCCAGGTCAATATTGACAAATTTCAGTTGCCCACGCACCTGTTCAAAAACTTGCTTCATTTCTGGATAATCTTTTGACTGTTCTACTAACGTTTCCCAGCTACGGCTGATGCCACTGCCGCTAACCAGAGCAAAGGTATCAGTAGGAAATTGCCCGACTATATTTCCAGGACTTGATTGATACTGGAATTTATTTAGTTGCGGATCTAAATTAGCGATCGCTTTTACCCGCACTCCTGCATCATCAACACCAACGCCCGCTACCACAGATTTTATCTGCTTCAGTTGCGTCAAAGCTTGTGGAGGTAACTGCTTTGCCTGCTTACTTCCGGCTGCCAATTGCTGTACCATACCTGCATAGTCTGGTACATAAATTTGGGCGAGGCTGTTTTTGACATCTACTCCTTTGCTGAGAATGCTGCTTGCACCTTCTTTACTGGCAAAAGAAGACTGTCCCTTAAAGGTGTCAATTACTTTTTCTACAGCTTGCTTTTCGGGAGCTAATACCAAGTGACTATTATTTAAAACTACGCTATATGTTGGTTTGCCCTTTTCTGTAGTTTCGATAATTTTTTGACCTTGGTAGTCAGATTCCTGGAATTTTACCCCTTTTTGTGACTTCAATTTATTAGCAAAATTCAAGGCACTAAGTTTGTCCTTGATTCCGACTAGTATTAGGATATTCGGTTCCTGCCGTAAATTTGTTGGTAGATTAGGTGCCCCAGACGGCACTTTTAACTGCGCTGGTTTCACAGGATTTGGTGGGAGTACAGCAACCATTACACCACCAGCCCAAGGCTTTATGTCTTTTTCATAAGAAACATTACTGTCACTGAACATTTGCTTATTAAAATCTTCCAGACCTTTTGCCACTAACTTTTGTGCTTCTGGAGTGCCAAATTGCTCTAACTTTGCCCAGGCTTGAGAGTCAGTAGTAATATAAGTTGCCATCAATGCTGTTGAAGGTACTAATTTCGCACTACCTAGAGCGTCTGAGCTACTTCCTGGCGAACCTTTAAAATACGTGTAAGCTACTATACTTCCTGCTACAACTACAGCAGCACCAACAGCAGGAATCAAAAACTTTGATTTACTTTCGGGCATTTTATTATCCTCTTTTGCTCAGATTGTCACCGAGATTTATACAAGTGTCATTGTAGAGTTTTCGGATTTATTAATAATTTCCGCTCATTGATCGGTATTTACTGATAAAATTAGTAGTCCTATAAGTTAGCAGTCTAAAATAATTACTCTAAAAATACTTCAAGGGAATGAGGAGCGAATCCGCAAATGATATGCTGTTCATCTCAAACAAAATAGCCTGCTCAACAGCGGCAAGCTATCCTAAAGTTATAAGAACAATTAGGAGTATTTGTACTTAATGAGGATCTATCGAGGTGCAAGAGACTCTTGACTCGATGACTAAAAAGTGCAAAACATCAAGACAAGTAGATGCGGGAGGGATATGGAAAAAATCCAAGGATCGGCAACCGACCTTTGGAAATTCGGGCGAGATTAATTTCAATCCCCCAATCCCAAAGAGGAGTTCTCACCTCCATAATGCCCTGTTGTGGGAAATACATTTAGACACCGCTATTTTACTTAATTACATCTAGCCAAGCCAGACTTTTCAGGATTACAAGGTCAGTAAGGATCAATGTCGAAGTCTTATTTTGATACAGATAATAACGGACACAAACCTTTTGAGTTACCGGGAGCAAGACCACACTACAACCCCGATCGCCCCGGACAAGTGGAGCATATTTTTCTCGATCTCAGCTTAGATATTCCCAAACAAAGCTATCAGGGCAGTTGTAGCATTCACCTCTTGCCAATCCGTAATGGCATTGACCGTTTGACTTTGGATGCTGTCAACCTGAATATCGAGTCTGTGCAGGTGGACGAGGTGCCACAAAATTTTGACTACGATGGGGAACAGCTTTCCATCCAACTTTCTGAAGTGACCCAAATTGGTAAACGCTTACTGATTGCGATCGCCTACTCGGTGGCAAAACCGCAACGCGGTATTTACTTTATTCAACCAGATAAGCACTACCCAAACAAGCCAACTCAAGTTTGGACTCAAGGAGAAGACGAAGACTCTCGCTTTTGGTTTCCTTGCTTTGACTATCCAGGACAATTGTCTACTTCAGAAATTCGCGTTCGTGTCCCCAACCCTCTCGTTGCAATTTCCAATGGCGAACTAATTGATACCACAGAAGATGGTGATTACAAAATTTACCATTGGTCGCAGCAACAAGTTCATCCTACCTACTTGATGACTTTGGCAATAGGTGACTTTGCCGTAATTCAGGATGAGTGGAACGGTAAGCCAGTTACCTACTACGTAGAAAAGGGACGGGAGGAAGATGCTAAACGCAGCATGGGCAAAACTCCCCGCATGATCGAATTTTTGAGCCAAAAGTATGCTTATCCATATCCTTTCCCCAAATACGCCCAGGTTTGCGTCGATGACTTCATCTTTGGCGGGATGGAAAACACCTCTACAACCCTGTTAACAGATAGATGTTTGCTGGATGAACGCGCTGCTTTAGATAATCGCAATACCGAAAGTTTAGTCGTCCACGAACTCGCACACCAATGGTTTGGTGATTTGGTGGTGATTAAGCATTGGTCTCATGCTTGGATAAAAGAAGGGATGGCTTCCTATTCTGAAGTGATGTGGACAGAACAGGAATATAGTCTAGAAGAAGCAGCTTACTATCGTTTATTGGAAGCTCGTCGTTACATTAGTGAAGATAGCAGCCGCTATCGTCGCCCGATGGTAACGCATGTTTACCGGGAAGCTATTGAACTTTACGATCGCCACATTTATGAAAAAGGGTCTTGTGTTTATCACATGATTCGGGCCCAATTAGGAGATGATTTGTTTTGGCAGGCTATCCAAACATTTGTTCAAGATAATGCCCACAAAACTGTAGAAACAGTAGACTTACTCAGGGCTATTGAAAAGGCTACCGGGCATAATCTTTTATTCCTCTTTGACCAATATGTTTTTCGTGGTGGTCATCCCGATTTTAAAGTCGCTTACTCTTGGGATGGGGATGCTAAATTAGCAAAAATCACGGTAACTCAAACCCAAGCTGCTGAAGGTAAAAATGGCAGTAAAGATTTGTTTGATTTAAAAATACCTATTGGTTTTGGCTATACCCAACAAGAAGAATCGATAAAACTGAAAACTTTCACAGTACGGATAAATGAACGTGAACAAAGTTTCTACTTTCCCCTAGAAAATAAGCCCCAATTTATCAGCTTTGATGTTGGAAATGATTACCTGAAAACAGTAACTTTAGAGTATCCAATATCAGAGTTAAAAGCACAGTTAGAATTTGATTCCGACCCAATTTCGCGCATCTATGCAGCAGAAGCTTTAGCGAAAAAAGGCGGGTTAGAAGCTACTATTGCACTGTCTGCGGCGCTCAAAAATGACCCATTGTGGGGAGTGCGTGTGGAGGTGGCTAAACAATTAGCCCAAATCAATTTAGACCAAGCCTTTGATGGTTTAGTTCTTGGGTTAAAAGATAAAAATGCTTACGTGCGACGCTCTGTAGTGGAAGCACTTGCTCAGATTAAAACTGCTGAAAGCTATAAAGTTGTAAGAGGGTTAGTACAAAAGGGTGATCCTAGCTACTACGTGGAAGCAGCAGCTTCTCGTGCGATCGGAGTAATTGCATCTGCAAACTTGGAAGAAAAACCCAAGGAAGACAAAGTATTAAAGTTGTTGAAATCGGTTTTAGAAGAGAGCACGGGTTGGAATGAAGTAGTGCGGAGTGGAGCAGTTGCTGGTTTAGCTGAATTCAAAACCTCGGAAGCAGCTTTAAATCTGCTCATTGAATACACCAAACTCGGTGTACCACAACCCTTACGTTTAGCCACAATTCGCGCTTTAGGAAAAATTTCTGTAGGTCAAAGTCCGGTTAATTTAGAACGGATTTTAGAAAAATTAACAGAATTAGCCAAAGAAACCTTCTTTTTAACCCAAGTAGCCGTAGCCGCAGCATTAGGACAAATGGAAACACCCAAAGCAGTGGGGATTTTGCGATCGCTAGCTGAACAAACAGCCGATGGGCGGGTACGTCGCTATGCTGAAGAAGAAATTTCCAAAGTGCAAAAGAATATCGGTTCAGAAAAAACGCTGCGTCAATTACGTGAGGATTTCGACCAACTCAAACAACAAAATCAGGAATTGAGAAGCCGTTTAGAAAACTTGGAGGCCAAATCTAAATAAGATTATTCTTGACAGTTATCCGTCTGCGCGGGTTACAAAAAACTTGATTTTCTGTTAGCCCAGATCGGTAAGCTCTGTTTTTGTAGCCGAGCCACTGCATTGCAAACTTTTTCAAAGTTAAAGCAAGTGGTGTCGGCTCGCCGATTTGTGCTCCTTCCCTAAGAGACTGTCCACGAGCAAGCAACCAGTGTGGTGGAGTGTTCGAGAGTTTTGCAGAAGTTCACTATTCTATAGGAATCCGCTTTGATTTTTGTATCCCTCACGGGAGCGTAGCCATATTTATTTGCGTGGGCAGGCAATAGGCAATAGTCAAGAAGGCTTTTTGATCTGTACGGAGTTTTTTCATGCAATCAAGTATGAGTCCTATATTATTGGTGTCTCCGATTACAACTAACCGTTGATAGTAATTAAATTACTATTGCGACTAACTTTTTAGAGCAAAAATTAATAATGCGTTTATTTAAATGTTACGCTGTTTGGGCTTATCCTGGTTAGTCCAAAAAATTTATATCTGTTAGGAATAACTTCAGAATGAGTTGTAATTGCATCTATCGCAGTTACCTATGGTGCTGTTTTATCAACTTAGATGTGGATGTTTTAGAAAGACATCATTGCGTAAGCATTCAGGCAAAGTTAAAAGGGTGACTAAGACTGTTTGAGTTTTAAAATCCTTAAATTCAAGACTGTAATAGTACTGTAAGAATATGTAGCTGATAGCGAACATGGTTACTGAACTATCATATCCTTCTCAAAGTTGCATCTACTAGGTAAATATTTATATTTGCGTAAAGTATAGTTAAGAAAAGATAAAATCATCTGAAACGTGGATAAATAGTTGTACTTTTATAAAGTATAATTAAGAAAAAGAGAAACAAATCTAGGCAGCAACAATAGGCTAAAATCACCACGAACAGTATCTCAAAAGGTAGAGTTCTTACTGTTTTAGATAAAAAGTTACTGCTATCCTAAACTTGCAACTAACTTGTGGGTTAGGAGAAAAAAATCATTGTAAATTTTTCAGTTGAAGAGGCAAATAAAGGCGTGGGTCAGCATCAACCGGCTCTGCTAAAACTCTATAATCCAGAGGCGATCGCTCGCTACTATAGTTACCGTCCCTGGCTAGCCTGGGGGCGCATCCTGAGAATTCTCTTCTCTTTTGCAGCATTTATACTCAGTCTCAAGTGGGATGAATGGCAAGATAAAGTTGAGCAGAACAAGGGTAAAAGAGCTATCCAGTTGCGAGAACTGCTTACCCGCCTCGGCCCGACTTTTATTAAAGTTGGTCAAGCCCTCTCCACCAGGCCTGACCTGATCCGCAAAGATTTTTTAGAAGAACTGATAAAGTTACAAGACCAGTTACCACCTTTCGATAATGCGATCGCTTACCAAATTATCGAAGCTGAACTAGACCGTCCCATCCACGAAAGCTTTAGCGAACTGTCGCCTAGCCCAGTAGCAGCAGCTAGCTTGGGTCAAGTATATCGTGGTCGTCTAATCAGCGGCGAAGAAGTCGCAGTGAAGGTACAACGCCCCAACTTACGCCCGATTCTCACACGCGACCTTTATCTATTGCGTTGGGCAGCAGGTTGGCTAGCCCCTTGGTTGCCTTTAAATCTCGGTCACGACCTAACTTTAATCGTGGACGAGTTTGGCACAAAGTTATTTGAAGAAATTGACTATATTAATGAAGGCCGCAACGCCGAGAAGTTTGCCAGCAATTTCCGCAACGACCCGCAAGTAAGAGTTCCAGGAATTTACTGGCGTTATACAAATACCCACGTTTTAACGCTGGAATGGATTAACGGCTTCAAGCTGACAGATACTCAACGGATTCGGGAAGCAGGTTTAGACCCAGAGACAGTCATCCAAATTGGTGTCACCTCAGGATTGCAACAACTGTTGGAACATGGCTTTTTCCATGCTGACCCTCATCCCGGTAATTTGTTTGCTGTGCCCGATGGTCGCATGGCTTATATTGACTTCGGCATGATGGATCAGTTGGAGGAAACCACCAAAGAAACGCTGGTGGATGCGCTAGTGCATTTGGTGAATAAAGACTACACCGACCTAGCCGAAGATTTCGTAAAATTGGGATTTCTGACTCCAGACACGAATATTTGCCCAATCGTGCCAGCATTAGAAGCAGTGCTAGGAAACGCCATTGGTAAAAATGTCAAAGATTTTAACTTCAAAACTATTACCGATGAATTCTCGGAACTGATGTATGAATATCCTTTCCGAGTTCCGGCAAAGTTTGCTTTGATTATTCGTTCCTTGGTGACTCAGGAAGGTATTGCCCTTAGCCTCAATCCAGATTTCAAAATTATTGAAGTGGGTTATCCCTATATAGCACGGCGGTTGCTGACAGGAGAATCGCCCGAATTACGACGGCGATTATTGAATGTGTTATTCAAAGATGGTAAATTTCAATGGCAGCGGTTAGAAAATTTAATTGCGATCGCTCGGACTGATAACAATTTTGATGTATTACCCACAGCCCAGATGGGGTTCCAGTATTTGATGTCGGAAGAAGGGAAGTTTCTCCGGCGACAGCTGGTGCTTGCTCTCACAGAAGATGACCGCCTGCACACCGAAGATGTCCAACGCCTGTGGAACCTGGTTAAAGACGACTTAAAGCCGGATCGTTTACTAAATGTAGCGATCGGCATTTTAACAGACTTATCCAGACAAGGTGCAGCTGCTATCCTCCCCCAAGCTACATTCCTTGCGCCTTTTAATGAGAACCAGTCAGCAAATAAAAACTAAAAACCTTTAATATAAATCAGGAGTTTTAATGTATTATTTTCCTCTGCAACCGCCTTACTTTCTGCTACTTGTTGGCTTTTTAACAGCATTAACCTCTGGTTTGGCATTATCTGGTACTTTAAAAGTAATCATGCAGAAATGGCCAAGCGACCGCACAGAAAATACTAAACCGCGTTCTTCACTGAAAGAATTATTTGTGCCATTTCTCGGCATAACTGGCGGTACTTCTCTATTTCTGTCTTCAGGATTAGCAATATTTGGCTTTCCCACATCTTTAGCTTTAGGAGTCGGTTTACCAATTAGTCTGTTTACTTGTTTGCTAGTTTGGTTGCAGTTGGGAAGTATGATGACCTTTATAGAACGCGAAGGTATGCAATCTTTAGATTTAGATTCTCCTTCTTAGATAGTACGACACCTCATAAACATCCAAATTACGTTAATATTCACGACTAGATAATGCTCTACTAAAAATGAGAGCATTATCTATTCGTGAATACTTATTTTTTACTGAAATTTCATCACTCCAATATATATAGGACTCATATTCGATTTTTGAAAAAACTCCGTACAACTAGAAAAGGCTGCTTCAAAGTTAAATTTAGAACTAGAAAATGAACATATTAACTTTGTATACGAATATTTATTTGCAGTTACAAAAGACTCTGGAAAGGAAATAGAATTTCTTAAACAGTGGGAAATTATCGCATCTTATTGTGAGTTAAACGGACTCTATGACTCTGAAGGAAATGCAATAGGTTTAGCAGCTGCTAAAGCTGATTTACCTGTGAGATGGAGTGAAATGGAGGGTATTTCTTTCTTTAAGAATAGAATTGAATTCGTCAGAATCAAAAAGGGAGAGTCAAAAATGGAGGACATGGCAATATATTTTGAGCAACAAGCAAAGTTAGAATACCCTGAACACTTCATTGGGCAGAGAATTATACTTAAAATTAATAAAAGTATTAATTATTTATATAACTTACTGCGTTTAAGAATTATAACTTTGAAAGACTTTGATTTTTATTATCGATAAGTTGACAATAAATAAGCTACATCAAGAAGATTAAATTCCACTTTTGCTTAATTACTTAGTCATTCTACCCTTTAAATTCCGATAGTTAAGCTTAATATTATTGACTTTCTGATTGAAAAAACTTGTAGTAGTTTTTTGCAAACGCATTAGCGGACTCTGACGCTTAAAAATTTTGGGTTTTTGTTCTGGTGCTTTTAAATACCTATAATACAAAAACACATCTCGATATGGAATATCGACATCTTCACCAGTGCAAAGCCTCGCAAAATCTGAAGAAGATACACTCATATAGTGAATGTAAGTCAGGGGTTGTCCTTGGTCGTAAAGAATATTATCTACAACATCAAATTTAGAAGTCCAGTGATTACCAGTGGCTGAATTATCTGCGGCGTAATTATAGTAAGATATTCCACTTCGTAAAACTAAATAGTTGAGAACTGTTTGATCGGAATCTGCCCACGCCAGTGCATCAGCTTCACCTGCTTCTAATTTTTTTAGTAAGTTTGCTAACATTGCATCGTCAAAAACACCCTTTTTAGAAGCAAACCAACCGGAGCAAAAGACACGCTTACTGATATTTTCTAGAGAAAAAACTTTTTCTAGCTTATCTTCTGTCCAGTTAAAAATATAATTTAAATCCGATTTATATTGAAAGTCATTTGTGATCCAATCATATTCATCTAACTTATGATAAACATCATCGAGTGGTTTCATTAACAGAGTATCTCCGTCAAAGAAGATAAACTTGTTAAAGGGGCCATCCAGACAGCAAAGTTTTCGATGCCTTTCTATGCGATAGTTTTCTGGTAAACCATATTCTTGCCACAATTTTAACGCTCTTGGATGAGCTTTCCAGATACGAGTGCCAAAATTCTCCCAGCGGGCTATAGAAGCAGAGTCTTCAAATAAGGTGACATTATCTCTAGCTGCAACTTCTGCTTTTACCTTGTCTAACCGCTCATTATATGGAATTACACAAACAGTAATTTTTCTACCAGCATTAGTTTCTATGCTATTAAGTAAAGCAACTAGTTGGTCATATACAACATCATTCGCTAGGATGTAAATGCCATCAATCATTGGGGTATTCCTAATATTAAGTACGGGCAGCAACAAAGGGAAATAAACGGCGAGTCAGTTTAGGGATAAAAGCGAATTTGCCTTCATGGAGATAACGATAGTGTTCCCACAATTGCCAATAGGGACTACCAATTTTCATCCGTGTACCAGCCCAATGGAGATATTTTAGTCTTTGTCCTCGGTCATAGAGGGCGTAATCTTGCTGTTGGAAGTTTTGCGAACCCGCCCAACTACCAGGGCCTCCCCCAGGAATTTTAACGAGATTTCCACGTTTGGAAATTAGTTTAAGAACAAGATAATTTAAAATTGGTTGGTCTGTAACTCCTTCAGAAAAATCAAAATATTCCCGATGCACTGCACATTCACGCAAGGCTTCATCCATTTGTTGTTCGGTAATAACTCCTTTTCGGGAAGCCCAAAAGCCACTGTTAAAAACGTCTTCAAGTTGGGAATCTGAAAAAATTTGCTGCTCTTTCACAAATGAGGAAAAGATATTTCGCAACTTGTCATTGGCATGATGGTAATCACAACAGAAGAAATCGACTTCTGAAAGTTTGTCTAAATTGTCAGCGATTTTTTCAAAAACTACAATATCAGTATCAATATAAATAAATTCATCTAAAGGGCCAAACCACGCCACCAATTTACGCATTTTGTTAGGTAAAGCGAGAAAATCTCTATCAAAAATTTCTCCAATGCGTTTGGTAAATTTATCAATAAGTTCTAAATCTGGGAAAATTTGCACGTTGTGTAAGGTAGCAAGCTGTTCTGCTACCTTGTGATAATTATCATTAAAAGGGATGAGATAAACGGTTACTTCTGGGTCATAGTAACGAATGCTATTGAGTAAGGCGATCGCATTATCAATAACACGATCATTGGCAACAATATAAATTCCCCGACTCATAAATTATCCTTGCTTAATTAAATTAAATTTTCGTAAAGCTCTTGTAAGTAAATTTGGTACTGGAGCATCATTATAATTCTTAGGAGGGTTTTTAAAGGCTGGACGCTTTTCTGGTTCGTGTAGGTAGCGATAGTAGAGAAACAAATCTCGATAAGGAAACTCAATATTTTCTCCAGCACAAACTGCTTGATTGATATTAGGAGGAATTCCTATGTAATGAATGTAAGTTAGCTTATTGCCTTTGTCATAGAGAATATGTTCTCGTTCTTCAAAATGCTTCGATGTAGCAGAACATCCAGTTGTTTCATTGTCTGGCAACTGCCGAGCAAAGTTATAAATAGAAAGATTAGACCTCATGACCATGTAGTTGATCAGTGGTTGTTCACCAGCCCCTTCATACAAAATTTCTGCATCACCATTTTGTAAATGGGATATCAGCAAATCTCTTTGCTCTGAGTTAAATATTCCTTGTTTCGAGCCATAAAAACCTGAGCAAAATATTTCGGAATCAATGCGTTTTTGCTCGAAAGTTTTTAGTAATTTAGGAGAATTAGCATTGTATATTTTACTAACGTCTTTAAATTGAAAATCATAGACAACGAAATCATAACTATCTAGCTTTTCAAACACTGTCTCTAGTGAGTTCATCACCAAGGTATCTGCATCTAAATAGATAAACTTATCAAATGGGCCATCAAAAGCGCAAAAACGACGGTGAGCGCCATACAAACGTGATTTGCTCCGATTCAATCGTTCTGGCGCTGCTGAGAGCATAAATTGATCCCAACGGTTGATTGATTCCTGATTATCGTAAATAAATACATTAGGGCGTTTAGTTATTTCATTAGCAATTCGCTGTGTCTGATCATCAAAAGGATAAATACAAACTGGAGTTTCTGGGCCCAAGATAACATCAATACTGTTGAGCAAAGCCACCAGTTGATCAAAAACATAATCATTGCCAAGGGTACAAATACCATTCATAATTTATGAGTATTGAGCAACAAAGTTTGATAACCAGTTAAGCAAGTTTAATTTATGTAAAATAATTTGACGTGCTTCTGCGATCGCATCTTTGGCAGCATACCAAGCATCAGGTGTAGCTGTCACTTCTTGGATGTAGGCAATGCCTTTTTCATCTAAACTGGGTAATCTTAAAAAACTACCAGGCGGCAATAATTTATCAGCAGCCGGGCCACCGTAATAAATTGGTAGACACCAAGCAAGCAAAGAATCCCATAATTTTTCACTCACATACCAATTATTGCCTGCATAGTTTTCAATTGCCAGATTGTAATAGTATGGTGCCATTCCATGCCATTTGTGACCAAGTTGGCCTTTCGTTGCCGACCATTCAGGTAAGTCCCGCCCATATAAATCGAACTTAGTATCGCTGGCTTGCAATGATTTCAAAAAGTCTAAACGCTGGCGATGGTTAGCTGTCCGGCTAATTCCCGAAGTAATCCAACTGCATGGGGCAATTTTTTCTGGGACTGGCATCTCGTTTAAATCCTCAAATGATTTGGCATGATACCAAATAGCAGGCATATAATCGGGATTGGGCGCAAAGTCATCGGGCCCGGAAACATGACCACAATACTTTTGAGCCTCCTGATAATTCCGCTTATTTATTTCTACAATCTCATCTAGGGGCGGTTCACGCAGAAAATAAATAATCCGCTCTTTCGGCACACCACATAATAGAGATTCGATATTTATTTCTGGTTTTGGTTGTCGTTTACGAATAATATCTAACCAAGATTGCTGTGGAGATGGTTGGGGAAAATCAAACTGATATAGCAACATAAAGTCTGGCTTTTGGGCTATTTTCAACATTTGGATATTGTCCCAAACACCAAAGTGATGTGGAGTTTGTTGCCATAACCAATCTCTGGTTTTAGCAAGTCCTGAATAGCTACTAATCATGCCAACAGTTTTAATAGTCATAAATCGTATTTATTCGTAGTTAGTTTTAAGTTTATTTCTGTACCATTACGCCAGAATTGGTGGACGTTGAGCTTCTTCTATGTAGCTTAATATTTTGGTGATTCTATTTTCCCAAGAAAATTGCTGGGCAAAATCTATACTAGCTGCATAACCCTCTATTTTACGGGGATAGGTTTCTAAAGTATGTAGAATAGATTGGGCAAGTTTATGCGGGTTATCTGGTGTACACCAACTAGCAATTAAAGGTGATGCCTTGAATTCCATTAAAGGTGGAATCTCAGTTGCAACTATAGGAGTACCAGCAGCCATGTACTGAAAAAACTTAACTGGATTCGTGAAATCGGCTGATTTTCCAGCGCAGTGAGGATGAGCCAAAATATCAGCGGCTTGAAACAAGCTGACTAATCGTTCTCGTGGAAGTATCCAGCCTAAAAACTTAACGTTTTCTACATTTTTATCTCTAGCTAGCTGTTGATATGCTTGTACCTGTACTTCTGTACCTCCTGTGATAACAAACTCAATTTCTGGCAATTCTTTAGCAGAATCAATTAAGAGATCGACTCCTTTGAAAGGATACAAAGCGCCTGAATAGACAACTAAATGTTTACGTCCATTTGTAAGCAATTCTTGCCGCCATATTTTGGCTTCCTGGGGCTGTCTGATTAAAAATGATTCATTGAATCCGTTATGTAGCCAAACGGCTTTTTCGGATGGCATTCCATATTCTATTAGGCTTTGCCTGATGGGTTCCGATTGAGTGACAGCTATTTTAAAATACGGACTGTGGACAATTTCCGGCTCAAACTTTTGGTCTTGATAGTAGTGACGTTCATAGATAGTAGGAATTTTATTTTTGACTGCGGCTTTGACAAAGTTCCAATCTCGTGTATGAACAAGTTGAGAATTAGGGCGGATATGAATAGGTAAAAAATACTTGGTTACTACTGTACTGGAGTTAGTAAACTTACCACCTATTTTATCAATGGGCCAAGGCATTGGCAATGCAGCAATTTTGAGCTTTTCTTGAACATCATAAAATTCTATAAATTCTCTGTCAGGGCTTTTGGGTTGTTCAAGATAGAATAACGATAGTATATTAATAGAAGATTTTTTATCTGGATACATTAAAACTGAGGAGTAGCCTAAGTTAGCCGCTGCGTTGGCACAAAGAACATCATGAATTTCATGTGCTGTGTCCGGTTTTAGTGATAGCTCTCTGGTGTAAAAAATATATTGATTTTTTGTTGAAAAATTTATCATTGTTTTAGAGAAGAGGTTTTTCAAGATTGTGGTTAAAAGGCTTTTGTTAATTACATTAACTAAAATTAAACTTTATCCTCAAAAACCTTTAATGTCTCTAGTAGGTAAATAGCAGAGTTATAAGATTCTGTAATTAATTGATTTTGTTTTTGGGGTTCGGATTCTAATTTATCGGTTAGCAAGCGCAGAGAGCTAATGAGGGGATAGAGATGTGTGCGAAACTCATCGGAGATATTAGTGAAGTTTTGATACTGCTTATTTTGATTTTGATTTATATCTATATCTGACGATAACGGTGAGTTAATTTTGAGGTTAACCATATCGTCGAAGACTTCAATGGCGTTGAGAACTCTTAAAGCTGAATTATATGATTCGTCAATTAATTCGTGCCTCTCTTGGGAATTGTCTACCAAATCATCAGCTAATAGTCCAAGGAAACCAATCATTGAGTTAAGCCTTGTCCGCAGTTCGTGAGAAATTCGATTAAAGCTGGGATTTTTTCTGGTGGAAACTTCAGTCTGATCAGCAAATTGCATTGAATAGAGGCGTGAGTAGTAACCACCTTTTTGTAAAAGTTCTTCATGGGTGCCGATTTCTACTACACTTCCTTGGTCTAAAACGGCGATTTGATGGGCTTTTTGGACTGTGGAAAGGCGGTGAGCGATGACTAGGGTTGTGCGATCGCGACTTAGCTCATCAAGTGCAGCTTGTACTAAGCGTTCAGAAACTGTATCCAACGCGCTTGTGGCTTCATCTAAAATCAGAATTTCGGGATTTTGCAGCAGTGCGCGAGCGATCGCTAATCTTTGCCTTTGTCCACCTGACAACATCACACCGCGATCGCCAATCTGTGTATCAAATCCCTGGGGTAATTTGCTAATAAACTCATAGGCGTTTGCTCGCTTTGAGGCTGTGAGAATTTCGTCATCACTAGCCTCTGGTCGTCCATAAGCAATATTGTTCCGCACCGAATCATTAAACAGAAACGTATCTTGACTGACAATTCCCATTGCCTTCCGCACCGATTTCAAATCGAAATCTCGCAAATCTATTCCGTCTAGGGTAATACAGCCAGATGTGGGGTTATAAAATCTCGGTAAGAGGTCTGCCATTGTTGATTTACCAGCACCAGAACTACCTACCAAAGCTAAAGTAGTACCGCGTGGTAAATATAAATTTACGTCTTGAAGTACTATATTTTGATGATTAGGGTAGGAAAAACAGAGATGCTTAAAATGCACTCCCTCTATTAATTTCTCGTAAGGAATTGTACCGTTTCCCATGAACGGCTTATTATCCTGCCGTAAAAAATCAGCGACAATATCCACGCTAGAAGCAGTATTAGCAAAGCTACTACGAAGAGTATTTAACTGAGAAATAAACGGTAGCAGTCGCAATAGCAACAATAAATATGTAATCAAAACGGCTGAGACTGAACTAATCTGGTCGGCAAATAAGGTGCGACCCAAAAAGACAATGAATATTAAGGCTATAATGCCCGTCACCTCGCTAACTGGTGTAATAGCCTCAGAATTCACTTGCGACTGAAAATCTGCTTTTTCTCGGTCACGAATTAACTTTTGAATCCGTTTATATTCTCTATCTTCATTTCCAGTTGACTTTACTAAACGAATTCCATTTAGCATTTCCAACACAGAAATAGAATAAGCTTTAGACATCTCCGAAAGCTGGGCACCAAAATCTCTTGAACGGTAAATTGCGTACTGATTTATTAACGTCACCAAAGTTAGCAATATTGTAGTAGCAATGGTCAACTGCCAGGAAATTGACAGCAACAAAGCCACAAAAACTAAAATTGTAATTGCCAGTATGATTAATCTGATGACACTGCCTATAGCACTAGCAGCACGACTAATTTCTCCTCCAAGGCTGTTGATTAGATCACCAACTTTCATTTTGGTGTAATAATCTATGTCAATATCTAGTAATAGCTTTAAGCCGGCTTCTCGCATATCAGATGTCAACGTCCGCGTTAAAGAACTTGACACTAAACTACCGATATAGCCAGCTAAATTTTTTAAAATAATTATAAATATAATTGAGCCAGCCATCACCGCAAGACGGTAATTTTCTGGAACCTGATCAAAGGGAGAGATAATGGATTTAATAATTGGCGGAGCACCTGTCAAATCTACAGGTTGACCCACTATTTGAAGAATGACTGGCACAATTAGCGTCGTACCCACACCGTTAAATAAAGCGCCAGAAAATCCGAACAATATTGTAAAAAATATCCTTGATGGATAAGGTTTAGCAAATTTTACTAGTAGCTTGCGGTTAGACATTGGGGATTTAGATTATAAATTTATAATTTTATAGTGGCAATAAAAATTACTATAGAACTTTTATCAATCTAGAGCTATTCTTACGTAGAGATATACTACGCTGGTTACGGTATTTTCAATTGAGTTAAATCTAGATTAATCATGGATTTATAACCATATACCATCCTCATAAACGGGAAATTAACTCAGATAAAGTAGATGCCATAGCTTCTAAACTGTATTTTTCTAAACATCTTTCCCTAGCCTTTCTACCTCGCTCCTTTGCTTGTTCTACATCGGCAAATATCAGTTGAATTTGTGCAGCAATTTGTTGGGGGGAATTAGGATCAACTAAATAGCCAGTTTCTGCTAAAATTTCGGGAATATCTCCTACTCTTGTGGATAACACAGGTTTAGCCATTGCCATCCCATCTGTCAACTTTAGAGGAAATTGGGCACGAGCAATCACGCTATCTCTTTGGGGGACAACTACAACGTGAGCAGCTGCTACAACCTCAGGCATAACCTCCACAGGACACTTTGGTAATTTGATAATCCAGCGCCCCCATTTTTGAATCAGCTGCTCATCATAATCATCGTAAGGGCTGCCTCCCACAATGACTAATTTTAAATCTTGCTGATTCAACTGATCTAATGCTATTAAGACATCTTCAACTCCCTTATGAGGTCTTGGCGCACCAGGAAACATGAGAACTCGATACTTTGTTAAACCATAACGTTCTCTGCTGACCTCTGGATTATATTTCTCAGGGTCAAACATGGCAGTATCTTTGCCATTAGGTAAATAAACACCCCCAAAGCGGTCTTGAAGAAACTGAGTATCTATCGTAATCCCATCGGCACGAGATACTAAACTTTCTATCCACTGGAGATAAAGTGGATGATCGGGAAATCTCAATGCACCATCTTTTTTTAAAATGTCCCTGGCAAATTGTTTAAGATTAGGGCGATACTTCCATTCAAAACCTCCATACCAGCTAAGTTCCCAATCATCCATATCTAAAAGCAAAGGACGACGACTAGCTAATTTATGCAGTAGAGATACACCAAAACTTGTCGGTTTAGGTTTGACTGCATAGATAATGTCGCCATCTAGTTTTTGCCAAAGTTTTTTAGCTGAAGCAAAAAACTCAGGATAGTTTTTACCATCAACAGCAACTAACGGTATTCCTTTAGGGGGAATAGCATATAATTCCTGACCAAATAAAAATCCTACAATCTCAACTTTATAATTGATTTTTTTGAGAACTTGAGCTAGTAAAAAAGCTCGAACTGAGCCTCCACCAGACAAGTCACTCACAACTAACGAAACTTTTCCTTTCATATATTAGTTGCTTTAGTCAGTATTGATATAACTGCTTTTTGGCTTTTTGAATAAGTTGATGAATTGGGAAAAAATCGAGATGATTTTTTGCGATCGCGGGCCTCGGTATTTTTCATACAGTAAAAAGCTGGGAATAATTAGCCTAGTTTGATAAATTAGCTTGAGTAAATAGTTATGATTAATCCTGATTTTTTTATTTAATAAGTATAAAGGAGGAGAAAACATTTTAATTAACCGAGCAAAATTATTTTCCTCTTTTTCTCTAATTGCTTCTTTAAGCAAAAAATCTATACCAACTTGGCATAAAGGGATTAAATCATCATGCTTACTGCACACTGTCTCGTATAACAAAATGTAATAAGCTTTCATATAAGACCAGTTATTAGTTCTATTAGACTGATGTTTTGTATAATATGCTCCTATCATAGGTGTGTACACAAAACTAACATTGGCAAGTAAAAGGTCTATTGTAAAATCCCTATCTTGCAGAGCTTTTAAACGCTCATCAAATATTTTTTTCTCCTGCACATCTCTACTCATTAATAGACATTGCTGAAGTAAGGGAAATGGAGAATCAGCTAGAAAATCAGGTATGAGTAATCGCTCAATCAATTGCTCTCTTGATAAAGAACCAACTATATTTTCTTGTCTGCTAATAATTTGCTGATCACTGTCTATAAATACCCGTTCATAATCTGTATATAAAACAGTATTTTCTTGAACATTCAAGGTACTTAAATGTTCTAATTGAAATTTAATTTTATCTTGATGAATCCAATCATCTCCATCTAGAAACTGAATCCACTTACCTTGTGCCTGTTTAAAGCCAAAATTCCGACTTGAGGATACTCCGCCATTTTCTTTATAGAAGTAGCTGACTCTTGAATCTAGGCTGATCAATTGTTGGGCAACTTCCTTTGTATTATCAGTAGAACCGTCATCTACCATAATACATTCAAGGTCAGTAAATGTTTGTGATAGTACGCTTTTAACTGAGCGTTCTAGGTAGTCAGCTTGATTAAAACAGGTAACAACAATTGAAACAAGTGGAGTCATTGATTAAACACCCTTCTTGTTGAAAAGGTATAGTTCAAAATTCACGCTGGATAAAATTAAGTATTGGTAAATAAATTAAGTTGGTATTTTGATTGAGATGTTGGCACGCTGCAAGTAATATTTCAGGAGTGCTGTATAGATACGGTCTATTGATGGCAATGCATACTTTTTATCAGGTTCACCGTCATGTGAACCCCAGATTACTGGGAAAGGATTTGGTTCCCAAACCATGAGGTTTCCCTGTTCGTCATAGCTGTAATCAAAAGCCATGAAATCAAAACCTAATGCTTTGCGTGCCTGCTGTAAAAGTTCGTGATTGGGGTCTTCTCCACTGAAATAAGCAATCTCCTCTGCTATGATTGATTCATTAATTACGCGATTATCGTTGTCGCGTACTTCCCAAGATTTGGAAACCATTAAAGGGCCAGGGATACCTTCATCTCCCATAGCGAAGTAGCGATACTTACGATATAGACCATCTTCTCCTTTAACATCCAGAAATTCTACTGCAATAGGGGCAATAAACTTTTCAAAAGGGACATTTGCCAAATCATCAAGATTTTGAACGAAAAAGATTTGGCAGCCATGCACCCAGTCTTCACGGATAAAGAAGGGAGTTGACAATCCTCCTTGTGTCTTTTTAAAAGCTTCTGGATCAGTAATCGGCACTGTTTTGGCAGTACGAATACCTTTTATGCTACCAATTCGTTGTGCTGCCAGTGATTTAATTGAATTTGAGAGGTTATCAATGGGATTAACAATGGGAATGTTACGTTTTTGACATTCTGCTTCTATTGGCTTGGCATATTGATAAATATGCGGAAATCTTTCTTTCAGGGGATCTTGTAGCCAAGGTAGAAATAGTGCATAGCGCTCCCAGTCATTTACCTCACAAGGGAGATAATGAAGTTCAAACAGATGTGCTGCTTCAGGTACATTTTGATTTACCCAATAAAGAAAGTAGTCATTGTATGTAGACTGGTGATCTTTCTGTCGCACAACAAGGATACGCTTGGGATATCGGACGTTGTTCATTGCGTCCCGAATTGCTGAAATTACTTGTTGCCGAATTTCTTTGTACATAAAAGGTTTGTGTGTAACGTTAAGATAGTATTGAATGAAATTTTGATCAGATGTGGGCTATTGTGCGCTAAAAATCTTAGTTGATTTTTGTTGGCAAAACTTTGTCAGTTTTATTTAATAACTAAGGTTTTCTAAACTAAAAAATGGTTTTAATATAGGCTATATCTGAATTTTTAAGTTTTTCAGGGTAAGGATGAATCAACTTTTAATTTGTCATTAATTATGGAAAAGGGGATATTTTTAGTTAACCTCAGATATCAAGCTTCAATAAAAGCCTAAATAAAGTTAACGCCATATCTGCTAGTTCGTCTAGCGAAATCTTACGTAAGTGTAGCGTTTTTAGATACTAAGCATTTGCTCATAAGGGAGGCAAAGGTAATGCAGGTAATCCGTCTTGAGGCACTCTCAGACAACTATATATTTTTGCTGTACGATCGCAAACAAAATATCGCCGCTGTTGTCGATCCAGCCGAGTCTCAACCAGTATTAAAAAAACTGGCAGAGTTAAAAGCTGAGTTAGTAACAATTTTAAACACACATCACCATAACGATCATGTAGGTGGTAATAAACAACTAATAGAAAAATTACCCCAACTGATAGTTTATGGAGGAGCCGAGGATCGTGGTAGAATTCCCGGACAACAGGTGTTTTTAAATCAAGGCGATCGCGTCGGGTTTGCAGACCGCATAGCTGAAGTTATCTTCGTTCCTGGACATACCCGCGCTCATATCGTTTACTACTTCCCCCCCGAAAAAGCTGGCGAGACAGGCGATCTATTTTGCGGCGATACCTTATTTTCTGGCGGTTGCGGTCGCTTGTTTGAAGGAACACCAACCCAAATGGTGGACTCTTTGAGCAAATTGCGCTCTCTACCCGATGATACACGCGTCTGGTGTGCCCACGAATACACCTTGAAAAATCTCCAATTTGCCTTAACTGTAGATGGCGACAATGCCGACTTACAAAGACGCTTCAATGAAGTGAAGGCTTACCGGAGTCGGGGAGAAGCTACCATCCCCTCACTGCTGGGAGTAGAGAAGCGAACCAATCCCTTTTTACGTTGGGATCAGCAATCATTACAATTAACTGTTAAGAGTAGCGATGCAGTCCAAACCTTTGCGCGGATAAGGGAAATGAGAAATAACTTTTAAGTATGGGGCATTGGGCATTGGGCATTGGGCATTGGGCATTGGGCATTGGGCATGGGGCATCGGTTATTCTCTTTGTCCCCTTGTCCCCTTGTCTCCCTCATCTTCCCCTGCTCCCCCTGCTCCCTACTCCACCATTAATTCAATTTTCTATCGCTAATAGTTGCGATCGCACCCTTCCTTTCGCTACGATCTGTAAGCTTTAGGGTATAGGCAAAGAAGCTTGGAATACAGCACTGACATTGTGAGCTATCTTAGCCAAACCCGAATTAATCAGATTTTACAGGAAAAACGATGGCGAAACGCGTACAGTTAGTTTTAAATCAGGATATCAGCAAGCTGGGAAAATCTGGCGACTTAGTGGAAGTAGCTCCTGGCTACGCTCGTAATTATTTGATTCCCCAGAAATTGGCAACTAATGCCACTCCTGGTATTCTCAAGCAAGTAGAACGCCGTCGTGAGCAAGAACGTCAACGGCAATTAGAACTCAGACAACAAGCTCTTGAGCAAAAAGAATCTTTAGAAAAAGTTGGCAGCTTGACAATTGCCAAGCCAGTCGGTGAAAACGAAGCAATTTTCGGTACTATCACCACGCAAGATGTTGTAGATGCAATTAAGGCAGCCACCGGTCAAGAAATCGATCGGCGTGGAATTACCATCCCTGATATTAATCACCTTGGTACTTATCAAGCCGAAATCAAGCTGCATTCGGAAGTAGCGGCACAAGTCGATATTCAAGTCGTCGCTAGTTAGAGGAGACAACAGAGGAAGCAGGCTAACTCTTGTACAGACGCGATTAATCGCGTCTCTTTCATCTCAAAACTAAAATCGTTTATGGCTGAAGAACTGAGTTTTCAAGGGCTAGGTAGCGATCGCCTCCCACCCCAAAATATTGAGGCGGAAGAAGCTATTTTGGGGGGTATTTTACTAGATCCAGAAGCGATTAGTCGAGTTAGCGATCGCCTCCTTCCAGAAGCTTTTTACATTAGCGCTCACAAAGATATTTATCAAGCAGCTGTGAGGCTCCACGCCCAAGGTAAACCCACAGACTTACTCTCAGTCACAAGTTGGCTAACTGACCATGAGATCCTTGCCCGCATTGGTGGCAGAAATAAATTAGCAACTCTGGTAGATCGTACAGTGTCAGCCGTGAACATCGACGCCTTAGCAGGGTTAGTGATGGAAAAATACCTGCGGCGACAGTTAATTAAAGCTGGCAATGAAATTGTACATCTTGGTTACGAGACAGAAACCGAGTTACCAGTTGTTTTAGATCAAGCAGAACAGAAAGTATTCGGAGTTACTCAAGAGCGTCCCCAATCGGGTTTAGTTCACATTTCTGATACTCTAATTAATAATTTTCAAGATATTGAAGATCGAAATCAAGGCATCGCCTTACCTGGAATTCCCTGCGGATTTTATGATTTAGATGCTATGACTAGCGGCTTTCAGCGTTCTGATTTGATTATTGTCGCGGGCCGCCCATCAATGGGAAAATGCCTCAGCCATGATTCAGAAATAGTTTTGGCAGATGGAACAATTACCACAATTGAAGAATTATATAAACAACGTCATGTTTCGACTCCGCTCAACACAAGTGGCTCATTATTGACGCTAAACAATGACTGGAAATTGACCTTTACTCAACCCTGTGCATTTGTAGATGATGGTATCAAACCAGTTTTTCGGGTAACAACTCGCTTAGGTAGGTCTATTGAAACTACAATCACTCACCCATATTTGACCATTAAAGGCTGGGAAAAACTAGAAAATCTGACAGTTGGTGATAAGATTGCTGTTCCGCGAAAAATAAATGTATTTGGTACAGAAACCATTCGTGAGTGCGAAGTAAAGTTATTAGCATATTTAATTGGCGATGGTGGTTTAACTAACTGCACTCCACGATTTACAAATAGTAATCCGTTATTGCAAGCAGAATTTTCTCAAGCAGTTGCTGATTTTGTTGGTTTAAAAATTCGCTGGCAAGATTCTCAAGGTACACGCACACCATCACTTTGTGTACGTGGGGATTTGGAATTTATTGCTATTCAAAGACAGATTTTTGCTGAAAGTTTTAAACTAGCGATTCAATCGCAGTCATTGACAGGAAAAGAAATAAGCCAATTAGTTGGAGTCAGCCCTACTTTACTTTGCGCTTGGAAGCAAGGAGAGTGTGTACCAAATTTAGAAACTTTTGATCTATTATGCAAAATTTTACAATTAGAGTCAGAAGAGTTTGTATCTCATGGATTTGCCTGTATGAGCAAATCTCGGAAGAATTCGCTAACACTTTGGTTAGAAGAATTAGGTTTGTGGGGCAAAGATGCTCATTCTAAAACTATCCCAAACATCGTTTTTAAATTAGAGCGATCGCAAATAGCTTTATTCCTTAATCGTCTCTTTGCTACTGATGGATGGGCTGCACGACTTGCTAGTGGTCAATCACAGTTAGGCTATGGAACAGTCAGCCATAAACTAGCAAGACAAATTCAACATCTTTTATTAAGATTTGGCATTATCGCATCACTCAAAAAACGGTCTATCAAGTATAAAAACACTCGCAGACCAGCGTGGCAATTAGATATTACTGATGCCTTATCTATTAAAACTTTTATCGCAGAAATAGGTATCTTTAGTAAAGAAGAAGCAATAGCAAAAGTTGCAGATGCAATATCTCAAAAAAGATATCAAACTAATCGTGACTTGATACCTGTAGAGATTTGGGAACAAATAGCAGTAGCAAAAGGCAATGAAACTTGGAGTAGTTTAGCCAGACGGGCTGGTATTCAAGGCTATACAAATATGCATGTTGGTAAACGTGCCCTAAAGCGGGAAAGACTTTGGGTACTAGCTACAGCTTTAGAGAATTTGCCACTTCAGCAATTAGCAAGTAGCGATGTATATTGGGATGAAATTATTTCTATTGAGTTTGTGGGTAATAAGCAAGTTTATGACTTGACAATTCCAGAAACACACAATTTTGTTGCTAATGATATTTGTGTCCACAATACAGCATTTTGCTTAAACCTTGCTCATAATATCGCCGCTTCTTATAAATTACCAGTTGCTGTCTTCAGCTTGGAAATGTCCAAAGAACAACTGACGCAACGGCTATTAGCTAGTGAGGCGCAAATTGAGAGTAGTTATCTGCGGACTGGTCGCCTCAGTCAAACACAGTGGGAACCTTTAAGCCGTGCTATTGGTATCCTTTCTGAAATGCCAATTTATATTGACGACACGCCGAATATTACAGTTACACAAATGCGTAGTCAATCAAGAAGACTGCAAGCTGAACTTGGAACTGAGCTAGGTTTGATTGTGATAGATTACTTACAATTGATGGAAGGAGCAGGTGATAATCGCGTACAAGAATTATCAAAAATTACGCGTCAACTCAAGGGTTTAGCGCGTGAATTATCTGTACCAGTTATTGCTTTATCTCAGTTGAGTCGAGGGGTGGAAGCACGCACTAACAAGCGCCCGATGTTGTCAGATTTGAGAGAATCGGGTTCGATCGAACAGGACGCGGATTTAGTAATAATGTTGTACCGTGACGAATACTACTCTCCCGATACTCCCGATCGCGGCATTGCAGAAGTAATTATAGCTAAACATCGCAACGGGCCTACAGGTACTGCAAAACTTTTGTTCAATCCACAGTTTACCAAGTTTCAAAATTTAAAAATTTAGCCATTTAATTGGGCACTGGGAAGTTGGGGAGTACGAGAAACGAATGCCCAATACTTCGACTACGCTCAGTACAAGTGCCCAATTCCCCATGCCCTATTCCCTACTTAACTCCGAGCAATTCCACATCAAACAGCAGAGTTGCGTTGGGTGGAATCACGCCACCAGCACCACGAGAGCCATAACCTAACTCTGAGGGGATGATTAACTGACGACGACCGCCTACCTTCATAGTGCTAAGTCCTTCGTCCCAACCTTTGATTACCTGCCCAATGCCAATTTTAAAGCTGAAAGGTTGGCCGCGATCGCGTGAACTATCAAACTTAGTACCATCTTCTAGAGTGCCGACATAGTGAACTTCAACCGTTTGTCCAGGTTGAGGAGTCGTCCCAGTCCCCTCTTTTAACTCAATATACTTTAATCCAGAGGGGGTAGTTACGGCATTATCATCAGAAGAGGGGGTACTTAGGGCATTAGCATCAGACATAGTATGGCTCGCAATTAGAGTATTATTTTCAGTTAAAGTTGTGGGCGCTGGCAGCGTTTGGCTTAACTCGGCAGCAATGGCAGTATTCTGTTTACTGCCTACTTGCCCCACAACCAAAAGTACAACACACGCCAGCATGAACGCCACGCTGAGGAAAATTGGTTTCAAAATCAGTTCTCCTTACTTAGGTATCCTGGCAAAAAGATTACCAACAGGACACAATTAGTTTAAATCACAAATGACATCTTAACGCCAAAGCTTATTTTCCAAATCTCGCAATTGACGCTCTAAACGGTCAATTCTCCCCCGTAGTTCGTCCACTTCCGACTGGCGAGCCACCCCCAAATCTTGCATCATATTTCGCATTTGCCGTTGCATTTGAACATCGAAGTTTCCCTGCTCCGACTTTAACTGCTGGGCAATATCGTCTATAACTGCCTTGGCTTGCTCAGGATTGAGCTTACCGTCTTTAACTAAATCATCGCTGACTTGCCGCAGTTTTTCTGCGACTATAGACGTTGTGCCAAGACCCACCATCATTAGCTGTTGCAACCAGTTGTTGTTGCTGTCCATACTCCCTTCCTCTTACTTATTTCAAACCAGCCGATCCTTGCTCCTGAGTGTAAGCAATCAAGCTATGCTAAAAGCGCAGTTATTCTAGCCTACATCTCTATTTTGGCAAATTAGCAAACACAGAGATAATAGGGTGTGCTTATAGAACGACTCAAGTTTAAGTTTGCCCCGAATTTAAGAGAAAATTTTATACAGAAAGACGAACAAATTTGGACAATAGCGCTAGCTGAATATCCTAGATTTCTCGTTAAAGAGGTTTGGATCAGCCTCAATGACCATACAGAAGTTACCTTCATCATTTATTGGGCAACACCGGAGCAGTGGAAAGCCATACCCCAAGCAGATTTCCAGACTAGTGAAGATAAATTCATCTAAGTACTGAGAGAATCTTATCCGCTAGTAAAGTCAACAAAGTATCAAGTACGGAAATTTCCCCCTTTCTAGGTGAAAGATTACTCTCACTCGTAGAGAAGGGGTTTAGCAAGAGGCAAACTTCCACTACAGTGATTAGTGAAGCGATCGCTCTAAAAAATTATAGGAATCCTAAGCATCTTCTTGGCATCTCCATCCTTTAAAGTAGGGAGAACTTAAATTTTTTCACGCCATTTATGAAAGGCTATCTCGTCATCCTCAGATTTACTCTGATAAACACTCCACCAATGAAAAAATAGTCCTAACCCCCATCCTAATACTGGGAAGATAGCCCAAAAATAACTAGGACTAGTTATTAAATTCAAAAGAATAAGGAATAAATTTACTGCTAGGAAGGAAACAAAGTGTGCCCAAAAGGCTCTGCGTCGGAAAGTATTAAATGTGCGTCGGGAACGTTCCTCTTCTTGTTGAATTAACCACTTTTGTTCAGTTTGTTCCAAAATGGCAGAAGAAATACCTAACTCAGATGCCATTTCTATAAGCTGTTCTCGTGAAAATTCACCTTCATGTTTACGAGTGAGTGCTATTTGAAGGATTTTTTGCACATCTTCTGAATCGTAAGTCATTTTAATTACCTTATAAGTTTGTGTGTAAATGCGCCTTTGATTTCACGAAGTTTCGATAGGTTTCGTTCAGTTCAGTTAGCGAACGCCTCCACATTTTGCACTCAATACTTAGTTAAAATTACACCCTTATTATTTTCTCACAATAAATTTATAGCTACTGTATTTGTCAATACCTCTATATTGGTTTTATGACAATACTTTAATCACTGCCAGGACATTAAGCCAAATGTTAACGTTAGTAATGTCAAAAAATATTGACAATTTCAAAGGTAAAACTTTTGCTTTTAAAAGAGTATTTTTGATATTAGTTTAAAACTACATTCCCATTTAAAAAGATACTGGAAATGGTACTGAGAAATCAGCATTGTCGCGTTACATTGGACTATCAAATTTGAAGTTCGGCTGTTCGGTGGCTCACCTTTTCTATTGAGATTGTATAGCGATCGGGCCTACCGCTGTGTAGAAAAAGGAGCGATGTCTGCTACGGTAAACTACGCATCCGGTGGTGCTCATAACTTATCTGCCCGGATAAATTACATAAAATTATTTATTTGTATAAAAAAGTATGCAATATCTTATGATAACAATAAGAAAAAATTATTAGACATACGCCTAACGATAGATAGCTTCTATGAAATAAATAGTTTAGATTTGTAACAAGTTACACAGAACTAGGTAAAGCACATGGCCAACATAATTGATACCGCAACTAATAATGGTTCTTTCAATACACTAGTTGCAGCAATCCAAGCGGCTGGTCTGGTAGATACACTCAAAGGCCCAGGGCCATTCACCGTTTTCGCACCCACTGATGAAGCGTTTAACAAGCTTCCAGCAGGTACAGTAGACGCATTACTTCAAGATATTCCAAAGCTCAAGAAAATCTTGACCTATCATGTAGTCTCAGGAAAGGTACTGGCTGCTGATGTAGCTAAACTGAAGACAGCTAAAACAGTTGAAGGTTCAGATGTAAAGATTGACGCTTCTAATGGCGTTAAAATTAATGATGCAAAAGTTGCAGCAGCAGATGTTGCTGCTGATAACGGCGTCATCCACGTAATTGACACAGTTTTGATTCCTGCATAAGCAAACGTCAGAATAGCTAATGCTATTTGTGGAGTGGCAACTACCTATAGTAGTTTCTCCATTACAGTCTGGTTGAATGTTTTTTAGTAAACACCAACTACCAATAAATCCATCTAGATACCGTCTAGATGGATTTATTGTTTTATGCGTTTAGAGTAAGAATTCAGGATTCAGAATAGTTAAAGAATTTTGGTGAACATTTGATGAATAAATATACTAATTATTCTAGATTCCTTATAAATTCTGACTCCTGACTCCTGGGTGCTGAATTCTTACCGTTTAGAGACGTTGCATTGCAATGTTTCTAGTAGATCAAATTTTTAGTTTTGCCAAACCCAAGTAACGGATACCTTCGGGGGAAATATCAAAACGGCAAGGTAAGACTTCCAAACCGAGAGCGATCGCATCCCGTAATAATTTACCATATACAGGATCTGTGCGATCGCCAGGGGAGAACTCAGTACAATCACTGCGATTGATAAAATAAAGCATCACCGCACGAGTTAGAGGTAGCAGTGCCATTAGTTCTCGTAAGTGCTTTTGTCCTCTTGTAGTCTCTGTGTCGGGAAATAAGGCTAGTCTCCCCTCAGACAAAGTTGTATTTTTCACTTCTAAATAAATCGGGCGTTCCTCATCACTCCCCGTTAAGAAAAAATCCACTCGACTTTTTTTATCTAGTCCATAAACCACCTCACCCTTGATTTGGCTATAGTCGCCCAATTCTGGGAAAAGGTGTTTCGCCAAAGCTAGCTTTACAATCCGATTGGGTAAAAAAGTATTTATGCCTACCCAAGTCGGTTCGTTGTCATGTACCTGAATTAGTTCTAAAGTGTAAGCCAATTTGCGGTTAAGATTATCACTTTTAGAAAGCTGTACCGCACTTTGGGGAGTAGATACTCCAGTCATTGGCCCTGTATTTGGACAGTGTGCTGTGACTATTTCGCCAGAAGTAAGTTGAACGTCAGCAAAAAACCGCTTGTAGCGTTTTAGCAGAATACCCGAATACAAAGGTGGGTAACGGTAAAGCCAATCTATCATTGTAAAACCTTGTTGCTGCTAGTAAATATACGTCGATTCCTTACCTATCTACCCCTCAATAGCAGATATTTTCAGCAGCTACTCCGCCCTGCGGCAGAATTTGAGTAACCTTACATATCATGGATTGTCAATTTTTGTAGTCAAATTAACAACATAGTAATAAAAAGTAGCATACACTAAGTATTATAAGTCTCCCATAAAGAAAAATCCGGGAGAATTTCAATATGCAAGGAGGTAAATCCTATGCAAGAAGTGTGGACAGCAACGGAATTAGAATACGCTTTTCTGTTTACTCTAAGAAAAATAAATTCGATAAATCCAGAAGGTTTCAAGCCATTTTTTAGTAATATGCCTCTTGACCCTTACATAAAAGGCAACTATCGTTCAAGGAGATTATCTCGGTTTACAGTTTCTGGGAATCAGTTAATTAAATTACCTCATAGCTACCTCTTACAAAGCAAAGAGCATAATCCATTATTAGGTGGTATAAAAAGAGAGTTTGCAGAATTAGATGATGCACTCACAAAACTTGATATTTTTAGAAATCTTGTCTTAGCATATAGTGATTCTTGTAAACTTCATCCTGAAGCAGAAATCGGAGTTCATCAAATTAGAACTATTTGCTCGCCAGATAATTTGGGTAATCCAGCGCCTGAAGGTATTCATCGTGATGGTACTGATTTTATTGGCATATTCTCAGTAGATAGGGAGAACATTCAAGGTGGAGAAACACATTTATATACTTCTAAAAGAGAAAAACCTGTGTTTAGTAAAGTTCTAAATCCAGGAGAACTTTTATTAGTAAACGATCATGATTTTTTCCACTTCACTACTCCCATAAAACCACAGACTGACGCTCAAGGAAGTAGGGATGTCTTTGTACTGGCTTGTCCTAGCTAGCTTTCAGAATAATTTTAATTAACTGTAAATATTTTACAATCTATGAGATATGGGGAATTGAATGTAGTCATTTCCCCATATTTTTTATTTGAAATTGTAAATCATCGTGCTGATAGTGGTTTATCTAACTCGATAGCTAAAGTTACCATATCAATTAATAAAGCTACAATTTTTTCTATCGTTATATCACCTGGGATCAGAACCGTATCTAGTCAGCAGCCACAAACCGCTGAATATAATAAATTTGTAAGTAATATAATATATTTGCTCGTTACCCCTGTTACCTAGTCCGACATCTTCACAAATCGGCAGTATAAGTTCAGAGTACGCACAGATTTTTACTGACACATTTTTCAATATACGAGAATGAAGTAAAACCACGCTGAATACTTAGAATATTAAGAGTGAGTGTATAGGTTAGGCTATGAAACAAGCCTGCTGGAATTCAACTAACTGAATCAACCAAACAAATACCATGAATGACGAATTCTACAATAGAGGATTGGAAAAGGCTAGGCGAAAAGACTACGCTGGAGCAATTCAGGAATTTAACCAGGCTTTACAATTGACACCTTACTTTCCCGAAGCCTACTTGCAACGGGGTTTAGCACATTATGACTCAGGAGAAATCCTTCAGGCTGTTTCAGATTATACCGAAGCTCTGAAGCTTAATCCTGAGAGTGTAGAGGCATATTATTGTCGTGGATTGGCAAGGGTGGTGCTAAAAAATTTACCTGGGGCGCTAGACGATGTTGAACGCGCTATTCGTCTCAATCTCAATTATGCTCCCGCTTATAGTCTGCGGGGGATAGTACGGCGTAAACAGGGTAGTATTCAAGACGCGATCGCTAACTTTAAAAAAGCTGCACAATTATATCTAGAACAACAGGATAAAGAAAACTGTCGTCTGTGTCTGGAACAAATTAAACAGTTACAACCGCAAGAATTAGCTGTTGTAGAGCAATTACGTTCTCCAAATGCGCCCATTTTATCCACAAATGAATATTTCACGCAATTATTAGAAAAGGCTGAAAAGGGAGATACGCAAGAGGCACTCGCCGATTTAAACTGGATATTAAAAGCCGATTCACAAGATGCCCAAGCTTACTGCTGTCGTGGGGTTGTGCGTTGCAAAATGGGTAATTATAAAGAAGCGATCGCAGATTTTAATCAAGCATTGCGACTAAATTTTCAAGATGCCATTGTCTATCGCAACCGAGGTAAAGCACGTTCTGTATTGGGCGATCATCAAGGTGCGATCGCAGACCTTAACCAAGCACTTAAAATGCAACCCGAAGATCCCCTAGTCTATATTGCCAGAGGCAATGCCTATCGGGCAATGGCTAACTATCTCGGTGCAATCCAAGATTATACCCAAGCGCTGCAAATAAACCCTGATGATGCTCAAGCTTACTACAATCGCGGCATTACCTATACTTGCATAGAAGAAATGCAAAATGCCCTGGAAGATTATCAACGGGCGGCGAGTATTTTTTGTGAACAAGAAGACTGGGCAAATTATCAACAAGTCTTAAGTAGCCTAGAAAAAATCCAAAAATTTAGTCCTGAGTTAAAAAAGCAAAAATATAACCTGCTACGTCAGCGACTTTTGCGAATGGTTGGGGGATATTGGGAAATTGCCGAACGATTAATTGAGCAGAAGCAAGATTATTATCCTGGGATGTCAGACGAGTGGTATTTGCAAAAAGTGATTGATGACTTAGAACGCGATCGCGGTAGATAAATAAAATACAAATTTATAAATTCTACTATAGGAATCCAGTTTGATTTCTGAAAATACACGTAGGATGTGTTAGCGACAGCGTAACGCATCAAACCCCTGATAATAGTGCGTTACGAACTCCGTTCTAACACACTCTACAATACCTAATTTCGTTCAAAAATCAAATAGTAGTCCTATATATACATAAATTCACCCGTAAACTTATACGGGTGAAAATGCAATCACTTATTATTTTATAACTAAACTAAAAGCATCGTATATTAACAATGTTTCAACGTTTAGTTAGAAGTGCCAGTTTGACGGCGACGACGCAATCCAAACATACTAACTGCTCCTAGAGCAAACATTGATAGAGTAACAGATGGTTCAGGAACAGTAGCACCAATTAACTCTCTGACATTTCCCTCGCCGATATCAAGAACGACGACAACATCATTAAAGTCACGGTCAGAACCTTCGTTCAACTTACCAGTTGCAGAATCTATCCCTGAAGCGTATAAATCACCGTATAAATCCTCAAATGCCAGTAGGATGTAATTGTTATAAGCATAAGCAACAGTGTGCTGTAGTCCGTCAGGATTTGAGTCCGTGTTAGTACTAAAGATATTGGCATTGTTGCCACGGTTCAAACCATCTGATCTCAACCAGAAGTCGAGTTGAGTACCTGCGGTAATATTACCAAGTTTGACGCCATCCCCTAGTTTTAGTGCATTACCGCCCCAGCCGCCAACACATCCAGTTCCTTGACAAGAAATATCATTAAAAATCAGCCCAGACTTGTTAGTAGTTCCTACGGCATCGAAAGCTAACTGATTCCTATAACCAGCACCCTCATTAATAAAGTAAACAGAAACATCGTAGTCGTATTTTAGGTTTAATTTAGTGGGGTCTAATTTAAATTGTCCGCTGTTTGGGAGGACAACGCTTTCCGCTTGGACAAATTGTTGAAAAGGAGCGTCGTTAAAACCTGTTTGAGACTTGTTATATACCGTTGGTTGAGTCCAGAAATTATCCCAAGTAAAGTCAGCAGCAGATGCAGCTTCTACTTGGGAGAATAATCCGGTTAAGGTAGCGCTAGCAGCAAGTAAGGCAGTAAATAAAACAGGTTTCATATCAAGAGTCATCAAATAGGCAAAACAATGTAGACAGTAATCTTTTGAAAAACTGCCTGTGTCGTTCCTTAATTTCTAACAGCTATGCTTTAGTAAAGTCAATGTTTATTGGAGCTTTTATTTATATATTTAAATAGCCTTTTATTTAATGTATTTATACTGATAAATCATATTAATTTATAACTTTATTCGCTGTTGTTAGCATTTAGAGTTTAAACTTAAATACAAGGAAAACTTTATAAAAAATTTATACTTCCGCTTAAAATAAAATGTGTAATCTTGATAATTAAAAGCCAAAACCTTAACCTATATAGGTTGTATTGGGATACGTAGATACTGAATGATTTTAGGCAAAGTAACCCATTACGCACAGTAGTTTCGATAAAGAAGCTAAAACAAAGCATTGTCTTATCTACGCATTACCCAATTTTATAAACCAATACGCTTGGGTTAAGGGCTAATTGTACAAAATTGTGGGTTTTCTAGACGCGATAAATCGCCGTCTCTACAAGTGTTTTGGTCTTATCTGAACTGTATTGTTTTATAAACCCTCTGGGTTAATCCTCAAATTCTGCAACCTTTCCTCTAGTTCTTGGGCGCATTGTCATTCATTGCTGCACTAATTCCTGTAAATTGTTCCACATTTAAATTACATAAGTTGGGCGGGCAAGATGCCCACCCCACAAGAGTTATGTTTAATTCGATTATGCAAATTAGATGTTTTTTAGCTTAGTGTAGGTAGAAATTAGCATAAAAAATTAGGGGTACTATGAGTACCCCTAACTTTGTAGCCCCACTTCTTCTGTAATTCTCAAATCATGCGCCGCAGTTATAGACTTACAGAAGAAAGAAAATAGAATCTTACTATTACCTCTTAACCGTTACAACACCTAACTGACTGCTGCTTCAGCTTTTTCCTCTACTTTTTCCTTCACTAGCACATATGGCTTTTCTACACCTTGGGCGAGATATTCAGCTAGCTGACTTTCAATTTGATCGCGCACAATTTGGCGATACTCTAGAAAATGCTCGTTGTGGGCGCAAGCAGCGATGTAATGCTCAACAACTCCAGGGTTCTGCTTGAGAATGCTAAACAAATGATGCCAGAACTTCCAACGAGTTTCTCGTTTGATTCCTTGTCGCCAAATCACAATCAGCAAGGCTTTCACAACCAACCACTCTGGCATTTTCGCTGGCGCTTTCCAACTCGGCAAACCCATCATCAAGAAACAACGGTAAGTGCGATCCAAGTACTGTACTGGGTCGTATAAAGTACAAAATGCTTCAATATATTCTCTTGCAAGTTCTTCCAGAGGACGGGTGGGGAGGAAGTTCATCAATGTTGTTTGGTTGATGTTCCCATCTTGATTTTCCCGTAAGCGTCCTTCTTTTTTCAGGCGATGCCAAAGCGCGGTGTTAGGTAACGCTTGCAACATGGCAAAGGTAGTAGATGGAATAGCTGCTTGTTCTGCAAAGCGGACAATGCGATCGCCTGCGCCTGCTTTTTCGCCATCAAACCCGATAATAAACCCAGCCATTGGCCGTAATCCGGCTTTGGTTATGGTTTGCACTGCCTCAGTTAGAGAACTGCGAGTATTTTGAAACTTCTTGGTCATTTGTAAACTATCCTCATCCGGCGTTTCAATTCCCAAAAACACCGCCGCGAAACCACACTCAACCATCAACTCCAACATTTCTGCGTCTTGTGCTAAGTCAATTGAAGCTTCAGTGTCAAATCGGAAGGGATATTTATGTTCTGCCATCCAGACTTTTAACTCTTTCAGCAACAATTTTACATTTCGCTTGTTGCCAATAAAGTTGTCATCCACCATGAACACACCCCGCCGCCAACCCAATTCATAAAGGTAATCTAACTCTGCTAACAGTTGTGCTGGGGTTTTGGTGCGCGGTTTGCGCCCGTAGAGAACAATAATGTCACAAAATTCACACTGGAAAGGACACCCGCGCGAAAACTGCACCGACATCATGTCATAGGCATCCAATTCTAATAAATCAAAGCGGGGTATTGGTGTGCTTGTCACATCAGGTTTTTCTGTGGCGCGGAAAGTGCCAGATGTGTCTCCCCTTTTTATTGCCTCAATAAACATGGGCAACGTGATTTCCCCTTCATCCAGAATTAGAAAATCTGCGCCAACATTTTCAACTTCGTGAGGTACAGAGGTGGGGTAGGGGCCGCCAACTGCGACTAACTTGCCGCGTTTTTTAGCTTCCTGGATTTGATCAAGTAAATCTTGTTTTTGGACAATCATCGCAGAGAGAATTACTACATCTGCCCATGCCCATTCTGCTTCTGTTGCTGGGCGGATGTTGCGATCAACCAGTTTAAATTCCCATTCTTGGGGCAAAATCGCGGCTACTGTTACTAAACCCAGAGGTGGTAATAAAACCTTGCGATCGACTAACTCCAAGATTTTTTCATAAGACCAAAAGGTTTTGGGAAATATTGGATACACTAACAAGATTCGCATGTAGTATCAATCCTCACACTTTGATTGTTATCCCACTCTAACGAAAATAAAGAGTTATTGACTTTTTATTAAAGTTGTTTTATTTTACCATTGATATTTTTCCCTCAAATAGGCAACTAGAGACTGGAATTCTGGCAGCTTATGTCGGCTTATCTTCGCAAGAAATGACTGCTATCAGTAGCAAACAATAGATATCATGCACGTTTAACGCCACTAATTTTTAAAACATCACTCATGGTTGCACAATAATTTGACAAGCCAAAGCTATCGGGATTGATAAATTTTTCATAGGTGAAATGCCGATAGTTCATACAAAATCTATCCCAAGCGGCCATCCGAATGCGGAACAGAACAATAATCAAATTAGCCAATGCTATAGATATGGGAATACGAAAATAAATCTTTTTGCCCAGATAAGCACAAACTTCTTTAACTGCTTGATTAGCAGTTAAAGGTGCTTGACCTAAAACAAGCTGACGTGGTTGATCATTTTTGACAGGATGATCAATTAAATATCGCACGACAGTGGCAATATCTCGTGCGTGGATAAAGTGAAAACTGCCATCTGCTTCTAAAAAGCGAATCACATTAATATATTTGGTAACTTCTGTAATACCAGATGTGACAGCAGAATCAGGTTTATTCGCATCACCGCCCAATACTACAGTGGGAAATACTGTGGTAATTTTGGGTGCGATCGCTAATTTTTCTTTTTTCTGTAAGCAGTCATATTTGGAACGGATGTAATCTGTCCCAATTTCCCCGGCTTCTTTTAATGGTTGATTGTAGCGATCTAAAACGCTAGCTGTCGAAAAATAAATCACCTGTTGGCAACGTTCTGGATCTAGCAGTTCGAGTAACTGTATAGTCTTGACGACATTAATATCAAATGTTTCATCACCACCCCAAGCTGTGGCTGTGAGTACTGCTGTATCAATTGTGGATAGCAAATCGGCAAATTGGCGAATATTTTGCATATCACCTTGCAAAATGTTGATACCCGAACGTGCCTTAATATCAACTTGCAGTTTATTTGGATTCCTGACTAGCAGATACAGTTCGTGATTTGTTTCCTTAATTAAGGCTTCTGTTAAATAATGACCTACACAACCACTTGCACCAGTCACTAAAATCCGTTTCTGGCTCATAAAAAATTTATTAAAAGTAATGAGTTAACAGTGAAGAGTTAAAAATGAAGTTAAAAGTTCCGAATCACGAGTTAAAAATAACTTTGCACCTGACAACTGATCACTCGGTAAATTTTAGATTTTTAATTTTGGATTGAAGAAAAAATCTAAAATCTAAAATCTAAAATCTAAAATTGAATGACTCCTAACCCTTAACTCCTGCAAGATTCAATTCCTTTGCTGTTTCAAAGAAGAAAGCGACATTTTCTTCTGGAGTTTCTGGTAAGACACCGTGACCGAGATTAAGAATGTGACCCCAATTACCAGCTTTACGAACGGTATCATGAATGCGATCGCGGATAAACTGTTTAGAGCCGAATAGCACGCCTGGGTCAAGATTTCCTTGAACTTTCATTTGCTTACCCAATCTAGCTCGTGCGTCTGCCATATCCACTGCCCAGTCTACACTGACTATATCAGCGCCAGATTGTGCCATTCTTTCCAACACACCTGCACTACCACTAACTAGCAAAATCAAAGGTGTATCAGGATGGGTTTGCTTAACTTGCTGGAAAACTCGCTGCTGATAGGGGAGAGCAAAGGTGTCATAATCTTGAGGACTCAATTGACCCGCCCAAGAATCGAACATTTGCACAACTTGAGCGCCACAGTCAATTTGGTAACGGGCATAGATCGCGATCGCATCTGCTAATTTAGTTAACAATTGATGCAGTATCGTTGGGTCTGAGAATGCCATGTTTTTGATGATGGAATAGGTTTTAGAACCTTTTCCCTCAACTGCGTAAGCTGCTAATGTCCACGGCGCACCCACGAAGCCTAACACCGTTGATTGATTACCCACTTCAGAGCGCAACGCCTGCAAAATTGTCTTAATAAATGGTAGAGCTGCTTCTGGTTCTAAGGGATGCAGACGATCAATTTGCTCTTGAGTGCGGAGGGGCGAGTGAATGATTGGCCCTTTACCTTCGGCAATATCCATGTCAATACCCAAACCAGGTAATGGGGTGACAATATCAGAAAATAAAATTACCCCGTCTGGTTGGAAGGCTCTCCACGGTTGCAAGGAAACTTCAATTGCTACTTCTGGAATTTCCGAGCGATCGCGAAACGAAGGATACTTCTCTCTTAAGTCTCGATATGCTTTCATATATCGTCCCGCTTGTCGCATCATCCATACAGGGGGACGATCTACTACTTCACCACGAGCAGCCCGTAAGAGATGAGGAGTCGTTGAAGAAATACCCATTTATTACTTCATCCTAAGTCACATTTTTATGCCACTGTTTAGCTTATCATTCCGAGATTACGCTTTTTCAGAATAAAAGGGACTGGGTACTGAGGACTAGGGACTGGGAAGTGGGAAATAGGATAAAACAGGAATCAATATTGAATCGGGAATTGGGCATTGATTATTTCTCCCTAATCTCCCTATCCCCAATACCCAGTCCCCAGTCCCTAATCCCCAGTCCTCTAATATGCAAACTGACTCTAACAGTCCCGATCATCTTGCATCTGCTAATAATGAGCCTAACCCAGGAAAGTTTTTGATTCCGCGATCGCAGCGACAGAGGTTCTTTATTCAGTTTACCTTAATGACCCTGATTGGATGGGTTGTGGGTGGCGTTGCCAGTATCGCCTTAGAGAAAATTATTCTCCAAAGCTTACTTAGTGTTGCAATCCAACCACAAACATGGAGCATTTTGGTCAGAAGTCTTAGTAACGTTGTATTTGCCGTGATTTTCGCTGCCGACCAGAGCCTTATCCTTTACCAATATTTAGCGGGTTGGCAGTGGCTATTTGCTACTAGTGTCGGTTGGCTGATTGCCAATGGTGTTTCTACAGCCTGGATTAACTATATTTCAACTATTGCCTTATCGTTAAATAAAACTTTATCTCCTGAACAAACTTTTATTTTTGGATTTTTGTCTGCGATCGCATATATGATTTCTGGTATTTGGCTGGGGCTTTGCCAATGGCTCGTACTGAGGCGATATACAGCAGGAGCAGGGATTTGGTGGTGGAATTTTTTACCCTCAATCTCTTTCTTATTAATTACTATTTTGATTTGGTTACTTTTTCTTGTGCAAAATTTGATTCCAGAAACCTACCGTGCTTCCATATTATATTGGAGTGGACAAGGACTTACAGCACTAATACTAGGAGCCGTACCAGCAATTGGCTTGTGTACATTGAAAAGAAATTTGCCTCGCCGGAGTGGAATTTCTAGTTGATCATAATTAAGCATCAGGTTTGAAATTTAGTTTTTGCAAGGCTAAGTAAAAACCTTAGTTAAGATTTTAGATTTCATCTAGATTGTAGGGAATCCCAAATTGAATCGAGGTTTGCTTGAGCTTGTTTAAGTGCTGTTTCTGGAGATGCCCCTAGCATGGTGGCTTCGATGGCTCGACCTAAACTGTCAGACAAGCGACTATAGCCAGGAATGATTGGTCGAGAACCTGATACAGGCATTTGGTCAATAAAGACTTTCAAGACAGGGTTTTGCTGGAGAAATTCTTGATAAGCCTGACTTTGGGCAGATTTAATGTTAACTGGTAAAAAACCCGTCCCCATACTCCATTCTGTTTGGAATTCTTCACTTAAAACATACTCTAAAAATTTTAGGGCGGCTTGCTCTCTTTCGGGTGTAGTTTTCATCAAATACATATTTCCAGTGGCTGTCACCGTAGCAGGTTTCACACTTACAGGTATGGGGAATACTTTAAAGTCAACATTGGACTTTAGTATATAACTCCAAGGGCCTGTGATCTGCATGGCAACGCGACCTGAAAGAAAAGCGTCTTCTTCATAACCACGCTCTGGGGAAGAAAGGGTTGCTGAACCATCTTTTAATATATCTTGCCAAAATTGTAAAGCTGCGATCGCTCCTGCATTTATTAAATTTGGACGGTTATTTGTGACAATTTCTCCCCCAGCACTCAATAAAAAAGGAAACCAACTAAAGACAGTCCATTCTTCTTTTCCTAAAGGCAGCAACATTCCGTACTGTTCAGGTTTTTTATCACCATTGCGGTCTATGGTCAATTTTTTGGCAACTTCCCTTAACTCTTCCCAAGTTTTAGGAATTTGCGTAATCCCCGCAGCTTGAAAAAGTTTAGGTCGATAAAAAATACCTAAATTGCTGGTGTAAAGTGGGATTGACCAAAGATGACCGTCTAATTTTAATTCCTCTAATAGGTTGGGGCTAATTTCTGACTTCAATGGCAATTTGTCCAGCCATTCTTCTAAAGGTCGAATTGCCCCTAGCTCCATAAATTGACCTGTCAATTGAGGATCGAATGAGAGAATATCTGGAGGTGCATTCCCCACAACTGCTGTTAATATTTTTGGCAATTGAGGTTGACCGACAAAGATAGATTCCACCTGGATATCAGTATGAGTCTGATTAAATTTATTTACTAGTTTATTAAACACATCCCGATTAGCAGGAGGATTGATTGATTGCCATAGACTCAAATGAATTACTCTATCATTATTATAAACTGTCCCTTGACAACCATATAAGAATATGAAAAATATAATCAGAATAATTCCTATCAGCGAAAGCCGCCAATTAGAATTTTTCAACTGGCGGTAAAAAGTCTGAGCTTGGGATTGGAAAATGGTAACTTTCATGCCAATTTTTAAGGAATATTTGGTAAGCCTATATATAGTTTTATGGATATGCTTCCTGCCTACATTTAGCCTCAATGTTCACGAGTCATAATATTTTAATTAGTGAACATGCATTCTATAATATAATATGTAATTTATTGTGGCACAATTTTCATGCTAAACCCTATTACACCTCCTTTTTTAAGTACTTTTTTAGAAGATTCATTTCACTTCAAGCATCATCTACAAGGTTTTTTAAATTTAGATCCAGAAACCATAGAGACAAAGTTAGCAGCAGAAAAAGATGAAATAAAAAATTTAGGCCACAAAGATTTTAATTGGCAAGAAGCAAGTGCTTTTTATCGTGATAAAGTTGGAGAACTTTACTTATTTGAATTAGGGGCTTGGCATCTGTCAAGTCATGATTATATTGGAGATATGTTGCGGTTAATTGCAGATTATGCCCAAGGTCGAGTGTTAGATTTTGGTGGTGGAATAGGAACTCATGCCCTTGGTGCTGCTCTTTGCCCACAAGTTGAGCAGGTGGTTTATTGCGATATTAATCCGATTAATCGTGATTTTGTTAAGTATCGCTCTGAGAAAATGGGACTTGACAAAAAAATAGTTTTTGCTCTTGAAATGCCTGTAAAAGAGAAATTTGATACGATTTTATGCTTTGATGTTTTAGAGCATTTGTTAGATCCTAGCCAACAGTTATTACAATTTTATCAAGCTTTGAACTCTGATGGTAAAATGATACTGAATTGGTATTTCTTTAAAGGTTTTGATCAAGAATACGCTTTTCATTTAGATGATCCAAAAGCAGTAGAGGAATTTTTCCAGACACTTCAGAATCACTTTTTAGAGGTTTTTCATCCTTACCTAATTACAACCCGTTGCTACCGGAAGCAGAGTTGAATTTAATTGCATGTCTTTTGGGTTGAGCCATAGCGAAACCCAACAAGTACGTTGTTTAGGTGAAAAAATGATGTTTATGAAAATATATTAACGACGAAAATGTACCATAAATTATTATTTATGTCTACCCCAATGGGTCCGCTAGGTTCAGGATTAGGAGGGGGAGTAGAGTTAACCCTATCTAATATTGCTACAGAGATGCTGCGACGAGGACATAAATTAGAAATTGTTGCACCACAAGGATCTACCAGCAATAGCTTAACTATTAAAGAAATTCCCGGTGAACTAATACAGATACCAGCGCAAAATCAGAGTCGTAGCGATCCAATTTTACTGCATAAAAATTCTGTTTTAGCGAATATGTGGGATTATGCTCGCCAAGTGCAAGCCGATTATGATTTGATTGTGAATTTTGCTTATGATTGGCTGCCATTGTATTTAACACCATTTTTTAACTGTGCGATCGCACATCTGATAAGCATGGGTTCTTTGACAGATGCAATGGATCAAATTATTGAACAAGTAGCAATCAATTTTCCTGATACTATCGGTGTTCACAGTCAAACACAGGCAGCAACTTTTACATTTGCAGAACAGTGTATTTGTCTGCTAAATGGTTTGGATTTATCTATTTATCAATTTTGCCAAAAACCAACTCAGAGCTTGGCGTGGGTAGGTAGGATAGCTCCTGAAAAAGGACTAGAAGATGCAGTAGCAGCAGCAGAAATCACTGGTATTACACTAAAAATATTCGGGTTTAAACAGGATGTATCTTACTGGGAAAAGATTTGTCAAGAATATCCTAATGCTCCCATCGAATATATAGGATTTTTACCAACGGTTGAGCTACAAAAAGAGTTAGGTCAATGTCAAGCACTTTTGGTAACTCCTCGTTGGGTAGAAGCATTTGGAAATGTAGCAATAGAAGCGCTTGCTTGCGGAGTACCTTTAATTGCTTATCGTCGGGGTGGTTTAACAGAAATTGTCCAAGAAGGAAAAACTGGTTTTTTGGTGGAACCTGATAGTGTCCAAGGTTTAGTAGAAGCGATTAAGCGTTTGGATGAAATTGACCGCCAAACTTGTCGCCAGCAAGCAGAAACTCTATACTCTTTAGAAGCTATGGGCGATCGCACCCAAGAGTGGTTTAAAAAAATTCTGAGAATAGGCTATCCTGCCTGAAAATGCTTAAGCTAGTAAGTTATTTTTGCCAGCTTGCATTAAACTATCCATCAAAGCTTCCCGTTCCCATAACGCGAGATGTCTAATAAGATAACCTTCAATCCAGTCTTCTATGAGTGCGATAGGTTTGCCAAATTTGAATGGTTCTTTTTGAAGATTGAGCAGACGAAATGATCCAGTTTGAATGTCTTCATTTTCGCAGTTAGAATGAGTTGATGTGAGTAGATATTTAACATTGCTTCTAAAAAAATTCTTCATTACCAATGAAATGTCATGATTTGATAAGTGAAACAGACAGTCTCTGCAAAGCCACATATCAGCCTTTGGTAAGGGATTGTGAGTGATATCTAAATAAATAAAGGTAGTGTTATGGCTCTCATAAAGTAGTTGGTTGCGTTTAATTAAAGGCTCTACAATATCAGCACCTATATAGGTAATCGGCTCTTTCCAAGAAATCATTCTGAACCAGTTAAAATCTCCACACGGGGCATCGAAAATCACTTTTATGCCTAAGTCACTGACTAGTTGAGGAATCTCTTTTCGGATATTTTGGGTATATTCAATTGTTGATCCTGGGCCAGAAATACTTTCTTTGCTACCCCACAAGTTAGTTGTGTAATGATACTGGAAAATTTCCTTTATATCACTGAAGATGGAATAATTATCTATTTCGTATTGCATCAATTTTTCCAAACTAAACTACAGCTTGTTGCTACCGTAAATGAATATCATTTTAATTTAATAGGTATGCGCGATCGCTAATATCCCCGCATCCCCATCTAAAGTTACCTCTACACCCACTGGTAAAGCTGCATTGGGGCTATCATGGCCAAAAGGTAAGTCAGAAACAATCGGAATACCCAGATCACCCAAGCGATCGCGCAATACTTCTTCTACACTAAAGCTAGATATAGTTGGCGGCGCTTCACAACGAGTAAAACCGCCCAAAGCAATACCGCAGACTTGAGATAAAGCACCACTCAAACGCCACTGCGTCAGCATCCTATCGATGCGATAGGGTGCTTCCGTAACATCTTCCAACGCTAGAATTACACCATCCAGATGTGGCAGGATTGGTGTACCCAAAAGGTGAGTAGCCACTGTGAGATTACCAGGTAATAAAGTGCCTTTTACCACGCCGCCACCCCAACCGCAACCTTTGAGAGGAGCGAGAGGGCGACCTTCCACGCAATCGAATAATCGCTCAATTGACCAATCTGGTTCATCTGCCAAAGTCGTCAGTACGGGAGCATGAACACCAGAAAAACCAGCTATATAAAGGCTCCACAATAAAGCTGTGATATCAGAAAAGCCTATGAGCCATTTTGGATTTTGGATTTTGGATTTTGGATTTTGGATTAGGGATGATTTGCTAAGTTGCCAATTCCAATCTTCTAAAATGCGGGTGCTACCAAAACCGCCTCTGGTACAAAGAATACCGCGACAATCGGGATCTTGCCATGCTGTTGCTAATTGCTGACGGCGGGTTTCGTCTTTTCCAGCAAGATAACCCCATTTGTCATCTATCTGAGGACTGATTTCTACTAGATAACCACGCGATCGCCAAATTTCTAAACCCCGTTCAAATGCCTTAAATTCTCGCAAAGCACCACTAGGGGCAATTACTCGCAGTAAGTCTCCAGGTTTTAGGGGTGGTGGTAAGATTTTGGATGGCATGAAAAAAGTTAGGGGTGAGGAGAGACGCGATGAATCGCGTCTGTACAAGGGGTTAAGATTGACGCTCCCCGCATTTCGCTTCGCTACATACGGGGATTCTTGTTTCAGTGAGCAACCTTGCCTAAATTTGTTGCCAAATCTGGGTAGAGGGTCATCTCTCCACAAGCGTTAAAAGTTTCGGTGCGCCCCACCGTACTTAAGTCGTAAAGCTCGCCGGGGGGATACTCCCCCCGGAAGACTTTACGTAATTAGTTTGTTTCAATGCCTTGTTCAAAATGTTGATGCTGGCATTCAAATCTCTATCCAAAACACACCCACACTTACAAATATGAGTGCGAACAGATAGGGATTTTTTCACAATTTCACCACATGATGAACAGTTTTGGCTAGTGAATTTCGGGTCAACAGGTACAACAACTCGACCATATATTTTCCCAAAATATTCTAGCCATTGGGTGAACAACGACCATGAAACATCACTAATTGATTTTGAAAGCTTGCTATTTCTAACCATATTTTTCACTTGCAGTTTTTCATACGCCACAAGGTCGTTAGACCTTACTACGTATAATGCTTGCTTAACAGCATTATCTTGACGCTGGCGCGAAACTTTCAAGTGTTTTCTACCAAGACGGTTAATAGCTTTTTTGCGGTTATTAGACCCTTTGTTTTTACGACTAACTGATGAGTGAAGACGTTTTAATGCCTTCTCTGACTTGCGTAAATATCTAGGGTTTTCTACTGTGTTTCCAAGGGAATCTATATAGAAGTGGTTTAAACCAACATCTAAACCTATGATTTTACCCGTTGGATGAGTATCTATATTCCGTTCTGCATATACACAGAACTGAACATAGTACCCATCTGAACGCTTAACTATTCTGACTCGCTTGATTTGTTTAACTTGGTAAAAGTGTAAGTCCCAAGTGCCAATTAACTTTAGCTGACCAATGTTGCATTTATCTGTAAATTTAATGTGCTTGCGGTCATCTGAAAGCTTCCAACCACTGAGCTTATATTCAACTGAGCGATTATTTTTTTGAAACCTGGGATATCCTTTTAACCCTTGAATCTTAGCTTTGCAGTTATCAAAAAATCTCTTGATTGCAAAAGCTGTTCTTTCTGCTGCCGCTTGTCTCGCTGAAGAATTTAATTTATCAGCAAATTCAAACTCGTTAGCTATAACGGCAGTGTATTTATTTAAGTCGTAAGGTTTAACATTTGAGTTATCCATCCAAAACCGTAAGCACTTATTACGGATGAATTTAGTAATCCGCAATGCTTCATCTATCTGTTGATATTGTCGCAAAGTGCCTTTAGCTTTGAACTCGAAAACAATCATCGTTTTTACTTTATCGACCTGAAAGTATCATCCAATATCTTAGGGAACAGCACAACCCCTAAAATTGTTAAATGCTCAACTATCCCTCTCACTGTTCTTGCAAAGCAAGAAATCATTCAAGGGATGTCTCGCATTTAACTGCCTTTCATCCCCAAGTTCCACTTTGTTCCACTTGGGGTCTTCCCGGCAAATTAGATAAAGACTATACCTTAGAACTCCGATCAAATTTTATGGCTGCTAATAATTAGGGTGAGGATTGCACAAATCTAAAGGAAACGTTTGCGGTTAAAGGCTCTGGTAATGGTTTTCCTTGTGCTTGGTAATCTTCAATCAAAAGTTCCAGCACTTCCTCACCATTATTGAGAGCATCCGCGTAGGTATTTTCATGAGTGTGTGCATAGGGGCCAAACTCAGGTAGGCTGACAATGTACTTTTTATCTTCCATCGACCACTGAATTACAATACTATATTGTGGTTTCATTAGTGCTAGCTTTTTGCGGCAAAAGATAAATACCTCCAGATATTAAAGTCAGGGCGACAGAAACCCAAAAGGCGATCAGAGAGGGAGTTTGCCATACTTCACCCAGAGGCGCAATCAAAAGTGCGATCGCAATTATTTGACTGACAGTTTTGAGTTTACCCCAAATATTAGCTCCGGTAATTGTCGTTTGATTCACCCGCCAACCGGCGATCGCTAATTCTCGCGCTAAAATCAAAAACACTCCCCAAGCTGGTACTTTTTCTAGTTCAATAAAAACCAGCAACGGCGCAAGTACCAGAAGTTTATCCACTAAGGGATCAAGAAACTTACCCAATTCACTAATTTGGTTGAGTTTCCGCGCCAAATAGCCGTCTAACCAATCAGTCAGTGCAGCAATCAGAAAAATCGCTAAACATATCCACTGAGCTTGAGGTGTGGGATTATATAAACCGTAAAGTAGAAATGGTATCCCCAATAGGCGAGAGAAGGTAATCCAGTTGGGTATAGTCATAGGGAATTCAAAAATCCAAATTCAAAATTAACAAGTTTAAAGCAACAAGCAGCCAAGCAAATATGCAAAATCTATGCAGATTAGTGTATCTGAGTGTGACTGCGTGGGAAAATCTGTTTTCTGTAGCTCTTCTAAAACAATACTATGACTGAACACACAGACTCCCAATTCCGCATCGAACGCGATTCGATGGGCGATCGCCAAATTCTTAGTAGCTTTTATTACGGTATCCAAACTCTGCGAGCAATCGAAAACTTCCCCATTAGCGGCATCAAGCCTTTAGGTACTTACGTAGATGCTTGTTTGATAATCAAAAAAGCTACAGCAATTGTCAATGGAGAACTGAATTGCATTCCCCAAGATATTAGTCAGGCGATTGTGCAAGCAACTGATGAAATCTTAGCTGGGAAGTTCCGGGATCAATTTGTCGTGGATGTTTATCAGGCGGGTGCTGGAACATCTCATCACATGAATGTCAACGAAGTTTTAGCAAATCGCGCCTTAGAAATTCTTGGTGAAGAAAAGGGTTATTACAAACGTGTTAGTCCTAACGATCACGTTAATTATGGGCAGTCTACCAATGATGTGATTCCGACGGCAATTCGGATTGGTGGATTATTGGCATTATCCAAGACATTACACCCAGCAATAGATAGTGCGATCGCATCCTTAGAAAACAAGGCTGTAGAATTTCAAGATATCGTCAAATCTGGCAGAACTCACTTACAAGACGCTGTACCCGTGCGTTTGGGCGAAAATTTTCGGGCTTGGGCGCAAATCCTTACAGAACATCAAAACCGGATTTATACCGCCTCTGGTGATTTAATGGTGCTGGGTTTGGGAGGTAGTGCAGCCGGAACGGGGTTAAATACTCATCCTCTATATCGCGCCCGTGTAGTGGAAGTTCTCTCAGAATTGATTGATACACCTTTAGAACCTGTGCCTCATCTTATGGCAGCTATGCAGAGTATGTCCCCATTTGTAAACGTTTCCGGTGCTTTACGCAACTTAGCCCAGGATTTAGTCAAAATCTCTCACGACTTGCGGCTGATGGATTCGGGGCCAAAAACAGGCTTGAAAGAAATTCAACTCCCCCCAGTGCAACCCGGTTCTTCGATTATGCCAGGGAAATATAACCCAGTCATGGCAGAGATGACATCAATGGTGTCTTTTCAGGTGATGGGTTACGATAGTGCGATCGCATTAGCCGCCCAAGCCGGACAATTAGAATTAAATGTGATGATGCCGCTGATTGCTTATAACTTGATTCACAGTATCGAAATTTTGGGTAATACTATCGCTGCACTCACCGAACGCTGCATCCAGGGAATTAGTGCTAACCAGGAACGCTGTTTAGCTTATGCCGAAGGCAGTTTAGCTTTAGTAACCGCACTAAATACCCACATCGGTTATTTAAATGCTGCTGCTGTAGCTAAAGAATCTTTAGAAACTGGTAAATCCCTACGACAGATTGTCCTAGAACGCGGATTGATGAGCGAAACAGACTTAGCTACAGTGTTAAATCTAGAACAAATGAGTGGTATCTTACCGCTCAGAACAGAATAATAGATTATGGGGCATGGGGCATGGGGCATGGGGCATGGGGCATGGGGCATTGGGCATTGGACATTGGACATTGGACAATAATTAATAGTTCTTCTCCCCCTGCTCCCCCTGCTTCCCCTGCTCCCTCATCTCCCCCCACTCCCCACTCCCTGACAGGTGTAGGTTTATTACGTAGGTGTGAGTATTCACAACTAAAAACGAGAAAATCAAGCATGAAACCAGGTGTGTATTCATAACTAAAATGCTGAAAAACAAGCATCTCAAAGAGTGGTCATGCATAGT